>NZ_JBITGL010000028.1:0-84121 GCF_044456985.1 Nonomuraea sp. NPDC050663
GTCTGCGCGGCCGCTGTCTGCGCGGCCGCTGTCTGCGCGGCCGCTGTCTGCGCGGCCGCTGTCTGCGCGGCCGCTGTCTGCGCGGCCGCTGTCTGCGCGGCCGCTGTCTGTGCGGCCGCTGTCTGTGCGGCCGGGCCGGTCAGTGGAGCCAGGGCTGGTTGCGGACCAGGGCGGTGCGGCCCCAGGCGCGGCCCAGGCCGTAGGTGTCGCCCGCCTTCGCGGCGGCGAGCCCGACGAGCACCAGCGCGTAGATGAGGTGGTCGTCGATCACCGGGTTGCTGGTCATGGGCAGCGACGCCATCCACATGAAGACCATCATGAGCGCCCCCGCCACGGCGGCCACGCGCATGCCGATCCCGAGGATCAGGGCCAGCCCGACGCCGAGCAGCCCCGCCATGAACAGGACGTTGACGACCGGGTTGCCGGCCATGGCGTGGAACATGCCGCTGAAGGGCCCCTCCACGCCGCCGAGGTAGCCGGCGGTGGGGTTGCCCCCATTGATCCACGCGTTCTGCGCCGGGGTCGAGAATCCGAGGCCGAAGGTCTTGTCGAGGAAGGCCCACAGGAAGATGAAGCCCAGGGCGATCCTGGTCACCGCCCACACGCGCGGGGCCCAGCCGGTACGGCCGGTGGGAGCGGGAGTCGCGGGGTGGTCGTCTTCTGGGCGGTACGGCGCGGCGTGGCGGCCGTGCGGGCGTTCGACGATCTGCGTGGTCATGATTCCCTCCGGAATCCTCGCGCAAGATCGTGAAAGTTTTCACAAGCCCGCGCGCAGCGGAGCCGATCTCTTTCTCCTTGAGATTATCACAAAACGGACACAAGGCCCAATAGCGGGCACTATTCCTGGGGGCTGGCCCAGATGCCGCGCACCTTGCCGATGTGCTGGGCCATCATCTGGCCCGACGCCTCGGAATCACGGCTGATCAGCCGGTCGAGCAGCTCCAGGTGCTCGCGCGCGGAGTCGACGAGCGTGCCCCGGCTCGCCAGTTCGGACAGGCCGTAGAGCCGCGCCCGGCTGCGCAGGTCGCGCACCACCTCGACCAGGTGACCGTTGCCGCCCAGCGAGAGCAGTTCCACGTGAAAGCGCAGGTCGGCGTCGACATACCCGAGCAGATCGCCCCCTTCGGCCGCCGAGACGATCTCCTCGGCGATCGGGCGCAGCCGCTCCAGGCGATCGAGGTCGGCCGAGGTCGCCAGCCGGGCGACGGTGGGCACCTCGATCAGCTCGCGGATCTCGGTGAGCTCGTCGAGGTCGCGCTCCGACAGCTCGGTGACACGGAAGCCCTTGTTGCGCACCGCCTCGACGAGGCCCTCCTTGGCCAGGTCGAGCATGGCCTCGCGCACCGGGGTGGCGGACACGCCGAACTGGCCGGCCAGCACGGGCGCGGAGTACACCACCCCTGGACGCATCTCGCCGGTGATGAGCGCCGCGCGCAGGGCGTTGGCCACCTGCTCGCGCAGGCTCTGCCGTTCCCCGACCACCGGCAGGTCCAGTCGACCCTCCGCAGCCATCCCCGCACATCCTTCCGTTCTACGCCCACGCCTCGTAGGCGGCGGCCGCGACCACCAGGTCCTCCCAGGCCATGCCCACGCTCTTGAACAAGCGTGGCCCCGGGCCGACCGGCACCTTGCCGGCGACCAGGTCCGCGAGGTTCCCGGCGAGATGACCAGTCGTGATCGTACCGTTCCGGACAGGGACGATCACATCCCCGGCCTCCGCCAGTGCGGCCGACCGCGCCTCGACGACGAGGATCGCGCGTGCCACCAGGTCGTCGTCGACCTCGCGGGCGTCGGGCTCGTGGGATCCGACGGCGACTACGGTGGCGCCGTCGCGGGCGAGCTTACCGGGGAACAGCGGGTTTCTCGCGGTCGTGCAGCAGGCGATGATGTCGGCCTCGGCGACGGCCTGGGTGGTGGTGACGCCCTTGGAGTCGTGCGAGGGCGGAGGCGGGGAGGGTTGCGGCGGGGAGGGAGACGGCGGGGAGGGCTGCGGGGGCGGCGCGCTCGCCGGGCGCGCGGGCGGCCAGACGACCGCGTCAGGCCGGGGCATGGGGCGCGCGCCGGGGAGGGGCGAGGGGCCAGGGCCACCGGGAACGATTGAGGGGGCCGCGCCGCCGGGGAAGGCCGGACCCGGCGGGCCGCCCGGAGTGGCGCCCGGGGAGCCGGTCGGGGAGCCGGTCGGGGAGCCGGTCGAGGTGCCGCCCGGGGAGGCGCTCGGGGTGACGCTCCGGGAGGCGCTCGGGGTGGGTGAGGTGGCGGCCCACTGGGTGACGTGTGACGAGGCCGCCGTGCCGTACCCGATCTCGACCTGCAGCCCCGCCGCGCGGCAGCGGGCGGCCAGGGCCTGCACGCCCGACGGCGAGCGGCCGAAAACGGTGACGTGCGAGACGGGCCGGACGGCGCGCAGGGCGACGACGTGGCCCCACGCCTGCGGCCCCGTGCCGAACACCACGAGGCGGCGCGCGTCGGGCGCGGCCAGGTGGCGCACGGCGAGCGCGGAGACGGCGGGCGTGCGCAGCGAGGTGAGCGCGATGCCGTCGATGGCCGCCAGCGGCGCGAGGGTGTCGCCGTCGAACAGCAGGTAGGTGCCCTGCACGCGTGGCAGCCCGCGGCGCGGGTTGTCGGGTGCGACGCTGACCACCTTCACCCCGGCGTAGCGTCCGCCGCCCGCGGGCATCATGAGCAGCTGCCCGGCCGGAAGGTCGGCGTGGGCGCGCGGCGGGGTGGCCTCGGGGTCGAGCCCGGCCTTCAGTGCCTCTTCGAGCACCTGTACGGCACGCGCGGGCGGCACGAGCCTGGTGAGTGCGGCGGCGTCGAGATAGTTCATGCGGCGCGCTGCTCCATCGATGCGTCTCCAGAACGGGCGGGGTCCAGACCGGCCGGGGCGAAGGGCGCGGTGCTTCGCCCCGGCCGGAGCCGGAGTCATCGCAGAGTGAACCCGGTGCCGATCGGATCGGCGGGGTCCAGCTCGAACAGATGCCTACCGGTACGGTAGGCCATGCCTTCGATCTCCGGTATGACGCCCTCTGGAGTGATGTCGGCGATTCGCCCGGAAAGGACGCTCCCCACGATGCTCTCGTGCGTCAGCGTGCCGGTGAAACCGTCCTCGTGCAGCACCGCCAGCCGCGCCGCCGTACCCGAGCCGCACGGTGAGCGGTCGACCTCGCCGTCGGCGAAGACGGTGACGTTGCGCTGGCGCGCCGGGCCCAGCTCGTCGTAGAAGATCACCCCGTAGACGCCGGAGAGGCGGGGGTCGTGCGGGTGCTCGGTCGCGGGATGCCCGGCCAGGTCGGCCTTGATCCGGCGGGCCGCGGCGATCAGTTCCGGCAGGTCCGACGGGGTCACCGACAGCCCGGCCGACGAGGCGGGCAGCGAGGCGTAGATGGCTCCGCCGTACGACAGGTCGACCTCGGCACCCGCCGCCTTCACGGACCTGGCCAGGACGAACGAGGGCACGCTGCGGAAGGTGACCGACTCGACGCGCCCGCCCGAGCAGCGCACGCGGGCGGTGACGCGCCCGGAGGGCACGTCGACGACCACGTCGGTCAGGCCGTCGGGGTCGGCCTCGACCAAACCCTCCTGGACGGCGTGCACGCCGAGGGCGATCGTGCCGTGGCCGCAGGCGGTGGAGTAGCCGTCCTTGTGCCAGAACAGCACGCCGAGCAGGGCGTCGGGCGAGTCCGGCGGCACCAGGAAGCAGCCGTACATGTCGGCGTGGCCGCGCGGCTCGTGGCACAGCAGGCGGCGCACCCGGTCGAACTCCGGCCGGGAGGCGTTCGTGCGCCGGTCCAGGACGGAGACGCCAGGGATCTCACCGACACCCCCGGTGACGATGCGGAACGGCTCTCCTCCCGTGTGGTAGTCCACGGTGCTGATCACAGGATGAACCCCTCGGGGAAGGGGTCGCGCGGGTCGAGGAAGTACTGGGCGGTGCCGGTCACCCAGGCCCGGCCGGTGATGGTGGGCAGCACGGCGGGCCGCTCGCCCACCGTGCCGCCCACCGTGGTCTCGCCGAGCAGCCTGCCGATGAAGCGGGTGCCGATGAACGACTCGTTGACGAAGTCCGTCTCCAGCCCCAGCTCGCCGCGGGCGTGCAGCTGGGCCATGCGCGCGCTGGTCCCGGTGCCGCACGGCGAGCGGTCGAACCAGCCCGGGTGGATGGCCATCGCGTGACGCGAGTGCCGGGCCGTGGAGCCGGGCGCCTTGAAGTAGACGTGGTGGCAGCCGCGGATGCGGGAGTCCTCGACGTGGACCGGCTCGTCGGCGGCGTTGATCGCCTCCATCGTGGCCAGCCCGGCCGCGATGATCTCGTTCTTGGCCGCCCGGTCGAAGGGCAGCTTGTAGTCGTCGAGGTCGACGATCGCGTAGAAGTTGCCACCGTAGGCCAGGTCGTAGGGGATCGCCCCGAATCCGGGCACCTCCACGACCGCGTCGAGCCGGTCGGAGTAGGAGGGCACGTTGCGCAGCGTGACGCTCATCGCCATGCCGTCCTGGACCGCCACGTCGACCTCGACGAGGCCGGCGGGCACCTCCAGGCGGATGGTGGTGACGGGCTCGACGACCTCGACCATGCCGGTCTCCACCAGCACGGTCGCCACGCCGATGGTGCCGTGGCCGCACATCGGCAGGTAGCCGGAGACCTCGATGAACAGCACGCCCCAGTCGGCGTCGGGCCGGGTGGGCGGCTGCAGGATGGCGCCGCTCATCGCGGCGTGGCCGCGCGGCTCGTTCATCAGCAGCTGCTTGATGTGGTCGAAGTTGTCGCGGAAGTGGATGCGCCGTTCGGCCATCGACGCGCCGGGGATCGTTCCCACCCCGCCCACGATCACCCGCGTGGGCATGCCCTCGGTGTGCGAGTCGACCGCGTGAAAGACCCGTCTGGTCCTCATCGCAGGCCCTCCGCCAGCACCTTCTCGGTGGCCGCGCGGATGGAGGCCTCCTGCTCTGGCACGAGCGGCAGGCGCGGGGCGCGGCACGGCCCGCCGTGACGGCCGGCGACGTCCATGGACAGCTTGATCGCCTGGACGAACTCGGTCTTGGAGTCCCAGCGCAGCAGCTCGTGCAGCTTGCGGTAGAGCGGCAGCGCCGTCTCCAGGTCGCCGGCGACGGCCGCACGGTAGAGCGCGACGTTGGAGGCCGGCAGCGCGTTCGGGTAGCCCGCGATCCAGCCGACCGCCCCGGCGATGCCCAGCTCCAGGAGCACGTCGTCGGAGCCGACGAGCAGGTCCAGGCCGGGGGCGAGCTCGTTGAGCTCGTAGGCGCGGCGCACGTCGCCGCTGAACTCCTTCACCGCCACGATCAGGCCCTCGTCGAACAGCTTGGCCAGCAGGGAGGGGGTGAGGTCGACCTTGGTGTCGATGGGGTTGTTGTAGGCGACGACGGGCACGCCCGCCCTGGCCGCCTCGCGGTAGTGCTCGACCACGATGCGCTCGTCGGCGCGGTAGGAGTTGGGCGGCAGCAGCAGGACCGAGCCGCAGCCCGCCTCGGCGGCCTGCTCGGCCCAGCGGCGCGACTCGGCCGAGCCGTAGGCCGCCACACCCGGCATCACGTTGCGACCGCCGACGGCGGCCACGGCGGTCTCGACGACCTTGGCGCGCTCCTCGGCGGTCAGCGTCTGGTATTCGCCGAGCGAGCCGTTGGGAACCACGCCGTCGCAGCCGTTGTCGACCAGCCACCGGCAGTGCTCGGCATACGCGTCGTAGTCGACGGACAGGTCGTCGCGCAGGGGCAGCGCGGTGGCGACCATGATGCCGTGCCAGGGCTTAGTGCGGCTTGTCATCGGAAATCCTCTCTAGTGCGCCGAGGGTGATCGGCTGGGCAAGGGGGCGGCGGGGCGGCTGGGGGGCCTGCCCGGCCAGGCAGGCGACGGCGTGGCCGCACATCCTGCCCTGGCACCAGCCCATTCCGGGCCGGGCCAGCAGCTTGATCGAGCGGGCGTCGGTGGCGCCCAGGCGCTGGGCTTCGCGGATCGCGCCGAGGGTGACCTCTTCGCAGCGGCAGACCAGGGTGTCGTCGGCCAGCCAGCTCTGCCAGCCGTCCTGGACGGGGTAGGCCTGCTGGAGGGCGCGCGCGAAGGCTCTGAGGCGGGTGCGGCGGCGCAGCAGGAGGCCGGGTACGGCAGGCGGCTCACCGGACGGGGCGGCTCCGGGCTCGGCCGACGGGAGGGCTCCGGGCTCGGTCAACGAGGCCGCTCCGAGCTCGGCCGCGATGGCCAGACCGGCGATGCGTCCCTCCAGCTCCGACAACACCGCCCCGCCCACCCCCGTGGGCTCGCCGGCCGCGTAGACGCCCGGCACCGTGGTGCGCTGCGAGGCGTCGACGGTGACGATCGGGCTGCCGTCGAGGTCGTGGCCGGTGTCGCAGCCGAGCTGGGTGGCCAGGTCGATCTGCGGCACGAACCCGTAGCCGACGGCCAGCGTGTCGCACTCGACGGTGCGGGTCGCCCGCACCCGCCAGTCGCGGTCGAGCCGGGCGACGGTCACGTGGGTGAGCTCCCGCTCGCCGTGCGCCGCGACGACCGCGTGACGGGCCCGGTACGGCACGCGGTGCCGTGCCAGCGTGGCCGCGTACCCGGCGGCCTCACCCGCCTTGGACAGGGCGAGCCAGGGATGCCTGGCCAGCCCGAGCCCGCCGTTGGCCTCCAGCACCTCGACCACGCGGGTGCCTGAGCGGGCCAGGCCGGTGGCGACCGGCAGCAGGAACGGTCCCGTGCCCGCCACCACCACGCGGCGGCCGGCGGCGACGAGGTTGCCCTTGAGCAGGGCCTGGGCGCCGCCCGCCGTGAGCACGCCGGGCAGGTCCCAGCCGGGGAAGGGCAGCGGCCGGTCGTGGGCGCCGGTGGCGATGAGCAGGGCGCGTGCGCGGAACACGACGGGCAGCTCGACCGGGTGCCCGTGGGGCCCGCCGGTGGTCATGACGGCGTGGACGGCGAGGAGCTCCTCCTCCCTGGTCACCGCCCAGACCTGGTGACCGAGCCGGAGGTCCGCCAGCCGCTCCAGCGTGGCGCTCTGCCGTACGAAACGGTCGAGGCCGTGGTGCAGGGCGCCCTCGCGGGAGGCGTGGAAGGAGGCGGGCAGGTGGCGGAAGTACTGGCCGCCGAGCCGCGCGCCCGAGTCGAGCAGCGCGACCCGCAGCCCGGCCTGGGCGGCGGTCAGCGCTCCTGCGACGCCCGCGGGGCCGCCGCCGACCACGACGAGGTCGTAGGCGCGCCCAACCCCCTGACGCTCGCTCATGAGGTGACCACCTCGTCGCCCGGGTGCGCGACGAGCAGGCAGGCGCGCTGCTCAGGGCTGCCGTTAACGCTCACCAAGCAGTCGAAGCAGACGCCGATGCCGCAGAACAGACCGCGGGGCCGCCCGCCGAATCTGGTCGTTCGCCACGACCGGATCCCGGCGGCGTGCAGAGCGGCCCCGACGGTCTGTCCAGGCAGCGCGGAGACCGGCCGCCCGTCCACGGTGATCTCGAAGGCGGGTTCGGGGCGTGCCCCGACCAGGTCTTTCATGAGTGCGCCTCCGCGGGGAAACGATCCGGTCTGAAGGCTCCGAGGTCGAGCGAGGGCGACTGGCCCGACAGGAGCTGGGCGAGCAGGTGGCCGGTGGCCGGGGCCAGGCCGATGCCCGCGCCCTCGTGGCCGCAGGCGTGGTAGAGGCCGGGCATCCGGGGGTCGGCGCCGATGACGGGCAGGTGGTCGGGGCAGTACGGGCGGAAGCCGCAGTAGGTGCGGATCGCCCGCACGTCGCGCAGGACCGGGAAGAGCGCGACGGCCTGGGCGGCCAGCCGCTGGAGCACCGGCAGCGAGATCGTGCGGTCGAAGCCGACACGCTCGCGGGAGGCGCCGATGAGGACGGTGCCCGACGGGGTGCCCTCGACGACGGCCGAGGTCTCCAGGCCCTCGTTGTCGCTGGCCACGTTGGTGACGTAGGCGGCGGTGTAGACCTTGTGGCGCACGAGCGGGGTGCGCAGGGGCTCGGTGACGAGGATGAAGCCGCGGCGGGGCAGGACGGGCAGGTGCACGCCGGCGAGCCCGGCCACCTCGCCGCCCCAGGTGCCGGCGGCGTTGACGACGGCAGCGGCGAGCAGGTCGCCCTCGGAGGTGCGCACGCCGGTGACGCGGCCGCCGGAGCGCAGGAAGCCGGTGACGGTGACGCCGGTGCGCAGCCGTACCTTCTGGTGGCCGTAGCGGTCCTGGGCGGCCCTGATGAGCCTGGCGGCGGCCAGCATCGGCTGGACCTGGGCGTCCTGCGGGTAGAAGACGCCTCCGGCCAGGCCCTGCGCCAGGTGCGGCTCGTAGGCGGCCAGGTCGTCGGCGAGCGTGTGCTCGACGCCCTGCTTGACCGCCAGGGCGGTGAGCTGCTCCAGGACGGCGGGGGTCTCGGCGACCACGAGGCCGCCCTTGGCCTCGAACTCGAAGTCGACGCCCTCGGCGAGCTCGCGCCAGAGCCGGTTCGACAACACCGCCAGGTCGAGCTCGGGGCCGGGTTCCTTGTCGGAGACGAGGATGTTGCCTTCTCCCGCTCCGGTCGTGCCCCCGGCGACCGGGCCCCGGTCCAGGACGGTGACGTCGAGTCCGGCGCGCGCGGCGTAGTAGGCGCAGGCCGCGCCCACGACTCCGGCGCCGACGACGATCACATCGGCCAAGGCCACTCCCTCCTCAGTAATATGTCACACCTTATACGACGCGTATCCGTCTCGCATCATCGAATCTCCGGACACACTGCAGATAACTACCCCAATCGGTGACGACCGCGTCCTACCACCCTGCTTCCAGTGAAATAGCACACATCGTTATGGGTCGTGCAGATCCTCGACCGGCCCTCACCCGGCGAGATACCTCCCGATTCCTCATAACGTTGGGTTATGGAGCTGGAAGTGCGGCATCTGCGGGTCATCTGCGCGATCGGCGAGAGCGGCAGCCTGACCAAGGCGGCCAAGGCGCTGCGCCTGTCGCAGCCCGGCCTCACCGCGCAGTTGCGGCGCATCGAGACCATGCTGGGCGGGCGGCTGTTCGAGCGCACCTCCGGCGGCGCGGTCCCGACCGCCTTCGGCGAGCTGGTGCTGACGCGGGCCCGGGCCGTCCTGCCCGCCATCGACGACCTGACGCAGGGGCTGCGCGCGCCGGGACGCCCGCACACGATCCGCGTCGGCTCCGTCAACGCCCCGCTGCTGCCCGGCCTGATCGCGGCCCTGCGCGAACTGCACCCCGGCTCGCGCGTCACGACGATCACCCGGGGCGCCTCGACGCGGCTGGTCGAGCTCGTCGACAGCGGCCACCTGGACCTGGCGGTGGTGGGCGACTGCCCGTCGTTCGAACTGGCGGCGCGGCCCGGCGTGGTGCTGCATCCCGTCGCCACCCAGCCGGTGTTCGCGATCATGCCGGAGGGCCACCGGCTGGCCGCCCAGCACGAGGTGACGCTCAGGCAGCTGGCGGAGGAGGACTGGGTGGTGCCGCCGCCCGACGACGACAGGGTGCGGGAGTACTGGTCGACCGTCTTCCACGCCGCCGGGCTCACGATCAGGGTCCTGCACGAGGTGGAGGGGCCGGTGCTGATCGACCTGCTGCTGGCCGGCGAGGGCGTGAGCCTGTGCCAGGCGACCTTCCGCCAGCAGCCCGGACTGGCGGTACGTCCCATCGCGGGCGACCCGCTGTGGTACCGGCACCTGCTGGCCTGGCGCCGCGAAGGGCCGGTCGGCGGCGAGATCGCCGGGCCCGCGGCCCGCGCCTACGCCGACGTCGTCGGGCGCAACCCCGTCTATCCGGCCTGGTTGAGCAGCTCGGTCGCCAGCGAGGTGCGCTGGTAGAGCACCGCGCGGCCGTCACGGCGCGAAGTCACCAGGCTCGTACGGCGCAGCACCGACAGGTGCTGGCTCACCGCCGCGGGGGTCAGCCCCAGGTAGGCGGCCAGCTGTGTGGTCGACAGCGGCAGCTCCAGATGCGACAGCAGGCTGGCGCGGCTGCGGCCGATGAGCTCGCCCAGCGGTTCTCCGCGCATGTCCTGCGGGTCGTTCCACACGTTCGCGATGCCGCGCGGGGCGTAGGAGAACATCGACTGGCGCGGCTCGTCGAACATCATGACCAGCCGGGGCCAGTTGAACACGCACGGGACGAGCACCAGGCCGGAGCCGTTGAGCACGTGCTCGCCGTGCCAGCTGGGTGTGTCGAGGCGCATGCCGTCGGGGGTGTGCTCGATGCGGGGGTCCAGGTCGGCCAGCAGCTTGGCCAGGCCGCCCGTCGTCAGCGCCTGGGCGCGGTGGCCCAGGTCGGCGTCGGCCACCGCCCGCAGGCGCGGCCACACGGGTTCCACCGCGGCCCGCCAGTAGGCGCCGAGCTCGTCGGCCACCGCGCCGAGCTCGCGCTCCGGATCGTCGTACAGCCCGGCCAGCGGCTCGGGGACCCGCTCGTGCATCTCCTCGATCGAGGCCCTCACCAGGCCCGGATCGGCGGCCCTGACCCTCTCCAGTTCCTCGGCGAACTCCGAGGCCAGGTGCCGCGGCGGCGGCGTCAGGAAGTCGGCCGCCCAGTGCGGGCCGCCCACCAGGGACGGCAGCAGCCGCAGGGCGGGCACCCTGCCGCGCACCCCGGCCAGCCAGGGGCGGAAGGTCGCCTGGCGGGACGGGTCGCCGAGCAGGTGGAGACTGCCGACCAGTTCCTGCATCGGGGAACGGCCGAATCGGATCCTGGCCAGATCGCCAGGACCCAGGAAGACGTCGATCACACCGTCAGTATTTCGTCCAGACGTACCAGTCGCCGATGAGGTGCTCGTAACCCTCGTTGTCGTAGCCCCGGCCGTAGCCCATCGGGCCGTCGGGCATCCAGGCGAAGCCGTGGTCGACGTGGTCGCCGTTGCGGGTCCTGAGCAGGACGCCGTCGTCGATCGGCACGGTCTTGGAGATGTTGAAGAGCCCGACCCGCTCGCGGGTGTTGTCGACGAAGAGCTTGCCCGCCATCTCGACGGCCTGCTGACGCAGCGCGGTCTCCGAGAGGAGCAGACGCGTCTTCAGCGGCGCGTCGGCCAGCATCAGCCCCATCGTGACCACCGCGATCAGCGGGATCACCATGCGACCGGGCAGATTGCGGGAGGGCGAGTGACGGCTGCCCGCCATGCGGACGAGCCACGTGACGGCGAGGACGAAAGTAAGGAAGCCGGCGGTGTTCTGCGCTCCCGGAATCCCTCCGGGAACACTCGCGCCGTAGAGGGTCAGCGCCGCGCACGCGCCGACCACGCCCGTGAATACCAGCCCCGGAGGCCGTGATAACAAGGATTCCCCGTGCATGGGCCCCACCCTAAACTCCAGACCGGTGCCAGGGACACCTACCATCGGGAAAGTGAAATTCCTGCAGCCACGAACGATGCCCGCCTGGGCGCTGGCCGCCGTGGTCGTCAACTCGCTCATCACCGTCACGGGCGCGGCCGTCCGCGTGACCGGATCGGGGCTGGGCTGCCCGACCTGGCCCAAGTGCACGCCCGACAGCTACCTCCCGGCGCCGCACGCCGAGATCTCCATGGTCAACACGGCCATCGAGTTCGGCAACCGGCTGCTGACGTTCCTGGTGCTCGCCGTGGCGCTGGGGTGCCTGCTGGTGGCCATGCGGCAGCGGCCGCGCAGGCCCGGCCTGGTGAAGCTGGCGTGGCTGCAGCCGATCGGGTGCGCGGTGCAGGGACTCTGGGGCGGGCTGGTGGTGCACACCCTGCTCAACCCGGTCACGGTGAGCGTGCACTTCCTGCTGTCGATCGCGATGACGGCCGGCGCCTGGGTGCTGTACGCACGCGCCAAGGAGAGCGACGGGCCCGCGGAGCGGCTGGTGCACCGCGACATCCTGCGCCTGGGGTACGTGCTGATCGCCGCGGTGGCGGTGCTGCTCGTGGCCGGCGTGGTGGTCACCGGCACCGGGCCGCACTCGGGCGACTCGCTGGCCTCGCGCTTCCCGTTCGACATCGAGACCGTGGCGCGGCTGCACGCCGACATCGTCTACGTCGTGATCGGGCTGAGCTTCGCGCTGCTGTTCGCGCTGCACGTGACCGACGCGCCCCGGGCGGCCCGGCGGGCGGCGGTGGCGCTGCTGGTGGTGGAGCTGTCGCAGGGGTTCATCGGATACCTGCAGTACTTCATGGGGGTGCCGGCACTGCTGGTGGGGCTGCACGTGTTCGGCTCCACGCTGGTGTGGATCTTCACGCTGAGGCTCGTCACGTCGATGCGGACCCGCCTCCCCTCCCCCACGGACGACGCCCCGGAAGCGGGGACTTATGTCAGTGTTGGTGGCGAAAGGTCGGCCACTCCCCCACCGGCGTGAAGGTGTGACTTGTCACGAAAAGTCAGACGTGTGCTCTTCCAGGTCGCGGCGATCGCCAGCCTCCTCGCCGTCGCCCCGCTGACCTGGGCCTGGCTGCACAGCGACGGCCACCGGGCCCTCGCCGAAGGTGACGGCTGGACGGAGCGCGTGCCGTACTCCCCCACCGCGCTCGTGCTGGGAGCCGGGCTCTACAGCGGGCGGCCGTCGTCGATGCTGGCCCGCCGGCTCGACATCACCGCCGAGCTCTACCACGCGGGCAAGCTCAGGGCCGTGCTGGTGTCGGGCGACAACAGCCGGGTGGGCTACGACGAGCCGTCGGCCATGCGCGACTACCTGACCGCCCGCGGGGTGCCCGCCGGGCGGATCGTGCTCGACTACGCGGGCTTCGACACGTGGGACTCCTGCCTGCGGGCCCGGCGCGTGTTCGGGGCCGACCGGGTAACGGTGATCACGCAGCGGTTCCACCTGCCGAGGGCCGTGGCGTTGTGCCGTACGGCGGGGCTGGAGACGTTCGGGGTGGGCGACGACTCGGCACGGCGGTGGCCGGAGCCGACCTACGCCTACGCGGCGCGCGAGCTCTTCGCCAGCGCCAAGGGACTGGCCGACGCGATGCTCGGCAGCGAGCCGGTGTTCCCGGGCCCCCGGGAGACGTCGCTGGAGCACATCCTCACGCGGCCCGCCTAGTCAGGAGCTGGGAGCCCCCGGCGCGTAGCCGGGCGGCGGGGAGCCCATGGCGATGGACGAGGCGTGCTGCTGCGGCACGGGGAAGCCCTCCCTGGCCACCGACATGCACTCCAGCAACGCCCGCTGCTCCTCGTGGAACGTCTGGTCGTCGATCATGTGTCTCTCGGCCCGCTCGTGCAGCAGCCCCAGCTCCGTGGCCGCCAGCTGGTAGTCGCTCATCGCCCGCAGCCCCTTCTTCCCGCCGTGCGCCTGCGCCCACTGCCGGGCCTGGCGGCGCCGCGACAGGGCCGACAACATGTAGATGTCGGCCGTGTTGACCAGCTTGGTCGGCTGGTAGGGCGGCAGGTAACGCTGCAGGAGGCCGACGATGCGCCGCCGGTCGCGCCAGACGACGCCCATCAGCACGAACAGCACCACCAGCAGGATCCCGTAGGCGACGGCGAGGCCGAGGGCGCCGCCGTAGGAGGCCAGGCCGTTCCAGAGGCCGTGCAGGAGCATGGCGCCCACCCAGCCCGCGAGGATCATGACCACCCGCTCCGGGCCGTTGCGCTGGGCGGCGTAGGCGACCGCCACGCCGATCATCGAGGTGAACAGCGGGTGGGCGAACGGCGACAGGATGCCGCGCAGCACGACGGTGACCGCGAGCGTCTGGGCGCCCTTGTCGGAGTTGAGCGCGGCGATGTAGTAGCTGACGTTCTCGCTCATGGCGAAGCCGAGCCCGACCATGGAGGCGTAGATGATGCCGTCGGTGGGCCCGTCGAGCTCCGCGCGGCGGAAGCGCAGCAGCCCGAGCAGGACGAGCCCCTTCATCGTCTCCTCGACGACGGGCGCGCCGAAGGTGGCGGCGATGTTGCGGGCGTCGGGCAGTTCGAGCGAGCCGGCCTGCATCAGGTAGTGCAGGTTGAGCGAGTTGATGACGCCCGCGACCAGGACCGCGACTCCGGCGCCCCACGCGAAGGCGAAGGCGAGGTTGCTGCGCGGCTCGGGTTCCATGCGGTCGAGGCCGAGCACGGCGGCCAGCAGGATCGGCACGGGGGCCAGGGCCAGTCCGAGCGAGACGAAGAACTGCACGGGCGCGCCGTTGATCACGTCGAAGGAGAACGAGACGAGTGCGCATATGCCGGTGACGACCAGCCCGATGATCAACGCGAACGACGGGCGGTCCTTGAACACCCAGCGTGGATCACGGGACGCCATAGTGTGACTGTAACGGACTAGCCACGAGGTGTCCCGCCCAGGTGGCGGGGTCCGTGGGGATCGAAGCAGTGGGGCTCTCCTCCATGATCGACCTGGAGCGTGGTGTGCTCGATGCCGAACCGCTCGTGGAGCAGGGAGGCCAGGCGGCCCCGGACATCGTGGCAGGTTCCGCAGTCGTCGCGGACGATGACGTGGGCCGACAGCGTCGGATAACCGCTGGTGACGGTCCACACGTGGAGGTCGTGGATCTCCAGCACCTCGGGTTCTGCGGCGAGGACGGCTCCGATCTCGTCGGGGTCGAGGTCGCTGGGCGCCGCCTGCAGCAGGACCCGGCCCGAGTCGCGCAGCAGTCCCCAGCCGGCGATCGCCATGAGGGCGGCGACCACGAGGGCGGCAACGGCGTCGGCCTGCGCCCAGCCGGTGAGCCAGACGACGAGGCCGGCGAGCGCGGTGGCGATGAAGGCGTACATGTCGTTGAGGACATGCTGGAAGGCGCCCTCGATGTTGAGGCTGCGCCGGTTGGCCCTGGACAGCAGCCAGGCGGCGAGGGCGTTGACGGCCACGCCGGCGAGCGCGGTGACCAGCACGAGCGGGCCCTTGACGTCGGGCGGGTCGATGACGCGCTGGACGCCCTCGTAGACGAAGTAGGCCGCCAGCAGGAGCAGGGTGGCCCCGTTGATCTGGGCGGAGAGGATCTCGACGCGCTTGTAGCCGAAGGTGTAGCGGCCGGTGGCCGGCCTGGCGGCGATGCGCATGGCGATGAGGGCCAGGATGATCGCGCTGGCGTCGGTGAGCATGTGGGCGGCGTCGGCGATCAGCGCCATGGAGTTGGCGATGAGGCCGACGGTCACCTCGGCGGCCATGTAGCCGAGGATCAGGGCGAGCGCGCCGATCAGGTAGCGGCGGTCGGCGTCGGCAGTCACGGCGTGGCCGTGACCGTGGCCGTGCTCAGTTCCCATGGGCGATCCCCAGCCGGGGCGCGGGGTCGACGGCGTCGTGCCGCAGGTGCTCGCGGCTGAGGTCGAGGAGCATGCGCACGTGGGCGTCGGCCAGCCGGTAGTAGATCATCCGGCCGGAGCGCCTGGTGGCCACGATGCCGGCCGTACGCAGCAGGCGCAGCGCGTGGGAGACGGCCGTGTCACTGACCTCGACCTCGACGGCCAGGTCGTGCACGCACAACTCCCCCGCCTCCAGGAGCGCGTAGAGCAGCCGGGCACGGGTGGGGTCGCCGAGCAGCCTGAACAGGTCGGCCAGGTGGGTCGCCTCTTCCGGGGTCACCAGGTGCTGGCGTGCCGCCGCGACCCTCTCCTGGCACGTGTCAACATCTGAAGAGATGTTCATGCGTATCACGTTAGAGACTCGATCAACCGGGTGGCAAGGCGCTCAGGCGAGCAGCGGATCGATCGCGACGGCGAGGAAGAGCAGCGCCAGGTAGGCGTTGGACCAGTGGAAGAAGCGCATCGGGCGCAGGTCGACGCCGCTCTTGCCGGCGTTGAGCCGGCCCAGCAGGCGATAGACCTCCCACAGGCACACCACGCCCAGCACGGCGGCGACGATCGGGTAGAACAGCGTGGTTCCGGCGACCGGCCACAGCAGGAGCGAGCAGGCGACGGTCGCCCAGGTGTAGGCGATCGACTCCAGGACCACGCGCCGCTCGGTGGCCACCACAGGCAGCATCGGCACGTTGGCCGCGGCGTAGTCTTCCTTGTAGCGCATGGCCAGGGTCCAGGTGTGCGGCGGGGTCCAGAAGAAGACCACGCCGAACAGGACGAAAGGTGCCCAGGCCAGCTCGCCGGTGATGCCCGCCCAGCCGATCATGACCGGCATGCAGCCCGCGATGCCGCCCCACACGATGTTCTGCTTCGTGCGGCGCTTGAGCCACAGGGAGTAGACGAAGACGTAGAAGAGGATCGCGCCCGTCGACATCGCCGCGGCCAGCCAGTTGGTGGTGAGCCACAGGCCAACAGTGGACAAAATTCCCAGGACGATTCCGAAGACGAGCGCGTTGCGCGGCTCGACCTGGTGGCGGGCCAGCGGCCTGCGCCGGGTGCGGCGCATCTTCACGTCGATGTCACGGTCGACGTAGCAGTTGAGCACGTTGGCGCTGCCGGCCGACAGGGTGCCGAACAGCATCACGGAAAGCGCGAGCCGCCAGTCGGGCAGGCCTTGCGAGGCCAGGAACATCACCGGCAGAGTGGTGATGAGCAGCAGCTCGATGATCCGCGGCTTGGTCAGCGCGATGTAGGCCCCGATGACCGCACCGAACGATCTGGGAGCCTGGCGAGGAGCGCCCGTCCCCGGTGGGGCGGTCGCGTGCCTGTTGGTCAGCACCGCCAAGGCGCTTCCAGCATCTGCGGAGTCAACGCGTAACCTCTGATAGAGCGGATCCCTTACGAACACAGCAACTGTAGTCGCCGGGGGGCGCGGTCCGGTCAACGGGGGTGTTGGGTGCCGACCTCCAAGGTCGAACCGGTTAGGGTCCGTTGTGGCGGGCAACTGCCCAACACCGAAGACAACGAGATTGCGGAGATCGAGGACGTGAGCATCCTGGAGTGGACGGACCTGGACCGTAAGGCGGTCGATGTGGTCCGTGCCCTGGCAATGGACGCGGTTGAGAAGGCGGGCTCGGGTCACCCTGGCACCGCCATGAGCCTGGCTCCGGCTGCATATCTGCTTTTTCAGCGTACGATGCGACACGACCCCTCCGACCCCAATTGGGTGGGTCGTGACCGATTCGTGCTCTCGTGTGGTCACTCGAGCCTGACGCTGTACATCCAGCTGTACCTGTCCGGATACGGGCTGACGCTGGAGGACATCGAGCGGCTGCGCCAGTGGGACAGCCTGACCCCCGGCCACCCGGAGCACGGCCACACCGCCGGCGTGGAGACCACCACCGGCCCGCTGGGCCAGGGCCTCGGCAACGCCGTCGGCATGGCCATGGCCGCCCGCCGCGAGCGCGGCCTGTTCGACCCCGACGCGGCGCCGGGCACCAGCCCGTTCGACCACCAGATCTGGTGCTTCGCCTCCGAGGGCGACCTCGAGGAGGGCATCAGCCACGAGGTCAGCGCCATCGCCGGCACCCAGAAGCTGGGCAACCTGGCCGTCGTCTTCGACAGCAACCACATCTCGATCGAGGGCGACACCCAGATCGCGCTGAACGAGGACATCGTCGCCCGCTACGAGGCCTACGGCTGGCACACCCAGGTCGTCGACTGGACCAAGACCGGCGACTACGTCGAAGACGTCCAGGCGCTGCACGACGCGCTCGAGGCCGCCCGCGCCGAGACCGACCGCCCGTCGTTCATCCGGCTGCGCACGATCATCGGCTGGCCCGCGCCGAACAAGCAGAACACCGAGAGCGTGCACGGCGCCAAGCTGGGCGCCGACGAGGTCGCCGCCACCAAGCGCATCATGGGCATGGACCCCGGCAAGTCCTTCGACGTGCCCGCCGAGGTGCTCGAGCACGCCCGCAAGGTCGCCGAGCGCGGCAAGACCGACCACGCCGAGTGGGAGAAGTCCTTCGCCGACTGGCGCGCGGCCAACGCCGAGCGCGCCGCGCTGTTCGACCGCATGGCCAAGCACGAGCTGCCGCAGGGCTGGGCCGAGGCCCTGCCGTCCTTCGAGGCGGGCACGAGCGTCGCCACCCGCGCCGCCAGCGGCCAGGTGCTCAACGCGCTGGCCCCGGTGCTGCCCGAGCTGTGGGGCGGCAGCGCCGACCTGGCCGGCTCGAACAACACCACGATGAAGGGCGAGCCGTCCTTCATCCCCGAGGAGTACCAGACCCACGAGTTCCCTGGTCACCGCTACGGCCGGACGCTGCACTTCGGCATCCGCGAGCACGGCATGGGCGCCATCCTCAACGGCATCGCCCTGCACGGCGGCACGCGGCCCTACGGCGGCACCTTCCTGGTCTTCTCCGACTACATGCGGCCCTCCGTACGGCTCGCGGCCCTGATGAAGCTGCCGGTCACCTACGTGTGGACCCACGACAGCATCGGCCTGGGCGAGGACGGCCCGACCCACCAGCCGGTCGAGCACCTGTGGGCGCTGCGCGCGATCCCCGGCCTCGACGTGGTACGGCCGGCCGACGCCAACGAGACGGCGGCCGCCTGGAAGACCGTGCTGGAGCACACCGACCGCCCGGCGGCCCTGGCGCTGACCCGGCAGAACGTCCCGGTCTACCCGGGCACCGACGCCGAGGGCGTCTCCAGGGGCGGCTACGTCATCAGCGAGGCCTCCTCCTCCCAGCCGCAGGTCATCCTGATCGGCACCGGCTCCGAGGTCGAGATCGCGGTCGACGCCCAGAAGCTCCTGGAGGAGCAGGGCTTCCCGACCCGCGTGGTGTCGATGCCGTGTGTCGAGTGGTTCCAGGGGCAGGATTCCGCCTACCGGCAGTCCGTGCTGCCGCCCGCGGTCAAGGCACGCGTCGCCGTCGAGGCGGGAATCGCGCTGGGCTGGCGGGAGTTCGTCGGAGAGCACGGCGAGGTGGTCTCCCTCGAACACTTCGGCGCCTCGGCGCCGTACAAGACTCTGTACGAGCAGTTCGGCCTCACGGCCGAGCGGGTGGCCGCCGCCGCTAAGGCGTCGCTGGCCAAGCTCGGTCACGACAAGGGCGAGACGACGGGAAACTGAGATGAGCGAGAACCTGAACAAGCTGTCCGGCCAGGGCGTGGCGATCTGGCTCGACGACATCAGCCGCGAGCGTCTGCGCAGCGGCAACCTGGAGCAGCTGATCCGCGAGAAGAACGTGGTCGGCGTGACCTCCAACCCGACGATCTTCGCCGCCGCGCTGGCCAAGGGTGACGCCTACGACACCCAGCTCCACGACCTGGCGGTGCGCGGCGTCGACGTCGGCGAGGCCGTGCGCGCCGTCACCACCTACGACATCCGCTGGGCCGCCGACGTGCTGCGCCCGGTCTACGACGCCACCAACGGCGTCGACGGCCGCGTGTCCCTCGAGGTCGACCCGCGCCTGGCGCGCGAGACCGAGAAGACCGTCGCCGAGGCGCGCGCGTTGTGGTGGATGGTCGACCGCCCCAACCTGCACATCAAGATCCCGGCGACGGTCGAGGGCCTGCCCGCGATCACGCAGGCGCTCAGCGAGGGCATCAGCGTCAACGTCACGCTGATCTTCTCGCTGGAGCGCTACCGCCAGGTCATGGACGCCTGGCTGACCGGCCTGGAGGCCGCGCAGGCCAAGGGCCTGAACCTGGCCGCGATCGAGTCGGTGGCCTCCTTCTTCGTCAGCCGCGTCGACACCGAGATCGACAAGCGCCTCGACGCCGCGGGCAAGCCGGAGCTGAAGGGCAAGGCCGGCATCGCCAACGCCCGCCTGGCCTTCGCCGCCTTCGAGGAGGTCATGGCCTCCGACCGCTGGAAGCGCCTGGCGGCCGCCGGAGCCCACCCGCAGCGCCCGCTGTGGGCCTCGACCGGCGTGAAGAACCCCGAATACTCCGACACGATGTACGTCGACCAGCTCGCGGTCGACGGCACGGTCAACACCATGCCGGAGAAGACGCTCGACGCGAGCGCCGACCACGCCCAGCTCACCGGCGACACCGTGCGCCCGTTCTACCAGGACGCGTGGAACACCATGAGCGCCCTGCGCGAGGCCGGCATCGACTACGACGACGTCGTCAAGGTCCTCGAGGACGAGGGCGTCGACAAGTTCGAGGTCTCCTGGAACGAGCTGCTGGAGAGCCTGTCCAAGAAACTGGCGGTCGTCTCATGAGTGAGGCGCCCCTGGAGGCGCCCGTGGAGGAGGCCGCCGCGGTGGCCTCCTCCGTGGCGGCGACCGCGACCACCGAGGAGGTGGTCGCGGCCAACCCGCTGCGCGACCCGCGCGACAAGCGCCTTCCGCGCGTGGCCGGGCCGTGCGTGCTGGTGCTCTTCGGCGTGACGGGTGACCTGGCCAAGCGCAAGCTGCTGCCGGCGATCTACGACCTGGGCAACCGGGGCCTGCTGCCTCCCGGCTTCTCGCTCGTGGGCTTCGCCCGGCGCGACTGGCAGCACCAGGACTTCCGCCAGCTGACCCACGACGCGGTCAAGGAGCACGCGCGGACCCCCTTCCGCGAGGAGGTCTGGAAGCAGCTGTCGGAGGGCATCCACTTCGTGCCCGGCGAGTTCACCGACGACGGCGCCTTCGACGCGCTGGCGATGGCGCTGAAGGAGATCGACCAGACCCGGGGCACCGGCGGCAACTACGCGTTCTACCTGTCGGTGCCGCCGAAGTTCTTCCCGGTCGTGGTGCAGCAGCTCAAGCGCACGGGCCTGGCCGACGCTCCCGACGACTCGTGGCGGCGGGTGGTCATCGAGAAGCCGTTCGGCCACGACCTCAAGAGCGCCCACGAGCTCAACGAGACGACCAACGAGGCCTTCCCCGAGTCGTCGATCTTCCGGATCGACCACTACCTGGGCAAGGAGACGGTCCAGAACATCATGGCGCTGAGGTTCGCCAACAACCTCTACGAGCCGATCTGGAACCGTTCCTACGTCGACCACGTGCAGATCACCATGGCCGAGGACATCGGCCTGGCCGGTCGCGCGGGCTACTACGACGGCATCGGCGCGGCCCGCGACGTCATCCAGAACCACCTGCTCCAGCTGCTGGCCCTGGTCGCCATGGAGGACCCGACCTCCTTCGACGCGAACTCCCTGCGGCGCGAGAAGGAGAAGGTGCTCAAGGCCGTCCGGCTGCCGGCCGACCTGGCCACCGGCACCGCGCGCGGCAAGTACGCCGCGGGCTGGCAGGGCGGCGAGAAGGTCGTCGGATACCTGGAGGAGGAGGGCATCCCCGCCGACTCCACCACCGAGACCTACGCCGCGCTCAAGCTGGAGATCGCCAACCGCCGCTGGGCGGGGGTGCCGTTCTACCTGCGCACCGGCAAGCGCCTGGGCCGCCGCGTCACCGAGGTGGCCGTCGTCTTCCAGCGGGCGCCGCACCTGCCCTTCTCCAAGGACGACACCGAGATCCTGGGGCAGAACGCCCTGGTCGTCCGGGTCCAGCCCGACGAGGGCATCACCGTGCGCTTCGGCTCCAAGGTGCCCGGCACGGCGATGGAGGTGCGCGACGTGTCCATGGACTTCGCCTACGGCGAGTCGTTCATGGAGTCGTCGCCAGAGGCCTACGAGCGGCTGCTGCTCGACGTGATGATCGGCGACCCGCCGCTCTTCCCGCACCAGCGGGAGGTGGAGCTGTCGTGGAAGATCCTCGACCCGGTCGAGGAGTTCTGGGCCACGCAGGGCCAGCCGGAGGACTACCCCTCAGGCACGTGGGGACCGCCCTCGGCGGACGCCATGATGGCCCGCGACGGTCGCACCTGGAGGAGACTGTGACCACGTTCGCGCTGACCGACACGACGGCCGGGAAGATCTCCTCGCAGCTGACCCACCTGCGTCACCAGATGGGCGCTCCCGCCATCGGGATGGTGCTCACCCTCGTCGTCGTCTGCGACGAGCGTGACCAGTACGACTCGCTGAAGGCGGCCACGGAGGCGGCGCGCGAGCACCCCTCACGCATCCTGGCGGTCATCAACCGCGAGCGCGACGAGGCCAACCGCCTCGACGCGGAGCTGCGCATCGGCGAGTCCACGCCCGGCGAGGTGGTGATCCTGCGGCTGTACGGCGAGCTCACCGAGCACGCCGACTCCGTGGTGTCGCCGCTGCTGCTGCCCGACACCCCCGTGGTGGCCTGGTGGCCGGGCAAGGCGCCCGCCGTTCCCGCCAAGGACTCGATCGGCGCCCTGGCCCAGCGGCGCATCACCGACGCCAAGGCCGGGGCCGACGGCATCAAGACCCTCGCCCACCTGGCCAAGGCCTACGCCCCCGGCGACACCGACCTGGCCTGGGCCAGGCTCACGCCGTGGCGTTCGCTGCTCGCCGCCGCCTTCGACCAGCCCGTCGGGAAGGTCAAGAAGGGCTTCGTGGAGGCCGCCGCCGGTCACCCGAGCGCTCCGCTGCTGGCGGCGTGGCTCACCGAGCGGCTGGGGGCTCCGGTCAAGGTCGCCGACTCTGCGGGGCCGGGCCTGACCGCCGTACGGCTGTCGCTGGGTGACGGCGAGCTCGCCGTGATCCGCGGCGACGCGCGCCTGGCCACGTTGTCGCGGCCGGGCCAGCCCGACCGGCACGTGGCGCTCGCCCGGCGCCACACCTCGGAGCTGCTGGCCGAGGAGCTGCGGCGGCTCGACTCCGACGAGGTCTACGAGACGTCGGTCAAACGCCTGGCCCGCTCGTTCAAGGGGTGAGGTGATCGACGGCGAGGGCCCGGCGGCACAGCACGCCGGGCCCTCGCCGTGCGCGGCCACCGCCGCCCGCCGTGAGAGAGTTACCGGGTGAGTTCCGTTCCCAACGTAGTAGTCCACCGTGATGCCGAGGTGCTGGCCAACGCCGTCGCCGCCCGGATCATCACCCGCCTCGTGGACGCCCAGGCCGCCAAGGGCAGCGCGCACCTGGTCCTGACCGGCGGCACGGTCGGCATCGCCACGCTCGCCGCCATCGCCGCGACCCCCGCCCGCGACGCCGTCGACTGGCGGCGCCTCGACGTGTGGTGGGGCGACGAGCGGTTCCTGCCCACCGGCGACCCCGAGCGCAACGAGACCGGCGCCCGCGCCGCCCTGCTCGACCACGTCGACCTCGACCCCTCCCGCGTGCACGTCATGCTCGGCCCCGACTCGGGCCTGAGCGCCGAGGAGTCGGCCGACGCCTACGCCACGGAGCTGGCCAAGGCCGCGCGCCCCGAGGACCACGGCCCCGTGCCCTCCTTCGACGTGCTGCTGCTGGGCATGGGCCCCGACTCCCACGTCGCCTCGCTCTTCCCCGGCATGCCCGCGCTCTACGACACCCGGCCGGTGGTCTCGGTGCACGGCTCCCCCAAGCCGCCGCCCACCCGCATCTCGCTGACCCTGCCCGCCATCCAGGCCGCCCGCGAGGTGTGGGTCGTGGCCTCGGGCCAGGAGAAGGCGGGCGCCGTACGGCTGGCGCTGGCCGACTCCGGGCCCGTCCAGGTCCCGGCCGCCGGGGCCCGCGGGCGTTCACGCACACTGTTCCTGCTCGACCGGGCCTCCGCCGCCAAGATCCCGCCCGGCCTGGGACGTATCGCCTCGCCCTGAGCCCTAGGATTCGCCCAAGGGGCGGGCCCGGTTCGGGGGAGCTCGCGCGGGCGGTCATGGCCTCTGGCAACCGCCACCACACCCCTTCACTCACCTCATGGAGCTCGTAGTGCTGCGCAAGATCCCCGACCTGCGCCCCAAGCCCTTCCCGCTGATCAGCCAGGAGGAGTGGAAGAAACCCCAGGAGGTGCTCAACCGCCTCTACACCGACGCCGAGGCGTGGGCGATGGAGGTGTGCGGCTGGTACCTGGACGACCGGGTACGGCAGCGCCGTACCTCCAAGTCGCTCAGGGGGCTGGCGATCGTGCTGGCAGCGGCGGGCGCGTTGCAGCCGCTGGCCGCCGCGGCGTCGGGGGCGGGCAGCCTGGGCTGGGGGTACGTGCTGCTGGCCGGGGCGGGGGTGTGCGTGGCCTTCGACCACCTGCTGGGCCTGTCGTCGCGCTGGATGCGCGACATGGTGACCGCCCAGCGCATCCAGCGGCGGCTCAGCGACTTCCAGCTGGGCTGGGCGGCGCTGAACGCCCAGCAGATGACGCCGCCGGTGCGGGAGTACCTGGCGACGCTGCGCGCGTTCGTGACGGACGTGTCGACGATCATGAGCGACGAGACGTCGGAGTGGGTGTCGGAGTTCCAGGCGGGGCTGACGCAACTGCCGTCGGCGCACCAGCCGGGTGAGCGCTGAGTATGGACATGCTTTACTTCGCCTGACAGAGTATGAGGCGTGAAGTGGTGGCCGGCGGCGATCATCGTGGGCGCCCTGCTCGCCGTGGGACTGTCGGCGGGGACGGCAGGAGACTTCAGGGGCGAGTTCGACAGCAGCATCGGCGACTTCGGCTGGATCGGCTCGCCGCGCTTCCCCAAGACCATGCAAGAGGCGGCCGAGTCGGAGAACGTCTTCGTCTACCGCGAGCGCGACGTCAACAGCAACCTCTGGTACAGCCTGGTGGGCGGGACGTTCGTGGCGCTGCTGGTGGCCACGATCCTGGCGATCCTCTACGCCATCATCAAGAACCTCATCCGCCAGCGCGATCCGCCCATGCCGAGCGCCGGGCGGGGGCCACCGGTGGAGGAGGTGGAGCTGCACCAGGAGGCGGTGCGCTCCGCCGTACGCGCCGCGTTGCAGGAACTGGACGACGGCGACGATCCACGCAAGGCGGTCATCGCCTGCTGGCTACGGCTGGAGCACGAGGCCGCCGAGGCAGGGGTGCCGCGACTGGTGGGCGACACCCCGCAAGAGCTCGTCGCCAGATTGCTGGCCGACCACGACGAGGAGGCGCTGCGACAGCTCATGGGCGCCTACCACCTGGCACGCTACGCCCCACACGAGGTGAGCGAGGAACTGCGCAGCACGGCCAGACACGCACTCGCACGGGTGGAGGCACACGCGACATGAGATGGTGGCCGGTCGGACTCGTCCTGGGGGCGCTGCTGATCGTGGGGCTGACGTCGATGATGGTCGGCCAGATCAGCGGCGAGTTCAACAGCGAGGTCGGCGACTTCTCCGGGCTGGGGCCTCCCGCGCAGGCCAGGAAGCCCGGGGCCGGAGGCGGCGACCACTATGTCTACCGCGAGAACTCGTTCAACACGGACCTGTGGTTCGGGCTTTTCGGCTGGCTGCTCGTCGCGCTGCCGGGGATCACGATCAGCGTGATCCTCTACGAGGCGATCAAGCACCTGCTCAAGCAGCGGCAGCCGTACCAGCCCAGCGCCCACCGCGGACCGGCGGTCGAGGAGGAGGAGCTGCACCCCGACCTGGTGCGCTCGGCCGTACGCGCCGCGTTGCAAGAGCTGGACGACGGTGACGATCCACGCAAGGCGGTCATCGCCTGCTGGCTGCGGCTGGAGCACGAGGCCGCCGGCGCGGGGGTGCCACGGCTGGTGGGCGACACGCCCGGCGAGCTCGTCGCCAGGTTGCTGGCCGACCACGACGAGGAGGCGCTGCGACAGCTCATGGGCGCCTACCACCTGGCACGCTACGCCCCACACGAGGTGAGCGAGGAACTGCGCAGCACGGCCAGACACGCACTCGCACGGGTGGAGGCACACGCGACATGAGATGGTGGCCGGTCGGACTCGTCCTGGGGGCGCTGCTGATCGTGGGGCTGACGTCGATGATGGTCGGCGAGATCAGCGGCGAGTTCAACAGCGAGGTCGGCGACTTCTCCGGGCTCGGCCCGCCGATCGTCCCGCTCAACCAGGACGAGAAGAAGGAGACCGAGGGGGTCTTCCTCTACCGGCACAGCTCGTTCGACACGAACCTGTGGGTGAGCCTGGCCGGAGGGCTGTTCGTCGCCGTGCTCGCGGGGACGATCCTGGCGATCCTCTACGCGATCATCAAGAGCCTCATCAAGCAACGTGATCCCCGCCGGCCGAGCGTGCATCGCGGGCCGCCGGTCGAGGAGATGGAGGTGCACCCGGAAGCGGTGCGCACCTCCGTGCGAGCCGCCCTGCAAGAGCTGGACGAGGGTGACGATCCGCGTAAGGCGGTTATCGCCTGCTGGCTGCGGCTGGAGCACGAGGCCGCCGGCGCGGGGGTGCCACGGCTGGTGGGCGACACGCCCGGCGAGCTCGTCGCCAGGTTGCTGGCCGACCACGACGAGGAGGCGCTGCGGCAGCTCATGGGCGCCTACCACCTGGCACGCTACGCCCCGCACGAGGTGAGCGAGGAGCTGCGGAGCACGGCCAGGCAGGCGCTCCACCGGCTTCACGCATCACGAAACCTCGTCGAAACCCGCCATGAGTAGACATATCGTCACTTCGCCTGACAGAGTATCCTCCACCGTAGGGGAGGATCATGTGGGCAAAGGGAGATGGTTGCCGCTTGCCCTGATCGTGGCGGGACTGGTGGCCGTGGGGCTGACAGCGGGCACGATCGGCGACTTCAAGGGCGACTTCAACTCCAGCATCGGCGACTTCAGCTGGGCCGGCCAGGTCGAGAAGGTCATGAACCAGGACGAGAAGGCCGAGGCGGACGGTGTCTTCGGCTATCGCGACAGCTCGTTCGACACCAATCTGTGGGTGACCATCGCGGGCTTCGCGCTGGTGTCGCTCCTGGTGATCACCATCCTGGTCATCCTGTACCACCTGATCAAGCACCTGCTGAAGAAGATCGACCCGCCCCTGCCGTCCGCCTCGCGCGGGCCGGGCGTGGAGTTCGAGTCTGAGCCCGAGCCGGTGCAGGCCGCGGTGCGGGCGAGCCTGGAGGAGCTGGACGATGGCGACGATCCGCGCAGGGCGGTCATCGCCTGCTGGCTGCGGCTGGAGCGGGCGGCCGCGGAGGCCGGATTGCCGCCGATGGCGGCCGACACTCCGGAGGAACTGGTGGCCAGGCTGCTGGAAGACCTCGACGAGGAGGCGTTGCAGCGGCTCAAGCAGGTCTACCACCTGGCGCGCTACGCCCCGCACGAGGTGAGCGAGGAGCAGCGCGCCGTCGCCAGGCAGGCGCTGGAGACCCTGATCGCCGCAACACCCGTGGTGGAGCCCGTATGACGAGGAAATGGCTGCTGATCATCGGCGCGGCCACGGTGGCCGCGTGGTTCGCCGCCCCGCCGGTGGGCGAAGAGCTCGGCTACGAGTTCGAGAGCTGGCGCATGGCGCTGCTGGTGCTGGCGGGGACCACGGTCTACGCCCTGGTCCACACGCTGCCGCGGCCCAAGGAGCCGGCCTTCCGCCCGCGCTCGTCGCAGACCGCCGTGCACAGCCCGGCCGTCGCCGACGGCGTGGGCCTGTGGGAGCAGCGGCTGCGGGCGGCGCGCAAGGACCCGGAACGGTTCGACCTCATCGTGCGGCAGCGGCTGCGCGAGATCACGGCCGACCGGCTCGAGCATCGCCGCGGCCTGCGCCTGGAGCAGGCGCAGGACCTGCTCGGCGAGGAGCTGCACACCCTGCTGACCACCCCCGTGACCACCGTGCCGAGCGAGGCCGAGCTGGCCAGGATGATTACTCGTATTGAGGAGATATAGATGGAACTCTCCGAGGTTGGCCGCCTGGCGGGCTCCGTCCTCGACCGCGTCGAGACGGTCGTCGTCGGCAAGCGCGAGGCCCTGGAGACGGTGCTCACCGGCATCCTGGCCGGCGGGCACGTGCTGCTGGAGGACTTCCCCGGCCTGGCCAAGACGCTGACGGCGCGCAGCTTCGCCCAGACCCTCGGCCTCGACTTCCGCCGCCTGCAGTTCACGCCCGACCTGCTGCCGGCCGACGTGACCGGCTCGTTCCTGTACAACCAGCGCAGCGGCGAGTTCGACTTCCGCCCCGGCCCGATCTTCACCGACCTGATGCTGGCCGACGAGATCAACCGCACCCCGCCCAAGACCCAGTCGGCGCTGCTGGAGGCGATGCAGGAGCGCCAGGTCAGCGTCGAGGGCGTCACGCACCCGCTGACGACGCCCTTCCACGTCCTGGCCACCGCCAACCCGGTGGAGTACGAAGGCACCTACCCGCTGCCCGAGGCGCAGCTCGACCGTTTCCTGCTGCGCGTCTCCTTCGGCTATCCGACGCCGGAGGAGGAGTGGCAGGTGCTGTCCAAGCGCATGGCCCGCCGCCAGGAGGAGGCGCTGCTCGACCCGGTCGTCGACGCCGAGACCCTGGTCTCCATGCAGAAGGCGCTGGAGGACGTGGCGGTGGACGACTCGGTCGGCCGCTACATGGTCGAGCTCACCGCCGCCACCCGCAAGCACCCGCAGGTGCAGATGGGCGCCTCGCCGCGAGGCTCGCTGGCGTTGCTGCTGACCTCACGGGCCAGGGCCGTGCTGCAGGGCCGCGACTACGTCATCCCCGAGGACGTCAAGCACATGGCGGGTCCCGCGCTGGCGCACCGCATCAGCCTGCGGCCCGAGGTGTGGCTGCGCAAGGTCGAGCCGTCGGCCGTCGTGGCCGAGGTCTGCGCGCAGGTGCACGCCCCCTCCTCGGCCCAGCTGCCCTCCTACAGCACCCGATGAGCTCCGGGCCCACTCCCACGCGGGCGGGCGGCTGGACCCCGACCCCCGCGCTGCGCCGGGCGAGCGTGATCGGCGGCGTGCTGCCGATCGCCGCGCTCGTCCTGGGCCGCGCCGACATCCTGCTGCTGGCCGTACCGTTCGTGATCGGCGCGGTCGCCTCGCTGCTGCGGCGGCCGGAGGGCGACCCGGCCGGCACGCTGACCCTGGCCAACCCCTCGGTCCTGGAGGGCGAGGTCGTCGACGCGCAGGTGACCGTCAGCGGGCACAGCCAGGTGCCGGTCCACTGCCTGCTGACCCCGCGCACCGCGCCGTTCCTGGAGCCCGCGTACGGCTCGCGCCACCGCACGGTGGTGGTACGGCCCGGCCGCCTCACCAAGGTCACCTGGGGCTACACCACCAAGACCTGGGGCATGCTCGAGGTCGGGCCGGTGCACGTGACCGCCTTCGCCTGCGACGGCCTGCTGGAGCAGCGCGAGTTCCGCATCCCCGTGGCCCGCGTGGCGGCGCTGCCGCATCCCGACAGTTTCGAGTCGCGCACGCAGCTGCCCAACGCCAACGGCCTGTCGGGCGTGCACCGCTCGCGCCGTCCCGGCGAGGGCGGCGAGCTGGCGGGTGTGCGGCGGTTCCAGGCCGGCGACCGGCTGCGCCGCATCGACTGGCGCACGACCGTGCGCACCGGCGAGACCTACGTCAACGCGACGTTGTCGGAGCGCGACGCCGAGGTGACGATCATCATCGACGTGCTGCACGAGCCGCCGCTCGGCACCGCCGTACGGGCCGCGGCGGCCATCGCCGCGCACTACACCGGCAAGGGCGACCGGGTGACGATCGTCGAGTTCGGCTCGCTGCGGCGCAAGCTGCGGCCGGGTACGGGCCGGCGCCACTACCTGGCGGCGCTGGAGTGGCTGGCGTCCGTGCGCGCGAACGGCGGAGCCAGTGACGAGTCGGGCGAACGGATGCTCAGCGCGGCGCTGGCGCCGGGGCGCGGGCTGGTCTTCATGCTCACCCCGCTCCTGGACCAACGCAGCGTCACGGGCCTGGCGCGCCTGGCCATGAGCCGCCGGTCGCTGGTGGCCGTCGACACGCTCCACGAGGAGCACGGCGGCGGCCTGCCCGAGCGGTTGTGGTGGCTGGAGCGCGACAACTTCATCGCCTCGCTGCGCGACGCGGGCGTGCCGGTAGAGCCCTGGCGGGAGTCAGGCAGCCTCGACCTGGTCCTGCGCGACGTCGCGCGGATGGAGATGAGCCGATGAAACGGGTTCGGGCGGAGGTAGGCCGATGAAATGGGTTCGGGTGGAGGTAGGCCGATGAAATGGTCACGGTTCACCTGGGTGAGCTTGGGCGTTCGGCTGGTGCTGGCGGCCAGCGGATGGCTGGCGCTGAACCTGTCCTTCCCGCCGCAGTTCGCCGACGGGCCGCTGTGGCCGCCGCTGGCGGTCGCGCTGGCGATCTTCGCGGCGGTGTGGCCCCGCTCCCCCGCGGTCAGCGGCATGATCGCGGCGACCGTGACGATCTGGATCGTCGGCGGGCTCGTCTACGACGCGCCGGTCGACCCGCTCGGCGCCCTGCTGGTGGGCTGCGCCCTGTACGTGCAGCACACCTCGGCGGCGCTGGCCGCGCAGGTGCCGCTCGCGGGCGACGTCCCGGCGCGCCTGATCGGCCCCTGGGCGCTGCGGACCGGCCTGGTCCTGGTGGTCACGACCCTGGTCTACCTGGTGGTGGTGCTGGTTCCGCCGCTGCTGGGCGACGTGCCGACGCTCGTCATGCTGCCGCTGGGCGCGCTGGGCGCCGTCACCGTCGCGGCGGTCGTCCGGCACGTGCTGCAGCGCCCGTCGCCGGCGGAGTGAGCCTCAGGCGGGCGACGGCGTGAGGGCGCCGATCTCCGCCTTGAGGGCCCGCTTGTCCGCCTCGGGCAGGAACGAGGCGGACACCGCGTTGGCGGCCAGCCGGGCCAGTCCCGCCTCGTCCAGCCCGGCCACGCGGGCGGCGACGCGGTACTCCTCGGTCAGCGTGGTGGCGAACATCGGCGGGTCGTCGCTGTTGATGGTGACGAACAGGCCCTCCTCCAGCAGCCGGGGCAGCGGGTGCTCGGCGATGGCGGCGACCTGGCCGGTGCACACGTTGGAGGTCGGGCAGACGTCCAGCGGAAGCTGCGTCTCGCGCAGGTGCGCGACCAGCCGGTCGTCGCCCAGGCAGGAGATGCCGTGGCCGACGCGCTCGGCGTGCAGGCCCTCGATCACCTCCCAGATGGTCTCGGGTCCTGTCATCTCGCCGCCGTGGGGCACGCTGTGCAGGCCGGCGGCGCGGGCCGCGGCGAACGCGGCGCGGAAGGCCTGACGGTACGGCGGGCGGCTCTGCTCGATGCCGGCCAGGCCGAAACCTGTCAAAGCCTTGGGAGGTTCTTCGAGGGCATGCTTCAAGGTGATCGTCGCCGCCTCCTCGCCGTACTCCCCGGGAATGTCGAAGATGTAGGCCATGCGCACGCCGTATTCCTCGAAGGAGCGGGCGGCGGCCAGGTCGAGCGCCTCGGTCACCGCGCGCATCGGCAACCCCATGCGCCAGTGCGCGTACGGGGTGACCTGGAGTTCCGCGTAGCGGCCGTTCTGTCCCGCCAGGTCCTTGGCCAGGCCGGTCACCAGGGTGTGCACGTCCTCCGGCTCGCGCACCAGGGAGTTGACCTTGGAGTAGACCCGGGCGAAGTGCGGGAAGTCGGTGAAGGTATAGAAGGCGCGCAGTTCCCGCTCGCCGGTCGGCACGCCGCGGTCGGGGTGGCGCCTGGCCAGTTCGAGCACGGTCTCGACCGAGGCGGAGCCGACCAGGTGCACGTGCAACTCCACCTTGGGGAGCGCGTCGATGAAGGCGTCAAGGGTGGTCATGCCGCCCGACCTTGTCACGAAATTTCGTGCCCTAGAAGGCTTTGGGGCTGAATCTCACACAGACTTGTAAGGTTCGACGAGCGGCATGAGCACCCCGTCGACGGTGTCGGCCACGAACGCGTCGTCGAAGGTCGGGCCGACGAAGATCATCCGGTGCCACACCAGCGCCTCGGCCACCGTGTAGAGCCTGGACGGGTCGGCCCGGCCGTACCCCGCGCGCTCCAGCAGCGCCTCCGCCCCGCCGATGTCCTTGACCGGCATGTGCGAGCGCAGCGCGCGGGCCAGCTCCTGGTTCGACACGATCGTCGACGACAGCCCGATGATCAGCCCGTACTTGCGCTCGATCATGTCGCACAACCCCCGCACCAGCGTGAGCAGGTCGTCGCGCAGGGAACCGGTGGGTTCGACGACCGGCACGTCGAGCTGGAAACGCCTGCAGATTACGTCGACGACCAGCTCGGGCTTGCCCGCCCAGCGGCGGTAGAGCGTGGCCTTGCTGGCCCTGGCCCGCTTGGCGATCCTGTCGACCGTCATCCGGTCGTAGCCCACCTCCGACAGCAGCTCCAGGGTGGCGTCGATGATGGCCCGTTCCCTGTCGGGATCGAGTGGAGCCACGTGCACGTCCTTCTAGCGCTCGGCGATCTGCTCGAATCGTACGCCCGTCAGCTGCTCGGACACGTCCCACAGGCGCGTGGCGAGCTCCTGGGAGCGGGCTGCGGCGGAGGGGGTGAGCCGCTGCAGCTTCGGGCCGATGTACTCACCACCGCGCACGTCCGGCGAGGTCGCGGCGTGGATCGAGGAGAGCGCGCCCTTCTCCGGCGACTTCAGCAGCAGCCCCGTCACCCACTGCAGGCGGCCCAGCTTGAAGATCTCGGTGGCGGTGGCGCCCGGGTGCGTCGCCACGCTCACCAGGTCGAGCCCGGCCCGCCTGACCCGGCGGTCCAGCTCGGCGGCGAAGAGCATGTTGCACAGCTTGGAGCGGCCGTAGGAGCTCATCTTGGCGTAGCCCTTGGTCAGGGGCAGGTCGTCGAAGTCGAGCCGGCCCGACTTGTGCGCGTCGCTGGCGACGGCGACGACCCGCGCCCCCGGGTTCTTCAGCAGCACCGGCAGCAGCAGCCCGGTGAGCGCGAAGTGCCCAAGGTGGTTGACGCCGAACTGCAGCTCGAAGCCGTCCTTGGTCGTCTGCGGCGAGAGCATGCCCACCCCCGCGTTGTTGACCAGGACGTCGACGGCCCCCACGTCCGCCGCGAACGAGCGCACGGAGGCGAGGTCGGCCAGGTCGAGGGTGCGCTGCTCGACGTCGGCGCCGGGTACGGCGGAGCGGATCGTCTGCGCGGCGGCCCGTCCCTTGTCCGGCGAGCGGGTGGCCAGGACGACGCGCATGCCCTGGGCGGCCAGGGCCCGGGCGGTGGGCAGGCCGATGCCGGTGTTGGCGCCGGTGACGATGGCGGTTCTCATGCCGACTCCCAGGTGTACGAAACCGTTTCGTACACCCTACATGCGCTCCAGCCGCTGGCGCGCGAGCCGCTCCTCCCTCCTGGCCACCTCCAGCCGCTGCTGGGCCTCGGCCAGCTTCTTCCTGGCCTTGTCGAGCTTCTGGGTGAGCCTGGCGACCTTGTCGGCGCGCTCCTCGTGGGCCTGGACGGCCTGCGCCAGCATGTCGCGCCACTCGGTGTAGGCGGACTCGGCCTCCTCCCGCTCCCTGGCCTTGCGCTCCTCGGCCTGGCGGGTCTCCTCCTCGCTCGGTTTGTCCTTGGCGCGCCGTACCTGCTCGCGAGGGATCGGGGCCGGGGCGAAGCCGCTGTAGCTGAGCGGCTTGGCCAGGTGGCCGCGGCGCACCTGCTCGGCCGCCTCCGCGTCGACCACCGCGGCGTCCAGGGTCTGGTCCACCTCGGCGGCGGCGGTGCTCGACAGGCCCGACCGCTCGCGGATCAGCCGCGACAACCTCCCCGTCGCCTTGGCGCGCCGCCGGGTCAGCTCGGCCAGCGCGTCGGCGTCGTGCGCCCGCCAGGCCTCGCGCAGCCGCTCCCCCACCTCCAGCAGTTCGTCGAGCTCGCCCGGCTGCTCGTGGGCGAGCCGGTTCAGCGCCCAGGCGGACACCGTGGGCTTGCGCAGCCTGCCGATCGCCTGCGCGAGCGGTACGTCGCCGGCCTGCTTCGCCGCGCGGACCCGCTCGTCGCGGGCGGCCGTGAACTCGGCCGGCGGCAGGGCGTAGAGGCCGGTGGCGATCTCGTCAAGATCCACCCCTGAGGAATACCCCAATTGAGCCGTTTTCTAGCGCATAGTGGAGGTCGAGGGAGGCCGCCGTGTTCGAACGCTTCACCGATCGTGCCCGCCGTGTGGTCGTCCTGGCCCAGGAGGAGGCCAGGCTGCTCAACCACAACTACATCGGCACCGAGCACATCCTGCTCGGCCTGATCAACGAGAGCGAGGGCGTGGCCGGGCGCGCCCTGGGCCAGTGCGGGATCGACATCGGACAGATCCGCGGGTTCGTCCAGGAGATCGTCGGCATGGGCGACCGCCCTCCCGGCGGGCACATCCCGTTCACGCCGCGCGCGAAGAAGGTCCTGGAGCTGTCGCTCCGGGAGGCGTTACAACTCGGGCACAACTACATCGGCACCGAGCACATCCTGCTCGGGCTGATCCGCGAGGGCGAGGGCGTGGCCGCGCAGGCGCTGGTCAGGTATGGCGCCGACCTCGACAGGATCAGGCAGGTCGTGGTCACGCTGCTGCACGGACGGCCGCAGCGGCACGACGACGACCCTCCCGTCGACCTGACCGCTCCCCTGCCCCCGCATCCGGCGGCCCCGCCGTACCTCGGCCCGCGCGGTCCCGGGCTCATCGACCGGCTGGACCGGCTGCAGTCCTCGCTCGACGGGCTCGCGGCGTCGGTCGACCGCATCGAACGGCACCTGGGCATCGAACGCCCGGCCGAACCCGAGGAGGCCCCGCTCGACCGTCCCACGGAGGGCTCACCGACCGACCCGCCCTCCGTCGAAGACGGCGGCTCAGAGGAGGGCCGCGACGCCGGCCACGGGTAGGTGCGCCGCCACCACTCCCGGGTCCTCGGTGTAGGCCAGGGTGGCGCCGAGCCTGACGAGCAGGCTGCGCATGCGCGCGTTGTCGGACAACATCGTCGCCCGCACCTCGGCGTAGCCGTGGTCGCGCGCGATCTGCACCAGCATCCTGGCCAGCGCCGTGCCCACGCCCTTGCCCTGCCACCGGTCCTCGACCAGGAAGGCCATCTCGGCGATCCCGGGATCCGGAGTGAACATGAGGTTGGCCATCGCCACGACCTGGCCGTCGAAGCAGGCCACGAGCGACTGCCCGCGCGAGCGGTCGACCAGCCGGTCGAACACGCGCGGCGGCAGCGCGGGCATGCTGGTGAAGTAGCGGAAACGGCGGCTCTCAGGACTGCACCTGTCGTGCAGGTCGCGCACGGCCTCACGGTAGATCCCGGTGAGCGGGCGCACGTCCAGCTCCGTGCCGTCGCCGAGGGTCAGGCTGCGCTCGTTGCCGGCCTGCTCGACCGGCGGCTGGGCGAGCCTGACGAACGCCGCCGCCCTGGCCGCCTCCGTCATGGTGAAGGGCAGTTCGGTACGGCGCAGCCGTACCGCGCGCTTCTCGGCCACGCGGACGACGAGCTGGGTCGGGTCGGGAAGATCGCTCACGCTCTCACCGTAGATCCACCGGGCGTCGTCCGCGCGCAGCAGCTCGGCCATCAGCTCCGGCAGGCGCCAGGGCATCGCGCGCACCCGGGTGGCCAGCAGCAGCGCCCTGGTCGGCTCGTCGGTCAGCTCGTGGGCGCTGGCCGGGACGACCAGCACCCGGCGCCCGCCCGCCGCCTCCAGCGCCTCGCGCACGGCCTCGGGCGAGGCCGGGATCTCGGCGACGAACTCGTCGACGGTGCCGTCCACGTCGGGCTGCACGCTCAGGCCCAGGATGTTGCCGCCCCGCTCGGCCAGGGCCGCGGCCAGCTTGGCCAGGCGGCCGGGTCGCTCGTCCACTGTGGTTCTGATCCGCAGGAATCCCATGTGTAAGAGGATGAAGGAGCTCTGTTACACCGTCGCTACGTGCGCGTTTCTAGAGAAATGGCATTATTGCAGCTCATGAGTACGCGTGTTCCACTGTCTGACGGGTTCGTCAACGGAGAGGTCTCCTTCTGGTACCGCTCCTCGGGTGTGCCCGCCCCGCGCCGACGCCTGGACGGGCCGTTGTCGGCGGATGTCGTGATCGTCGGCGCCGGATACACCGGCCTGTGGACCGCCTACTACCTCAAGAAATCGGCTCCCGGCCTGCGCGTCGTCGTGCTGGAGCAGGAGTTCGCCGGCTTCGGCGCCTCCGGCCGCAACGGCGGCTGGCTGACCGGCGACCTGGCCGGTTCGCACGAGCTGTACGCCAAGTCCCACGGCGCCGAGGCCGCCGTGGCGCTGCAGCGGGAGATGTTCGCCTCCGTCGACGAGGTCATCGCGGTCTGCGCCAAGGAGGGCGTCGACGCCGACATCGTCAAGGGCGGCGTGCTGACCGTCGCCCGCAACACCGCCCAGGCCTCCCGGCTGCGCGCCCACGTCGACGAGGCCAGGGCGCAGGGCTTCGGCGCCGGCGACCTGGAGTTGCTGTCGGCCGCCGAGTCGCAGGAGCGGCTGCGGGTGGCGGGCACGGTGCAGGGGTCGTGGAGCCCGCACTGCGCGCGCATCCAGCCCGCCAAGCTCGCGCTCGGGCTGGCTGAGGCGGTGCGCTCGCTCGGCGTGGAGATCTACGAGGGCACTCCCGTGTTGTCGATCGAGCCGAAGCGGGCGGTCACCCCGTACGGCGTCGTGTCCGGAGATTTCATCATCCGCGCGACCGAGGGCTTCACCTCGCGCCTCAAGGGCCTGCGCCGCCAGTGGCTGCCCATGAACAGCTCGATGATCGTCACCGAGCCGCTGCCCGACTCCTTCTGGGAGAGCGTCGGCTGGCAGGGCGCCGAGTTGCTCGGCGACATGGCCCACTACTACATGTACGCCCAGCGCACCGCCGACGGCCGCATCGCCTTCGGCGGGCGCGGACGGCCCTACCTGTACGGCTCGCGCGTCGACGCCCGCGGCCACACCCACGACTGGACCGTCGAGGCGCTCTGGCAGCTGCTGGTCGACTTCTTCCCCGCCGCGTCGTCGTCGAAGGTCGCCCACGCCTGGTCCGGCGTGCTCGGCGTGCCGCGCGACTGGTGCTCGACCGTGCACGTCGACCGCGAAACGGGGCTCGGCTGGGCGGGCGGGTACACGGGGCACGGGGTGACGACGACCAACCTGGCCGGCCGTACCCTGCGTGACCTCGTCCTGGGCGAGCAGACCGCGCTGACCGCGCTGCCGTGGGTGGGGCGCAAGGTGCGCGCGTGGGAGCCGGAGCCGCTGCGGTGGCTCGGCGTGCACTCGATGTACCGGCTGTATCGCACCGCCGACGCCCGGGAGCGCTCGATGCGGCGCACCTCGGTGCTGGCCCGCTTCGCCGACCTCATCACGGGGCACTGACGCCCGCGGGCCAGGCCCAAGCTTTGACGAGTCTTGGCCCGCGCGCCGGTCTCATCCGCGCCTTCCGGGCAGAGACCAGGCTATGGACGGCCTCGAGAAGGGCGCGGGCACGGTGGAGCTGATCCGCCGCCGGCTGCACGACCTGCGCCACGCCATGCGTCGCGAAGCGGTCATCGCCGACACCACCTGCCGCCTGGCGGCGCAGCGCAACGTGCTGCCCGCCGAGGCGGCCGCCCAGCTGGCCAGGCTCTCGGCCGAGAGCGGCATGGACCTGGTCGAGGTGGCCAGGTCACTCGAACTCGATCCCGAACCGGTCCCCTCCGGCGAACAGGACGCGGTTCCGAGCTGGGTGGTGTCCACGTTGCAGGCCGTCCACGTCTCGGCGGCCTACCTGCTGCCCGTGCACGACCCGTCGGGCAGGGTGGTGGACTTCACGGTGGCCGAGGCCAACGACGTCGCCGCCGACGTGACCGGGCGCGGGCGCGACTACCTGCTGGGCGGCCGCGTACTCCTCCGCACGCCCGGACTGGCCCGCTCGGGGCTCTTCGAGGAGTATCTGCAGGTCTACGAGACCGGCAGGGCCTTCCGCCGGGGGCCGTTCGAGTACGTGGAGGTCAGGGAGGGGCTGCTGTGGCCCGCCTCGGTCACCGTGCGCGCCGTACGCGTCGAGGACGGCCTGCTGGCCACCTGGCGCACCCACGACGACGAGGAGCGCCTGGTCGCGGGCTGGGAACGCGCCCAGCGCATCGCGGAGCTGGGCTGGGCGGAGTGGAACCTGGCCACGGGCCGGGCGTTGTGGACGCCGCAGATGTACGAGATGTTCGGCCGCGACGCCCGCGAGGGGCCGCTCGGCCTCGACGAGTTGCCCGGCATGGTCGTGGCCGAGGACCAGCCCCTGGTGCGCGAGCAGATGTGCGCCCTTCTCGCCGACCGGGAGGCGATCGAATCGGAGTTCAGGGTCCAGCAGCGGCACGGGGTACGGCACCTGCGCCTGGTGAGCGAGCCGGTGCTCGACCGGCACGGTCTGCTGGTGGCGATCAGGATCATGGCGCAGGACGTCACCGAGAGCAGGCGCAGGGAACGCGCCCTCGTCCGCGCCCACGAGCGCGCGGACTCCGAGAAGGAGCGCGCCGAACGTGAGCGCCAGGTGGCCACGCGCCTGCAGGACACGCTGCTGCCGGTGCGCAGGGGCGTGCTCGACCTGCCAGGGCTGCGCATAGCGCTGCGCTACCACCCGGACGAGGAGACCGGGCGCATCGGCGGCGACTGGTTCAAGGCCAGGCCGCTCCCCGACGGGCAGGTGCTCATCGCCGTGGGCGACGCCATGGGGCACGGCCTGGCCGCGGCCGGGCTCATGGCCACGATGCGCAGCGGCCTGGCGGGCCTGGCCTACACCGGCGCCCCGGCCGACCGGCTGGCGACCTGGCTCAACGAGCTGATGTACCACGCCAACCCCGGCATCACCGCCACCGGCACCGCGATCATCGGCCACTACCGGCCGGCGGACCGCGTGCTGTCATGGGTGAACGCCGGCCATCCCAGCCCGGTCCTGATCCGCGACGGCGAGGCGAGCCTGCTGGAGGCCGAGGGCGGCGCCATGCTCGGCGCCTTCGAGACGATGGAGTATCGCCTCACCACCACCCCCCTCAAGCAGCACGACCTGCTGCTGCTCTACACCGACGGCATCATCGAGCGGCGCGGCCACGACCTGGAGGAGGGCCTGCGGGCGCTGCTGGAGGCGGCCGCCGACGTGGACGTGCGCGACGACCCCGAGCAGAGCCTCGACATCATCCTGCGCAGGCTCGGAGCCGAGCGTTCCGACGACGACGTCTGCCTGCTGGCGCTGACGATCCTGTGACTTCTCCGGTGAGCGGGAGCACTAGTCTCAATCCCGACACCAAAGGAGAAGCATGGACATCCTCTTCCGGGGCGGCCGGGTTTTCACCGCCAAGGGCGACTTCGCCGAAGCCGTGCTGGTGCGCGACGGCGTGATCGCGGCGGTGGGCGCCGCCCGGGACCTGGCCACCGGAGCGCACGAGACCGTGGACCTGGCGGGAGGCCTGCTGACGCCGGGCTTCACCGACGCGCACATCCACCCGGTGCAGGCCGGGCTGGAGCGGGCCAAGTGCGACCTGTCCGAGGTCTACGGACTGGATGAGTACGTGGCCAGGGTGGCCGAGTACGCGGCCGACCACCCCGGCAGGGAGTGGGTCGACGGCGGCGGCTGGGACATGTCGGCCTTCCCCGGCGGCCTGCCGCGCCGCGAGCAGCTGGACTTCCTGGACCGCCCGGTCTACCTGATCCAGCGTGACCACCACGCCGCCTGGGTGAACACCAGGGCGCTGGAGCGCGCGGGCATCACCAGGGACACGCCCGACCCGGCCGACGGCAGGATCGAGCGCGACGCCGACGGCACGCCGACCGGCGTGCTCCACGAGGGCGCGATGGACCTGGTGGGCCTGCTGACCCCGCGGCCCACCCAGCAGGACATGGACGACGCCCTCGTCGACGCGCAGCGGCACCTGTTCAGCCTGGGCATCACGGGCTGGCAGGACGCCATCGTGGGCTCCTACGCGGGCTCCGACGACCAGTTGCCCACCTACGTCTCCGCGGCCGCCTCCGGCCGTCTCAGGGCCCGCGTGGTGGGCGCCCTGTGGTGGGAGCGCACCAGGGGCGCCGAGCAGATCGAGGATCTCCTCCAGCGGCGCAAGTCGGCCGAGGGCCTCGACCGGTTCTCGGCCACCTCCGTCAAGATCATGCAGGACGGCATCGCGGAGAACTACACCGCCGCCGTGCTGGAGCCGTACTGCCTGTGCGGCGGCACCGGCCTGTCGTACGTGGACCCTGACCTGCTCAAGGGCTACGTGGCCGAGCTCGACCGGCACGGCTTCCAGATCCACTTCCACGCGATCGGCGAGCGCGCCGTGCGCGAGGCCCTCGACAGCTTCGCCGGCACCGACCCGGCCAACCGCCACCACATCGCGCACCTGCAGATCATCGAGCCCAGCGACATCCCGCGCTTCGCCGAGCTCGGCGTGACGGCCAACCTGCAACCCCTGTGGGCGACCCACCACGCCCAGATGGACGAGCTGACCATCCCCTACCTCGGCGAGCCCCGCTCGTCGTGGCAGTACCCCTTCGCCGACCTGCAGCAGGCGGGCGCCCGCTTCTGCGCGGGCAGCGACTGGCCGGTCTCCAACGCCGACCCGCTGCAGGCGATGCACGTCGCGGTCAACCGCACCGAACCGGGCAGCTCGGTGCACGCCGGCTACCCGACGGCGCAGACGCCGTTCCTGCCCGGCCAGAAGCTGGACCTGGCCACCGCGCTGACCGCCTACACGGCCGGATCCGCGTGGATCAACCGCTCGCCCGCCGGGGTCATCGAGCCGGGCCGCCCCGCCGACCTGGTGGTGCTGGACCGCGACCCGTTCGACCTCCCGGCACAGGAGCTGTGGACCACGAAGGTCAGGATGACGTTCGTGGACGGGCAGGCCGTCCACCAGGCGTGAGCCCTGGAACGCGCCGAAGCCCTCACCGGACTGTGCCGGTGAGGGCTTCGGCGAAGAACTCCTACCAGGGACTCTTGTTCGTGCGCAGGCGCTCGAGCGCCTCCTCGAGGATGGCCTTGCCGTCCTTGTCGCTCCGGCGCTCCTTCACGTAGGCCAGGTGCGTCTTGTACGGCTCGTTCCTCGGCGGCGCCGGCGGGTTGGCCTGGTCCTGGCCGGCCGGGAGGCCGCAACGCGGGCAGTCCCACAGCTCGGGAACGGCCGCGTCACTGGCGAAACTCGGGCGCGTCTCGTGCATGTTGGCGCACCAGAACGCCACGCGCACACGTGGGGCGGCCTCGCCGCGCTCGGCCTCCCCCATCGGCCCGGCGCCTACGCGGCTGCCACGGATCGCGTTGCCACTACCCACGGATGAACTCCTCGCTCGAACGCCCCACGCGCGCGCGGGGGGAGAATCACTGTCACGCGTCAGACGGGCGTTGCTACTGCTTGAGCAGCAGGCCCAGAGCGATGATGCAGACGAACCAGACCGCGCCCGTGATGACGGTCAGCCGGTCGAGGTTGCGCTCCACCACCGAGGAACCACCGAAGTTCGACGAGAAGCCGCCGCCGAACATGTCGGAGAGACCGCCACCCTTACCCTTGTGGAGCAGGACGAGCAGGATCATGAGGCAGCTCGCCAGGATAACGGCGATGGAGATTCCGATGACCACGGTAAACCTGTCTTTCAGGTGCTCTGAACGCGTGACGATTCAAACTTGCTTCTAGAGGGTACGACCTGCTGTCAAGTCGCGCCCCCGTTATGCCTCAGTTGGTGCCATAACGGCAGATCTTGACGAAGTCGGCCGCGTCGATGCTGGCACCCCCGACGAGGGCGCCGTCGACATCGGTCTGCGCCATGATCCCGGCGATGTTGCCGGACTTCACCGAGCCTCCGTAAAGGATACGGACGCCTTCGGCCACCTGCGCGTCGTAGAGCTCGGCGATTCGCTGCCGCAGCGCCGCGCAGACCTCCTGGGCGTCGTCGGGGGTGGCCACCTCGCCCGTGCCGATCGCCCACACGGGCTCGTAGGCCACCACCATCGATTGTGCCTGCTCGGCGGAGACTTTGCGCAGTCCGCCGTCGAGCTGCGACAGGGTGTAGGCCACGTGACCGCCCGCCTGACGTACCGGCAGCCCCTCGCCCACGCACAGGATCGGCGTCAGCGAGTGCCGCAGGGCGGCGTGCACCTTGGCGTTGACCAGCGCGTCGTCCTCGTCGTGGTACTGCCGGCGCTCGGAGTGGCCGATCACCACGTAGGAGCAGCCCAGGCGCGCGAGCATCGCGCCCGAGATCTCGCCGGTGTAGGCGCCGGCGTCGTACTGCGACAGGTCCTGCGCGCCGTAGACGATCCTGTAGCGGTCGCCGTCGATCAGGGTCTGCACACTGCGCAGGTCGGTGAACGGCGGCAGCACGGCCACGTCCACCTTGTCGAAATCCTTGTCCGAAAGACCGAAGGCCAGCTGCTGGACGAGTTTGATGGCCTCGAGGTGGTTGAGGTTCATCTTCCAGTTGCCGGCCATGAGCGGCTTGCGCACGGGTCAGTCCTCCAGAGCGGCGAGTCCGGGCAGGGTCTTACCTTCGAGGTACTCCAGGCTGGCACCGCCGCCGGTGGAGATGTGCGAGAAACCGTCTTCCGGAAGGCCAAGTTTCCGTACGGCGGCCGCGGAATCGCCGCCGCCGACGACCGTGAAGGCCTCGGAACGGATCAGCGCCTCGGCGACGGCCCTGGTGCCCCCGGCGAACGCCTCGAACTCGAAGACGCCCATCGGGCCGTTCCAGAAGACCGTGCGCGCGTCGGACAGCTTGGAGGCGAACAGCTCCCGCGTCTTGGGGCCGATGTCGAGCCCCTCGCGGTCGGCCGGGATCGCGTCGGCCTCGACGACCTCGTGCTCGGCGTCCTCGGCGAAGTGGGTGGCGGCCAGAACGTCGACCGGCAGCACGAGCTCGACGCCACGCTTGACGGCCTCGTTGAGGAAGCCGCGCACCTGGTCGAGCTGGTCCTCCTGCAGCAGGCTGCCGCCCACCTCGTGGCCCTGGGCCTTGAGGAAGGTGTAGGCCATGCCGCCGCCGATGAGCAGCCGGTCGACCTTGGTCAGCAGGTTGGCGATGACGCCCAGCTTGTCGGAGACCTTGGCGCCGCCCAGCACGACCACGTAGGGGCGCTCGGGGCTCTCGGTGAGCTTCTTCAGCACCTCGACCTCGGCCTTGACCAGGTCGCCCATGGCGTGCGGGAGCAGCTTGGGCACGTCGTAGACGGAGGCGTGCTTGCGGTGCACCGCGCCGAAGCCGTCACCCACGTACAGCTCGGCCAGGCTCGCCAGCTCCTGCGCGAACGCCTGCCGTACGGACTCGTCCTTGGACTCCTCGCCCGCGTTGTAGCGCAGGTTCTCCAGCAGGGCGACCTGCCCGTCGCGGAGCTCGTCGACGACCGCCTCGGCCTCGGGGCCGACGGTGTCGCTCGCGAAGGCCACCTGCCCGCCCAGCAGCTCGCGCAGGCGCCGGGCGACCGGTGCCAGGGAGTACTTGGGGTTGGGCTCGCCCTTGGGGCGGCCCAGGTGGGCGCAGACGATGACCTTCGCGCCCTGCTCCTGCAGCGCCTTGATGGTCGGCAGGGAGGCGCGGATGCGCCCGTCGTCGGTGATGACGTCCCCGTCGAGGGGGACGTTGAGGTCGGCGCGTACCAGGACGCGCCGACCCTTCACGTCTTGCAGCATCAGAGGTCCTTGCCCACCAGCTCGATGAGGTCGGCGAGGCGGTTGGAGTAACCCCACTCGTTGTCGTACCAGCCGATGACCTTGGCCTGGTTGCCGATCACCTTGGTCAGCCCGGAGTCGAAGATGCAGGAGGCCGGGTCGGTGACGATGTCGGCGGAGACGATGTCGTCCTCGGTGTAGGTGAGGATGCCCTTGAGGGGGCCCTCGGCGGCGGCCTTGTAGGCGGCGTTGATCTCCTCGACGCTCGGCGTGGCCTTGAGCTCCACGGTGAGGTCGGTGGCCGAGCCGGTGGGGATCGGCACGCGCATCGCGAAGCCGTCGAGCTTGCCCTTCAGCTCCGGCAGCACCAGGCCGATGGCCTTGGCGGCGCCGGTGGAGGTCGGGACCACGTTCAGGGCGGCGGCGCGGGCGCGGCGCAGGTCGCCGTGCGGGCCGTCCTGCAGGTTCTGGTCCTGCGTGTAGGCGTGGATCGTGGTCATGAGGCCCTTCTCGATGCCGAAGGCGTCGTTGAGGACCTTGGCCAGCGGGGCCAGGCAGTTGGTGGTGCAGGAGGCGTTGGAGATCACCGTGTGGCTCGCCGGGTCGTACTTGTCATGGTTGACACCCATGACGACGGTGACGTCCTCGTTCTTGGCCGGGGCCGAGATGATGACCTTCTTCGCGCCGTTCTCGGCGTGCACCTTGGCCTTGTTGGCGTCGGTGAAGAAGCCCGTCGACTCCACCACGATGTCAACACCCAGGTCGCCCCAGGGCAGCTTGGCGGGGTCACGCTCGGCGAAGGCCTTGATCGTCTTGCCGTCCACGACGATCTCGTCGGCGGTCGCCTTCACCTCGTACGGCAGGCGGCCCAGGATGCTGTCGTACTTCAGCAGGTGGGCGAGCGTCGCGTTGTCGGTCAGGTCGTTGACGGCGACGATCTCGATGTCTTTGCCGCTGGCGGCCACCGCTCGCCAGAAGTTACGGCCGATGCGGCCGAAGCCGTTGACTCCTACGCGGATGCTCACGGGAACCGGTCTCCTCTAGTGATGCGGGCTGAAACCTCAAGCACGAACCCTATCGGAACCGGATTGGTTTAGACCTCTTCAGGGTGCACCCTCTTTTGCCTGCTTTTTTGGACGGATTTTGCAGAGATCGAGTAAAGTGCCCGGACTCGTCAGAGTTAAGCACGGGGGTGCCGATGAAAGCGCGAAGTACGGGACTACTGCGAGGTCTGGTGACCGGCCTCATGGCGACAATCGCCGCCATGGCCCTCTACGGCGCCTACGGCTACTTCAAGCCGCAGATCCCGATGCTGGTGCTCTACTTCTTCGGGCCGCCCGAGAAGTCCGCGTTCTACGTGCTCGGCGCCGCCGGCGGCCTGGTGATCGGGCTGTCCGTCGCCGCGGTGCGTCCGCGCACCTACCTGCTGGCCGCCGCCACCGTCGTCTTCGCCGTCGTGGCCAGGATGCTCGGCGTCATCGTCGCGATGCTCGCCGCGATGCTCCAGATGGGCTTTCCCGCGCACTCCTACGGCGAGCGCGCCCTCGCCTACCTGCGCGTCTATCCGGAGATCATGACCGGCGGCGCCTTCTGGGGGACGCTCGCCGCGGGGGTCGTGCCGGCGGCGCTCATCGTGGGCCTGCGGGTCCGGCGCCTGCGCCGCAAGGCGTTCTCTCCCGCCGCCGAAGCCACCGAGCCCGGTGCCGCCGCGGGTGGCGCGTCGGGTCGCGCCTCCGTGACCGCCTCCGGTGCCGCATCCGGTGCCGCCTCGGATGCCGAGGACGGCTTCCGCGGCGCCTTCGAGCCCGCCGTGCCGGTGCACAAGCCCGAGGCCGGCCTGTGAAGCCCGAGTCCGGCCGGTGAGCCGCCCCGTCTTACGCGACGCCCTCTGCGTCGTCGTGGGCGCCTTCGCGGCCCTCCTGGCGGCCACCGCCTTCGGCGTCTCCCTGGGCTTCATCGACGAGCTGCCGCGCGTCCTGCTGGTCGGCAACGGCCTGCCGTGGATTCTCGGGCACACCGTCGTCGAAGGGCTTGTCGTCGGCTACGCCATGACCCTGTGCCGCCCTACCGGCCCGCTGACGGCGCCGATCGCCGCCTGCTACGGCGTCGCGGCCTTCGCCCTCGGCATCGTCGTCACCCAGGCGATCCGCTCCGCCTCCTACGCCGTCGTCGGCGGTTCCTGGCAGATCACCCGCGTTGACGTCACGGTGGGCGGGGTCGTCGCGGCGCTGCCCGGGGCCCTTCGCGCGACCGCGGAGGACTTCGCCGAGAGGCCTGGCTTCCTGCTGATCGGCGTCGTCCCGGCTGCCGTCGCCCTCACGACGGTGGCCCTCCACCTGCGTCGCCGCACCCGGGCCTGAGAAGGGCGAAGGCCGCCCAACGGGGCCCAGGAGGGTGAAACGCCGCCCAACGGGCTCAGGAGGGTCAGGGGCCGCAGAGGCCGCCCATCGGGCCTCAGGGGATGAAAGGCCGCCCCCATACACAGCAAACGGGCCGCCCGCCCCGCGCGCGACCCGTTCGTCTCCTCGTTAACGGCTTGCCGTCGCCTGTCATGGCGCCAGCATGTCGGCCGTGAGGTTCGCCTCCGTGTTGGGGATCCCCATGTCGGAGGCCCGCTTGTCGGCCATGGCCAGCAGCCGCCTGATGCGGCCCGCGATGGCGTCCTTCGTCAGCGGCGGGTCGGCCAGCTGGCCAAGCTCCTCCAGCGAGGCCTGCTTGTGCTCGACGCGCAGCCGTCCGGCGGTCACTAGGTGCTCGGGCGCGTCGTCGGCGAGGATCTCCAGGGCCCGCTGCACCCGTGCCCCGGCCGCCACGGCGGCGCGGGCCGAGCGGCGCAGGTTGGCGTCGTCGAAGTTGGCCAGCCGGTTGGCGGTCGCCCGCACCTCGCGGCGCATGCGCCGCTCCTCCCAGGCCAGCACGCTGTCGTGGGCGCCGAGGCGGGTGAGCAGGGCGCTGATGGCGTCGCCGTCGCGCACCACGACCCGGTCGACGCCGCGCACCTCGCGCGCCTTGGCGTGGATCTTCAGGCGTCGCGCCGAGCCGACGAGCGCCAGCGCCGCCTCCGGCCCCGGGCAGGTCACTTCCAGCGACATCGACCGGCCCGGCTCGGTGAGCGAGCCGTGGGCCAGGAACGCCCCGCGCCAGGCCGCCTCGGCGTCGCAGGACGCGCCGGAGACCACCTGGCGAGGCAGGCCGCGCACGGGGCGGCCGTGGTTGTCGATGAGGCCCGTCTGCCTGGCCAGCGCCTCGCCGTCCTTGTAGACGCGCACCACGTAGCGCGAGCCCTTGCGCAGCCCGGCGGGCGCGAGCACCATGACCTCGGCCTTGTGCCCGAAGACCTCGCCGATGTCCTTGATCAGCCGCCGCGCCGTGGCGTTGGTGTCGAGTTCGGCCTCGATCACGATGCGCCCGCCGACCAGGTGCAGCCCGCTCGCGAACCGCAGCAGCGTCGACACCTCCGCCTTGCGGCAGCAAGGCTTCAACACCGGCAGTCGGCTCAGCTCGTCCTTCACTACACCTGTCATCGCCATAAGCGTCAGTCCTCCCCCACTAAGACTTGCTCCTCAGCAGTCTCTCGCACCTTTGGGGCGCGACGACCAGGATCAACGCTTCTGGAGGAAAATCTCGTCCAGGACGGAGGCAAGACGTCGTGGGTCATGACGTGGCGATCCGTCTTGCGCGGCAACGTCCGACATGACCAGTCTCGCCCCCATTGCCGCGGCCGCCTTGTCGAGCGCGCCCCGGTCGTCGACGATCTGCGCGTCGGCCAGGACGACGTCGATCGGTAGGTCGGGAGCGTGCTGCCGGAGCACGTCGAGATGTTGTTGCGGGGAGAAGTCGTCGGTCTCGCCCGGCTGCGGCGCCAGGTTCAGCGTCACCAGCCGGCGCGCCTTCGTGTCGTGCAGCGCCCTGGCCAGCTCGGGCACCATCAGGTGCGGCAGCACGCTGGTGAACCAGCTGCCCGGACCGAAGATCACCCAGTCGGCCTCCATGATCGCCTCGACCGCCTCCGGCCTGGCGGGAGGGTTCTCGGGCACCAGCGAGATCGACTGCACGCGGCCCGGGGTGAGCGCGCACGCCACCTGGCCCCTGACCGTGCTGACGCGCCCGTCGACCTCCACCTCGGCCACGATGTCGAGCGGCACGCTCGCCATCGGCAGCACCCTGCCGTGGGCGCCCAGGAGCCTGCCGACCCACTCCAGGCCCTTGACCGGGTCGCCGAGCAGCTCCCACAGGGCCACGATCAGCAGGTTGCCGACCGCGTGACCGTGGAGCTCGCCCTCGCTCCTGAAGCGGTGCTGCACCACCTCGCTCCAGGTGCTGCCCCACTCGTCGTCGCCGCAGAGCGCCGCCAGGGCCATGCGCAGGTCGCCCGGCGGCAGCACGCCGAGCTCGCGCCTGAGCCGTCCGCTTGAGCCGCCGTCGTCGGCGACGGTGACGATGGCGGTCAGCTCGCTGGTGACGGCGCGCAGGGCGGAGAGCGAGGCGTACAGGCCGTGGCCGCCGCCCAGCGCCACCACCCGGGGGCCGCCGCTCACCCGCGCGGGCCCCGGCCGCTCCTTCGACGGCACGGCCGACACCCGCCCCTCGCCGGTCACGGCCGCGTCATGCCCGGCCGCTCCCCCGTTGCCCGGGGCCGCCGCCTGCCCCTCCATCCCGCCCTTGCCGTACATGGCCGCCGCCCGCTCCTCCGCGCCACCCGTGCGGGACACGGCCGCCGCCCGCTCCTCCGCGCCGCCGTTGCCGGACGCGCTGTGCCCGTCCGCGGGCCGTACGGCGGCAGCCCCGTTGTCGAGCCCCTCCATGACAACTCCGCCACTATCACCAGAAAACGGGCACACGACGGCAGCCGCCTCGGTGCCTGCCACTGTGCTGGGGGAAGCGGCGCCGAGGGCGTGGGGTACGTCGGTCACTCGCGGCCCACATCCCGGTGGCTGACCTGGACCTCCATGCCGCGGTCGCGCAACCGGCCGGCGATCTGCTCGGCCATGGCGACGCTGCGGTGCTTGCCGCCGGTGCACCCGACGGCCAGGGTCGCGTAGCTCTTGCCCTCGCGCGTGTAACCGGCGGCGACGACTCCGAGCACCTCCTCGTAGGCGTCGAGGAACTCCTTGGCGCCCCGCTGGTTGAGCACGTAGTCGCGCACCGGGGGCTCCAGGCCGTTCATGGGCCGCAGTTCGGGCACCCAGTGCGGGTTGGGCAGGAAGCGGCAGTCGACCACCAGGTCGGCGTCGACCGGCAGGCCGTACTTGAACCCGAACGACACGACGTTGACCCGCAGCCCGGGCCGCTGCTCGCCGCCGAAGTAGGCGACGATCTTGTTGCGCAGCTCGTGCACGTTGAGCGACGAGGTGTCGATGACGAGGTCGGCGTTGGCCCGCACCTCGCGCAGGATGCCGCGCTCGCGCGCGATGCCGTCGACGAGCCGCCCCTCACCCTGGAGCGGGTGCGGGCGACGGACGTTCTCGAAGCGCTTGACCAGTTCCTCGTCGCCCGCCTCCAGGAAGACGACGCGCACCGGCACGCCGCGGCCCTCGAGCTCCTCGATGGCGGCGTTGAGGTCGGTGGTGAAGGCGAGACTGCGCACGTCGACCACGGCGGCCACCTTGTCGGCGGCCAGCTTGACCCGGCCCGCCTCCTCGGCCATGGCGAACAGCAGGCCCGGCGGCAGGTTGTCGATGACGAACCAGCTCAAGTCCTCCAGGGCCTTGGCGGCAGTGCTCCGCCCCGCCCCCGACATGCCGGTGACGATGACGAATGCCGGCTCGCTCATGGGACCTATCCCTCCCCTTTCAGAGTCGCGACGATCACTTCGGCGATCGCGGGACCGATGCCCTGGACCTCGCAGATCTCAGTGACGCTCGCCTCGCGCAGCCGCTTCACCGACCCGAAATGCTTCAGGAGGGCCTGCTTGCGTGCCGGCCCGAGGCCCGGCACGCTGTCGAGAGCGCTCTCCTTGAGGCTCTTGGCCCTCTTGGAACGATGGTAAGTGATGGCGAACCTGTGCGCCTCGTCACGGACCCGTTGCAGGAGGTAGAGTCCTTCGCTCGAACGGGCCATGATGACGGGCTGGTCGTCGCCGGGCACCCAGACCTCTTCGAGGCGTTTGGCCAGGCCGCAGACGCTGACGTCGTCGATGCCGAGCTCGTCGAGCGCCCGCTGGGCCGCCGCCGCCTGCGCGGGGCCGCCGTCGACCACCACCAGGTTCGGCGGGTAGGCGAACTTGCGCGGCCTGCCGGTCTCGGGGTCGATGGGACCGGCCGCGCGGTCGACCTCGTCGCCGAGCGGCTCCACCTCGCCGCGCCGCCTCCGCTTGCGCGCCCCTTCGGCTACCACGACGGGCGCGGGCTCCGCCCGGACGCTCCCCGCGCCCGTGACGCGGTGCGGCTCGGAGACGGCCGACTCGAAGACCTCCGCGTCGTCGGACGTCAGCCCGCCCGCCCCCGGATCCGGCGCCAGCTCCCCGGTGGCCGACCGCTCCTCCAGGTAGCGCTTGAACCGCCGCTGGATCACCTCGTAGATCGAGGCGACGTCGCCTTCCTTGGTCTTCACCGCGAACCGGCGGTATTCGCTCTTGCGCGCCAGCCCGTCCTCGAACACCACCATCGACGCCACCACGTTCTCCCCCTGCAAGTGGGAGACGTCGTAGCACTCGATGCGCAGCGGCGCCTGGTCGAGCTCCAGCGCCTCGGCGATCTCCTGGAGCGCCTGGCTGCGCGTGGTCAGGTCGCTGGCCCGGCGCACCTTGTGCTGGACGAGCGACTCCTTGGCGTTGCGCTCGACCGTCTCCATGAGCGACTTCTTGTCGCCCCGCTGCGGCACCCTGATCGCCACCCGCGCGCCGCGCTGCTCGGCCAGCAGCTCGGTGACCGCGCCGACGTCGGGCGGCAGCGCCGGCACCAGGACCTCGCGCGGGATCTCGGCCTCGGCGTAGATCTGCAGCAGGAAGTGTTCGACGAGCTCGGCGGGCGTGGTCTCCTCGACCTTGTCGACCACCCACCCGCGCTGGCCGCGGATGCGACCGCCGCGCACGTAGAACACCTGGACGGCGGCTTCGAGCTGGTCCTCGGCGAGCGCGATCACGTCGGCGTCGGTGGCCTCGGCCAGCACCACCGCCTGCTTCTCCAGCGCGCGCTGCAGCGCCTGGATGTCGTCACGGATGCGCGCCGCCTTTTCGTACTCCATCTCGCCGGCGGCTTCGCGCATCTCCTTCTCGAGCCGCTTGATGAAGCGCCCGGTGTTGCCCGCCATGAAGTCGCAGAAGTCTTCGGCCAGCGCCCGGTGCTCCTGCTCGGTCACGCGTCCGACGCAGGGGGCTGAGCACTTGTCGATGTAGCCGAGCAGGCACGGCCGGCCGATCTGACCGGCCCGCTTGAACACCCCGGAACTGCACGTGCGCACCGGGAAGACGCGCAGCAGCAGGTCGACCGTCTCGCGGATGGCCCAGGCGTGGGAGTAGGGCCCGAAGTAGCGGTTGCCCTTCCTGCGGGCGCCGCGCATCACCTGGACGCGGGGATACTCCTCGGCCAGCGTGACCGCCAGGTAGGGGTAGGACTTGTCGTCGCGGTACTTGACGTTGAAGCGGGGGTCGAACTCCTTGATCCAGGAGTATTCGAGCTGCAGCGCCTCGACCTCGGTGCCGACCACGGTCCAGTCGACGGCGGCGGCGGTGGAGAGCATCGTCTGGGTGCGCGGGTGCAGGGCGGCGAAGTCGGCGAAGTAGGAGTTGAGGCGCTGCCGCAGGCTCTTGGCCTTGCCCACGTAGATCACGCGGGAGCCCGAGTCGCGGAACCGGTAGACGCCGGGTTCGTCGGGGATGGACCCCGGTCGGGGCCTGAAACTCAAGGTGCTCGCCACGTCCCCGAGCCTATCGGCCATGACTGACAATCGGAGTCGCCGCCGGAAGGCAGGGGGACCCCAGAACCCCGGTGCCATGCCGCGTGCCGTACGGCGGAGCATCTGCTGTCCCGGACGCGGCAGAGCCCGGGCGAGCCGTGATCGGCACGGCGCCCGCCCGGGCTCAGCGCTCGGTGATGCGACCCACTCCAGCCAGGTCAGGCCAGCGAGATGGAGTCACCCTCCACCGTGATCGCCTGCTCGGGAAGGGGCTTCGGCGGCGGCCCCGCGACGACGGAACCGTCGCTGATCTTGTACTTGCCGCCGTGGCACGGGCAGACGATCTCCCCGTTGCTCACGCTGGCGACGATGCACCCCTGATGCGTGCACACGGCGCTGAACCCCTTGAACTCACCCGCCGTCGGCTGGGTGATGACGACCTTCTGGTCCTTGAAGACCGCGCCACCCCCCACGGGGATGTCGGCGGTCGTGGTCAGTGCGCCGCTCCCGCTGCCGCCACCGCTTCCGCTGGTGGCCGTGGCGGAGGTGGCGGGGGCGGTCGGCGAGGCGGCCTCGGTGGTGGCGCCGCTCGTGGCTGCGCCGGTGGTGGTCTCGCCACCGCAGGCGGCGATGGCCACGGCCAGCCCGCCGACTCCCACGCCCGCGATAACGGCCCTGCGCGTCTGTGATTGTTCTGGCATGCGATCAACCCAAGCGCAGGCTCGTTAAAAATTCATGAAAGGGTGATCGAGTCACCGTCCACATTTATCCCCATTTCCGGGAGCGGCTTCTGGGCGGGCCCGTTGGCGACGGACCCGTCGGCGATGTTGAAGGTGCTCCCGTGACACGGGCAGTTGATCGTGCCGTCGGACACGCTGGCCACGGTGCATCCCTGGTGGGTGCAGGTGGCGCTGAACGCCTTGAACTCGCCGGCCTTCGGCTGGGTGATGACGACCTTCTGTTCCTTGAAGATCTTGCCGCCGCCTTCGGGGATGTCGCCGGTCTTGGCCAGCCCCGCCGCCTTCTTCTTGGGCGCCTTCGACTCGGCGCCGCCGCCCGAGTCGCCGGTGGGCTCGACCTCCGCGCTGGTGTCGGCGGCCGGCTGACCGTAGCCGGAGCAGGCAGTCAGCACGGCCGCCAGGCCGGCGCCGCCGGTTCCGAGCATCACCGCGCGACGTGTCGTATCACCCATGATCCGTTCCTCCCAGGTCGGTACTTCTTCTTCAGGTACGGCTCGCGCCGTGACGCTGGTTCAGCCTGGCGGAACGGAAGTGGTGGAACTAGGGAGAATTACCGGTTCAGACGAGGATGAGCCCGTCGCCCTCGACCTTCACCTGGTACGCGGTGAGCGGGGCGTCGGCCGGGCCCTTGAGGCACTGGCCGGTCTCGGCGGAGAACTGGCTGCCGTGGCAGGGGCAGGTCATCTTGCCGTCCTTGGGCTTGCCGACCGAGCAGCCCTTGTGGGGGCACGCGGCGCTGAAGGCCTTGTAGACGCCGGCGGTGGGCTGGGTGATGACGATCTTCCACTTGGCGATCAGGGCGCCGCCGCCGACCGGCACGTCGGCCGTCTTGGCGATCACCTTGCCCTTGATGCCGGCGACGTTGGGCTTGGCGTTGCCGCCGCACCCGGAGAGCGCCACACCGCACACCGCCGCCCCGGCCGCGCCCAGAACCTCGCGCCGCCCGACTCCGGGCATGCCGGAACCCCCGATCGACATGTTGCCTCCAGATTCCCCCGTTGCCCGCGCTGTACGGGGCCTTTGCTGTCATACAACTTTATGGGCGGGGGTGGCCGGTCCGTGATCCGGGGGCGGGGCAAGATCAAAGGTCGGAACCCGCAGAACCGGGAGGCCGCCTACCGTCGCCTGCCCCGCTCCGGTCCCGCGCGGTCAGCGCGCGGTAGGCGCACGGTGGGTGCGCGGTCAGCGGCCCGGTGCACCGTCACGGTCATGACGACGATCACCCCCGATCCAGGAACGCCCGACGCCCCGATCACCGCGCCACGACGCCCGCCCGCCGCACCGCGCTGGTGGCGCCGCCCCTGGGTGGCACCGCTGTTCGTCGTGGTCGCCGCCTTCCTGGCCTTCTCGCTGCCGCCCTACCTCAGCCTGGACGCCACCCAGTCACGCGTGCCCGCCCCCGAGTGGTTCCCCCCGCACTTCGTCATGCTCTCGCTGCACGTGGTCTTCGGCTCGATCGCGATGGTCAGCTGCTGCCTGCAGATCTGGCCCTGGTTCCGCAACCGCCATCCGGCGGCGCATCGCCGCATCGGCCGGGTGTACGTCTTCGCGGGCGTGCTGCCGTCGGGCCTGATGGGCCTGGTCATCGGGGTCGCCACCCCGTTCGGCCCGGTGGCGATGGCCAGCGACGTGCTCCTGGCGCTGCTGTGGCTGGGCTACACGTTCGTCGGCTTCCGCCTGGCCCGCCGCCGCCGTTTCGCCGATCACCGCAGGTGGATGGTGCGCAGCTTCGCGCTGTGCATGTCGATCATCACCAACCGCCTGTGGGGCGTGGTCACCATCCTCAGCCTGTCGGAGGTGCCCCGCTACGCCGGCAATCCCGCGTGGCTGATGGAGACCGCCGCGGGCATGAACACCTGGCTGGGCTGGGTGTTGCCGCTGCTGGCCGCCGAGTGGTGGCTCGAACGCGACGCCTTCCGCCGTCGTGCCGGGCGTCGCGCCGGGGTCTGATCTCGCGGAGGGTACGGCGGGGCACGACGCCCCGCCGTACGCGGGTCAGAGCTCGAGGATCTTCTTCAGGAACCGCCCCGTGTGCGACTCCTCGACCATGGCGACCTCTTCCGGCGTGCCGGTGGCCACCACGGTGCCACCGCGCGAGCCGCCTTCCGGTCCCATGTCGATGAGCCAGTCGGCGGTCTTGATGACGTCGAGGTTGTGCTCGATGACGATGACCGTGTTGCCGCCGTCGACCAGGCGTCCGAGCACACCGAGCAGCCGCCGGATGTCTTCGAAGTGAAGGCCGGTGGTCGGCTCGTCGAGCACGTAGATGGTGCGCCCGGTCTGCCGCCGCTGCAGCTCGGAGGCGAGCTTGACACGCTGCGCCTCGCCGCCGGACAACGTCGTGGCGGGCTGTCCGAGCCGGACGTACCCCAGGCCGACGTCGTTGAGCGTCTGGAGGTGGCGCTTGATGGCCGGGATGGCCTCGAAGAAGCCCAGGGCCTCCTCGATCGGCATGTCGAGGACCTCGGCGATCGTCTTGCCCTTGTAGTGGACCTCGAGGGTCTCGCGGTTGTAGCGGGCCCCGTGGCAGACCTCGCACGGCACGTACACGTCGGGAAGGAAGTTCATCTCGATCTTGATCGTGCCGTCGCCGGAGCACGCCTCGCAGCGACCGCCCTTGACGTTGAAGCTGAAGCGCCCCGGCTGGTAGCCGCGGACCTTGGCCTCGGTGGTGGCGGCGAAGAGCTTGCGCACGTGGTCGAAGACGCCGGTGTAGGTCGCCGGGTTGGAGCGCGGGGTGCGCCCGATCGGCGACTGGTCGACGTGGACGACCTTGTCGACCTGGTCCATGCCGGTGACGCGGGAGTGGCGGCCGGGAACCGTGCGCGCGCCGTTGAGCTCCTTGGCCAGGGCGTTGTAGAGGATGTCGTTGACGAGCGTCGACTTGCCCGAGCCCGAGACGCCGGTGACCGCGGTGAAGACGCCGAGCGGGAAGTCGACGTCGACGCCGGTGAGGTTGTGCTCGCGCGCGCCCTTCACCGAGATCTGCCGCTTCTTGTTGCGCGGGCGGCGGATCGGCGGGACCGCGATGGAGCGCCGTCCCGACAGGTAGGCGCCGGTGAGCGACTCCTCCGACGTCAGCAGGTCCTGGACGGTGCCGGAGACGACGACCTGGCCGCCGTGCTCGCCCGCGCCGGGGCCGATGTCGACGACCCAGTCGGCCGCCTCGATCGTGTCTTCGTCGTGCTCGACGACGATCAGGGTGTTGCCCATGTCGCGCAGGCGGATCAGCGTGTCGAGCAGCCGCATGTTGTCGCGCTGGTGCAGGCCGATGGAGGGCTCGTCGAGGACGTAGAGCACGCCCACGAGCCCCGAGCCGATCTGCGTGGCCAGCCGGATGCGCTGCGCCTCGCCGCCGGCCAGCGTGCCCGCCGCCCGGTCCATCGTCAGGTAGTCGAGGCCGACATCGAGCAGGAAGCCCATGCGGGCGTTGATCTCCTTGACCACCCGCTCGGCGATCTGCATGTCGCGGTCGGACAGCTTCAGCTCGGCCAGGAACCCGGCGCACTCGCCGATGGACATGCCCGAGACCTCGGCGATCGACCTGCCCGCCACGGTGACGGCCAGCGACACCGGCTTGAGCCGCGCGCCCTTGCAGGCCGGGCACGGCACCTCGCGCATGTAGCCCTCGAAGCGCTCGCGGGTGGCGTCGCTCTCGGCCTCGGCGTGGCGGCGCTGCACCCAGGCGATGACGCCCTCGTAGGTCGTGTAGTAGGCGCGCTGCCTGCCGTAGCGGTTGGAGTAGCGCACGTGGACCTGCTCGTCGTGCCCGTGGAGCAGGGACTTCTGCGCCTTCTTCGGCAGCTTCTCCCACGGGGTGTCCATGGTGAAGCCCATGGCCAGGCCGAGGGACTCGATGAGGCGGCCGAAGTATTCGGTCGTGTGCCCGCCCGACCAGGGGTGCAGGGCGCCCTCGTCGAGGCTCTTCTCGGGGTCGGGCACGACCAGGTCGGGGTCGACCTCCATCTTGGTGCCCAGGCCCGTGCACTCGGGACAGGCGCCGAAGGGCGAGTTGAAGGAGAACGAGCGCGGCTCCAGCTCCTCGAACGACAGGTCGTCGTAGGGGCAGTAGAGGTGCTCGGAGTAGAAGCGCTCGCGGTTGGGGTCGTCTTCCGGCAGGTCGACGAACTCCAGCGTGATCGTGCCGCCGGACAGCTGCAGCGCGGTCTCGACCGAGTCGTTGAGCCGCCTGGCCGAGGAGGCCTTGACCGCGAGCCGGTCGACGATCACCTCGATCGTGTGCTTCTCGTACTTCTTCAGCGTCGGCGGCTCTTCCAGCCTGATGACGGTGCCGTCGACGCGGGCCCTGGCGAAGCCCTTGGTCTGCAGCTCGCGGAAGAGCTCGGCGTATTCGCCCTTGCGCTCCCTGATCACCGGCGCGAGCACCTGGAAGCGGGTGCCCTCGTCGAGCTCCATCACGCGGTCGACGATCTGCTGCGGCGTCTGGCGCGCGATCGGCCTGGCGCACACCGGGCAGTGCGGCTTGCCGATGCGGGCCCAGAGCAACCGCAGGTAGTCGTAGACCTCGGTGATCGTGCCGACGGTCGAGCGGGGGTTGCGGCTGGTGGACTTCTGGTCGATGGAGACGGCCGGCGACAGCCCCTCGATGAAGTCGACGTCGGGCTTGTCCATCTGGCCCAGGAACTGGCGGGCGTAGGAGGACAACGACTCGACGTAGCGCCGCTGGCCCTCGGCGAAGATCGTGTCAAAGGCCAGGCTCGACTTGCCCGAGCCGGACAGGCCGGTGAAAACGATCAGGGAGTCTCGCGGAAGGTCAAGCGAGACGTCCTTGAGGTTGTGCTCTCGTGCCCCACGCACGATCAAGCGGTCTGCCACGGCGATCCCGGATCTGTAGAGAGTGGATAGGTCCACGGGGATGATAGGAGGGGGGTCCGACAATTTTGGGCCGCGCTCCACCCACCGGCCAGAAAGCGCCAGCCAAAATCAGCCGCCCCTCCAGACTACGGCTTCCCGGAAAGGGCCACCCCGCCTTCAGGGGTACAACCCTCCGGCGTGCGGCTTTATGCCATGGTGAAGTATCAGCACATGACCCTCATCACCCTGCTCGCGAGGGAACTGGCCGACGCCACCGACGACCTCCTGGCCGGCGCCGCGCGCCTCGGCGACGCCGAGACGGCCGCCCCTTCCGCCCTTCCCGGCTGGTCGCGCGGGCACGTGCTCACCCATGTGTCCCGCAACGCCGAGAGCATCGTCCGCCTGCTCACCTGGGCGCGCACCGGCGAGGAGACGCGGCAGTACCCCTCCCCCGAGACCCGTGACGCAGAGATCGAGGCCGGCGCCGGCCGCCCCGCCGCCGAGCAGCTGGCCGACCTCACGCGGACGTCCGTACGGCTGGCCGACGAGATCGCCTCGATGCCCGCCTCCGGATGGCAGGGCACGGTCAGCGGCATGCGCCCTCCGCCGCACCCCGGCTGGTACCTACTTGTGCGCAGGATCCGCGAGGTGCGCTACCACCACGTCGACCTCGCCGCCGGGTACGGCCCGCGGGACTGGCCCGAGCCCTTCGCCCTCCGGGAGCTGCACGATTGCCTGGCCTGCTGGCCGTACGGCATGAGCACGATCGGCGAGATCCGCCTGTCGGCGCCGCACGCCCGGGTGTTCGGCGGCCTCGGCGACGGCCCGGCGGTCACCGGGACGGCCACGGACGTCCTGGCCTGGCTCACGGGGCGGTCGGCAGGCGAGGGGGTTAGTGTGGTGTCCGGTAAGGGCGAGCCGCCATCGCCACCACCCTGGATGGTCACCACGGCGCCCGCCGATCTGCCCGCAGCACCCCCAGAGGAGTACCCATGACTTACAGCGGCGACGTCCAGGTCGGCGGGCCGGCCGACGTGCGCGAACTTCCCGAGCTGACGATCACCAAGCTGGCCGTGGGTCCCTGGGAGAACAACGCCTACCTCCTGCGCTGCACGGCGACCGGGCAGCAGCTCCTCGTCGACGCGGCCAACGACGCCGACCGGCTGCTGGCCCTGCTCGACGGCGGCACGCTCGACACGATCGTCACCACCCACCAGCACGGCGACCACTGGCAGGCGCTGGAGCAGATGGCCAGGGTGACCGGCGCGAAGACAGCCGCCCACCCGCTCGACGCCCCCGCCCTGCCCGTCACGGCCGACCGCACCGTCGAGCACGGCGACAAGATCGCCGTCGGGGAGGTGGAGCTGGAGGTGATCCACCTGCGCGGACACACGCCCGGCTCGATCGCGCTCCACTACAACGGGCACCTGTTCACGGGCGACTCGCTGTTCCCCGGGGGCGTGGGCAACACCAACAAGGACCCCGAGCGGTTCACGCAGCTGTTCGACGACGTGGTGCAGCGGTTGTTCGAGCGGCTGCCCGACGAGACGTGGTTCTACCCGGGCCACGGCAAGGACTCCACGCTGGGCGCCGAGCGCCCGTCGCTCGCGGAGTGGCGGGAGCGCGGCTGGTAGCGGCGGTCGACCGGTCCGTGGTCGGCGGTCCGTGGTCGGCGGTCTGCGTCGGCGGTCGGTCAGACGCGGAAGAGCCGCGCGATGCGCTGCGCGGCCGCTTCCGGGTCGTCGGCCAGCCCCAGCACCTCGCCCCACGACCACCGGTAGAACCAGCCGTCCGACAGGGGCACGCAGTCGACCGTCTCGGTGAGCATCGCCGACTCCCCGCTGCTGACCTTGAGCGCCGGAGGATTCGACCGGAGCGTCACCTCCAGCCCCCGCGCCTCGAGCTCGTCGGCCAGCCGGCCCAGGAAATAGGTGCGGGTGTGCTCGCGCATGAGGCCATGAAACCCGATGGCCGGGGAAATGTCCCCGGCCATCGAAGAAGAAGTCGTCGGTCGTTCAGCTGACCTTGCGCTTCTCGCGCTTGTAGAACAGCATGCGCAGCGGGATGGCCGCCACCAGCGCGATCTGCATCGCGCCGCCGACCTTGATGGGCAGGTCGCCGTTCTCGGGGAAGGCCACCCAAAAGGTCAGGAAGGCGACGTTGACCAGGATCCAGGCCAGCACGACGGCCAGCAGCTGGCCCTTCGGCTTGGGGTACTCGATCCGGCTGACCATCAGCCACGCGACGCCCAGCAGGGCGGCCAGCACCAGGTAGTTGGGCGTGGTGAAGAGCATGATGATCGAGATGACCGTCATGGCGCCCATCGGGATGGGCAGGCCCATGAAGTCGCCGCTCTTGGTCTTGACGCAGGCGAAACGCGCGAGCCGTACGACACCGGCGAGCAGGATGGCGCCCGCGACCAGCAGGACGCTCCACAGCTGCAGGTCTCCGGACGAGCTGCCCCAGATCACGACCATGAAGGCCGGCGCGAAACCGAAGCTGATCACGTCGGCCAGGTTGTCGAGCTCGGCGCCCATGGCCGAGGCGCGGAACCGCCGGGCCACCAGGCCGTCGAACAGGTCGCAGGTGGCGCCGATGAGCAGGAGCACGACCGCGGTCGCGAAGAAGCGCGGCTCGACCTTCAGCCCGTGGCCCGCCTGCAGCGACTGGATCGCCGCCGTGGCCATGACGCACACGGACAGGAAGCCGCACAGGGCGTTGCCCAGCGACAGCGAGTCGGCAGCCGAGAGCCGGAAAGCCTTTCCGACGGGCCCCTGGGGCTCGTCGGCGGTCTCATCCCAGCGCCCCGCGTCAGCCGCGGTCAATTCTGGTCACCCCCGCTGTCGTCTTCTCCCCGACGGTGACCGCCGGAGAGATGCCTTCGGGAAGGTAGATGTCGACACGCGAGCCGAACCTGATGAGCCCGATGCGCTCGGTCTGGACGACCTTGGCGCCCGCGGTCAGGTACGGCACGATCCGGCGCGCCACCGCGCCCGCGATCTGCACCATCTCGATGTCGCCGAGCGCGGTGTCGAAATGCCACACCACGCGCTCGTTCTGGTCACTGTCCTTGTTGAACGCCGGCAGGAACCCACCCGCCACATGCTCCACGGAAGTGACGGTCCCCGCAAGGGGAGCGCGGTTGACGTGGACGTTCAGCGGGCTCATGAAGATCGCGACCCGGGTGCGGCCGTCGGGCCAGGGATCGATGCTCTGCACGACGCCGTCGGCGGGCGACAGGACGCGGCCCAGTCCGGGCTCCCTCTCGGGATCGCGGAAGAACCAGAGCATGCCTCCCGTGAGGGCCGTGAGCGGCACGGCAGCCAGCGCCCAGCGCTTGTCCTTCGCGGACAGCAGCGCAGTGGTCGCCGCCGCGGCGACCGTCGGAAGGAACCACGGAGTGACACCACGGGCGAGACGAACGCGCCCGGGCTTAGCGGAATCTGACACGGACAACCTTTAGACGGTGACTACGGACTGGCGCTTTGCCGTGATGTTACCTATCACGTGGCGCAACCTCACAAGCAAAGCGCCTCACGGGCCGTTTCGCTACCCCTGCGGCAGTGCGGCCTTCTTCTTGTCGCTCCTGGACTTCAGGAGGCTGGCCACGGTGGTGATGACCATCGTGGCGGCGATCACGGTGAGTGAGACCGCGATCGAGATCTCAGGTGCCCACGCGACGCCGCTTTCATGCAGCGCGTGGAATACCAGCTTAACCCCGATGAAAGCGAGGATGAACGCCAGGCCGTAGCTGATGTAGACCAGCCGCTCCAGCAGACCGCCCAGCAGGAAGTACAGCTGACGCAGTCCCATCAGGGCGAACGCGTTGGCGGTGAAGACGATGAACGGGTCCTGCGTGAGGCCGAAGATGGCCGGGATCGAGTCGAGCGCGAACAGCAGATCGGTGGAGCCGATGGCGACCATCACGATGAGCATCGGGGTGACCATGCGCCTGCCGTCGATCTTGACGGTCACCTTCGAGCCGACGTAGGTCGGGGTGGTCGGGAAGGCCCTGCGCACCCAGCGCAGCAGGGCGTTCTCCTTGAACTCCTCGTCGTCGCCCTTGAGGTGGCCGCGCACGATGTTGAACGCGGTGTAGACCAGGAAGGCGCCGAACACGTAGAACAGCCAGGAGAACCGCTCGAGGGCGGTGGCGCCGAGCGCGATGAAGATGCCGCGCATGACCAGCGCCATCAGGATGCCGACCAGCAGCACCTTGTGCTGGTATTCGCGCGGCACCGCGAACCTGCTCATGATGATGAAGAAGATGAACAGGTTGTCGACGGACAACGAGTATTCCGTGATGTATCCGGCGAAGAACTCCCCGGCCACCTGGCCGCCGCCCCAGATCCACATCACGATGCCGAACGCGACCGCCAGGGCGACGTAGAACGTCACCCAGAAGCCCGCTTGGCGCATGGTGAACTCTTTGGCCTCGCCGCGATCGACGATCCATAGATCGACGGCGATGACGACCAGCAATCCGGCGATGACGGCGATCCACGCCCACATAGGTACGACCACGGTTCACTAACCTTCCGGCGCGCATGACAGACGACCGGAGGTCTCTCCCGCCAGCCCGATAGCGTGCGGACCGGCAGCCCCGGGGGCCCGATGGAATCGGGCTGCACCGTGATGACGAGGCTGCCGCGAAGGGATACTCCCCTCCCTAACCCAAGCAGTATAGGGGAACGCCGTAGCAGCCCTTTATCTTCCCCTCACGGGGTAGACCGTCAAAACTGCGTCAATCGCCGCCCTCTCGTCAGGAAGCGCCCTTCCGCGCTCGGCCGCCGCCCGCGCGAGCTCCTCCCACCGCTCCAGAGCCTGCCGTACGGCGCGGCGCATCGCCTCCGCGTCGCCGTACGGCACCAGCAGCCCGGCACCCGCGAGCAGGTCGGGGATGCCGCCCACCTCGGTGGCGACCACGGGCACGCCCGCCATGAGCGCCTCGCTCATCGACAGCGGCTGCCCCTCCCACCTGCTCGGCCACAACGCCACGTCGGCGGCGGCGAGCAGATCGGGCACGTCGTCGCGCCAGCCGAGCAGGCGCACGGGCAGCCGCTCGGCGTCGATGCGACGCTGAAGCTCCTCGCGCAGGGGACCGTCCCCCGCGATCACGAACAGCGGCACCGGCTCGGGCCACGGGCCGCGGGCAGCGTCGAGGAGCAGGTCGAGACCCTTTTGCTGGGCCAGCCGGACGTTGCTCAGGACGATGGGACGCCCCGCGGCCTCCTGCGCCGCCACACGCCCCGCGTCACCCGGGGCCCCGCTGCCGGACACTCCGTCGCCCGGTGCCCCGCTGCCGGATGCTCCGTCACCCGGGCCCCCGCTACCGGATGCTCCGTCGCCCGGGGCCGCGTCGCCGTTCTCCCCCAGGAGTTCGGCCCGCACCTCGGCGGCCGTTCGTTTGGTCGGCCTGAGCGGCGGCGCGGGCACCACCGCGAGGTCCACCCTGCGGGCTCCCAGCGCCGTCATCCGCTCCGTCAGGTCGCGCGAGACGCCCAGCACCAGGTCGGCGCGGCGAGCGACGATCCGCTCCAGCACCCCGTACACGGCCCCGATCGCCCCCGAGGCAGTGAGCGCGTTGTGCAGCGTCACCACGAGCCTCGCCCGCCCGCCGACGAGACCGAGCGCCGCCAGCGCGCCGGCACGCAGCCCATGGGCGTGGACGACATCGGCCTCCCTGGTGGCGCGCCGGATCGCCGCCACGGCGCGGGCGTCGTTGACCGGGTGCGGCCGATCGGAGACGGGCACCTCGACGAAGCGCGCCCCGGCTCCCGTGAAGTCGAAGGACTCCTCAGTGCTGCGGGGCCCGATCACCACGACGCGGTGACCGTGGCGGATGAGCCCGGCGGCCAGCATGCGCACGTGCCTGCCCGTGCCTCCCGAGGTGGTGCCGAGAACCAGCGCCACCCGCAGCGACTCTCCCATGGAAGCCTCTCCCCCTTCGTCATCACCCACGACGCCGTCACCCACCGCCGGCCACCCCGCGTCTGCGCAGCACGCGTCCGAGCGCGGCCTTGGCGTCCTCCCGGTCGATCACGGAGGCCACCGCCAGGAACCCGCCCCCCGCCAGCACGGCCGCCCCCACCGCCACCGCGAGGCTCGCCGCGGCACCCGCCTCACGAAGCGGCCATGCCAGCGCCATGCCCGCGAAGAACGCCACGACCGCCCCGACGACCGCGGCGGCCAGCGCCCGGCCGAGCCCGCCCAAGGCGTGAGACCCGTGCGCCCGCCGTACGGCCAGGCAGATGAGCACCCCTCCCACGCTCATCCCGAGCGTGCTGCCCAGCGCCAGCGCCCCCACCACCAGCTGCGGCTCGTCCATCACCGCCACCAGCACGGGCTGCGCCACGAGCGTGACCATCCACCCGGCGACGGTCGCCGTGGCCGCGGCCCGCCCGTGACCGGAGGAGTAGAGCACCCGGCCGAGGTGGAACAGCAGGCAGTATCCGATCAGTCCGGGCGCGAACAGGGCGACGGCCCAGGCCATCATCTCCGGCTCCGCCCCGCTCCTGCCCTCCAGGAAGACCCGGGCGGTCGGGATCGCCACCGCCGCCATCACCCCGGCCGCCAGTCCTGACAGCAGTAGCACCGCCCGCGTGGTCGAGGCGGACAGGGCGTCGAAGCCCTCCTTCTCGCCGTTGGCCGCCTTGGTGGACAGCGCGGGAAAGGCGCTGGTGCCGATGGGGACGGCCAGCACGGCGTAGGGAAGCTGCAGCAGCGCCCACGCGTAGTTGTAGACCGGCACCGCGCCGACGACGCTGTTGGCCAGCCGGATCGCGACGATCAGCGTCACCTGCTGGGCGACGAGCACGGCCAGCCCCGCCATGCCGAGCCTGCGCGCCTCGGCGGCGACGCCGGGAGGGAAGGAGAGCGTGGGCCGCCATCGCAGCCGGAGCCTGGCCACAGGCCCGAGCACGGTGACGACCATCGCCGCGGCGGCGATGGTGGCTCCCACCGACAACACCAGCTCGCCGGCCTCCGTCAGAGCGGACAGGTCGTCCTGGGCGCCGTGGGAGACGGGCAGGAAGGCCAGGTAGGAGCCGATGATGAGCAGGCTGGAGACCAGTGGGGCCAGGGCGGGGCCGAGGAAGCGGCGGTGCGCCTGCAGCACGCCGTAGAGCACCACGGCCAGGCCGAAGAAGAGCATGCGCGGCGCGAAGACGAGCAGCATGTCGGCGCCGACCGCGACGACCTGGGCGCTGTCGCAACCCTGCATGACGGAGGGGGTGAGCAGGCGCACGATGGGTTCGGCGAACACCGCGATGGCCACGGTGAGCGGCAGCAGGACCAGCGTCACCCAGGTGAGCAGCGCCGAGGCGATGCGGCCGGTCTCGTCCTTCCTCGCGGGGTCGGCCGCGGCGGCCGCCAGCACGGGGACGACCATCCCGGCCAGCGCACCCCCGGCGACCAGCTCGAAGACGATGTTGGGGACGTAGTTGGCGGTGCTGTAGGCGGAGTTGAGGCAGCCGTTCTCGAGGGTGACCGACTGCACCAGGTAGCGGCCGAAGCCGATCACCCGCGCGACCATCGTGATCGCCGCGATCAGCAGCGCCGCTCCGGCGACCGTTGTGACCGCCCGCCCGCTCACTCGCTCAGCCCCCCGTCCTTTCGCCACAGAGATGCATCCTGGCAGACGGCGGCGACAGTCTCGGACCTCAGACGGCCCGGCGTCCCAGCATGTCGATCTTGTTGAGCACCGGGTTGCCCGCGATCACCTTGGTGAAGCTGACCTTCTCGGAGGCTGCGGTCAGCGCGGCGACGGTGCCGAGGACGGCCAGCCGTCCGGGACGGCCCAGCTGGGTGGCTGCGGCCAGCCCGATGAGGGCTCCCATGGCGTTGGCTCCGGAGTCGCCGAGCATGGCCTGCTCGCCCAGGTCTTCCGGCAGCAGCGCGGCGGCCGCGCCCAGCGGGATGGCTGCCAGCGCCGCGGCGGCGGGCCGATCGCGCAGGACGGCCGCGGCGAGCAGGGGGGCGCCGGCGAGCAGGCCCACCTTGACCGCCCGGCCGGGGCGCAGGTCGAAGAGGTTGGCCAGGTTCGCGCTCCCGGCGACGAGGGCACCGTTGACCAGCACGTCGAAGAGGCCGCCGGACCCGGACCCAGCGACCGCCGACCCGCCGGACCCGGAACCACCGGACCCTGGCCGGGCGAGCGCCGCCGCCAGCAGTCCCGTGGCGCCGATCCCGAGGATCTTCACCGCTCCGCTGGTCACCTCACCGCGGGCGAGCGCGCTCAGGTGCCCCTTGAAGCCCTTCGACGACGCCGTGCCGTACAGGTCGTCGTAGGCGCCCAGGGCGCCGCTGCCCGCGCCCGCCACCAGCGCCGCCAATCGCAGGCGGCCGGGAAGGCCGGGCGTCAGGGCCGCGCCGGCCGCCGCGCCCGCGACCAGGGCGGGGCCTTCGAGCAGGGTCAGCGTCTCGCCGCGGTGGTTGGTGCGGCTCCACCGGTCGTCCTTGCCCCCGGCGCGCCGGGTGAAGGCGGTGTAGGCGACGCGGGCGGCGACGGCGCCGACGGCGGCGCCGGCCAGGGCGTGCAGCAGCGCACGGGCCACGATCAGCTCCCGGAGAGGGTGGGGGTCGGTGTCGGGATCGCGGGCACCGCCGGCTGGAAGGCGGAGGCGCCGGTGCCGATCCCGTACTGGCCGGCTCCGCCGGCCACCTGTTCCTGCAGAGCGTAGACGACCACGACGCGCCCGGCGGGCATATTGAGGGTGTCGATGCTGGAGACCCGCTTGGAGGCGTCGCCGTCGTCGCGCAGCGCCCCGAGCACGCCGCCGGTCGCGGTGGAGGTGACCGTGGAGGCGATGAGCGCGCCGCGCCCGTAGGCGTCGAGCCCGTCGGTCAGGGCGACCACCCCGGCGGCCTGCGTTTCGGCCGTCTCCCCCTGGAAGGGCGTCTCGGGGGCGAAGACGACCGCGAGCGTGGCGCGGGCGGTGATCTCGTCGTCGACGGAGATGAGGCCCCCGCTCTCGAAGGCGGTGAGCGCCAGGCCGCCCAGCGTTTCCGTGGCGTCTTCCTTGGTCATCAGAGCGTTGCCCAGGACGATCCCGGCCTTGTCGTACGGCGTGGCGTCGGGCGGGAAGGCCACCCCGGTCGGCTGGAGGGTGGTGGCCGACTCGTTGAGCAGGTTGTCGTTGGAGTCGAGGAACCGCTCGGACAGCGAGATGCGCCCGACGATGCTCGCTCCCGCCTGCAGCAGCACCTGCTCCTGCAGCTCGCGCAGGGAGGCGGTGGCGCCCGGCATGTCGACCAGCAGCAGCCGCTGCCCGGTCAGGTCGCCGGAGACCAGCTGCGGCGTCATCGAGGTGACGAAGGCGTCGTTGCCCTTCTCGCGCCGGTTGAGAGCGTCGAGCTGGGTGCGCAGCTCCTGCTTCTCGGCGGTCAGGGTGTCGGTGACCTGCTTGGCCGACTCGAGAGCCGGCTCCTGCAGCAGGGTCGTGCCCAGCACGATGCCCGTCGCCAGGGCCAGGAAGATGGCCACGATGGAGACGAGGTGATAGCGAAAATCGATCACGAGAAGAGTCCGACCAGCCAGAAGATGAAGCCGTTCCAGAAGTCCTGCAGCCCGTTCAGCCAGGTCTGGCCGAGCGGGGACACGCCGAGCGCGACGCCCATGGTGACCAGGGCGGCCAGGGCCAGGAGGATCAGCGAGCTGAGGGAGATCCTGCTGCGGTAGAGCAGGCTGACGCCCTTGGGCTCGATCAGCTTGCTGCCCACGCGCAGCCGGGTCAGCCAGGTGCTGGCCATGCCCGAGCGGCCCTTGTCGAGGAACTCCTCGAGGGTCCAGTGGGTGCCGACGGCGACCATCAGCTCTGCGCCCTTGTCGTCGGCCAGGAGCATGGCGATGTCTTCGCTCGTGCCGATCGCCGGAAAGACGACGGCCTCGCGGCCGAGCTGGTGGACGCGCTCGAGGCCGGGGGCGCGGCCGTCGCGGTAGGCGTGGACGACGAGCTCCGCGCCGCAGGTCAGCGCCTTGGTGGAGACGGAGTCGAAGTCTCCGATGATCATGTCGGGCAGGTAGCCCGCCTCGAGCAGAGCGTCGGCGCCGCCGTCGACGCCGATGAGGACCGGCCTGAACTCCCTGATGTAGGGACGCAGCATGGCCAGGTCTTCGCGGTAGTGGTGGCCGCGCACCACGATGAGCACGTGGCGGCCCTCGACCATGGTCCTGATCTCGGGCACGCTGACGCCGTCGATGAGGAGCTTGCCCTCACCCCGGACGAATTCCATGGTGTTGACCGCGAACGACTCGATCTGCACCGACAACCCGGCGCGGGCCTCCGCCATGGCGGCCTCGACGCTCTCGGGGGTCTGCACGTCGCCCTTGCCGGCGATCTCCTCGTCGAGGTACACGACGCCCTCGTGGACCCGGACGACGTCGCCGTCCTTGATCCGCTCGAACAGCTCGGGGGTGGCGTTGTCGACGAACGGCACGCCCGCCTCGACGAGGATCTGGGGCCCGAGGTTGGGGTAGCGGCCACTGCACCCGGCGGCCACGTTGACCACCGCGGCGACACCGCACGCGACCAGGGCCTCCGCGCTCACTCGGTCGACGTCGACGTGATCGATGATCGCGATCTCGCCGGCCTTCAGACGCTTGGTCAGCCTCTTGGTCCGGCGATCGATTCTCGCCACTGCCGTCAGTCCGGGAAGGTCGTTGCCCTTCCTGCTGCGGAGGCCCGGCAATCTGCTCCCGGGTACCTTCATCAAGACCATCCTGCCAGAGCCCAGCAGTCCGGGGGCCAAGCACTGCGCGGCGTGTCCGTTACGTCACGCAGGATCACCTGTCGGCTGCGGCCAGTGCGAGCAATTCCTCCGCGTGCGCCCTGCCCAGTTCGGAATCTTCCAACCCCGCCAGCATGCGCGACAGTTCGCGCACTCTGCTCTCGTGGCTGAGCGCGACGACGCCGCTGCGCACCACGCTGCCGTCGGAGGCCTTCTCGACCACCAGGTGCTGGTCGGCGAAGGCGGCCACCTGGGGCAGGTGGGTGACGACGATCACCTGGGCGGTGCGGGCCAGCCTGGCCAGGCGCCGGCCGATCTCCACCGCCGCCTTGCCGCCGACACCCGCGTCGACCTCGTCGAAGACGAACGTGGGCACCGGGTCGGCGCCGGCGAACACGACCTCGATCGCCAGCATGACGCGTGACAGCTCGCCGCCCGAGGCGCCCTTGTGCAGCGGCAGCGGGGGCGCGGCGGGATGGGCGGCCATGCGCAGCTCGACCTCGTCGACGCCCTCGGGCCCGAACTCCGCGCTCTGTGTGAGATGCACCACAACCCGCGCGTGCGGCATCGCCAGCGCGGTCAACTCTTCGGTCACGGCGGCGCCGAACCGCTCGGCGGCTGACTGGCGGATGCGGGTGAGCTCGGAGGCCAGCTCGGTCAGCTTGCCGGTGAGCTCGGTGTACTCGCGCTGGAGCTCGCCGATGCGGTCGTCGTCGCCTTCCAGCTCGGTCAGGCGGGCGGCGGCCTGCTCGGCCCAGGCGAGCACGCCCTCCGAGGAGTCGGCGTACTTGCGGATCAGGCCGGTGAGCAGGGAGCGGCGTTCCTGCACGACGCCGAGCCGTACGGGGTCGGCCTCGATGGACTCGGCGTAGGCGGCCAGGTCGGTGGCCACGTCGGAGATCAGGTAGCCCGCCTCGGCCAGGCGCTCGGCGACGCCGCCCAGCGACGGGTCGAAGTCGCGAACCCCCTCGATGGCCGAGCGCGCCTGCCCGAGCAGGGCGATCACGTCGAAGGCGCTGTCGGACATGGGGTCGCCCAGCAGGGCGGTGTGAGCGGTGGTGGCGGCGGTGCGCAGCGTGTCGGCGTGGGAGAGGCGCTCCTCCTCTTCCCGCAGCTCGGCGTCTTCGCCCGCCTTCGGGGCGGCCTTCTCGATCTCGTCGAGGCTGAAGCGCAGCAGGTCGGCCTCCTGGACCCGCTCGCGCGCCTTGGCGGTCAGCTCCTCCAGCAGCGCGGAGACCTGCTTGTGGCGCTTGTAGGACTGGCGGTAGGCGCGCAGCGGCTTGACCAGGTCCTCGCCGGCGTAGCGGTCGAGGGCGGCGCGCTGCCTCGCCGCCTGCAGCAGGCGCTGCTGGTCCATCTGGCCGTGGACGGCCACCAGGTCGTCGGCGAGGTAGGTCAGCGTGCCGACCGGGACGGTGCGGCCGCCCAACCACGCGCGCGAGCGGCCTTCGGCGCTCACCGTACGTGAGATGATCAGTTCGCCCTCTTCGACCTCACCGCCGATGTCCTCGACCTGCTGGGCCACCCGGCCGCCCGCCTCGATGACGAGCGTGCCCTCGACCGTCGCGCGATCGGCGCCCGGCCGGATGCGCGAGGGGTCGGCCCGGCCGCCGAACAGCAGCCCGAGGCCGGTCACGACCATCGTCTTGCCCGCGCCCGTCTCGCCCGTGACCACGTTGAAGCCCGGCGATAGCTGCAGCACGGCCTCGTCGATGACGCCGAGCCCCTGGATGCGGACCTCCTCGACCCTTGGTCGCACCGCACACTCCCGTCGCTCCGAACACCTGTGCGCATGTGATCCTACGCTCAACAGGACGCACTTGACCGCGCATCAAGGGTCTCAGGGACGCACCCTGCCACGCCATCCCTGCACCGGAAGCTCGAATTTCGCGACGAGCCGATCGGTGAAAGGCGCTCCGGTGTGCTCCAAACCCTGGATTCGCGCCAGCCGTACCGGCGTGTCGGATCTGCGCACCTCAACGCGGGTGCCCGCGGGCAGGTCGAAGCGGCGGCGGCCGTCGCACCACAGCACCCCGCCGGGCGTTTCGGGCAGGATCTCCACCGCCAGCGTCGAGCGCGGCGAGACCACCAGCGGCTTGGCGAACAGCGCGTGGGCGCTGATCGGCACCATCAGCAGCGCCTCGACCTCGGGCCACACGACCGGGCCGCCCGCCGAGAACGCGTAGGCGGTCGAGCCGGTCGGCGTCGCGCAGATCACCCCGTCGCAGCCCCAGCGCGACAGCGGGCGGCCGTCGATCTCGGCGACGACCTCCAGCATGCGGTCGCGCTTTTCCACGGTGGCCTCGTTGAGCGCCCAGGTGTCGGCGATGAGCGTGCCGTTCTGCCTGGCCACCACGTCGATGGTGAGGCGTTCCTCGACGTCGTAGCGCCCGGCGACCAGGCTGTCGACGGCCGCCTCGAGGTTCTCCACCTCGGCCTCGGCCAGGAAGCCGACGTGCCCGAGATTGACGGCGAACAGCGGGGTGCCCGCGGGCCTGGCCACCTCGGCCGAGCGCAGCAGCGAGCCGTCGCCGCCGAGCACGATCATCATCTCGGCGTCCTTGGCGGCCTCGGGCTCGCAGCACACCACCTCGACGCCGGAGCAGCCGACCTCGCGGGCCTCGGTGTCGAGCACCCTGACCACGAAGCCCGCCGCGAGCAGCCGGCCGATCACCAGCCGTGCGCTGTCGATGGCGGCCTCGCGGCCGGTGTGCACGCTGACCAGGACGATCCTGGTGCCACTGGTGTACGGCACGCGCATCCCTCGCTTCATTGCGGCCCTTCCGCCACGGCTCGCAGCAGCTCGGCCTCGATGTCGTCGACCGGTGGTTCGCCCTGCCCCTTGCCCAGCCACAGCAGGTATTCGACGTTGCCCGACGGTCCGGGCAGCGGGCTGTAGGTGACGCCGCGGACCGTCAGGCCCAGCTGCCGCGCCGCCGCGGCCGCCTGCCGTACGGCATCGGCCCGCAGGTCGGGGTCGCGCACGACGCCACCGGCGCCGACCCGCTCCTTGCCCACCTCGAACTGCGGCTTCACCAGCATGACGAAGTCGGCGTCAGCGGCGGCGACCCGCGTCAGGGCGGGCAGGACGAGTTTGAGCGAGATGAACGACAGGTCGCCCACGATCAGGCTCGGCGGGACGTCGCCGATCATCTCGGGCGTCAGGTCGCGCACGTTGACGCGCTCCATGACGGTCACGCGCTCGTCGGTGCGCAGGCTCCAGGCCAGCTGGCCGTAGCCGACGTCGACGGCGAGAACGCTCGCGGCGCCGTGGCGCAGCAGCACGTCGGTGAAGCCGCCGGTGGAGGCTCCGGCGTCGAGGCAGTGGCGGCCCTCGACGCGCAGCGCCTTGAAGGTCTCCAGCGCGCCGAGCAGCTTGTGCGCTCCGCGCGAAACGTAGTCGGGGCCCTCGTCGGTGCTGACGACGACCGCCGCGTCGGTGCCGACCTGCGTGGCGGGCTTGGTCTTGACCTGGCCGCCGACGGCGACCCGTCCCTCCTCGATGAGCTGGGCGGCCTGCTCCCTGGACCTGGCCAGCCCCCTGCGGACCAGTTCGGCGTCGAGCCTGACCCGGCGGCTCACCCTCGTGCTCCGAGCACTGTGATCATGCCTCCGCCGAGGCCAGGGCCTCCTCCAGCGCCGAGCACGCCTGCTCGAAAACCGCCACTTGCTCCCCCACCGGCAGCTCGGCAACCCGGTCGAGCCCGCGCACGACCGCGTCGACCCGCTCATCACTCATGAGACGACCGTAACGCACCCGGCACTCGACCCGGTCTGTCGCACGTTCAAACAGTCGACACCGGGATACGTTCTCGGATATCGACCTGCGAAGGGATGCACCACATGGCAAGCGTCGAGGAGTGCCGCGAGGCTCTGGTCAAGCTCGTCGCGCAGTTCGACGAGATCGGCGAGGCGGACCGCGCCAAGCACGTCGTGGATCGCACGGTCAGCTGCCGCATTCCGGACCTCGACGTGACCTTCCACGGCCGCATCCACGACGGCCGGCTGGAGATCTTCGACGCGCCGGACGACGCCAAGGCCGACATCAAGCTGACGATGGCCAGCGACGACCTCATCAGGCTGGTCGACGGCGAGCTGGACATGGCCCGCGCCCTGCTCACCGGCAAGGTCAAGATCGACGCGAGCTTCGGTGACCTGTTGCGCCTGCGCCGCCTGCTATAGTTAACTCTTGCGTTAACTGTTACGGGAGGTCTTAATGATCGTTGAGACCGAGGCACTCAGCCGCACCTTCGGCGAACGCACCGCCGTCGACGCCCTCACCCTCCACATCGCGCCCGGCGAGATCGTCGGCCTGCTCGGCCCCAACGGCGCGGGCAAGACCACCACCATCCGCATGCTCGCCACGCTCCTGCCCGCCTCCTCGGGCACCGCCCGCGTGTGCGGCCACGACATCCGCGACGACCCCGACGCCGTACGGCGGAGCATCGGCTACGTCATGCAGCAGGTCTCCCCCATGGGCTACTACCTGCTCACCGGCCGCGAGAAGGCCGAGATCGAGGCGTCGCTCTACCACGTGCCGCGCAAACGCGTGAAGGAGCGCGCCGCCGAGGTCCTGGACCTCGTCGGGCTCACCGAACACGCCGACCAGCTCGTCCAGGAGTACTCCGGCGGCATGCAGAAGCGCCTCGAACTCGCCTGCGGCCTGCTGCACCGGCCCGAGCTGCTCATCCTCGACGAACCCACCCTCGGCCTCGACGTGCAGTCACGCCACCACGTGTGGGAGCACATCCGCACCCTCGGCGTCGCCGTCCTGCTGGCCACCAACTACATGGACGAGGCCGACCGGCTCTGCGACCGGCTCACGATCATCGACCACGGCCGCACCGTCGTCACCGGCACACCCGCCGAACTCAAGGAGGCGCTCGGCGTGCACACCCTCGACGACGTCTTCCTCGCCCACACCGGACGGGAGGTGTCCTGATGACCCAGGAGGTCCTCGCCCTGACCAGGCGCTGGGTGATCATCCTTTTCCGCGAGCGGCTGAACCTGCTCTTCAGCGTGCTGCAGCCCGCGGTCTGGCTCGTCTTCTTCGCCGGAGGACTGTCGGGGGCCGTCGTCATCGACGACTACATCGCCTTCGCCCTGCCCGGCGTGATCGCCTTCACCGTCGTCGGCAACAGCGTGACGGCCGCGATGCCGCTGCTGTTCGACAAGGAGACCGGCTACCTCGACAAGCTGCTCAGCATGCCGATCAGGCGCGGGTCCATCCTGCTGTCGCGGTTCGTGTTCCAGGTGGGGATGAACTCGGCGCAGGTGATCGTGATCCTGCTCGTCGCCCTCCCCCTGGGCGTACGGCCGGCGACCGGGGTGCTCGGCGTGCTCGGGATCCTGGTGACCACGGCGCTGCTCACCCTCGCGATCACCTCGGCCGCCCTGGCCCTGGCCTGTGCGGTGCCCTCCCACGGGACGTTCTTCGCGGTCACGGGGTTCGCGACGCTGCCGCTGCTGTTCATGAGCAACGCGTTCGTACCGGTGGACTCCATGCCCGGGTGGATGGAGCCGATCGCGCGGGCCAACCCGCTCACGTACGCGATCGAGGCGATGCGGCTGCTGGTGATGGAGGGATGGGGCGGAGAGGTGCCCGTAGCTTTGGGGGTGCTGGGGCTGGCTTCGGCGGGGCTGCTGGGGGTGGGGGTGTGGCAGTTCGCGCGGCAGACCGGGCAGCGGGTGGCGTAGTGGCTTTTGTGCTGCCTCGCCGCCTTCCCCGGGCTATGCCGTGGCCCCTCCACCTCGCCCCGCCCCATGGAGCACCTGGTCGAGCCGTTCCAACGCCGGCGCCACCGCCGCAGGGTCAGTGTTGTCGCGCTCCCAAGCCGCCCTGGCCGCCACCCGGAGCCCCACGATCCACTCCCCGTCCCCCTCCACGTGCAACCGTCCCCCACGCCACTCGGCCCGCCACCCGCCGACCTCATCCTCCGAGTACGGCGCGTGCAAAGCCGACAGATCCCGCCCGATGTAGGTAGGCCGATGCCGGGGCACGGCGGTCAGCACATCGACGGGAGCCGCCACCCCGGTCAGCACCAGCAGGCTGTCGACCCCCGCCCCCGTCGCCCCCTCGATGTCGGTATCGAGCCGATCCCCCACGACCAGGGGCCGCTCCGCCCCCGTCCGGATGATCGACTCCCGATGCAGCGGCGGCTGAGGCTTGCCCGCGTACACCGGCTCCACCCCGGTTGCCGCCGCGATCACCCGCACCATCGCCCCGTTGCCGGGCAGCTCCCCCCGGGTCGTCGGCATCGTCGAATCCCCGTTGGACGCCACGAACAGCGCGCCCTGCCGTACCGCCAGCGTCCCCTCGGCCAGCAACCCGTACGAGATCCCCGGCGCGATCCCCTGCACCACCGCCGCCGGCCGCTCCGCAGCCGTGCTCACCGGCCGCAGGCCACGCTCCCTGAGCGCCTGCCGCAGCCCGGTGCCGCCGACCACCAGCACCTTCGCCCCCGCGGGCACCCGCTCCGCGATGAGCCGCGCCGCCGCCTGGGCCGACGTCACCACGTCACCCGCCTCAGCAGGAGCACCGAGCTCCCGCAGATGCTGGGCGATGGCGGCAGGAGTCCGGGAGGCGTTGTTCGTGACGTAGGCCAGCTTCGTCGTCTTCTGCGCCTGCTGCAGCGCCTCAGGAGCCCCCTCCACCGCCTGCGGCCCCAGATAGACGACCCCGTCGAGGTCGAGCAGCAGGGTGTCGTAGCCGTCGATCAGCACAGGGCCTCCGTTTGACTCTCACGCTGCGTGAGACTCTAGCGTCGTGGTCATGACACCTGAGGAACGCGTCGAACTGTTCGGCGATTTCAACCCCGACGACTACGCCGCCGAGGCCGAGCAGCGGTGGGGCGGCACCGACGCCTGGACGCAGTCCCAGCGCCGCATGTCGTCCTACGGCAAGCAGGACTGGCAGCAGTTCACGACAGCCTTCGGCGACCTGTCGAACCGCATGGCGGACCTGCTGCGCTCGGGCGCCCCTGCCACCGGCGAACCGGCGATGGAGCTGGCGGAGGAGCACCGGCGGCTGCTGACCCGGTGGTGCTACGACTGCACGTATGAGATCCATCGGGGGCTTGGGGAGATGTACGTGGCGGATCCTCGCTTCACAGCCACCATCGACCGTGCGGCGCCGGGGCTGGCGGTCTTCATGCGCGACGCCATCCTGGCCAACGCCGACCGCGCCACCCCCTGAGGGCAGTGCTCGACGCCACCACCCGACGGGACGGCGGCTCGCCGACTGAGGCCGCTCATCCCGCTGCCGCCACCCTCACCTGACCACCACCTCACTCAACCGTCCGAGGCCGCGCCCCCGCTCACTCGTAACTCACCTCCAGAACGCCCGCCCAGCACCCCCGCGCTCCGGCCGGTCCACCCGGCGGCGCTCCGGGCCAACCCGACACCGCCACCCGTCACGCGCTCCGCCGACGAGCCTGCAAGGTGGCCCGGACGCTGCGCAGCGCCTGGGCGTAGTGACGCTCGTCGGGCCGCATGGCGACCGCGATCGCCAGCGGCTCCTGAGCCCCCTCCATGTCCCCCGTCCGCCACAACGCCAGCCCGAGCCCGAAGTAGGCGTAATCCTCCGCCGGGTTGGCCGTGACGATCCTCCGGAAGCTCTCGGCGGCCAGGGCATACTGCCGCGAATTGAACTGAGCCCTGGCCAGCGCCTCACGAATGCTGCGTGACTCGGGCTCGGCCAGTGCGGCGCGCTCGAGGAGGGCAGCCGCGGCAGCCGGGCTCCCTTCGCTCAGCAACCGCACCCCGCGCTGATACCAGTCGTAAACATCACCCTCGGGATCGGTCATGGTCTGGGGCCTCCTCACGACTTCCACCGGCTATGTGGGAACATGCCCGATATGGCGACACCCGAACTGCCGGTGCCCGATGGGCTCGTGCTACGTCCGTTCCGCGGAGTCCGGTTCGCCGTGGACGACCCGGCCAAGGTGACCTCCCCACCCTACGATCTGATCTCCGACTCCGACGTCGACGAGCTGCTCGAACTCCACCCCGACAACGTGGTCCGCCTGATCCTGCCCAGCGGCAGCGACCGCAGGTACGACCAGGCGCGCGACACCCTCCAGGAATGGCTGGCCAAGGGTGTCCTGGTGCCCGACGACACCCCCGGCCTCTACGTCTACGAGCAGAGCGGGCCCGGCGTGCTCCAGCGCGGCCTCATCGGCGACGTCGGCCTGGCCGACCCGTCGCAGGGCATCGTGCTCCCCCACGAGAACGTCATGCCGGGCCCCGTGGCCGACCGGCTGGCGCTCATGAGCACCACCCAGGCCAACCTGGAGCCCATCTTCCTGCTCTACTCCGGCGGCCCCGACCTGTCGATGACAGACGAGCCTCTCGTCGACACGCAGACCTCCGACGGCGTACGGCACCGCCTGTGGGCCGTCACCGACCCCGACGCCATCGCGAACATCAACGCCCACCTCCACGGCAAGCAGGCGCTCATCGCCGACGGGCACCACCGTTACGCCACCTACCGCGAGCTGCAGCGCCGCGAACGCGCCGCCGGCCGCGGTGACGGCCCCTGGGACTTCGGTCTCGCTCTCCTCGTCGACTCCGACGCCTACCCGCCCGACCTCAAAGCCATCCACCGCGTCATCCCGGGGCTGGCCCTGTCGGAGGCCGCCGCCCGCGCCAAGGGCGCCTGGCAGGTACACGACTTCGATTCGCTCCCCGCCGGCCTGGAAGCCCTCGATGCCGCCGCCGAACCCGCTTTCCTCCTCGGCGGAGAGGACGGCTTCCACCTCATGGCCGACCCCGACCCGCTGCAACTCGCCCACGCCATGCCCGCCGAGCATTCGGACCGCTGGAACGCGCTCAACACTGCCGTCCTGGCCGAGTTCGTGCTGCCGAAGGTGTGGGGCATGCAGGACGACGAGCATTCGGTGCGGATCGTGCACCACGACGCCGCGGCCGCCGTACGGCTGGCCGTGGAGACGCAGGGCACGGCGGTCATCTTGCGGGCCTTGGCGGTCGGCGAGGTGCTCGCCGTGGCGGCAGAGGGGGAACGGGTACCTCGCAAGTCCACCTCCTTCGGCCCGAAGCCTCGGACGGGCTTGGTACTGAGGACCTTCGACATCGACTAGGACCGGCGCCGCTGCTGGCTTGAGGAAGCGCTAAGTGTCAGACGCACGCCCGCCGACGTCAATGCAGAGCCCGCTCGCGTCAGGCGCACGCCCGCCGACGTCGATGCAGCCCCGCTCATGCCAGCCGCACGCCCGTTGACTTCCCACCGATGCCAGACGCAGGCGCACCGGCATCAGACGCGAGCCACTGATGCCAGGCGCAGGCTCACTGGTGGCCGGAAGGCCCCTGATGCCAGACGCATGCCCGCGAGCGTCAGGCTCAGGCACGTTGATGGGCACACGCAGGCCTGCTAGCGCCGGGACGCCTACCTGGAGCGCCCTTGCCTCAGCCACCGGTCTTGATCGCGTCTTGGGCTCGGAGGACGGCAGGTCACCGACCCCTTGCACTTGGCCACGCGCAAACTGACTCCCTGTCGGGGGGGGGGGGGGGGGGGGGGGGCCCCCCCCCGCCCGGCCCCCCCACCACCCCCCCCCCCCCCCCCCCCCCCCCCACCCGCGCTCAAGCCATCGGCCCGTTCTTCGCCACCGGGAAGTAGCCCTTGTCGTGCGGTGCCGATCGCTTGTAGACCATTACCGTGCGCGTCCACGAGAGGACCTCGTCCCCATCATGGTTGAGCCCCGTGTCCGGCACGTGACGATCCCCGCGTAAGGCCGTGACTGGGACTCCCGCTTCTCCGTCACCAGCGACTCGGCGTACAAGGTGTCGCCGATGAACACCGGGTGGGTGAGGCGGATGTTGTCCCAGCCCAGGTTCATCAGCGCCGTCTGGCTCACGTCGATAACGGACAGCCCCAGGATGATGGCGACGGTGAGGCCCGAGTTGACGATGATCTTGCCGACCGGGGCCTTCTCCGCGAAGTGCGCGTTGAAGTGGTTCTGGTTGGTGTTCATCGTCAGCAGCGTGAACCAGGTGTTGTCGGCCTCGCTGATCGTGCGGCCGAGGGGATGCTGGTAGACATCGCCCACCTGGAAATCCTCGTAGTAGCGTCCGAGGGCGGGTTCGTGCACCGTCATGAGTCCTCCGTCGTCAAAGGGCCCAAGCTAATGGTCTGATGTTTCCGTGGTCAACGACCGTCACGGCACACCGGCGAGGTCGGAGACGCTGCGCGGGGCGGCGGGTTCCGACGGCCCCGGGGGCTCGGGGGATGGCTCCGACGGCGTCTGGTCCACGGGGGCGACGGTTTTGGCCTCGACCTCGTAGCGCCAGACCTTGGCTCCATTGGGGCCGAAGATGCGGGAGCGCAGCGAGCCGGTCATCTCGATCATGGTGCGGGCTTCGATGGCCGCCAGGGCGTCGGCGACCTCGGGGTCGAAGGTGACGCACGGGACGATGTCGCAGGGCCTTCGGCTGCGGCCCGGGCCTGGGCGCCGTTTGACGATGACCTTCCAGGTGGTGAGCGTGTCGCCGCTGGGCATCGATCGCTGCTCGGGCACGGCTGACAGGCGTCCCACCAGCACCACTTCGTTGCGGTCCATGTGACCTCCCCGGTCGCGTTGGATTCGGAGATCACTCTTTACGATGATGGGGAGGCCGGAGCGGCTCGAATGCCGTTCTGTGGACAGCCGTTCATGTCGGGAGTTGCCAGTGGACGACACCATCACCGCCCTCGGCGGCGACGTATACGAGATCGACACCAGAATGGCCGGGTATTCGGGCATCACCGCCGGCTATCTGATCATGAGCGACCGGCCGTGCCTGGTCGAGACAGGGACCGCGACGTCATCGCAGACGGTGCGCGACGCCATCGCCTCCCTCGGGGTCGGCCCCGACGACCTGGCCACCGTGGTCGTCACGCACATCCACCTCGACCACGCGGGCGGGGTCGGCGACATCGCCCGATACTTCCCCAACGCCCAGGTCGTCGTGCATGAGAAGGGCGCCAGACATCTGGTGGATCCCGGACGCCTGATGGCCAGCGCCCGGATGGTCTGGGGCGACCGGCTCGACACGCTCTTCGGCGAGATGTCCCCCACCGAGGCCGAACGCATCGTCGCCCTCGGCGACACCGGCTCCGTCGACCTCGGCAACGGGAGGAAGCTGACGAGCCACTACTCGCCGGGCCATGCCAAACATCACGTGGGATTGGTGGATTCCGCGACCGGCGACCTCTATGTCGGGGACGCGGCGGGGGTGTTCATCCCGGAAACGGGCGATGTACGGCCGGCCACTCCGCCACCGGACTTCGACCTGCAGACCGCACTGGATTCGATCTCGCTCTTCCGGGCTCTGCAGCCCCAGCGGTTGCTGTTCAGCCACTACGGGCCGGTCGCCGAAGTCCAGGACGTGCTGGAGCGGTCGGCAGAGGAGCTCAACGTCTGGGTGGATCTGACCCGGCAGGCGCACGGGGAGGGCATGGACCTCGACCACGCGGTGGCCATGGTCCGAGATCGGACCCGGGAGCGCTACGCAGCGCTGAAGGCCGACGATCTTGCTGAGCGGTTCGAACTGCTCAGCCCGGCCGAGTCGAACGTCGCGGGGATCATGCACTGGCTGGGCAAGGTCTCGCCGTAAGTGGCGGGAGCCGGGTGCGGGTGACCGTGGCCGCTCCGCCGTACAAGGTCGTTCTTGTACGGCGGAGCGGGCGCAGGGTCAGTTCTGCTCGCCCTTGTCGTCGTCCTGCTTGTTGTCCTTGTCCTCGGAGGGCTGGTCGAGGACGTCGCCATAGACGGGCTCGATGAAGGCGGGGGTCACACCGCGCTTGCGCTGCTCGTCGGCTTCGGCGTCGATGTCGCCGTCGAGGGCGTTCGAAGGGCTGACCTTGGACTGCTCCGCGTCGAGGGAGACATCGCGGTCCTCGTCGACGGGGGCGTCGGTCTCCTCGGACACTTCGTCCGACTCGTCCTCGTCCCTTTCGCCCTCTTCGTCTTCGTTGTCGTCGAAGTCGTCGTCATCCTCGTCATCGAGGTCGTCCGAGTCGTCCTCGTCTTGGTCTGAATCGTCCTGGTCCGAGTCCTCGTACGCGTCGTACTCGTCGTCGAGTTCATCGTCCAGTTCGTCGGTTTCACGGTCGTCGTCGCCGCCGTCAAGCGCGTCCTCGACGTCCCGCTCGTCGTCGTCCTGGCCGTCGTCCTCGTCGTCGTCCTCGACGTCGTCGCCGTCCCGCTCCCCCTCGTCGTCTTCGTCGTCTTCGTCGTCGTCCTCGCTGACCTCGTCGACCTCGATGGCGTCTGACGCAAGCACGTCGCCGAGGTCGACGTCGAGGTCCTCATCCAGGTCCTCGTCGAAGTCCTCTTCGATGTCCTCGATGAACGCGCCCGTCAGTTCGGCGTGGCGGTCGGCGGCGTCGGTCTCGCCGTCCTCATCGAAGGCCGCCGCGCGGGCGAACCAGTCGACGGCCGCCTGCTGGTGCCCGGCTTCGGCCAGGGCGTCCGCGTAGGCGTAGGCGAGGCGGGCCGACCAGGGGCGCGGCTGCGGGTCGCGCAGCTCGGGGAGACGCTGCAGGGTGATGACCGCGGCATCGTGCTGGCCGAGGTCGCGGCGGGCGCCGGACTCGACGATGGCCAGTTCGATGTGACCCGCACGGTCGAGGCGCTCGGCCTCGCGGGACTTGACCAGGTCGAGCGCACGCTCGGGTCGGCCGAGACCGCGCTCGCAGTCGGCCATCACGGGCAGGTACGCGTCGGAGCCGGTCAGGCGGCGAGCCGCGCGGAGGTCGCTCAGCGCTTCGGCGTAGTGGCCGGCGCGGTAGGCGACGATTCCCGCTGCCTCGCGGACCACGCCGAGCCTGGCGGCGAACCGGCGGGCGACCTTGACGTGCTCGTGCGCCTTCTCCGGGTCGTCGTCCGCGAGCGCGCGCTCAGCGGCGACCAGGTGACGGCCGACGAGGTCGGCCAGGTCGCCGGGCAGGGAACGGAGCTCGTCGCGCACGTCGCGGTCGAGGTCTTCCGTGGTGATGTCGGGTGCGACCTCGGGGAGGCGCTCGCGCTGGGGCGCGTCCTCGCGGTCGGGCCTGCCGAAACGGGCGCGCGCTCCGGGCTGGTCACCGTCACGGTCACGGGCGAAGGGGCGACGGTCGTCGCGGTAGCCGCTACCCTCACGGCGCGGACCGCGGTCGTCACGGAAACCGCTACCCTCACGGCGCGGACCGCGGTCATCGCGGAAACCGCCGCCCTCACGGCGCGGACCACGGTCATCGCGGAAACCGCCGCCCTCACGGCGCGGACCACGATCGTCACGGAAACCGCCGCCTTCGCGACGGGGGCCGCGGTCGTCACGGTTGCCGGGGTTGTCGCGGTAGCCGCCACCCTCACGGCGCGGACCACGGTCATCGCGGAAGCCACCGCCTTCGCGACGGGGACCGCGGTCGTCACGGAAGCCGGGGTTGTCGCGGTAGCCGCCGCCTTCACGACGAGGACCACGGTCGAAGCCACCCTCGCGACGGGGGCCACGGTCACCGGCGTTGTCACGGTAACCACCACCCTCACGACGCGGACCACGATCGTCACGGAAGCCGCCACCCTCACGACGAGGGCCGCGGTCGTCACGGTCGCGGTAGCCACCGCCCTCACGACGCGGGCCACGGTCACCGGCGTTGTCACGGTAACCACCACCCTCACGACGCGGACCACGGTCATCGCGGAAGCCGCCGCCCTCACGGCGGGGACCGCGGTCGTCACGGAAGCCGGGGTTGTCGCGGTAGCCACCGCCCTCGCGACGCGGGCCACGGTCACCGGCGTTGTCGCGGTAGCCGCCGCCCTCACGGCGAGGACCACGGTCGAAGCCGCCCTCACGACGGGGACCACGGTCAAAGCTGCCCTCACGGCCAGGACCGCCACGGTAGCCCGGATTGTCCCGGAACCCGCCCTCGCGAGCGCCGCCCTCACGCGGACCGCGGTCGTCGCGGTCGCGGAAGCCACCCTCACGACGCGGGCCCCGGTCATCGCGGGAGCCGCGATAGCCGGGGTTGTCACGGAACCCGCCACCCTCACGGCGCGGGCCACGATCGTCACGGTCGCGGTAGCCGCCGCCCTCACGACGAGGACCACGGTCATCACGGGAGCCGGGGTTGTCACGGTAACCGCCCGGACGTCCGCCGCCCTCACGGGACCCTTCACGAGGCCCGCGGTCGTCACGACCACGGAAACCGCCCTCACGGGGGCCGCCCTCACGAGGACCGCCTTCACGAGGACCGCCCTCGCGGCGCGGGCCGTGGTCGTCGCGGGACCCGCGGTAGCCGCCGCGGTCGTCCCGTCGCTGGTAGCCGCCCTCCGGCCGCCCGCCGCGCTCGTCGCGCGGCCGGTCGCCAGAACGGAACGGACGGCCCTCGCTGGAGTCCCGTCCCCGGTCACCGCCATAGGAGCGCCGCTCCCCGTACCGAGGGGAGTCTTCGCGCCGGCGGTCGTCGTCCGATCCGTTGTCTCTGTTCACTTCTGGTCCATTCACGTGGCTGACGCTTTACGCGACGAAGGCCACCCGTGGTGGGGTGGCCCGGTCTCACCAGCCTAGCAAGGCTGTGATGCCCACGTGACTCAAGGGCGTCGCCCGTAGGTGACGGCATGCACCGGCGACAGCTGGAACCACCCCAGGTCCACGAACCCGTGCCTGGCCAGAAGGTCGTCGTACCGCTCGCGTGGCAGCAGCTGGTCGTCGATCTGCGCCTCGAAATACTGCACGCCGGACATGATGCGTCCCGGCACGCTCTTGAGGCCCTCGTCGGTCGAGGGGAAGGGGAAGTCGGAGATGACGAACCATCCACCCGGCTCCAGCGCGGCGAACACCCGCTTGGCGACCTCGTCGATGTCGCGGCACTCGTGCATGGAGATGTTGTTCAGCACGAGCGTGTACGGCTCGGCGAAGGTCATCTCCTCGAGCGGTGACACGACGAGGGTCGCGTCGACGTCACGGATCTGCGAGATCGAGTACGCGTCGCCGTCCACGCCGGTGAGCGAGCAGGCGGGGAAGGCGCGCGCGAGCCGTACGAGACCGCGACCGGCACCGCAGGCGGTCTCCAGGATCCTGCATCCCGCCTCCAGCCGCTCGGCCAGGCCGGGGATGCGGTTGAGCCCGTCGGGGACGAGCCGGTTGTAGAACGGTGTCCCGGTGGCTGCGACGCCGGCGATGAACTCCGGGCGGCACTGGTCCCACCACAGCCGCTCGCCGCTGCCCAGGACCTCCTCGAAGCGGGTGAGGAACTCGTACTGCTCCATCTGCGGGAACAGGCCGCCGACGTAGCGGGGGCTGTTGAGGTCGAGCAGGAGCTCGGCGGTGAGCGGGTCGAGGCCGTACGTGTCGCCCTCACGCGTGACGATCCCCGCGGCGAAGGCGCCCCTGCACCAGGTGGCGACGTAGAAGGGGTCGAAGCCGAGCTGCTCGGCCAGCTTGTCGGCCGTGGCGGGCGCCTCTGCCAGGGTGGCGATGAGGCCGGAGCGCAGCCCCATGGAGACCGTCCGGTGTCCGACGTATCCGGCGACGTGGTTGAGAAGGATTTCTGCTGTCATGCACTCCACGGTCCCTGTCCAGGGATATATCGGCATAGTGCTGGAACTGGAGCGCGACTGGTACACAAAATGGAGCATGAAGGGCTACGGACAGTTCTGCCCCATCGCGAAGGCAGCCGAGTTGCTCGATCAGCGCTGGACGCTGCTGATCCTGCGCGAGCTGATGTGCGGCAGCCAGCAATTCAACGAGATCCGCCGGGGTGTGCCCAAGATGTCCCCGACGCTGCTCAGCCGCCGCCTGAGAGATCTGGTCAGGTACGGCATAGCGGTCAAGACCCCCGACGGGCGCTACCTGCTCACCCCGGCGGGCAAGGAGCTGCAACCCCTGGTGGAACTGCTCGGCACCTGGGGCACTAGGTGGATGCCTGATCTGGGCGACCCCGACCTCGACCCGCACCTGCTCATGTGGGACATCCGGCGCAGCGTCGACCTGACCGCCCTTCCGACCGGCCGTACCGTCGTCCAGGTCGTCTTCGGCGACCTGCCGGGAGCGGGCCGCGAATGGTGGCTCGTGCTCACCCGCGACGGCGCCGACACCTGCGACTTCGACCCCGGCTACGACGTCGCCGCCCGGCTGGAGGTGCCGCTGCCCATCATGACCGCGATCTGGCGAGGCGACGTCACCTGGGCGGAGGCCAGGCGGCGCGACCAGCTGCGCGTCAGCGGCTCCTTCGAGCCCCGCTGGTTCCTGCTCAGCAAGTTCGCTCCGGTCGAGCGTCCGGAAATCGATTCGCCCGAATCCGGCGCCTTAGGCCACGATGGCTACCATGTCACTCCGCTTCCATGAGATCGCCGAAGCCGGCCACCGCATCCTCAACCCGTTCACCGAGGAGAAACTCCGCCTGCTCGGCGAGATCTGCCGCATAGCCCCCGGCACCCGCCAGCTCGACCTGGCCTGCGGCAAGGGCGAGCTGCTCAGCACGTGGGCCATGGCGTACGGCCTGCGGGGCGTCGGCGTCGACATCAGCCGCGTCTTCCTGGAAGCGGCCGGGAAGCGAGCCGTGGAGCTGGGCGTCGAGGACGAGGTCAGTTACGTGTACGGCGACGCGAGCGCCTACGAGGCGGAGGAGGATTCCTTCGACATCGTCTCGTGCATCGGGGCGACCTGGATCGGCGGCGGGCTCACCGGCACGCTGGAGCTGATCCGCAAGCCGCTCAAGCAGTCCGGCCTGGCGCTCGTCGGCGAACCGTACTGGATCTCCCCTCCGCCGAAGGGGAAGGGCGAGGAGTTCTCGGAGTTCGCCTCGCTGGCGGTGACCGCGGACCGGTTCGAGGCCGCCGGATTCGAACTCGTCGAGATGGTGCTGGCCGACCAGGACAGCTGGGATCGGTACGTGGCCAGCCAGTGGATGACCCTCAGCGACTGGATCCGCGACAATCCCGACGACGAGGAGATCGAGCAGGTGAAGGAGTTCCTGGCCAACTCCCGCCGCCCGTATCTCGAGTGGCAGCGCGAGCACCTCGGGTGGGGCGTCTTCGTCGCCCGGCCCGCCTGAGTCCCCGTAGAACGCAGAAAGGCCCACCCGGAGACCGGGTGGGCCTTTCTGATCAATATTTGTGCGGCGGCGACCTACTCTCCCACACCCTGGCGAGTGCAGTACCATCGGCGCAGAGAAGCTTAACT
>NZ_JBITGL010000029.1:0-83626 GCF_044456985.1 Nonomuraea sp. NPDC050663
GGTTCCCTTCCAGGAGGCAGAGGCCACGTCAGCCCCTGTCACCTCCTAGGTCGAACGGGTCAGCCACCAATCGACACCCCAACAACACCCGTCGAAAATCAGGGCCCGATGTGGCAGACAGCTGGTTCCCCGGTTCCGAATCCGGGTGGCGCGCTCGTCAAGGAGCTTGCGCTGGACGACGGAGCAGCATCCCTGAAGGCCGGCCGCTGAGTTGCGAGGGCGCTCCTGCCGCGGTCGAGAAACGTCAGCTCGGAGTAGCGTCCCTAGCTGGCCGCGGGCGAGTCCTGGTCGCGCCTGGACAGCGTCCTGGTGGAGGAGATCGACTAAGCGCTGACCTCCAACCAGTACGGCCAGATGGTCAAGACCACGCCGAGGGCCCGCCGGGTGCACCAGCGCTGTGGCCAGCGCTGTGGTCACCCCCGTGACTGCCCGAACCTCGCCTACCGACCATCGTGGGGTCTCGGGCAGGTGATTTGTATCGCGTCAATCCGCGGCTACCTCGCCAACGAGGGATCGCCCTTGGATGTCCACGAGGGTCCACCTCGCGTCGCCTGTCTGGAACCCGACCCCGGTGCAACGGCTCGTCCCTGCTACCCACCAACCACACGACTGACGTTCTGCCCGTAGCACCCGCGATGTTGGGGTGCCGTCGCGAACCATGGAGTGGCGCGGGCGGGAAGACCATTGCGGCAGCGAGATGGTCTTGCCGCGGCTGCCAGGCATCTCATGGCAGCACCTGTACGCCACGCTCGGGTGGAACTGCGTTCGATGAAGTTGAGCATGTTCGGACGCCGGCACCCTGAGCATCCGCACGCCCCGGGCTCCGGGGTGGATCAGATGCTGCCCTTGCGTTCTATGACCAGGATGCGTGCCTCCGGCGCGGGATGGGCGACATGTTCGTCACCGGTTTCGGCATAGCAGACACGCCCAGGGACGAGCCGTTCCACGTACTCGGCTCCGCCGCTGCGGTAGTGCATGTCGACGGCACCGTCGAGCACGACGAAGACTTCGGACCCGTCGTTGACGTGCCAGACGTACGGCTGGTCCGTCCAGTGCAGCCTTACGGTCGCACCGTCGATTTCGGTGATGTCGAGCGCTCCCCAAGGCCGCTCGGCCGTGTAGGAGCGGGCGTCGATGAAGCGCATGAGGATTTCCTTCCCGTGGTTCATGGACTGGGACCTCGTCGTCCGAGTCCCCCGCTGCCAGAACCCCAGTCTGCTCCCGATGTGGCACCGGAACGAGTAGCAGGAATGCCTCTATGCGTAAGAATACTGCCATGCATCGTGTCGTTGCCCTTGCGCTGCCTGGCGTGGTCGCGTTCGACCTGGCGATTCCGACAGAAGCCTTCAGTGATCGGGGCCACTACTCCTTTGCCGTCTGCGCCGAGTCTCCAGGATGGGTGCCCTCGGCCGCCGGGTGGGACATTCATGTCCCCCTGGGGCTGGCCGCCCTGGCCACCGCCGACACCGTCGTCGTACCTGGATACGTGCCGCTGGACGAACCCGCGGCGCCGGTGCTCGAGGCGCTGCGCGTCGTCGCCGCGCGAGGCGCACGGGTCGTCTCGGTGTGCACCGGCGCTTTCGCGCTGGCGGCCGCAGGCCTGCTAAACGGCCGCCGAGCGACCACCCACTGGATGGACGCGGCCGAACTGGCTGCCCGATATCCAGGCGTCGACGTCGATCCCGACCTGCTGTATATCGATGACGGGGACGTTCTGACCAGCGCAGGTTTCGCCGCAGGCATCGACCTGTGCCTGCACCTGATACGGACCGACTATGGCCCGCAGGCTGCGGTCAGGGTTGCGCGGCGCCTGGTCGTGGCTCCCCACCGCGACGGCGGTCAAGCACAGTTTTTGGAACGCCCGATGCCAGTCGCTGGCGCCGGGATGGCCGCGGTCTGCGCATGGGCGCTGGAGCGCCTGTCCGAACCGTTGACTGTCGCCAGCCTCGCCCGCCAGGCAGGGTTTGCGCCACGCACCTTCGCCCGGCGCTTCGTGGCCGAGACGGGCACCACCCCTCTGCGCTGGCTGGCCGCACAACGCCTTCTTGAGGCGCGGCGGCTCCTGGAGAACAGCGATCTTACGGTGGGGGAAGTAGCTCAGCGCTGCGGCCTCGGCACGGCCGCGAACCTGCGGCTGCACCTGTCCCGGGACATGGCCACCACGCCGACGGCCTATCGTCGCGCTTACCGCGGAAGACCGGAGACGCGATCGCATTTGAGCCGTCGGGCCTGATGCCGGAAGGAGTGTCAATAGTCCTGAATTCTGGCACTTCTGCATCGTGATCACCTGTGCAGACGGCGGTTGGGGAGGCGGCGACCCATTTCGTGATCACAATCGCGCTACGGCCGCGATGACCATCTGATCAGACAACGAAGCACCAGTAGGCGGGCCTCAGGATTTCTGCGGGGTGAAACGCCAGGCAGGTCAATCGTGATCATCAATTCTGCCGATCTATGAAGCGCACAGGTAGTGGTTGTGTGGCGCAGTCGCGGTCAGCCTCATCGGCGACTCCGTCTGCTTTCGCCTGCGCCCTTGTTGTCCCTAGCAGCACCGATGGGTTATGCTGACGGTTAAACGACCATTTTACCGTCAGCAGGGATGGTGCCGAGATGCGGGAGATGCATGGGGAAGCTACCCCGCCCCGGACCGTCGATGACCTGCCTGTGCTCGAAGACCTTCGCGGTCGAGTCGGCGATACGTGCCACCGAAGCCTCAATGATGATCAGAAATACCTCGCCGCCCCATCGGCTCTGACCGTGTGGTGCAGTCAGGCGTCTACTGCTCATGGCCTCACCGTGGCAGCACACAACGCGCACGATTTCCTGACGGCGACTCGCCGAGGACGGGCCACCCGGCTGATCCTGGCCGGATTGGCGACCCGTGCGGGCAGTGCCTGCTCTCGCCAGCATCCAGGCAACCACGGTCCTGCACCAAGTGAGTCGCCGAGATCTCTGAGTCGCACGTCGGCTGTCAGCAACGACGGACCGCCGACCTGCTCCCTTCGCCGTGAGGGTGGTGATGGGGGATGTGTTTGTCGTCGCACCAGCCAGCCGCTGCATACTGCTCCTCGACGGGGCGCACACCAGCCGGGCCCTTCGGTGTACGCGCCTGCCGTGCCCGACGCCCTTCCTTCAGCGAAACGCTCTCGCCGCTGCTGCCACGAATCATGTGCACCCAGCGTCCGCCAAGCGCAGTACTACCTATCCACCGTGCGTCAGCGCCGAGCCACGAAAGGTTCAGGGCTTCGACCTAACCACCCTCGGCGTGATGCACGAAACATCTAGTTATCTCTGGAGGAGCGCATGTCCGTCCAGGCTGCCCTCACCACTTTCGTCACCCGGTCCGATCTCGCCGCCGACATGCGTGAGCTGGGCCTGCGGCCGGGGGATGCCGTGCTCGCTCACGGCGCGCTCAGCCGGGTAGGCCGACTACTCAACGGTCCTGACGCCGTCGTCGGGGCTCTGCTCGACGCCGTGTCGCCGGGCGGTACCGTCCTTGCCTACACCGATTGGGACGCGCGCTACGACGTACTACTCGACGCCGATGGGCGCATCCCGCCGCCGTGGCGTCCGCACGTGCCTGCCTTCGATCCGGCCACCTCTCGAGCATCACGCGATAACGGCGCCTTGCCCGAATTCCTGCGCACCTGGCCCCAGGCCCGCCGTAGCGGCTCACCAGGTGCCTCGGTCGCGGCGCTAGGCGCGCAGGCCGCCTGGTTCACCAACAACCACCCGATCGACTACGGCTATGGCCCCGGCTCACCGCTGGCCAAGCTGGTGGAGGTGAAGGGCAAAGTCATCATGATCGGCGCTCCGTGGGACACGATGACCCTTCTGCACCATGCCGAGCACCTCGCCGATGTACCCGGAAAGAGGGTTATCCGCTACGAGGTGCCGTTCGCGACCCTCCACGGTACTCAGTGGCGCATGGTCGAGGAGTTCGACACCAGCATGCCTGTGCTCGACGGGCTGCCGGAGGACTACTTCGCTGAGATCGTCGCCTCCTTCCTCGAAGCTCACGACGGTAGCAGGGGCACGGTCGGAGCCGCGAGTAGCCTTTTGGTAGATGCCTCCGCCATGTGCGCCTTCGCAGTGCGCTGGCTGGAGCGTCGCTTCAGCCAGAGTCCCACCCATCACCCTCACTAGTCCGCTTGGCCGTCGGCGCAACTGCGTCCACGGTTCTAGGCGCGCATCTCGCTGCCCGCAGCCGAAGCTGCGCTGGAGCGCCGTCTCCCAGACAGACTCAGATCTCGTTGACTCAGCCGGGTTCCCCCGGTGAGGGAGGGTCCCATGACCTTGTCCGGCCGCCTGCCGCCCGATCCGCACACGAACCGGCCGGGACGTGCCAGCAGCCATTGGCTCGTATTAGCTGTTCTTGCGCTGGCTCAAGTCATGGTGGTGCTCGACGCCACTGTAGTGAACATCGCGCTCCCGTCAGCGCAAGCTGACCTTGACTTCGACGACTCACAGCGGCAGTGGCTGATCACCGGTTACGCGCTCAGCTTCGGCAGTCTGCTATTGATCGGTGGCCGGCTGGCCGACTTGTTCGGCCGGAAGCAGGCGTTCGTGGCCGGCGTCATCGGCTTCGCCATCGCCAGCGTGGCCGGAGGAGCGGCGGGCAGCTTCGAGGTGTTGGTCGCTGCACGAGTAGGGCAGGGAGTGTTCGCTGCACTCCTGGCTCCGGCCTCGCTGGCGCTTTTGACAACAACGTTCACCGAAGCCGACGAGCGAGCCAGGGCATTCGGCGTCTTCGGCGCCATTTCCGGAGCCGGCGGCGCGATCGGGCTGCTCCTCGGTGGTGCGCTGACCCAGTACCTGGACTGGCGCTGGTGCATGTACATCAACGTCGTCATTGCGGCCTTCGCCCTGATCGGCGGACTCGCTCTGCTGAAGTCAAGCACGCCGACAGAGCGACCCAGGCTCGACCTGGTGGGTGTCTCCACGGCCACCGCCGGAATGTTCGCGCTGGTCTTCGGCTTGGCCAACGCGCATACGGACGCATGGAGCGCACCCAGCACCTGGGGGCCGGTCGCAGGGGGTGCTGCGCTGCTGACCAGCTTCGTCGTCTGGCAGTCCAAGGTCGCCCGCCCGCTCCTGCCGCTGCGTATCCTTCTCCATCGCAACCGTGGCGGCTCGTTCCTAGCGGTCTTCGTGCTGTGCGCGGGGATGTTCGCCATCTTCTTGTTCATGACGTTCTACCTGCAGCAGAACCTCGGCTTCGGCCCCGTGCGGACCGGCCTGGCGTTCTTGCCCATGATCCTCGCACTAATGATCTCTGCCACGTTGGGAACAACGCTCCTGCTGCCGAAGGTCGGTCCACGACTCCTGGTGATGGCGGGCATGCTCGTCGCTGCAGCAGGGACCGCCTTCATGTCCTTGGTGAACGAGACCAGCAGCTACGCTGCGGACGTGTTGCCTGGCCTGATCGTCGCGGGTCTAGGTCTGGGCCTGGCGCTGTCCGCTGGCATGAACGTCGGTACCGCGGGCGTCGAGGAGGAGGACTCTGGCGCGGCGTCGGCGGCCATCCAAGCCGTCCAGCAACTTGGCGGCTCCATCGGCACTGCCTTGTTCAGCACGATCGCGGCCAGCGCCTTCTCCGACGCGCTGGGCCAAGGCGCCATTCCCAGCACGGCTGCAATATCCGGATATGCGATCGCGTTCGCGTGGGCAGCCGGTCTGTTCGCGATCGGTGGCACGATCGCGGGCTTAGTCCTGCGCTCTGGGATACCCGATGAGCTCACGTCCGCACATCCTTCTGTGCCTGCGTAGCCATCAGCACGCCCCACTCCCGAAATGCGCGGCTCTGGCCCCTTCCAACCGTCAACGACGGTTGTCCTGCGTCGCGCATGGGAGGTTGGCGGCAACGACACACCAGCCTGGCGTTTGCTGAGATGGCAGTGGAATCGCACGGACGTCTCGGCTGCGCCGCAGGCGCGCCGACGACGCTCCTCGTGGTGCCCTCGCTCGAGCACGAGGTTGCAGCCCTAATCGGTGATGAGCGAGCGCCAGCCATGCTGACGCTTAAATCGTATGATACCGTCAGGACATGGCTGACGATATTGACCTTCCGATCCTGGGCACGGAGCCTGTCTCGGTGGAGTTCGCCAACACCCTTTACGGCACCGGCGAGGATCGGGTCGACTTCCTTGACACTCCCCATGGGATAGAGCAGTGGCTCGCCCAGGTTTCCGTGCAGCACGGGGTCCCCGCCGAGGCGAAATCGTGTGACACTCTGCGAATCCGTGAGCTGCGTGACGCTGTCCGCGCCGTGCTGCTCGCTACCATCGACGGGCAGGCGCCTGGCCAGGCGGCTCTCGACACGGTCAACGACGCCGCCGCGGCGGCGCCCACCCACCTGCGGCTGAGCTGGGCCTCCAAAGCTGCGGTCGCCACTCGGCTGGACACCTCCGCAGGTCAGGCCGCACTCCTTGGCCGCCTGGCCACGAGTTGCATCGAGCTGGCATCCGGCCCCGACGCCGCGGGGCTGCGCCGCTGTGACACTCCCGATTGCTCACTGCTATTCGTCCGCACCCATCAGCGCCGCCGCTACTGCCACCCCTCGTGCTCGCACCGGGACCGCCAAGCCCGCTACTACCACCGCCGTACGGCAGGAGCCAGCGCATGACGATCGCCTTTCGCTGCCTCACCGAGTCGGGCTCCCTCTCGTGCGCCTGCAGCAACACAACCCCACCCGGGTGAGGGGAAATCGCGAGACCCTCTGCCGAGGCCAAGAGCGCGATTTCGACCCTCCGCTCGAGGGGGCCATCTCGTCACGCTCGACGACTGGCCAGTTGGACTCATGCAGCGCTGTCGGCGGCTGACTACGTCGATGATTTCGCCCCTTAAGCACCCTGACCGAGGTTCTCGCCCGCACGTGACGGTCGACTAAACCTCGTCGATCCGAAGCGACCCGGCAGGGCCTCAGTTCCCCGCATGACTGCTTCGTGATCACGCAAAATCTGGCCCGAGTTCGCCGAGGCCCCCTGCGTGCTCGTACCGGTGGTAGCAACGAACATGAAGTCGTGGCGAGCGCGGGAGTAACGGTCCACGGGTCGGCGAAGGTCCGCCCACCGACTCGATGCCTGCGCCCTTGGCGGACTGGCGTGAAACTGCTGGACGAACTCGGCGCGCGCAGAGCTGGACTGGTCACGATGCACGATCGACTCGCTCAGCGTGCGGGCGGTCAAAGAGGAACTGACAGGCCCGAACCCTGTCGACCGCCGCAAAGACGTTCAATGATTCACCTGATCACCGATCGGGCCGGGCTGCCGATCTCTGTCGCGCTCAGCGCCGCTAACACCCACGACACCCGGGCGCTGGAGCCGCTGGTGCGCATCATCCCACCCACCCGGCCCCCGTCGAGGCCCACACCCGCCGCAGACCCGCCAACTGCGCGACGACAAGGGCTACGACTACGATCTACAGCTGCGTGCTTTCCTGCGCGGGCGCGGCATCACCCGCGCTTCGCCCGCCGCGGGATCGAGTCCAGCCAACGCCCGGGCAGCCGTCGATGGTTCGTCGAGCGCACGGTCTCCTGGCTGGCCGGCTGCCGCCGCCTGCACCGCCGCCACGAACGCCGGGCCGACCAACTTCGCCTCCTTCGTCGCCATCGCCGCAGCCCTCATCTGCCACCGCCGAATAGCCATGAGACGTCGTCTTAGATCTCCGCACCACACCCCGGCTACCGCTTTGGGATGCCAACCCACCCCTCCCCCTCTTTGGGACATCGACTCGTCGCACCCGCGGAGCCAACGAGTCAACTGCCACATCCACCAGGACCGCGAGGGCCAGGATCTCCACAGCAGCTCCACCCTGCGCTAGGCCCCTGACTCCCCGCTTAACTACCCATCGTCAGTCAGCATCGCAGCCACCTCCGCCATCAAGGCATCCTGCCTCAGCCTGGCGGGCAAGGGCGATCCCGCAACGGCGCGGTTCCCGGTCGGTCTGATCTCCGGGTCGAGGCGCTGGGCTGGTCAGTTGGCGCCGCTTCGGATGGAGTGGGCCTGTGGCTGAGGATGGGGTGCGGGATCGGGGCGTGAGCCGTAACTCAAGTGATCAACCACAGTGGCTATCTCGTGAAAGGACTGGACGAAGACATCCACTGGGTAAGCGGAGAAGTCGTCCCGATGGCGGACCCCGCTCTCGAGGCAGGCGATGAAGCGTAGGCCCGCGCCGGTTGCTGCTGCGGCATCCGCTGGGGAGTCGCCGATGTAAACGCATTCGTCTGGTCTGTAGCCCGAGGCTGCCAGAAACTCATCGAAGGCTCGGGGGTCGGGCTTTTGGAAGCGGGTGTTGTCCGCGTGGTAGGTAGCAGTCAGGCGGGTGGTTAGAGGGTGGTCTGGGGCGAGTAAGTGGCGGACCTCGGGTTCGGTACGGGAGGTCAGGAGCATCAGCTGGCGACCAGAGAGGATGAGGTCGTCGAGGGTGCGGAGGGTTTCCGGGGAGATGATGTCGAGCTGACCAGAAGTGACGTAGGTGTTGAGCACTTCGGGATAGACGGCGGAGAAGTGATCCAAGTCTATGCCGGGTGAACGTAGGGGCATGGCTTCCAGGAGCGTCATGCCCCAGGTCGATAGATGGATGGCTCGGGGCATGGGGGCGCGACCGATGCGGGTGAGGACCTCGTTTTCGAGGGCATAGCAGGCCGCTTCGGTTTGACAGAGGGTGTCGTCGACGTCGACGACCGCTGCCCGAATCACAGGGGGACGATAGCGCGGGATGGGCGGGGTGTGCATACCGTGGCGGTTGGTGTCATCGGACTGGGATGTAGGCGGGCAGGTTCGGGCGAGCACGCACCCTTCTGATGAAGCGGGCGTCATTAACAACAAGGTTCGCGGTCGGGGTGAGTCGGTCTACGACGAAGGCTCGAACGTCATAGTGGACCGTATCGACGTCTCAATGGGCGGGTGCGAAATGCCATGCGAACGAGGGCCGGGTACCGTGCTCGCATATCCCCGAAGTTCGTGTCCTACAAGGAGCGCCAGCGGCCGGTCCCCTCGTTCGATCCCTGCAGCTCATGTGGAGGCACCCTGATCCTGATCCAGCCGTGCCCGCGCGGATGCCGCCGCGACGACCTCTTCGACGTCCGCACCGTCGGCCATTGCTCGGCGTGTATCCCGCGTCAAGACGCCGAGGACCGCTTTCCCGCGGCAAGCGTCATGCCGATCGACGCAACCAGCCCACACCCGCCGAGGTCGAACAACACCTGGGCGGGTTCGTGTGTCATCTGCAAGCGAGAAGGAATGCCCTCGCCGATGGCGCCTACCGCATCATCTCCCCATACGACCACGCCCATCAGCGTGCAACCTGGGTCGGGATGGTCTGCACCGTCCTGCAGGCCAACGACAGGGCCATCGGAGGCTGCTCAGGCGTACTCGGCCGGGTCGCTCGCGGAACCACCTACGGATCCGCGAGCAACCTGCGCACACTCGTCGAATACCGTGATAGTCCGCTGGAACTGACGCCGTTCCTGAGCGGAAGGGTGAGTGACAGGGACCTGAGCTTGTCGTTTAACCGCGGATCTTCGCATCAGGGACACCCGTGACGAAGCCGAGTTGGCACCCCTCGAATGTCCGCGATGCGCTGCGACCGTCCAAGATGGGATCATGAAAGCCCTGTCTGTGGTCACTGTAAGTGCGGTAGCTCGCAAAAATGGCAAGGTCCTCCTGGTTCAGCAGCGGAACATGAGGGATCCATACTCGGGGTGGTACTTGCCCGGCGGGATGGTGGAAGACGGGGAACTTGCGGATGAAGCGGTGTGCCGTGAGATCAGGGAAGAGACAGGACTTGAGGCGGACCCGCCTTCACGACTGCTGAGTGTCGTCCAGTTCCGCAACCCTGACGCGCCTCCTCCTGGCATGTTGACCGGGCTGTACTTCGAGGTCGAAGGTCTGCATGGAGAGATCCATTGCCAAGACCCCGATGGGGATGTGGTGCGGGCGGAGTGGGTTTCCATCGCTGAAGCGATCGCGAGGCTTTCCGCAGGCAAGGCGTCCCACATGAGGGATCCCGCCGTCGACTGTCTGGCCCGCGCGAACTCCGAGGTGACCTTCTGGACCTGGCCCGATGGTCTGGATGGACAGCCGCGCGTCTGCCCGCCTACGGACTGACGGTCGGTTCCCCGCGGCGATGCTCACGTTCCATCACATAGCGGACTGTGGCTGTCAGGGTACGGCGTGTCGCCGTGACCTGGGACGGTCACCGTCTCATCTTCGGGCTCGTGCAAAGCTCTCCGAGGCGAGGCGGTGACCGCGATGCCCACTCTGGCACGCGTGACGGCAAGACGAACGGATAACCCTGATACCGGCTCCGACCAGGGCGGCCTGGCCACGCTGTCGGACTTCCGCCAGGAGCTCTACCAGTGCCTGACCGCGCGCCCCGATGAGCTGTTCGAGCTGACCGAGGCGGTGCTGTGCACCGACGGGCCCGTCAAAACGCTGGTGGACCTGGCGTTGGCGCCCGAGCACCGGCGCGGTCACGGCGCCCTGTATGACGGGCTCAACCACGGCCGCATCGAGATCGGCCGCTTACGCCGATCACTGGCCGCGCTACCGTTGCCGCGCGCTGCCGGCGGGCGGATCGTGCTGGCCGCCGACGTCAGCCCCTGGCTGCGGCCGGACGCCGCGACCAGCCCAGATCGCTCCTTCTGCCACACCTACGGCCGCAGCGAGAAGGCCAAGCACCAGATGATCCCCGGCTGGCCGTATTCCATCGTCGCCGCCCTGGAGACCGGCCGCACCTCCTGGACCGCGCTGCTGGACGCCATCCGCCTGGAGCCGGGAGCCGACCTGGCACAAGTCAGCGCCACCCAACTGCGCCAGGTCGTCGAGCGCCTGATCGAAGCGGGCCAGTACACCGACGGCGACCCCGCCATCCTCATCGTGTTGGACGCCGGCTACGACGTGCCCCGCCTGGCGTTCCTGCTGGCCGACCTACCGGTGGAGGTCCTGGGCCGGATGCGCTCCGATCGGGTGATGCGCCGTCCCGCTCCCTCACGTGAAGAGTTCGACCGAGCCCACCCCCACGGGGGCCGCTACCCCAAGCACGGCGCCGAGTTCGTCTTCGGTGACCCAGCCACCTGGGGCGATCCTCACGCAGCAACGGTCACCGACACCACCCGCTACGGCAGCGCGAGCGCCAAGGCGTGGGATCGGCTGCACCCCATCCTGACCCACCGGGCCGCCTGGCAGGACTACCCCGGCGACCTGCCCCTCATCGAGGGCACGGTCATCCGCCTGCAGGTCGACCACCTGCCCTCCGGCGGCGACCCGAAGCCCCTATGGCTGTGGTGGTCAGGCACAGCCGCCACCGAAGCCGACGTCGACCGACTCTGGCAGGCGTTCCTGCGCCGCTTCGACCTGGAACACACCTTCCGGCTGCTCAAGCAGACCCTCGGCTGGACCACACCGAAGCTGCGTGACCCGCACGCCGCCGACACCTGGACCTGGCTCATCCTGGCCGCCCACACCCAGCTCCGCCTGGCCCGCAACCTGGTCCACGATCTACGCCGCCCTTGGGAGAAACCGCTGGAGGCGACCAAACTCACCCCAGCACGCGTTCGCCGGGGGTTCCGGAACCTGCGCACGAAGACCCCACCGATCGCCCGTGCGCCCAAACCCTCCAGACCCGGTCCCGGGCGACCACCCGGCTCCAAGAACCGGCCCACGCCCCGCCACGAGGTCGGACTGCTCCTGGTCACTGGGGCGCTCTACAAACGCCCAGCTCACCACCGCAAAGGCACCAAACCCCGCCGCACCACCTGACCGGCTACACCCAGCAACGGCCCGACATGTCCACGACGTCCCGAACACGAAGATCAGGGGTTAAACGACAAGCTGAGTGCCTGTTCCTAAGCCGTTGATCTTCGGTGGCCCGGCCGTCTGGCGATGTTGGCGCGGCGGCGGGATCCCTGCGAAGTGGCCAGAGGTTGCAGCGGGGATGCCTGAGTTGCGGCGCTCGGAATGACACGCCAGATAGATCCACCTTGCCGGGTGCCCGGACCTCCGCTCAGGAGATCCGGTAGAGGTCGTCGACCTGCCTGCGGATCTCGGCGCTGGGCTCGACGACGGTGCAGCGCCCGCCAAGCTCCACCTCGATGTCGTTGACGGGGTGGGTCAGGATGATCGAACCGTGCTGTCCGTGCACGACCTCCAACGGACGGCCGAGCCTTAGCGTCAGCAACATCGAGGCACTCCCGCACGCCTCGTCCTCACCCTTGCCAATACGCGGCGCCCACAACCGCGCTCGCACCAGCCCAGCCCGCTGGTCCATCCACGCCCAAACCTGGGTGAAGTCCTCCCCAGCAGGAAGCCCGGTCAGCGCGTCGATGGCGGCCGGGCTATCCATCTCGTAGAAGCGCCAGGGCTTCGACCAGGCCGCTGGAGCCTTGAGCCACACCGTGCCGTTCGCCTCGCGGCGGCAGGCGACTGGCCCTGCCGCAGGCGTGAGCTCCCGGACCTCGGCGCCTAGCTGATGCAGGACCTCCACCGTGGCCAGCAGCGGGTGCCCGCCGAACCGAATCTCCTGGTCGTAGGAGCCGTAGATGCCGACGATCCCGCGCTCGGCGTCACGTACGAAGACCGTTGCCGGAACGCCCAGGCGTACCGCGAGTTCGCGCCGCTGCTCCGCCGTCACCGATGTGCCCCGCGGTTCGACGATCACCAACGCCGGGTTCCCGAAGGCGCCGTCCCTGTTCACGAATGCATGAGCAAGCTGACATACAACCACAAGATCCCCCAAGGGCATCGCAGCGGCGCACATCGTAGCAGGGCGCACCTGAAGGCCAGAGAGCCGCCGCAGGTTGTCCACCTCGCGGATGAACCGGGCCGATCGCGTCGTCCACTTGGGGCAGTGTCGGTGGCCTGGTTCTGGCGGCCAAGAGTGCCACGGAGGCGTAGCCCAGGCAGGTGGGCCAGACGAATCTGCTTGATCAGGTCGATGAGCCGAAGTGCTTCGCAACGGGGGTCGGCCTCAAGATCGGCTACGCGTTCGTTGCCTTGGTAGCTTCAGGCATCGAGCCTGACGACGACCGGTTCGAGCCCGAGTTATCCCCTACGCCTACGACGATCAGGCGTTCTTCGCCTACCTTGACGATCTCGGTCCGGCTATGACCCGGACGAGGAGCGAGCTGAGTAACCCCTTCACGTGATCATCGCCGATGGGGAATTAACTAGTCCGGAGCGGTCGATGATGCGGGTCGGCTCGTCCCGGCAGCGTGCAGCTGAGCGATAGCTCGCTTGCTCGTTGATCAGCGTTTCAACTTGTTTGCGTGCCGCTGTGAGGTTGCGTACAGCGCTATCCACCTCGATCTATGCAGGCGAGCTGGACGGCAGCCGCGCGGTGCCATCCGCGGCGGCCTGCGGCTGTTGTTCCAGCTGTTCGCGCAGATGCTGGACGTCGCCCTCGTGGCGGAGTCGATCAGAGTGGTTCCGCTGGCGTGTGGCGCGAGCTTGGGTGAACGCGGTCTTGAGCTCGGCTATCTCGCTAAGAGCTGTGGGTGCGCTCACGGGCGCCGGCCACCCGTTCGGTCGGATGGCTTGGAACTGCTCGACATGCTCGCGCGCGCCGTGGCGCCCAGGTCCTCACCGGAGGCCATCGGAAGGCAGCAGACACGGGCCGCCGTACGTGCCGACTCAGCCGCGGCGGTGAGCGAATTTATCCACAGCAACGGCCCGCAGGTCCGCCCGTTCCCACGCGCGAGTAGCTTGACACCGCCGCTGCTGAATTGAAGGCGGCCGACGCAAGACGCTCGGCGGGGAATCCCCCATCCGAGCGTCAGGCTATGCTTCTCGCCGCCGGCCCCCCTGGAGTGCGCCGGGGGCCGGACGGGGATGGTGTGTCAGTTCGACCGCAGCTCAACTCGTCCGTGCTGGCGGTGTTGTGTCCCACGCGATCTGACGGTGGGACACAGCACTCCCATGGATTGCGGCTCTGAACGAAGGCTCTTCTGTGGCGGTTGAGTACGCACAGGTTACGCGCAGAACAGCGGCGGGATCTCCCGCGTTACCACCCTGCCGGCGGCGTCACAACCCCGCAGGCTGAGGCCGCTCCCGGCAAACCGGCAACAAGGGTGAACGCGCCCCAAGCGATCGCTGCACCGCCAGTGGTGAGTGTCACAGCGGCTGCGCCCCCAATGGTTGTGCCTACTGTGCTCAAGCAACCGAAGACCCTGGGCCAATGCACGATCGTCTTCACGCCGTCCCTTTGGTAGACCCTGTTACCTTCGTATTGGCGGTCGAGGCGCCAATGTCCCACGCCCATTGCTTTCTGCCTTGAGTACCAGCTTTCCCGGATTACCTTCCCATCCTCGATCACCAGTGTTCTTTTCACGTCCCCGTCATCGAAGTATTTGCTGTGCACGCAGTCCCAGCACGGCAACGGCGGCCGCGGTTTCACTACTCGCCGGACGGTGTACCCCGCTCGGTAGGCGACGCGCCGCGGAGCCCCCCACTTCCCCGCTTGGCCGGTGAACCTGGCGCGCGACACCATTCGCTTGATGAGTGCTGCGATGCTGTAGATCCAGCTAGCAAACTGGCCGTCCGGGTCGGACATGCTGACGGGGCTGTTGTTGGCATACGCATAGCCGTTGATCTGCTGCGGATCCATCGGGTCGATGATCGGATCGGCCGAGATGAACCTGCCTAGTTCCGGGTCGTACTCCCGGGCACCAAGTCGTGTCAGGCCCGTGGCGGCGTTGGCTGTGCCGCCGACGAAGGCCCGATCGCCGGCTGGCCATGCTGGAGATGTCCCGCGTGGATTGCCGAACAGGTCGAACCGGCGGGTTGTCACCGCCAGGGTGGTGGCGTCGATGGCGACCTCGGACGTGCCCACCTGGTCGCCGACGGTCCAGAAGAATCCGGCACTGGTCCGTGTGCCGATTCCGCTGTAGTACCTGGTTGCCGTCTTGGCCCCGGTGGCGGTGTCGAGGTGGATCTCGTCGTCGCCGATGAACAGCGTCACCGCGCCCGGATCGCGCCTGATGAGCTGCTTGCCCTCCGCGTCGTGCACGTAGGACGTCGACTGGTCCCCGGACGTGATCGACGCGAGCTGGCCCTCGTCGTCCCATGTCAGCGTCTGTGTGCCAGCCGGGCCGGGCTGGCTGGTCGTTTGGCCGGAGGCGCTGTATGCGTAGGTCGCGGTTGTCCCTCCAGTGGTCACTGACGTCACCGCGTGCGGCCGCGTGCTTTCGTAGGTGTAGGCGCTGGTGATGTCGGCGGCTCCGGCCAGCCCCTTCACGATCATGCTGCGCCGGTTGCCGATGACGTCGTAGGCGTACTGGTGCCAGTAGGGCGCCGATCCGCCGACGACCGACGCGGTCGGGGTCGCGGCACAGCTGTCTCCGTTCTGGGTCCACGCTGCGGTGACTCGGCGCAGGTAGTCATAGGTGAAGCATTGGCTGGCCAGCGCCGTTCCGTCGGTGCGGCCGGTCGTTTCGATGATGTTGCCGGCGGGATCGTAGGTGTAGATGACGTTGTGCGCCAGGGTGAGCGTTGCGTGGTCGCGCTCGGTGAGAACCTGGTTGATGCGGCGGGTTCCTTCATCGTAGTAAGGGGTTTGCGTCACCTGCTTGCCCGTCGGCCCGAACTCGCGCTGGCTGGTCTCGCCCAGGGCGTTGTATTCGGTGGCGGCGATGTACTTCATCGCGCCGCTCACGGTGGTGGGCAGTCCGAAATCGTTGTAGCCGTACGTCAAGGTCTCTCGGGCCACGCCGGGGGCCAGCTCGGGCAACGTCCTGGAGGCCAGGCTTCCGTCGTCTTTATAGGCCATGGTGGTGGTGTAGGTCGTGGCGAGCGGATTTTCGGGCGCGCCGTCGACCGTGGGGATGGTCACTGACTCGCCGGTCGGCCGACCGGCCTCGTCATATCCGACGATGGCCTTGGTGTAGTCGCGTCCGGCGATGCGCCGAGTCCACGAGGTCGGCGAGCCGATGGCCAGAGTGTCGTAGAGAGTCTTGCTCAGCAGCTCGCCCGTCTCCGAGCCGAGCCGGGTCTCCGTCTTCCTACCGATCACGTCGTACACCGACGTGACGGTCTTGCCTCGGGCATCCGTCGTGGTGAGGAGCCGACCGCCGGCGTCGTAGGTCATCGTGGTCATGCCGACGTCCGGGTCTTCGGACTTCACCTTGTGGCCGAGAACATTGTAGGTGTGGCGCCAGATGTTACCCACTGCGTCGGTGATGGTTGCGAGGTCGCCGCGCGGAGTATGGGTGTACTTCGTCTTGTCATGGGTGGCGGGGTCGTCGGAGCCGCCTGCTGCGCGTGTGCGATATTGCCGCAGCTCGATCTTGCGGTCTCGGGCGTCGGTGATGGTGGTGGTGGAGGTGCCGCCCAGGGGCGGGTACACGGTGACCCGGTCTCCGCCGTACTTGGTCGAGGTGCGCCACTGTTCCTTGTTCTTGAACAGGTAGATCGCCTCGGTCTGCCGCTCGGCGCCGTCGTAGACGTTGATGGTCGCGTTGCGGATGGTGTTGGCGTCTGTGATCTGGAACAGGCTGGTACCGGGGCTCGCGGTGTCGTTGTATTGCGGCTCCATCGCCACGCTGTTCAGCCCGCGAGAGTCGTATTTCTTGTCCGTCAGGATCCGTCCGCCGGCTGTGAAGGGGGAGGGCGCCTGGGTCTGCCGCGATCGTAGGAAGCCGTCGTACAGCTCGTAGGTGGCGACGTGGTTGCCGTTGGCTTTGAGGGTCTCGGTCCGCACCCAGTTGGGGCCGCCCGAGCGTCGCAAGCCGTAGACGAATCGCAGGTGGGGGGAGTCGCCGCTGGCTGCGCTGCGGCCTGGCTTGTATACCCTCACGACGCGGCCGAGAGCGTCGTAGACCTGTGCCGTCTCTCGCCCGTTGGCGTCTGTCTCGGTCAGCGGGTGGCCCCATGCTGGATCGAAGGTGGTGGTCTTGACGTGGCCGAGCGGATTGGTCTCTTTGACGGCGGTCGTTAGGCCGTTGGTGTCGGTGAAGGCCTTGGTGGTCTTCTTGTCCAGATGCGGGGCCTCGCTCGTGTCCAGGACTCGCCCGAAGTCGTCGTAGGACGATGACTTCGTTGTGATGTAGTGCGGTGTGCCGCCGTTGTAGGCGTCGGCGACTTCGGTCTGCGTCACGTCGCCGTGGTCCGGCGGCTCGCCAAAGGCGCGCCCGTCGTAGGAATAGCGAGTGTCGGTGATCGCGTCGTTCGGGTAGGTGGGCGTCGTCCCGCACGCCACACCCGTCGTTTGGGTGCGGCTGGGCAGCGTCAGCAGCATCGCGGTGGTGTTGGGCACGTACGTCGAGGTTGTGCACCGCTCGTCACCGGTTGTGCCTGTGTCGCCGTGGTCGTTGATCTTGGTGGCGTTGCCGTAGTGGTCGTATTCGGTGTCGACGCGGGTGGTGCGATGGCCTCCCGCGGCCAGCTTGGTGCGGGTCACTGTCCGCACGGTCTCCACCTGGTTCGCGGTGCGGCTTCCTTGGGTGGCAGTGACCCTCACCCATGGGTCGTTGATCTTGCCGGTGACCTCCTCGGCAGTGTCGCCGTTGTAGGTGATCTCCTCCCGGAGGAAGCCGGATAGCGCATGCCAGTCGGTGATCGCGACATTGTCCGAGCTGGTCACGTTTACCGTCTTGGTGCCCCCCGAGGCGTTACGGTCGCCGTGCATGCCGCGGAAGAATAGGTAGTCGGTCCTGGACAGAGGCTTGCCGGGATCGTTGACCGTATCGCCCTTGAGGACGGCAACCTTTTCGTAGCCGCGCCACTCCGACCAAGAGCGCTTGTCAACGGGCACCATGGGGTGGTCGTCGAAGGCCCAGGCCGCGCCGCCGGTGTACCGGTAGGTGGTGACCATGTCCTTGGCGTCGGTGACCAGGTCGTCCTCGATCACGGTTGCCACCACGTATTTGTGGAACCAGTCATTGCGCAGTGTGGTCGCTGGCGGCATCAGCCAGCGGACCGGGAAGCATCGTTTGGTGTTGGTGGCCGGGGTCGGCGCAGCGGCGCCGTCCGCGCAGTCCGGAGCCAGATAGTTGACGTTGATCGCCCCGCCGGTCTCCGTGGTGATCGTCTTGATCCGCGGCTTCCACAGCTTAGGCAGACCGTCGGTGAGGGAATTGACCCGGTTGGGCAGCATTTCTGCGTCGAAGGTCACCTGTGGCTTCGGGATCGCGGTGCCGAGGGCCTGGCCGGTGTGCGTGATCGCGTTCAGCCACAGTCCTGGGTCGGTGCCGTCGCCGGGGTTGGGATATGTGTGGGCGAAGTCCCACACGTCGACGTTGCGATAGGCGCCGTTGCCGTTCGAGACCTGGGTGGTCACCCGGCTCAGCCGCTTGGTGGTCCAGAATGTGGGCGAGATCTTGTTGGGACAGGTGGCCGTGGTGCAGTCCAGGCTCCAGGGGACGTCTGGCCAGGCTGTCTTAGTGTGCTGGGTACAGTCCTGCCCGGCGACGCATCGGTGGGCCTCCTGGAAGACGACCCGCGCGGGCGCCCACCCGTTGTATTCGTGGCCAGTGCGGGTGCCGTACTCGATCCGAGCCAGTGTGCCGCCCCGGATGTACGATGCGGTAGCTGTCGCCATGTTTCGGCCGTACTTGCCGACCTCCGGGTTGTAGAAGTAGCTCATCGAGTTGCCGTGCGCGTCCACGACGTAGTCCAGGTTCCACCGGTAGGCCTGGGCGCACACCGAAGCGGCGAAGGTGGGCTTATAGCAGGGCTCATCGGGCGCAGTGCCGTTGTCGTCGTTGCCGAACACCGGCACGGTCCAGGCCGACTGCGTGACTGGCTTGTTCGTGGTCCAGTTCGGCAGCCGGTTGAGGCCGAAGTGATACTTCGTGCCGTCCGTTGTGGTGATCCGCCAGTGCTCCCCGACGCCGTCCACTGCGTCGCCCTCGTCGCCGTTGACGGCGCCGGTCAGTCGTTCCACCGTGGTGCCGTCGTCTCTTTCCGGCCGCCAGACGCCGTCCTTGAAGAGCAGCCTCCCCGAGTAGGCACCGAAGGCCACGGTGACGATGTTGTCTTCCCAGCACAGGTCGCCGGTCTTGGTCTGGCCGTTGTTGCCGCCGAGGTCGTCCAGGCACGCCTTGTAGGAGCGCTCGATGAATCCGGGCCACAGGTTCCACCCCTCCCCCACCCAGGACGGCTGGCTGTTGGCCGCCACCACCCGGCCGTCGACCGAGCCCGAGGAGTACGCCACCGACAGCTCCGGCTGGAGTTCCCCGGGCACGGGCGGAGTGCGCATGGGGTAAGTCCACGCGAACTCGCCGCCTTGGGCGGATACTTGCCAGGTTCCGGACGGCGACAGCGAGGTGGCCTTGTAGTCGCCGGTTGAGCCTGCCGGCGGCGCGGCCAAGGCGATCATGCCACCCTTGTCGTCCACCGACACCTCGGCCGTGATCGTGGCCGCCTTAAGGTCGTTGCGTACGGCGGTGACCGGCGTCTGGCCGGGGAGCACTGGGGTGAGCTGCAGGCGAGCCGCCCAGTCACCGCCGTACGCGTCTTTGAAGGCCGAGTAGTCGACCGTGATCGTCACGGGACCGCTTTCGGCCTTGCTGTCGGCCCGCCGTACCGACAGCAGCAGGCCGTCGACGCCGGCGCTCTGTGCTGCGGCGCGGTCGTGAACCTCGATGGCGACCCGGCCAGGCGCTGCGGCTCGGTCCTTGCCTGCCGCCACGCGAATCGGCAGTTGCCCTGCGCTGGCTGTGGCCGCGTCAGCGAGCGCGACCTCGGCTGCGCCGGCCTCCGGCCAGGTCACCTTCGGCTCTCCGGGATCTTTCGCAGCCTCCGGGTCGGGCTTTGCTGGGGGTGCTACGAAGGCCTTACCCTTGACCGGCTCAACCTTTTGTGGCTCGGCGGGGCCCTTGGGCTCGGGCGTGGATCTGGTCGCTTGGACCGGTTCCACGAGCGTGATCACGAGCACTGTGCTGAGCAACGCGACCACCAGTTGGCGCCACGCGGGCATTGTGGTGGTGCTCATGAGGCACCCCTTCCGGACTCGGGCGCGGTGAGGTCTGGGTCTAGAGCGGCAGCCAGGAAGCCGAGTGACCGGTCGACCGCTTGCCCCTCGCAGCCCGGATCGAGGGAGTCGAACCGCTCGCCGGAGGCCGTCCGGCAGCGGAACAGCTCGACGCCGCGCGGCCCGTCCTGTGGCGCCGCAGACCAGATGTAGCCGAGCCGCCGCACCATGGTCTTGCCCTCACAGGCCGCATCGACCGAGGTGAACATGTCATTGCCGTCTTGGCAGTTCATCAACGCTGTGGTGCCGGCGATCGGGCGCATCGACAGCAGCCCGAGATTGCCCTCGGCCCGGTAGTGCCCCGGCATCCGGTAACTGCTGCTGCTGTGGTCGGAGGCGTAGGTGCTCACGTACCGGATGAGACTCTGGTAGGCGCGGGTATAGCCGAGCCGGCCCTCGGCGGTCTGGTTCTCGCAGAGGGGGTCGGTTGAGGCGAAGTGGGACTTGTTCCCGATCTTGCATCGGTAGACCGCGAGAGACTCGATGCCTTCGGGCGGGCTTGTGTAGTACGAGCCGATGCTGCCGAGGTTGACATAGGTCCCACAGCTGTGGGCGAGGAAGTAGTCGTTGCTGTTGCCGATGCGGCACGAGTACCAAGTCGCGGTATTCTCGGCGCCTGCAGGCGCGGGCACCCCTAGCGAGCCTTCGAAGTGTGAGCCCGCCGGCACCGGTCCCGTGGTCACGATGTGATAGTCGCCGACGTTGACGAACCTGCCGAGCTGGTCAGCGTGGACGGTGGTACGTGCGGTGAGTTCGTTGGGGTAGTCCACGTCCCGGATCTGCTCCCGTGTGCGGATGCCCGACCACACGTGCACGTCGTCGATTGCGCCCGCGAACGGGTGGTTGTGCGTGCCGCGTTGCTTGCCTCGCCCGATCTGGAGCGCGCCGGGGGCGTTCCAGGTTGCCTGGACGTTCGCCTTCTCGGCCACCCTTGCGCCATTGATGTAGAGGCTGATTGTTTTCGCCGCCTGGTCGTACACGCCTGCCAGGTGGGTCCACTCGCCTTCGTTCGCGAGGGTGTTCTCATCCGGTTCGACGCTGATCGTGTCGTAGTCCGGCGTGTCGGACTGCGGCAGGGCGAACGACCATTGCTTCCTGTCGCCCCGGTAGCGGAGCTGGAAGCCGCTCGCTTGAGTGCCGTCTTGGCTGAGGACCGTCTGCCAGGCCGTGCTGGCGGCATCCAGCTTCGCCCAGGCCGACACGGTGAAGCTGGCATCGGTGCGCGTCGCGGGCCCGGTCGTGCTGAGCGTCGCGGTGGTGCCGCTCAGCCGCACTGCCCCGGTGCCGACTCTGCCCTCCGTCCACGAGGCACCGCTTTGCAGGGTGCCGATTCGGTAGTTGCCGGAGACCTCTGACGCGGTCGAGCCGCTTCCCTCATCCAGCGGCAGGAACAGTTCCTCTGTGGCGGGCAGGCTGGCCAGGTCGTGGATTTCCTCAACGGACAGGGTGCGGTCGTAGAGGCGTATTTCGTCCAGGGCGCCCGGCCAGTATTCCTTTGGCGTCCCGATAAGGGCGCGGCCGAGCTGCACCGAACCGGTCGCGTCCCAGGGCGTCGTGTGGCTCGCGACAGTGCCCGGGATGCCATCGACGTAGATCTTGACCTGCTTGGTGGCGGCATCGTGCATGCCCACCACGTGCGTCCACCGCCCGGCCACGGCCAACTGAGCCGACTCGGCCACCCGTCCGGTGCCGTTGACCGAATCGGTCGCGGTCGTGAGGAAGTTCCACTTCTTGGTGTTCGGGTTGTACCGCAGGAAGAACGCGGAGATTTGTCTGCCATCCTGGCTCACCGCGGTGCGATATTGGCTGTCGAGCCGATCGATATTCACCCAGGCGGACACCGCGAACGACCGGCTCGTCTGCACGGTGGGCCCGCCCTCGGTGTGGACATGTCCGGAGGTACCGTTGAACCACAGCGCATCACCATGGCGGCCTTGTCTCCAATCCGTCGCGGCCGCTGGGATGGATCCGTTGTGGTTGTTGCGCGAGTCGTCGACGGCCTGAACCTCGGAGATCCCGTTCAGCCGCCACTGGCCCTTCGGCGGGCTCCCGGGACCGACTCGGAAGTGATACGTGTACAGCGGACCTTCGTTGCCCGCCTTGTCGACACTGCGAACGTAGAGGTCCATGAATCCGTCATCAGGGAGCGTGACCAGCCCGGTGGCTGTGCCCCCGCTGGCGGTGACGTACCGTTGCGGCTGGTTGTTCATCAGGTCGAAGCGGAATCCCGCCACGTCGCTCACGCCGTTGGCGTCAAACGTGAAGGAGGCGGTACGGCCAACCCCGCCACTGACCGGGCAGCTGTCGTAGTCGTCCACCGGGCACTCAGGGTGGGCGGTCGAGGTGACGGTCGGCTTCTTATCGGGCCCCTCCCGGTCGATGACGACGTCACACATCGCCCCCCAGTCCCCCCACGTCCTGTCGAAGCCCGGATTGTTGTTGAATCCGCGACCCCTGAAACTGATCTTGGCGCCGTGGGGTGCCTGTGCGGCCGGCGTCTCCATGGAGAATCGTGCGCCGGATCCCTTCGTCCCGACCTCCGCCCGCCCAAGCAGCGTCGTAGTCCCGGTGCGATACCACTCAAATTGGGCGGCCGTTGAACCCTCCGCGTCTGTGATCACAGTCGAGAAGCCGGGACCGCGTGGACCCTTGTTGGGGTCGTTGTCGATGAAGGGGTTGAGGTGGACGGCGTTAGCGCCCACCCCGCAGGCCTTGAAATCCACTTGCTGGGCCGTGGGGGTGCCCGGCCGGGTGTTGTAAGTGACCGACAGAGTCGGGCTTGTCCCGAACTTCTTCCACCCCCACGGGTCCGCCTCGCTCGGTGGGCTGTTGCCGGACCTCAGCATGATCGTGGCCCGGCCGCCGTTGGACCGCGCGTCCGTCACGGCACGCATGGCGTTGAACCCCAACCAGGCGCCGGGACAGTTGCTGTCGTAGCCGCGTGCGACGTTATGCTCGCCAATCAGCCCATGGACTTCGGGCATGTTGTTCCATGTGGTGCCCGTACCAGCTGGTCTTGTGCTGTACGCCTGCACCAATCTCGCGTGCTGACATGAGGGGGCGTAGTTCTCGAAGGCGTTGAACTCGGCCTCCAGGATGTGCCGGTCGTTCAAGAACTCCGTGTTGAAGACGAAGTAGGAGCGGGCCGTCCCGATCCCGTTGCAGCCGGGCCAGTCGCAGTGGCCGACCTTCCCGACTCGATCGCCGTCTCCGCCCCAGTAGGCCTGGTTGGGATGTCCGGAGAGCACGATGGCCCAGCCGATTCGGCCTGCGGCGAAGCCTGGATCGATGTGCAACGGGTAGATCGCCTGCGGATCTCTCAGTAGCTCGGGGTCTGGGCGTAGGAGCAACCGATCCCCGTCCAGGCGCAGCGAGCCGACGGCTTGGCGGGGAGTCTCCGGAGTGGAGTCCCACATCATCGGAGCGCCAGCTCTGAACACCGATTTACCTGCGGCGTCGACGGCGTCCACGTTGCCGTGCTTGTCGGCGCTCAGGGAGATTCCCGCAGTCGACACGGGGAACGACAGCTCCTGCAGTGCCGGGTGGGCTGCGGCGGCTCGGTCCTTCACCACAAAGACCTTGGAGAATCCCTGCGCTTCGGCGCTCAGTCGGAGATCGACGCCGGGAAAGACGTTTGGGTAAGTGGCGGTGTTCTTGTCGAGCCGCGGTGCGGGCAAAGGTGCCGGCCAGCCAAGGGTCAGTCGATTCTTGCCGTCGCTGAGCCGGACGAGCGGCTCCTTCCCGCCACCCGAGAACGCGATCGATACCGTCGTGGCGACCGGTCCCACCGTGCCGTCCGCCTGCTGTCGCAGCGTGGTATCGACAGGTATCCAAGCCGCGCCGCTGCGCACGCGAACCGGTGTGGTGTGCAGCTCCGCCTTGAACGTCCCGTCCGGATGCGCGAACACGTCACGACTCTCGGTCTGCTCAGCCTTCACTGCTACCCGCTGTCCGGTTGCCCGCGCCTCTGCAAGCGCTCGGGAAGCGGGATCGCGCGGATCTAGGACAACAGTGTTGGCGGTACTCGCCATGCCCGTCTCCGTGTTAGCCAGGGAGCGTTCGGCCGGCGTCGAGATCCCGACAGAGAAGATGACCAACCCTGTGCTCAAGGCAGCGTAAGATTGCCAGCGCACGTTGCTACCTCCGAAGAATCCACATCCGCGACGGCCATGGCCGTCAGCCGATCCCACGGAGGTTCGGCTCGATTTGCTTTAGCAAATGTGAGGCAGGAGCGGCGGTATCACCAGGTAATTGGCTGGACATTCATTAGACATCCGTCGGGCATAGCGGCCGACCAGACGAAGAGCCCGCGACAGAAACCGGTGCTCGAGTCCCCAGACCTCTTCACACAGGCGAAGCCATGATGGCTCGAATGACCGCCCCGTGCAGGCAGCCCCGCCGAGAAGCGACGTCGAGGTGGAAGCCGCGGTCGAGGAACCAGCGCACGACTTCAATCCGTCCCCGCTGGCCGACGTGGGGACGAATGCCTATCCCCCGATCTCTTCCGGATCATCGGTTGCAGCGGGCGGGCGGAAGCTACCGCCGCGTCCGCGAGGTTGGGGGCGCGCCAAACCGGCGTACCCGGGAAGCAGTGCCATGCGGAGAACCACCGGCGTCGTTGCCTCTCAATGCCGATCGGACCGATGCATCGTGACTGTAAGCGCCATATCAGCTGCGAGAGGCGATGGCGGTGCCGGGCGAACATCCACCTGGCCAAGGCACAATCGAGGTCTCAACGTCTCTGGTCGCGTCCCAGCGTGAGTCAATTCGTCCGTCCTCGGCCACTCGTCTGCATGCTTGCTGATGTCCTCAGGGAAACGCGGCACTCATTCCGTATCGATCGATCGATCGAACGCCCCCTCTGCCTCTGCAGAACCCTAGGTCCTCGCGTGGCCCCACAGAAGTTTTAGAAGGTCGGACAGCTTCCTGACGCCATCCGCGTCGCCGTGAGCAGGCTCAATTCGTGGTCATTCCAGGTGTCATGCGCTCGCGTATTGGCCGCCGATAAGATCAGGTGCAGGTGAAGTGGGCCGAGCCCGTACGTCGCTCACTGCCCGTAGCGCCGGTACCGATGTTCCGCCACGAGAATTCGGCCGAGAACCTGACGGTAATGATGTCGCCCTGCCTGCAACTCTCGAAAGGAGATTCCAACGTGTCCTTCACCGGCTCGCCAGGTGGGTCACCTACGTTACAATCGCCAGTCCCGCCGACCGGCCCTGCGCAAGCGAGGTCAACTTCGACTGCCGCATCGGACCCGCCGGCCACGTCCGTTATCTCTGCCCGTGCTCGATAGCGCTCGTTGGCATCGTCATAGCGCAATTCCAAGCAACGCAGGACTTCGGTGCCGACACAGGTACCTCCGGTGGCGGGGAAGATGCGAATCGCAGCGTGGGCATTCTGGATACCGACTGCGATGAATGATGCCGCCAGTGCGCTCACAGCGAATAGCCGGACCATTCTGCTTCGGATGATCTTCATCTGCCCTCCCGGCTCTGGCCCAACACCCGACTGTCCGCTCAAAGACTTTTCGCTTGCGCGGCGCCATTCGCGGTGCAGACCATCGGCGCGTTCGTACATCTTCGATCAAGCAAAGAGAGCGGACCAGGACAGCGACACGACATCAACTGGACATTGGCCCGATCTTCTCGATCGTGAGCTGATCGGCGAAGGGGTTCTACTGCAGGCCAGATCTCGTGATGACCGAGTCCGGATTCATGATCTGCACATCTGGAGTGGATCCCGAGCGCAGCAGCCGTTGGCCGATGGCCGAACCCAGACGCCGCCACCGATCACGACCAATCCGCCATCGGCCGGCCATCTCCATCTTGGGTAGCGCGTGCGGCAAAGACGCCGGCGGCGCCCTGAACTGCGATTGGACCGCTGGCGGCTATGGCCTGATGCTCGGCCGGCAGCTCAGCGGCCAGCAAAGACGTCCGCCGGTGCTCGCATTGCGGGACGTCGCGCAGCGCCTCCATCTGCAGGCGGACAAGACGCTCGAATACGGAGCTCGAATATGAAGCACCCGGTCTCCGATTTCATGCGCCAGGCACTTGCGGCCGAGGGCACGTCGAAAGAGATCTCAAGCAAGCAGTGACCACGGTTGGAGACACGCGAACTTCTTAGGCCTCTAGGATGTTCTCGCAATCTGATTCAGATTCCGCTACCTTCCTGACCACTAGCGGCAGGAGGGGTACGGGATGCCACAGACTCACGAAGGCGAGCGGTCGATTTCGACGTTCTGCCCGGACCCGGAACTGCAGCAGCTTCTGAGCACCGCCGCCGGCGCGCACAATCTGGTAACGCCACTGGTCGAGCTTCTCCCAGCCCGCAGGTAGGGGCCGAGAGAGGTCGAGCCCGCAGCGCACCTGTTGGCTGCCCATCTGGGTGAGAAGCCAGCAGCCAAACGGCTTGAAAGTTCGAAGAGCGCCTAGCGACGTAGACCTGGGCACACCGGGAGGAGACGCACGACCGTCGAGGACGTCGGATAACTCCATAGACCACGAAGGCCCCCGCGCCATCCACCGCCAAGCAGGTGCGCAAGGACCTTCGAAACAACCACCACCGCCTCCTGGCGGGCTTTCGCATGCCTGGAGCCGGTTCACCAGAAGCTGAGGCCTACGATAGACGATGTCGCCCCGGCTCTGCCAGTCATGCCCGTTTCCGGCGAGGCCCGTACGGGCTATTCCGGCATCGCCGCACCTTTGCACAACCTCATAGCCGCCCAGCGAGACAAACACGCCGGCCCCGGGCACAGCCCTTTGGATGCCGCCCGCACGTGGAAGCTGTGCGCGCCCCGGCTTGGCGCCCGCCGCACCGTCAAGGTCGCCCAAGGCGGCAAGTCGAAGGGGTTTGGCGGCTGGCTGGAACTGCCGCTGACCGAGCACCTGCCGCCCTACACCGCGGCGCTGTACATCTACGAACACGACATGACCCGACTGCTCGCGCTCGACTTCGATCCCCATTGCGCCGAGGCTCGGGGCGCGGCTGACGGCGTCGCGGCAGCTCGGGCCGAAACAGCGGACGCGGCTGCGCTCATCGCGGCCTGTGGCGGCCAATGCTTCACCGATGTGAATCCGGTCACCGGCGGTCGCCACCTCTACCTTCTATGGACAAGGGCGTTCTATTTCCCTGAGATCAGGCCCATCGTGGAGGCGCTCAAACTGCGCTATCTGTCCTTCGACCCGAACCCGATGTTGTCGCGCAGGGGCGGCATGATCGTGCCACCCGGGGCCTGGGTGGCCACGAACACATTCCGTCGGCTGACCGACGACCCGATGCATGTGGACTGGGTACTCGATCACCCGAACGGGCCGGAGGTCTGGGACGCGCTAATGGACGCGCTCACACCGGAACTTGAAGAACTGGAAGCAAACACCCCGCCCTCGACGAGACCGCCCGAGGTTGAAGCCCGGCCTGCCACCTGGGCTGCGTCCCACGGCACGGACGGCACTCACTGGATTGCTCGCCCCGGCGGCCGATTGCCTGCTCTGTCCCCGGCGATGGAGCGCATCGCCCGTACCGGCCAGTACCCGCGCGGTATCGGGCCTGGCCGGTACGTGTCCGACAGCGACGCCCGCCAGGCCGTCCTGGCCGGCGCGGTCTCCTGCGGTTGGCAACTCGCCGACGTTAGCCGTCATCTGGCTGCTGGCCAATGGCCAGGGCTCCTGAGCTTCTACGCCCGATATAGGGGCGACAAGACCCGCAACGAACGGCTACTTGCCGATTGGCGCAAAGCCGTGCACTACCTCGCCGAGCGCGAGTCTAGGCGTGACATCCACACAAGGGGGAGAACACACACGGGGGGCGCGACCCTGGTTGAGGGTCTACAGCTGACGATCAACAACTTGGGCTCCTCTTCAGATCCTCACACTGCCCTACGGGAAACCAGGCGTTGGAACTCTGCCTTTCAGGTCGGGTGCCGTATCCGATGGGCTGGGCCGCGAGCACAAACATTCCGCAGAGTTCTGGCCGGGATGCTGAAGGCTGCCCAGCTCGCTCAATCGATGGTGATCGGGTTCGGGGTACGAGAGCTGGCGCTGTTGTGCGGGCTGGACTACTCAACCGTTGCTAAGGCACTGAAAGACCTGCGCAACGAGCGGGACCCGTTCATCGTCCTGGTCCGAGAGCATCGCCACGAGCACGCTGACGTCTACCAATTAGTCGTTCCTGCCGCCTACGCCGAGGCGGCAGCCTGGCGACGCTGGGTACCCGGTCGCCTCGGCGGCATCCATCCCGTGTTTCGTGAGCTCGGTGGCCCGGCCGCATTCGTGTACGAGGTACTCACCGCTGCAGCTGTCCGATCGACGGACGTACACCTGCTCGCCAGGATCAGCGAGACAGCCGCCAAGAATGCTCTGCGCAGACTGGCAGAGGAAGGCCTCGCGGAACGGACCCCGGACGGATGGGTCCGGGGCCCCGCCGACGCAGTGCAGGTCGCCGAGAGGCTCGGCGTCTACGAACAGATCGACCGGATCAGGAAGCGGTACAAGCAGGACCGTGAAGCGTGGCGACGCTGGCTCGACATCGTCGAAGCGCTCCGGCCCGAACGGCACGACGCCGACGACCGCTCTTTTCCGGAGGAGGTGATCGCGACGTTGGGCCCGCCGGCGTGGCTGGAGGAGCAGCCGAATGGCCCGCCCCGATCCGCAGGAAGCCGTGCGGCGCACGCGATGAGACACGGATGAGATCGGATGGGTGTTTCGATTGCACCCTGTCGGAGCCCTCCAGCTCGCCCATTCTTGCGACCCTCTCAACGAGCTGACCATGGGCTTGAACGTCGGCAGGATACGGCGCTCCAAGTTCCGGAGCTTGGAGCGGCGGGCCCGAGGGGTTGGCGCGATGTGGCGTTCGTCGTCGAGGCGCGCTCGCTTGGCGTGAGTCATTGGTCTGGCGCCCTGACGTAAGCGTGGGTGGCGGGCTCGAGCGGCGAACGCCAGCTCGGAATGCGGCCAGCTGGTGGTCGACGCGCTCACGGATTGGCCGTCGAGCACGTTGATCGTGTATCGGGCTAACGGCCCGGAACAAAACCAGGCTGGCCGCGGGATGGAGTATGCAGAGGGTTGCCATCCTCTGCATACTCTTCGGGCAAAACCTCAGGACAGCGTGTTGACAATCGATTGCCATCTTGCATAGCGTCAGCTTCTGAGCACAAGTCTGAGGAGAGAAGCCATGAGCGACATTCCTGAGATCGCCACCGTTGGGCAGTCGGACATCATTCATCACGAGGGATACGACCCCAACATCGTGAGCCCGTACGTCCCGGCCATTCGCGTCGCCTCTGCGGCCCGTCTCGTCTTCATCTCGGGAGTAACGGGAGCTCCGGTCTATCACGATCACCCGCACGTTGCTGAGGTGTTCGACGCCATTCCTGCGGACGTGGCATCACAGACCCGCATCGCCTTTGAGCATCTGGACCGGGCACTGCGCGCCGCCGGCGCCGAACGCCACGATGTGGTGAACCTGATCAGGTTCTTCACCAACGTGGCCGAGGACCAGGACACCGTGAACCGGATACAGGCGGAGTGGTTCGGCGGGCACATCCCCACGAGCACCTCCGTGGAGGTCACCCGGTTGGCGACGGACTCCCGGCTGCGCCTGGAGATCCACGTTGTCGCCGCGGCACCGCCTGTCTGACTGGCAGCCCACCTGCCAAGACCCATTCCGCAATGACGACCACAACACGCGGAACGCGCACTGAGAGGTCGACATGAACGCATCCCGGATCTTCCTGGCTATGGCCGCGCCGCCCGCTGGCGGAATGGCCGCCGGGGCTCGCACGCCCGCCAGGTGGGGATGGCCAGGGATTCCGCCGGCCGTGGTGATGACGGCGTTGCTCTTCGCTGGCAGCGCGGTGTTTGTGCCAGGCGTGCTAGCGACCGACTCCCTCCTGTCGATGGCACCCTTCGCCGCGCTGCTGGCCATCACAGCCATCGGGCAGATGCTGGTGGTCCAGCAGGGCGGGCTCGATCTGTCAGTGCCGGGTGTCATCTCGATGTCGGCGGTGATCGTTACCAAGTTCCCGGCTGGCGATAACTCGCGTCTGACCGCCGCGATAGCGCTCGTCGCGCTACTCGCGGTAGCGGTTGGGGTCGCACACGGTCTGCTGATCACTGCAGTCGGGGTGACGCCCTTGGTGGCAACGCTGGGCGTCAACGCGCTGCTGCTGGGCGGCGTCCAGTACGTCACGAACGGCTCGCCTGGCGCTGTGACCGTTGGCCTGCAGCAATTCGCTCTGGCCAAGACCCTAGGAGTGCCCAACATCGTGCTCATCGCCGTGGCAGTGGCGGTGGTCGTGGCGCTCCTCGCCCATCGCACGGTGCTGGGCAGGCGGTTTCAGGCGGTTGGCTCCAACCCGGTCGCTGCGCACGCGGCGGCCATCCCCCTGCTGCGTTTCGGCATCGGCACATACGTTTGCGCCGCCGCGTGCCACGCAACGGCCGGGGTCCTGCTGTCCGGCTTCATTCGGACACCCCCTCTGAACATTGGTGACAGCTACCTGCTAGCCGGCATTGCTGCCGTGGTGGTAGGCGGAACCGCGCTGGCGGGGGGCCGCGGCACGGTCCTCGGCACCCTGCTCGGCGCCCTCTTCCTCACCCAGCTCAACCAGATCGTTCTGTCCCTGGGAGCCGGGACGGCGGTGCAGTACCTGATCCAGGGTCTGATCATCGCACTCGGCGTGATCGTCTACCAGCTCCGTCTACACCTAGGCCGACTCAGGACAGCCGGACCAGGCAAGACGGACGGGCCGTCCGGGGATGCCAAGAATCACAGGAGGGCAGTCAAATGAACCGATCACCTGCGCAACGCTCGCGGGGATCCGCGATGATCGCGGCGGCGCTTGCGCTGAGCGCCTGTAGTAACAGCGCAGGCGAGGCCCCGGTCGGCGTCGGCAAGGTCCGGGCAGGCGAACGCGGCACCATAGCTGAGCTGAAGACCATGGGAGAAGTCTGCGGCGACAAGCCCATCACCGTGGCACACATCGATGGAGCGCAGAACTCTTGGCGCCGCGTCGCCCACGCCGAGCTGCTGCATGAGGCCGCCATGTGTCCCGCCATCACCAAGGTGACCTACCACAACGCCCAGGGCGACCCCGCCAAGATGATCTCCGAGATCAACGCGGCTGTGGCCAAGGGTGTCGATGTGATCGTCACCCTGCCGGACGCGGGTGACGCGCTGCTGCCCACCTTGCGACGGGCCATGCAGCGCGGCGTCGCCGTCGTGCCATGGGCTGCCGGCCAGTTGGGCGGCACGCCCGGCGTGGACTACGTGGATGCGCCCACCTTCGATGGGATCGCGATGGGCCGGGCCTGGGCCGAGTGGATGGTTAAGCGGCTCGACGGCAAGGGCAACATCGTCTTCCTTGGCGGTACGCCCGGCAACCCGGCCAGCCTCACCGAAGCCGAGGGCATCAAGCAGGTGCTGGCCGACCACCCAGGAATGACCCTGCTCGGCGGAGGCCCCATCGACACCAACTGGGACCAGGCCCAGGCGCAGAGAGTGATGTCGGGCCTGCTGACCAAGCACCCGAAGATCGACGGGGTCATCGCTGACTCCGGCCTCGTGTCCGCTGGTGCCATCCGCGCGTTCGTGAACGCTGGTCGTCCGCTCGTACCCTGGGCCGCTGGTGACATCAACGAGCTCGCCTGCCTGTACAAGGAGCACAAGCCGAAGAACCAGAACTTCGAGCTCGGCACGATCTCGTCGTATACGTGGATCATCCGGCTGGCGCTGCGCAAGGGCGTAGCCGCGGCCCACAGCAAGCCCAACAACGAGCCTTCGGTCATCGAGGTTCCCTTCACCGAAGACTCCACAGCTGGCGACGACATGATGCCCAAGTGCGACCCGGGCCTGCCGCCGGACGCCACGCTGTCTGCGCAGCTCCCCTCGGACAAGCTAGCCCAGCTGTTCACTGGAGGAGGATGACATGGCACGCGGAAGCCCTGTCCTGCGCCTGGCCGGAGTAACCAAGCAGTATTCCGGTGTGGTGGCGCTTCGCTCCGCCGACCTAGACGTACTCCGCGGCGAAGTGCACGCGATCGTCGGTGAAAACGGCGCGGGCAAGTCGACTCTGATGGCCATCGCCGCTGGATCACTGTTGGCCGACGCTGGCACCGTGGAGATCTGCAATGAGGTCATGCGGCACCCGTCCCCGGCGGCCGCCCAAGCGCTCGGCCTAGCCGTCGTCTATCAGCAGCCTGCGCTGCTGCCAGACCTGACAGTCACGGAGAACCTGGTTTTCGCGATGCCGCCCGCCTGGCGGCCGCCGATGAGCAGAGCCACCACCTGGGCACGAGAACGACTGGACCTGGTCGGCGCTGACCTGGACCCGCACCAGCGCATCGGTGAATTGCCGGTGGCCGATCGCCAACTCGTGGAGATTGCCAAGGCGCTGGCCATGGAGCCGCGCGTGCTCATCCTCGATGAGCCGACCGAAGCGCTGGTGGCTGAGGACGTCGATCAGCTTTTCACACAGGTGCGCCGATTCGCCGAGGCAGGCACGGCCATCGTCTACATCTCCCACCGTCTTCCCGAGGTACGCCGTATTGCCGATCGGATCACCGTGCTGCGCGATGGGGAGACCCGAGGCACCCTGAACGCGGCGGACGTGACCGAGGGGGACATCCTGCGGCTCATCGTGGGCCGTCCGGTCGATTCAACCTTTCCCAATAAGGCGACAGCCGAACGCGGCGCGGACCCCAAGGAACCGCCCGTACTGGACCTGCACGCCGCGTCGGGCGCCGGATTCGCCGATGTTGACCTACGCATCCGGCCGGGTGAGATCGTGGGCCTGACCGGCATGCCGGGCAACGGGCACCACGATCTTGCCCGCGCGCTCGCCGGGCTGCAGCAGCTCGACGGGGAGGTCAGGATCGATGGGACATCCGTCCGGCTCTCGACGCCGCAGCGTGCCATGGACGCCGGAATCGTCCACATCCCGGGGGACCGGCGGCGTGAAGGGCTGTTCGAGTCCCTGTCCGTACGCGAGAACGCGGCGGTGCTGACACTCCGCGACCGGGCCAAGGCAGGCTTCGTGCGGCGGAACCGGGAGCGGGCCATTGTGGGAGCTGAGGTCGGCGCGCTGGCAGTGAAAACGCCGTCACTCGAAACGCCCGCAGGCACGCTTTCAGGCGGCAACCAGCAGAAGGTGGTACTGGCCCGCGCGCTGCTCGCCCGGCCGCGCCTCCTCATCGCCGAAGAGCCCACTCAGGGCGTCGACGTCGGCACGCGCCTGGAGATCTACCGCATCCTGCGCAGGCTGGCGGAGGATGGCAACGCCGTTCTCGTCGTCTCCTCGGACACCCACGAGCTGCAGGGCCTCTGCGACCGGGTGATGATCTTCTCACGAGGCCGAGTCTGCGCTGACCTGGAAGGGCCTGAGGTATCGGAGAAGGCCATCACCGGGGCCATCCTCACTGGTTCGCCCTCCCAGTCCGGGACGGTGTCCGGCGCGGCGCCGCTTGGCCCGCCGCGGCGGGAACCACCGAAACTCCGAGCGTGGGGGCTGCTGCGCGGCGACCACGCCCCGGGCATGGTGCTCGCGCTCGCGGCGCTGCTCCTCATGATGTACGCCGCCACGCAATCCGGCCAGCTCCTGACCTCGCAGAACTTGGAGGGCCTGCTGTACACGATGAGCGCGCTCATCTTCGTCTCGCTGGGACAGATGATCGTGGTCGTCCTCGGCGGCATCGACCTCTCCGTCGGGCCGTTGACCGGCTTCCTCGTCGTCGTCGCGTCCTTCCTCGCCACCTCCGGCGGGCTGGGCGGAACCATGACCGCGATCGCCGCCATGCTCGCTCTCGCCGCCGCAATCGGGTTGCTCAACGGATCAATGGTCCGGCTGGCGCGAATGTCCCCGGTCGTCGCCACGCTGGTCACCTTCATCGTCCTGCAGGGCGGGTCGCTGCTTCTGCGTCCCCTGCCGGGCGGGTTTATCCACGAGGATGTCATCGCCGGGCTGCACGCCACGGTGGGTTTCGTGCCGTGGGTCTTCATCGGCGCGGTCGCCGTGGCGGTGGCTGCCGAATGGGCCCTGCGACGTACCCGCTGGGGCTTGCAACTGCGGGCGGTCGGCTCCGACTCGTCGGCGGCCCACCGGCTGGCCGCGAAGGTCACGCTGACACACATCTTGGGCTACGGCACTTGCTCGATACTTGCGGCCTTGGGCGCGATCGTGCTCATGGGCCAGAACGGGATCGGCGACGCGACCGCCGGGCTGACGTACACCTTCAGCAGCATCACCGCAGTCATCCTGGCCGGAGCCACCATTTACGGCGGTCGGGGCTCCTTTCTCAGCGCAGCCGTGGCGGCGATGCTGGTCGAGGTGACCATCAACGTCAGCGCGTTCCTCGAGCTGAACGAGGCCTGGCGGCACTGGCTTCTCGGCATTCTGACGCTGGCCGCCGCCGCACTGTTCTGCGGCATCCGCCGAGGTCAGGTGCCAGGGATGGCCGCACGCGCCTGAAAACGACAAGCCGGCAGCACGACGACCGAACACAACGGGGAGCGTGAACGCAATGGACCTCACTTCAATGGAGACCTCGCCCGCGGGGCGGCGGCATGCGGCCGACGTGGCGGCGGGTCGCTCCCCCGCAGAGGTCGTCATCACTGGCGGTCGTATCGTTGACGTGCTGACGGGGCGCATCTTTCGAGGTGACGTGGCGATCGCGGGTGCCCGGATCGCGGCGGTCGGCGAGGTGGCGCACTGTGTCGGCGAGAATACAGCGCACATTGACGCCTCCGGCCTCTTCGTCCTGCCAGGGTTCATCGATCCACACTTCCACGTGGGCTACTCGCAGGTGACCATCGAGCGGTTGGCCGAGCTGCTGGTACCTATGGGAACCGTCGCGCTCAGCAGTTGCTTCTCCGAAGCCGCCTACATCGCGGGGCGCCGCGCCGTCGAGACGCAACTCGACCGGGCGGCGGGCACGGGACTGGACACCCTACTGTCCCCCTTCCACGCCGCCGTTCTGGGACTCGGCGAGTTCGGCTGCCTAGGCCAGTTCTCCATGGAGGACCTGCGCGCTCTAGTCGAGCACGAGCAGTGCATCGAACTGCGAGAGTGGAACGACGATGTGAGCCGACTACCCATCCCCGGTCTCACTGAGGTTTGGACCGAGGCGGTCATGCGCGGCCGGGTCATCGGCGGACACCTGGAGGGCCTGTCCGGCCCAGCGCTACAGGCCGCAGCGGCGCAAGGCGTGGCCTCCGATCACGAGGTCACCACGGTGGAGGAAGCGCTGGAGCGCGTCCGTCTCGGCGTCACGGTGCAGTTGCGTGAGGGTTCCTCCACCCAGGACCTGCTGAACGTATTGCCCGCCATCACTGAGTTCGGTGCCGACGCGTCGATGTTCAGCGCGTGCAGCGACGAGCAGGAACTGCACAGCCTCGCCGAGCTCGGGCACCAGGATCACAAGCTGCGCCTGCTCGTCCGCAACGGCGTCGCCCCAGTGGATGCCGTCCGCATGGTCACGCTCAACGCAGCCCGTTCGCTTGGCGTGGAACGGGACTACGGAGCGGTGTTGCCCGGACGGCTGGCCTCGCTCGCGCTAGTCGAGGACCTGGCAGGGTTTCGGGTGGTACGCACTCTCAGCCGTGGCCGCCTGTGTGCTGAAAACGGCGCGTACCTGCTGCCCGACAGCTCGCAGGAGTATCCGGAGGAGTGGAACCACATGGTGCGCGTCGGCCGCACCTTCACCGGAGCCGACTTCCGGCTCCCCGTGGCCGACGGGAAGCGCACCCTCAGATCGATCGGTGTCACCCCTGGCTACCTGCGTACCGAGGAAATCCTGCTCGAGCTGTCGGTTCGCGACGGCGGCCCGATGGATGACGGCGAGACGGATCTCGCAAAGATCGCCGTCGCGGACCGGCACCAGGCGACCGGCCGGCTCGCGACGGCACTGATCAGCGGTCTGAGCGTGCGACGTGGTGCGATCGCGGCGACCGTCAACCCCGGGGCCATGAACCTCATGGTCGTGGGAGTGGACGACACCGACATGGCACTGGCCGCCAACCGTTGTGCCGAACTGGAGGGCGGCATCGTAGTGGTGCGCGACGGCGTGATCCGCGCCGAGCTGGCCCTGCCGACGTTCGGCATCGCCTCGCACGCGCCACTCGCTGAGACCGTCGCCGAGTCGCAGCGTGTCGCCCAGGCAATCCGAGACGAACTTGGCTCCCCGCTGCGCGGCCTGGTGCCCAGCGCCGGGTTCGCCTGCCTAGCCGTGAGCATCCCCGGCCTCAAGATGACCGAATTCGGACTGGTGCGTGTAGTGCGCGGCGGCCCCCGCGAGGCTGTCTCGCTCACCCTAGACGAGCCTCCCACGACCTGACCCTAGGCATGCGCTGGCATGCCTACGCACACAACAGAAGGCAAACGATTGCAATGGGAGAAGCGATGAAAAAGAACGACTCCGCGCCACTCAAGGTCGGCTGGATCGGCACCGGACGCATGGGCGCTGCTATGGCCGAGCGCCTAGCAAAGGCTGGGGTGGACCTGGCCGTATGGAACCGGACCATCGCCAAGGCCGCTCCGCTCAAGGAGTACGGCGCCCAGGTGAGCGAATCCATCGTCGGCCTCCGCGATCGCGACGTGGTGTTCACCATGGTCGCCACGTCCGACGACCTGGAGCGGGTGCTCCTGGGTGAAGGCGGCCTGATCGCCGCCGACGAACCCCGGCCCGCCATCGTCGTCGACTGCTCGACGATCTCGACCGACGCCTCCGAGACTTTGCGGCGTGAGTGCGCTGGCTACGGCGTCGCCTTCCTGGCCGCGCCCGTCAGCGGCAACGGCAAGGTGGTGCGGGCCGGTGCGCTCAGCATCGTGGCGTCCGGACCAGCGGAGACCTACGCCACGGTAGCCCCCCTCCTCGGCCACATCAGCCCCTCCGTCACCTATGTCGGAGAGGGCGACACGGCACGGCTGGTAAAGATCGCGCACAACCTCCTGCTAGGAATAGTGACCCAGTCGCTGGCCGAGATCACTGTGTTGGCCGAGAAAGGTGGCGTCTCCCGCAGCGCCTTCCTGACTTTCCTGAACAACAGTGTGATGGGCTCGGTCTTCACGCGTTATAAGGCCCCCTCGTTCATCAACCTCGACTACACGCCCACCTTCACCCCGATTCTGCTCCGCAAGGATTTCGACCTCGGACTCGCCGCTGCCCGACGCCTGGGCGTGCCCATGCCGGTCACCGCCATCACCGCGCAGCTCGTCCAGGCCAGCGTTGGCAGCGGCCGGGTGGACGAGGACTTCGCGATTCTGCTCGACCTTCAGGCAGCCGCCTCCGGCGTCACCCTGAAGCCGGAGAACGTCTTCGTGGACGACGGACTGGGAGCCGCCGACGAAGGATCCCGGCCGTGAGTACGGCACCGCTGCCCGCACCGGGCCACATGGGAGTCGATTTCGAGCAACGCGTTGACTTCGACCGACTGCGTCAATACCGGTTGGAGCGCGCGCTCGCCTCCCTGGAGGCGAGCGAGTGCGGGGCCTTCCTGCTCTTTGACTTCTACAACATCCGCTACACCACCCAGACGTGGATCGGCGGGGCGCTCGGCGACAAGATGACCAGGTACGCCCTGCTCACCCGGGACGGCAGCCCGATGCTGTGGGACTTTGGGTCTGCTGCTCGCCATCATCGGCTGTTCAGCCCGTGGCTCGATCCCGCCAACTGCCACGCCGGAATGCTCGGCCTGCGAGGCGCCATCGCTCCAACGGCCGGTCTCATGCGGGACGCGGTGCTTCAGATCAAGGGCCTGCTGGAGGATGCGGGAGTGGCAGACGCCCCAGTGGGCGTGGACATCGTCGAGCCGCCGTTCCTGTTCGAGATGCAACGACAAGGCCTCACCGTGGTGGACGCGCAACAGGCCATGCTCGACGCCCGGCAGATCAAGTCGGCCGACGAGATAGTACTGCTCACACAGGCCGCGGCCATGGTCGACGGCGTTTACCAGGGCATCGTCGAGGCGCTCAAGCCAGGCATCAAAGAGAACGAGATCGTCGCGCTCGCCGCCAAGCGCCTGTACGAGATGGGCTCCGACCAAGTCGAGGCGATCAACGCGGTCAGCGGTGAGCGGTGCAATCCGCACCCGCACAACTTCACCGACCGGTTGATTCGGCCTGGCGACCAAGCATTCTTCGACATCATCCACTCCTACAACGGCTACCGGACCTGCTACTACCGCACGTTCGGCGTGGGCAGCGCGACGCAGGCCCAGCACCAGGCTTACGTCCGTGCGCGGGAATGGATGGACGCGGCGATCGACGCCGTGAAGCCGGGGGCGAGCACCGCCGACGTCGCGGCCGTATGGCCGACGGCTACCGAGTTCGGATTCGAGAACGAGATGGCCGCGTTCGGCCTCCAGTTCGGCCACGGCTTGGGCCTGGGACTACACGAACGACCGATCATCTCCCGGCTCAGCAGCATGCGTGAGCCGGTCGAGCTGCAGGTCGGGATGGTGTTCGCTCTAGAGACCTACTGCCCCGCAGCCGACGGTTTCTCTGCCGCCCGGATCGAGGAGGAGATCGTCGTCACCAAGGACGGGCCTCGCCTGCTCACCCTCTTTCCCGCCCAAGAACTTTTCATCGCCAATCCCTACTAGGGAGCCAGGCCAATAACCGAAAGGTGGACACCATGACAGCCAACGAACGGACAACCGGACACCTGCTCACCGAACTCTACGTCGGTGGCCAGGCGGTAGCGGCCGGCGACGGGGAGCGCTTTCCCGTGCTGAACCCCGCCACTGGCGACATGATCGCCACTGTGGCGGACGGGACGGTCGGCGACGCCATCGCAGCCGTCGATGCGGCGGAACGCGCGGCGGAGTCCTGGGCGTGCACGTCACCACGGCGGAGGGCCGAGATCCTCCAAGCGGCGTTCGGGCTCATGACGGACCGCGCCGCCGACCTGGCCTGGCTGATCTCGCTAGAGAACGGCAAGGCCCCGCGCGACGCGCTGGCCGAGGTCGCCTACGCTGCGGAGTTCTTCCGCTGGTATTCCGAAGAGGCCGTTCGAGGCGCCGGCACGGTGACTATCGCTCCCGGAGGAACGAACCGCATCCTGGTTCAGCGCAGGCCTGTCGGCATCTGCGTGCTGGTCACACCGTGGAATTTCCCTGCCGCAATGGCCACCCGCAAGATCGCCCCAGCGCTGGCGGCAGGCTGCACCATGATCCTCAAGCCTGCCAGCGACACGCCGCTCACCGCACTGGCGATGGCACAGATCCTGGAGGCCGCAGGCGTGCCGGATGGAGTGGTCAACGTTCTCCCCAGCCGCCGTTCCGGCGAGGTGGTGTCGGCAATGCTGCACGACCCGCGGGTCCGTAAGCTGTCGTTTACCGGCTCCACGGAGGTCGGTCGCGTGCTCCTGCGCGAGGCAGCCGACCAGGTGATCAACACGTCCATGGAACTCGGCGGCAACGCGCCATTCATCGTGTTCGCTGATGCCGACCTGGACGCGGCCGTGGACGGTGCCATGGTCGCGAAAATGCGCAACGCGGGTGAGGCATGCACCGCTGCCAACCGGTTCTACGTCGAGTCGCCGGTTGCCGAAGAGTTCAGCCGATTGCTGGCCAAGCGAATGGCGGCGCTAGTGGTCGGCCCACCCTCAGACGCGGGCACCGAGGTCGGCCCCCTGGTCAATCAGGACACAGTGGACAAGGTGGACAACCTGGTGAACGGTGCCGTGGCCGAAGGAGCCACGGTCCTGACTGGGGGCAGCCGGCCAGAGGGGCCGGGCTTCTTCTACGATCCGACCGTACTGGTGGATGTCCATCCGCAGGCGGCCATCCTCGCAGAGGAAATCTTCGGCCCGGTGGCCCCCATCGTCGCCTTCAACAGCGAAAAGGAGGCCATCCGGCTGGCCAACGCCACCGAATACGGGCTGGTCGCCTATGTCTACACAGGTGACCTGGCCAGGGGGTTGCGTGTGAGCGAACGGATCGAGTCGGGGATGGTGGGACTCAACCGCGGAGTGGTCAGCGATCCTGCGGCGCCGTTCGGAGGCGTAAAGCAGAGCGGCCTGGGCCGCGAGGGCGGACATGCGGGCATGCTGGACTACATGGAAGAGCAGTACGTCGCCGTCACATGGTGAGCCTAGCCGCCGCTCAGGCTGAGTGCCGTCACTGTCGCGAGCGATGCGGTGCCCCGCTGGGCGAACGCGAATGAAGATGAACTGCAAGCTCATAGCCCTCTTGAAGCTTTCGCGCCAGGTGAGCGTGACCGCGGCGTCCCGGCCGGCGGCTCGGACATGTCCAGCCAAGCTGACAGGGTGTCCGGATAGCGCAGGCTGGTCCGGTTGGAGAGCGGCCTCGGCCGGACCAGACCCGCGGCACGTCCTGGGCAATGTGCGAGAGCGTCGCCCTTGACCTGCACGATGGAGCCGATCCCTCGTTCGCCTAGGGCGCCGCGGAGTTCAGTCCCCAGTAGAAGCGGGAGTGGGAGCGGCAGTAGCCGTAGCCGGCCCATCCTGCCAGCTGAGAGCGCAGGACGGTGGAACGGGATCGGGCGCACTCGACAGGTGTGGAGTCGATGATCCAGACCGGGTCGAGCCACAGGTCGGTGTCGGCGGCCAGGGAGCGGGTGATCTGTTTGACCAGGGGGAGGCAGGCGCGTAGGCGCTTGTTGTAGGCCGGGCGTTGGGGCAGGTAGGGGAACAGGCTGAGGAGATGGGCGTGGGCGAAGCGGAGCCAGCGGGCCTCGCCGTGGAAGCCCAGGAGGGCTTGGGCCACGGCGAGGGTGAGAAGTTCGGCATCGCTCATGCCTGCGCTGGGTCTTCAGCCGATCATCGATGTGGACGTACGGTGCGGTTAAGAGGGTGTCTAGTTCGGTCGTCACAACCCGATGCTGGACACCCTCCTGGCGTCTGCAACCCCTGACTTGGAACTACTCGTTAGCCGTCCACTGGGGGCCAGGCGGCCTCGTGGCACCCGATCACCGCCGGCTCGGCCGGAGGACAGCGCCGTTGCGTGCATGATCGAAGACCTCAGGGTGGCGTGCTAGCTCCACGCGAGTGCGCCGGATATGCCCGCCAAGGCACCTCTCGGCATCGACGGTGTCGCCTCTTTCGATCGCGTCCAGGAGCAGACGGTGCTCGGCGTTGACCACCCACCGCCGCCGGGACCCGCTCAGCCGCATGAACTCCCTGCGGTAGTACTGGGTGGTGTTCCACAACCGCACCACCATGCTGGAAAGCTGCTCGATGCGGCACCCGGTGTAGGTCAGCAGATGAAACTCGCGGTCGAGGACCAGGAACTCGTTGATGTCGGTGATTGCCTCGATGTGTGTCTGGATCAGGTTGAGCCGGCGCAGGTTGTCGCCGGTGAGCCGTGGGATGCTCTGAGCCAATGCGAGCGGCTCCAGGCGTTCGCGCATCTCGTAGATCACCTGCACCTCGTGCGCATCAAGCAGGGGCACCCGGGCGCCTCTGTGTGCCTGATGCTCGATGAGGCCTTCTGCTTCCAGGACGCGCAAAGCCTCTCGTACGGGCAGTCTGCTGGCGCCCAGTCGTTTGGCGACGGACTCCTGTCGGATGCGTTCACCTGGAGCAATCTCGCCGGCGAGGATCGCCGCGCGAAGATGGCTGGCGACGCGCTGGCTCACCGCGTCGCCAGGCCCGCCTTCAGGCATGGTCGTCATCCGGCCTCCAACCGCGGTCGAATGCCTTGCCTCGTGGATAGGACACCAATTCGAACTGCATGCCCCATGGAGCAAGGAAGTAGACCCACCGCTGACCCTCACTCGGCCCCTTACTGGTTGTCGGGGCGCCCAGGACCGTGACGCCCCGGTGCCGGAGATAGGTGATCGCGGTGTCCAGATCATCCACGTAGAGAGCGATGTGGTGACCGCCGATGTCGCTATTCCTCGGCACGGAGTCGGCTTGGTCGGGGGCGGTGTACCGGAAGACCTCGAAGATCGCTTGATCGCCGCAGCGGAAGAAGTGCAGCCGCTCCATGACCGCGCGAGGGTGGACGTTCAGATGCTCGGACATCCAGTCACCCTCATCGTGGCCGAACGGGCCCAAGCTGTACATGTATTCGCAGCCGAGCACGTCGACGAGGAAGTGTCGGGCTTGTTCGAGGTCGGGAACTGTGAACCCGATGTGGTCAACGCGTGTGAGCCCGGGTAGCCCTGCGCTCATGCGCCCTCCTCTCATCTGGATCCAAAAATAGCAGCTAACGTGCTCATTCGGATGAAATGTTCCATTTCAACTTCAGATTGGATCCATCCTATGCGAGACTAGGGTTCCGACAAACGATTGCACGGAGAAGGACATGACCCAGGAAAACCGGCTTACGCCTGCGGCTCCGTGGATAGAGACCGTCGCCACCGACATCGACTGGGACGCGGCCGACCGAGCACTGCTCACGAACATGCTGAGCCACCTCGTCATCATCCGGTCCTTCGAGGAGTACCTCCTCGAACTCGCGCGCAGTGGACTGATCCACGGCCCGGCACATTCCAGCATCGGGCAGGAGGGCGGCGCAGTCGGCTCAGTGCTCGCCCTGACCGCGGCAGACACAGTCAACGGGTCCCACCGGGGACATCACCAGTTCCTCTCGAAGGTGCTCGCCTATGTCGCACCTGACGGCATCGACCCCACACGCGACTTCTCCAGCGACGTCCAGGCCGTCCTACGGCGTGCTCTCGCTGAGATTTGCGGACTGGACCGCGGATTCAGCCACGGCCGCGGCGGCTCCATGCACCTGCAGTGGAATGATGCTGGAGCCATCGGTACGAACGCCATCGTCGGCGGTGGCGTCCCACTCGCCGCCGGATCTGCGTGGGCGCACCGACAGGCAGGCACGGACGCGGTCGCAGTGACCTACTTCGGCGACGGCGCCATCAACATCGGTTCCACGCTCGAAACCTTCAACCTAGCGGCCGCGTGGCGCTTGCCCCTGTGCTTCTTCGTGGAGAACAACCTGTATGCGGTCTCGACGCATGTCGCCGAGGCGACAGGCGAGCCGCGGCTGTCCGCGCGAGGGCCGGGTTTTGGCATCTCCAGCTGGAAGGTCGACGGCATGGACCCACTCGCCGTGCACCTGACCATGCAGCAGGCTCTCGCCCACATGCGAGCAGGCCGTGGGCCAGCCCTGATCGAGGCTGACGTCTATCGCTACTACCACCAGAACGGCCCGTTTCCCGGCAGTTCCTTTGGCTACCGCACCAAGGAGGAGGAGAAGGCCTGGCGCGACCGAGATCCGATTGCGCGACTGTGTGGCCACCTCGTGCGGCGTGCCATCCTCAGCGAAGACCAGGTCGAGTCCGTGTTCGCCCGGGCCGCCGCATTGATGGCCAGCCTAGGCGACGAACTGCTCGAACCCCTTCCCGGCGGCAGGCCAGGGCAGCGCAGGATCAAGCCGGAGGAGTGGCCTGACACATCCTTCGTGGACGTCGGTGTACGCGGCGACCTCAGCGAGTTCGCCGACGCTCGGATGGCCGACCGCGACAGCTTCTCGGGCGAGCTGGCCGAGCAGAAGTTCATCGATGTGGTGGCCGGCGTGATGGCCAGGCGGATGGAGACCGACGACACCATCATCGTGATGGGCGAGGACGTGCACCACCTCAACGGCGGCACCAACGGCGCCACCAGGGGACTCAAGGAGCGCTATCCCGACCGCGTCCTGGGCACGCCGATCAGCGAGAACGCCTTTACCGGGCTAGGCGGCGGCATCGCGTTGGACGGGCGATACCGGCCTGTTGTCGAGTTCATGTACGCCGACTTCATGTGGGTCGCCGCAGATCAGCTCTTCAACCAAATCGGTAAGGCCCGTCACATGTTCGGCGGCAGCGGCGACGTGCCGTTCGTGCTGCGCAGCAAGGTCGCGATGGGTACGGGCTATGGCTCGCAGCACTCCATGGATCCTGCGGGCATCTTCGCGACTGCCCCAGGCTGGCGGATCGTCGCACCCTCGACCCCGTTTGACTACGTAGGTCTGATGAACAGCGCGCTGCGCTGTAAGGACCCCGTGTTGGTGCTCGAACACGTCGACCTCTACACCTCGGTCGGAGAGGGGCCGGTCAACGATTTCGACTACTGTATCCCGGTCGGCAAAGCCGCCATCCGGCGCAGCGGGTCGCGTGTCACCGTGATCTCCTACCTGGCGATGACCCACTATGTGCTGCAGGCGCTCGACTCCCTGGACAACGTCGACGCCGAGGTCATCGATCTGCGCTGGCTGGACCGGGCGAGCATCGACTGGGGCACCATCGGCGACAGCGTCAAGAAGACCAACATGGTGCTCATCGCCGAACAGGGCCCCTTGGGTACCTCATACGGCGGCTGGCTCGCCGACGAAATCAACCGCCGCTTCTTCGACTGGCTCGACCATCCGGTAGAGCGGGTCACCGGCGGTGAGGCCTCACCGAGCATCTCCAAGGTGCTGGAGCGTGCAGCCATCGCGAGGAGCGAGGAAGTGGCCAGCAAACTCACCGAGATCGCGGGGAAATGACATGGCCAGGCTGCTGCATATGCCGGAAGTGGCCGCCAGTGCGGCCGAGGCAATCCTGCAAAGTTGGGGCGTCGCGGAAAACACCGCGTACGCCGCCCACGACGTGATTGCCACCATCGAGACCGAGAAAGCCGTGGTGGAGGTAGAGGCCGACAGCGACGGCGTCATCCTCAAGACACTGGTGCTCGAAGGTGCCCACGTCGAGGTGGGCGCACCGATAGCGCTCATCGGCGAGCGCGGGGAGCACGTAGCAGATCTCGACGCCACGCTGGCTCAGCTCGGCGTAGTCTCTCCAGTCAACCAGGCAGCCTCAGCGCCTCCGATCAGCGCCGTCGCACAAGAACCGCCGGGTGAGCGGATCTTTACCAGCCCGCTCGCACGCAGGCTGGCGGCAGAGGCCGGCATCCCCATCGAGGAGATCACCGGTACGGGCCCGCACGGGCGGATCCTCCGCAAGGATGTGGAGGCGGCCGTCGCCGCCCGCGCGCCCGATTCCCGCCCACCCGCGGCGCCTCGTCACCGCAAGGCCGCTCAAGAGCCGGGGGCCTTCGTCGAGATCCCGCACACGCGCACGCGCCGCGCCATCGCGGCACTCACGACGGAGAGCAAACAATCCATACCGCACTTCTACCTGCGAGGCACTGCCAGGGTCGACGATCTGTTCGAACTCCGCCGTCGGCTCAATGACGACGGTTCAGTGCGCATTTCGGTCAACGACTTGGTGATCAAGGCCGTGGCCTGCGCACACGCTCTGGTCCCCACCATGAACGTGATCTGGACAGACGATGCGGTTCGTTCCTACTCCTCGGTAGACGTCGCGGTCGCAGTCTCCACTGAGCGAGGACTAGCGATGCCCGTGCTCAGGTCTGTCGAACGGATGAGCGTGTCGTCAGTTGCCACGACGGTCCAAGATTTCGTCGCTCGGGCTAGGAGCGGCAAGCTCCGGCCGACCGAGCTGGAGGGAGGCACCATAGGGGTGTCCAACCTCGGCATGTACGGAACCGAGGAGTTTGCGGCGATCATCAGCCCGCCACAGGTGGCCATCTTGGCGGTCGGCGCCGCCCGTCAAGAACCGGTGGTGAAGAAGGACTCGCTAGAGGTAGGAAGGGTGATGCGGGTGACCTTGTCGGTCGACCACCGAGGCGTCGACGGGGCGCTGGCGGCGGAATGGATGAAGACGTTCCTCGCCCTAATAGAGAACCCACTACGGATCCTCACCTGACCTGCCGCCGGCCACGTCAGAGCCCGAACAGGCCAGCGCCCGGTGCTGGAGGTGGACCCGTGGATCCGCGGATCATCAGGGTGACGGGCAGCGTCACCGTTTCCACATCGCGGCCTCGATAGATCATGTCGAGGAGTAGCTGAGCCCCTCGGGCCCCCAGCTCGTATTTCGGTACGCGGACGGTGGTAAGCGACGGCGACATCCGTGCGGCAAAGTCGATGTCGTTGAATCCGACCACGGAGACCCGCTCCGGACAGGGAACGTAGTTCTCTTTGAGAACATCGAGCACACCTAGCGCCAGCAAGTCGTTACCCGCAACCAGGGCCGTGAACGGCCTACCTCGCTTGAACAACTCCCGCGCACACCAGGTACCAGCCTCGATGCTGTAGCTGGGGGCCTGCACGATCAGTTCCGGGCGGCGCTGGAGACCATAGCGGTCCAGCGCCGCCTCGAACGCCTCCAGGCGCGCCTGGCCGGTGCTAGTGTCGGCGGGGCCAGCCACGTGCGCAATGTGCTGATGCCCCAAGGTCACCAGATGCGCCATCACATCGGCGATCCCCTGCTGATCGTCCACGACCACCGATGACGTCTGGGCGTTAAGACTCGTCCGGTTGAGTGCCACCAACGGAACGCTCGCCTCTATGATCTCCCGCAGCGCCGGGTCATCCAACCTGGCGCTGGCAATGAGAAACCCATCGACCTGCCGGTTGCGCAACACTGCGATTGCCTTGCGCTCGCGGAGGGCGTCGTTGTCCGTGCTCGTGATGAGCGCGGTGTATTCGGCCTTCGCCAGACTGTCCTCGATGCCCCGGACAATGCGCGGAAACAGCGGGTTGGTGAGATCGGGAATGAGCGCTCCCACGGTATGGGAGCGGTGGGTGCGGAGCGCGCGGCCCACCACGTTCGTCTCGTAGCCGAGACGCTGTGCGACTTCGATGATGCGGGCAGCCGTCACGGTGTTAACGCGGGACCGAGTTGCAGGGTTGAGTGCCCGAGATACCGTCCCCACATGGACGCCAGCCTCTCGCGCGACGTCCACAAGCCGAGCCCCACCCATATGCAAACGATAGCATCTCGCGGCTGATCTTCCCCATCCCGATGCAAAGCAGTCGCCCGAAGGGTGCCGGGCAACTGCGGCGGATCGAGGGCTGTCCTGGCGTGCAGGACGTTGTAACGATTGTCGTGCCTCTTGGAGCTCCATCGGTGATCGCGGTACTGGAGAGCCCAAGCCAGACTGGAGCCCTTTCGGTCTATTTGACCGCCGAAATTGCCGCCAGGACGGGGACCGCACAGCGCGTTGGTCAAACGCGTCTACGACGGCTTCCTTAACGCCAGAAGTCTGCGCGCCAGCCTGAAGGACGACCGTTTCGACCGGCCCTACCAGCTCATCATCGTGGACAACGACATCCACGAGGATGTGGCAAAGCGCGTCTTGGTGCACCGTTTCTCGCGGGGTGAGGGGTTCATCCGGGGCTTGCGGGAACCGCACGGCCCTCACGAGCAGGGCGAGATGGACCTCGGCAGCTAAGACACCACACCCGCACGACCCGAGACGGTCGCCGCGGCGACGCGGATACTAATTCTTTCTTGGGCGTTGGTTCGCAACAAGAGTTAGCAGGGCGGCGTGCGTTTGCTCGTCGGCTGCCACGACGAGACCGCTAGCACCGGTGTGAAGCGACTGGCCGTCGATCCCGGTCACCACACAGCCAGCCGCCTGACAGAGGGCGATGCCCGCCGCGAAGTGGACACTGTCATACAGGTGTCCATCGGTTACGTAGGCGGCGCGCCGACCGGCAGCGACCCAGGCCACCGCCAACGTGGTGGAAACGACCCGTGGGCGGAACTGCTCGACGAACCCTTTGTCGGCAAGTAACCGAGCGGCCCGGAACACCCGCTCGTTGGGGAACGGTGGATCGAGATTGACGTCTACCAACCTCGAATCGGCAGACGGGACGAGTGGCACGTCCACGCCGCCGCGGCGCACGTTCGAGCCGGCGCCGTCGGTCCAGAACACCTCGTTGGTGAACGGGTCCGCCGCGGCCGCCACGACGACCTGCGTTCCGGTTCGCAAGGCTACGTTGACTGAGACCAGCATGTTGCGTACGGCATAGTTCAGCGTCCCGCATAACGGGTCGACCAGCCACATGCGTCCGTTCCCGCCGGTTCCCGTGCGCCCGGTTTCCTCTCCCATCACGACGTCGTCCGGCCGGGCAGCGTACAAGACGGCGAGGATGGCTTGCTCCGCTTCGACGTCGGCCGTCGTGGCGAAGTCCCCTCCCACCTTTTCGAAGCGGGTCAGCGATGCTCCGTAGTGGGAGCGCACGACCGTAGCCCCGGCTTCCGCCGCTGCGATGACCAGATCCCGGTCGTTGATCGACATGGAACACACAATAATGCCGGGCGAGTTCCGAGCTTGCAGCTGCCGTCCGGTCCACACCGCGCGAGTTTGGAAATGCCCCCGAGTCTGTTCCGAGCGGCGCCTGGCCAACGCAATGAACCCTGCAGAGTTCGTTGCCTTCGTCCGGCCCCTGGGCGGGGTCTCTGTCGTACTAGTCTGCGGATCATGGCCTTGCGACCGGATGAGTTTTATGACCATGCAGTCGCCGCTGCGGATAGCGCGCGGCGGCTCCCGCTGGCACGTATGACGGGGTGGGAGGTCGCTCCGTTCGAGCCGGACGAACTGCGCGTCTCGCCGCTGCGTCCGCCGGTTCTGTCCGAGCCGGCGCGGCACGGCGAAGACCCATCGGACTGCGACGACTGTCGCAACCGAGATGAAGGAATCTGGTTCGACGACCACTGGCGGCTAACTCAGATCACGGGAGTTGGCGTGCCGCTGGTGCTCATGCTGTTTCCGCGCGATCACTATGACATGGCGGATCTGCCCGACGAACTGGCCGCCGAACTGGGCCTGCTGAACACACGCATCGTCCGCCACATACAGGCGCTGCCGCATGTCTGGCGAGCCCACGTCTACCGGTTTGGAGACCATGCAGCACACCTGCACATTTGGTTCTTCGCCCGGCCCGAAGGGCAGGCCCAGCTGATCGGGTCGTGGCTGACCGTCTGGGACGACCTCTTGCCGCAGTACCCCGCGGACGTGGCGCAGCAAGACGCTGCGATCGTGGCGGACGCGTTGGTCGCTTCCTACGGAGGCCGCCGGTCGGCCACCACCGAACCACCAGCCGGTCACGGGTGACCGGATCGAACGGCGATGACCCACGATCCGAAGTGACTGATACCCGACAACGTTGGGGGAGCGTCAACTAACGGCCGATCTTGGTTGTTGAAGTATTCAGAGGTTGGCCGGGGTGAGCGGCCTAGATGACGCCCACCTGGGCGGAAGCGCAGGAGGGCATCCATTCGTCGGGGTCCGAGCCGTACCGCCTCCGCGACGCCCCGTGCAGGTCACCTGGCGAGAGCGCACCGCGGTGGTGGCCGACGTGCTCGAGTACTGGGTGCAGGCCCGGGTCTGGTGGCTGGACCCAGAGCCGGAGGTCAAGCGCGACTACTGGTGGTGGCGCGTGCGCCTGGTGGCCGAGTCCGGATCTCTGATCGTCGATCTCCGCGAGGACGAGGGCACCTGGACCGTGGAACACCTGCTGGACTGACCCAGCCCTGGACGGCGTGATCGTCCAGGCCTCACATCCATCGAGCACGAGGGCCCGCATTACACAGCCCGGTCTGATAATCACCGGCGGCGCTTGCCGCCGCGGTTGCGCCGCTTCGGCGAGGCCGGTCGGCGGTTGATCAGGGCTGTAGCCAGGTTGAGCCCAGCCGCCAGCAGGGGGACGAGATCGAGGAGCAGGTCCATGACGGGCCCTTCGGGTAGATCAGCCATTCACAGGCTGGTGGACCTTCAGGGCATCGCGGGCGGTGGGGGTTCGGCATCAGATGCGTACCAACCCGAACACTCGCCGTGCTGGGTCGGGCCGCTGGAGTCAGGCTGGAAGTGCGATGCGGCGCTCCAGCCACGGCACTGAATTGATACCGGGGTTCGGCTGGTTCGCCGACGCCGTCGAACGGCCTCAGCGGAGGCGAGTTGGAGGTGCGAGCGGGTGGACAGCTCCCGGCCTGACCCGGACCAGGTGCACACCTTGGCCGAGTGGTTGACGGCGCTGGCCGCCCTACGCGGCAAGCGCTCCTATCCTGGCCTCGACAAGGCCGTGAATCCCGCGCACCCAGGACAGCCTGTGCTGTCGAAGTCGACCCTGTCGAATCTGCTCAACAAGGGTCGCCCCAGCATCGAGACGCTGGAGCTGTTCCTGCGCGCTTGTGGCGTGCCCCGCGAGGAATGGAACCGGTGGCAGGACGCCCGTGAGCGAGTACTGAGCGCTGACCTACCGGTTCCGCCAGGCCTGGTCCGGGTGTACCAGGCCAAGCCGCACCGTCTGGGCGTGCACGACGCGATCGACGTACCCGGCGCCACAGGCGAACAGCCCGCCTACGTCCAGCGCGACACCGACACCGACCCGCGCGGCGTCCGCGGACTGATCCAGCGAGCCTCCAAAGGAGGCGGTCTAGTGCTGCTGGTCGGCCGCTCATCAGTGGGCAAGACCCGATGCGCCTTCGAAGCGATCAGAGACCTGCTGCCCAACTGGTGGCTGCTTCACCCCGACGATGCCGACCACGTGCGGACCATCGCAGCCGACCCGCCCGACCACGTGGTGGTGTGGCTCGATGAACTGCAGCACTACCTTGACGGCGCCGACGGGCTGCGCGCGGGCACGGTGCGGGCTCTACTGGAGCGTGGCGCGGTCCTGGTGGGCACGATGTGGTCCGATCGCCGCGCCGCCTACAGTGCCGTGCCATCGGCGGGCTCCCCTGACCCGCACGCTCATGCCCGCCAGCTTCTTGGTCTGGCGGATGTCGTTCACATCGCCGAGCACTTCAGCCAGCCCGAGCGCCATCGAGCCGAGCAACTGGCCACCGGCGGGGACGCCCGGCTCGCCGTCGCCATACGCTCCGAGGACTACGGGCTGACGCAGACCATCGCCGCCGCACCCGAACTGGTACGCCGCTGCCGTGACGCCGGCGTCTACGCTGGGGCGGTGCTGAAGGCCGCGGTCGACGTCACTCGCCTGGGCGTGGCCTCCCCGCTGACGGCCGCCATGCTGCGTCAGGCTGCGCCCGGCTACTGCGAGGACCGCGAGCGGGCCAAGGCACCCCCCAACTGGTTCGAGACCGCGATGGCCTACCTGACCGAAGAACTGCATGGCGCGGCCAGCGTGCTGGAACTGATCGCGGCCCCAGGCGTAGCCATGGGCGAGGTGGCCGGCTACCTGGTGGCCGACTACGTGCAACAGCAGGTCCAGGCCGAGCGCCGCCGCGAAAAGATCCCGGCCAGCTGCTGGCAAGCCCTGGTCGACCACCTCGTCGACCCCGTCGAGCAGACCCGAGTGGGTGTAGAGGCTGATAAGCGGCTGCTGTATCGCTACGCCAGCCTCCTCTACAGACACGCAGTCGGAGCCGGAGACGGGTCCGCCAGCAGGCGGTTGGCCGAGCTGTTGGTCGAGCAGGGGCAGGTGGACGAGGCCATCGAGGTCTTGCGGGTGCGCGCCGATACCGGAGACGTGTTCGCCGCCGGGCGGTTGGTCGAGCTGTTGGTCGAGCAGGGGCAGGTGGAGGAGTTGCGGGTGCGGGCCGAGGCCGGACACAAGTACGCCGCCCTCCGGTTGGTCGAGCTGTTGGTCGAGCAGGGGCAGGTGGAGGAGTTGCGGGTGCGGGCCGAGGCCGGACACGTGTACGCCGCCGAGCGGTTGGCCGACCTGTTGGTCGAGCGGGGTCAGGTGGAGGAGTTGCGGGTGCGGGCCGAGGCCGGAGACGGGCCCGCCGCCGAGCGGTTGGCCGACCTGCTGGTCGAGCAGGGGCAGGTGGACGAGGCCATCGAGGTCTTGCAGGCGCCTGTTGAGGCCGGAGACGCGCTCGCCGCCCTCCGGTTGGTCGAGCTGTTGGTCGAGCGGGGTCAGGTGGAGGAGTTGCGGGTGCGGGCCGAGGCCGGACACGTGTTCGCCGCCAGGCGGTTTGCCGACCTGCTGATCGAGCGGAAGCAGGTCGAGGAGTTGCGGGTGCGGGCCGAGGCCGGAGACGGGCCCGCCGCCGAGCGGTTGGCCGACCTGCTGGTCGAGCAGGGGCAGGTGGACGAGGCGGAGCGGATTCGGCGGGATGGGCTTGAGGCGGACTGAGATCATCCCGAGCGTGTTCATTTAACGACCGTTTTATGAACGTGCCTGGCTCGGGCCGCTGAACTTCGCCCCGAATGTGCGGTGTCCGATTCGATCGTTCGTTTTCCCGTTCATCAAGGGGTCGAGCCTGCTACCGTTCAGATAACTCCCGCGAGGGGGATTTATGAACGGGGAGGCGTTTCGCAGTGGCGCTCATTGGCCTAGTCCGGGTCAGCACCGACAAGCAGAAGACTCAAAGACAGCATGACGTCCTCGATCCGATCTGTCTCAGGGTCATCGAGGAGAAGGCCAGCGGCAAGCTCCGCACCGCCGACCGGCCTGACCTCCTCACCGCCCTGTCCTATATCCGCGAGGGCGACCTGCTGACCGTCCAGGAAGTCGACCGGCTCGGCCGCAACCTCCTGGAAGGACTCATCGTCCTCAACGACCTGTTCCAGCAAGGCGTCGGCGTCAAGGTCATGGAAGGCATCGCTGCCGGGGAACACACCGAGCGCTCCTTCATCCTCGACCTGGCCCTCGCCCTGGCCGAAGACCGCCGCCGCGACATCATCCGCAAGACCAAGAACGGCCTGGAGGCCGCCCGCAAGCAGGGCAGGATCGGGGGCCGCCCCCCAGTCGTCGACGACGACAAGCGCGCCGCGATCCTCGACCGCCGCCGGCGCGGGGAGTCCATCCGCACCATCGCCACCGGCGTGAAGGTCTCCGTCGGTGTCGTGCACAAGACCCTCCAGTCAGCCGAGGGCACCGCCACCCGCCAGCCCACCCAAGAAGCTCAGGAGCCAACATGAGCCGAGAGCACGACCTCACCCAGCACGCCGCTGAGGAGAGCGGCAAGCGCGTGCACGGCATCTGGGGCGATCACATTGTGGGGACGATCGTGGCCGGGGACATCGGCACCGGCCGATGGATCGTCAGGAGCGACGACGGCACCGAACGAGAGATCGCCGGCTGCCACCTCCAGGAGATCCCCCCGGAGAGTCCTGCTGCCCGGACAACGCCTTCACCCGCAACGGCATCAGCGCCGGTGAGTTCGCCGAGGCGCTCGTGGACGCGATGACCGCGGGAGGCGCCAGCGAGGGGGAGATCAGGGAGGCCGTGGTGGGCGTCCATGTTGACGCCGCCATGCCAGACGATGGCCCCGCGCAGCTCTACCGCCTGCAGGGACCGAACGCTGGCTGACCCGTACGGCTCTCCGCCCAGCTGGGCGGGGAGCCGCGAACCAGGGCGCTTGCGCCGCGCCGCTCAGGCGGCGAGCTGCTGAACCCGACTTGGTCGAGCGTGTGGAGAAGGCGGCTGAGGCCGCCGTGACAACCTGTGATGAGCCCCGATATGGGCCTTCGAGTTCGCTGATGACGTCGAGCGCGAGCACGCGAAGAGTTTGGCCGTCGCACGCCAGGCCATCGCCGCCCGTAGTGGAGCTGTGCCGACCTTCGCCAAGTTGACGGATGAGGAGCAGCAGCACGAGATCGTGGGGGCCGCCTGGTGGCTGCGAGCAGGTCGCCGAGCCGGCGTCTACGCGTTCGAGTCCGGATGCGGCCCGGTGGTCGCCTCAACCCGGAGTGTAAGTTCCGGCGGTTAATGGCGGGAATCTCCAGAGCTATTCGGCCAGCTATGAGATCTGGCGTGGAAGTTCGCTTACCTCTCGAAATCCGGGCCGTCGAAACCAGGCGCCGCGTTGACCTTCCACCTTTGGGGCTGGGGCCACGATCGAGAGGAGAACCCGAACAGGCTCAGTCGGGCATCTGCGACGCGTGGGTGTCGATGAACTGTTGGACGGGCTCGGAGTAGCCTTGCCAGCCGTCGAATCTCCAGCCTATCTCTTTGGCCCAGGAGCTGATGTTGTGGAGAGCGATGGCGAGGTCGTTGTCGCTTCCGGTGAAGAATGCCGCCCGGACGGCTGGTTCTTTCACGAGTCGCTCGGCGATGGGCCTGGTGCGGTGCTGCTCAAACGGCGCGAAGTTCGGGAAGTAGTCGATCTCGTCGCCATATCCCACCAGGCAGGCGAGGAAGTCGAACCGGGTCAGACTCGTCGTGATCTCCTCATCGTCTGGACTCATGCCTGGGCGCAGACAGTCGAGCTGGCGCACCACCTGGCGCGCCCGGCTGAGCAGGAACACTTCGCGTGCGTCCAAGACGCTGGCGCGGCTGGCCATCACCAGGCCGTGCATAATCCAGCTTCGGCGACTACCACCCCCAACAGGGACGCTGCGCTCCGCCAGGGTGCGTACAGCAGGCCAGTCTTCGCCGCGAACAGCAAGCGCGCCCAGCCCGGACACGCGTTCGGTGATGTGCAACCAGAAGGTCGCGATGCGCTGGCTCACGTGGCTGGTGCCGGCGGGGATGTGCTCGAAGGGCAGGTCGTAGATCTGCCCGAGTGTGGCAACCGACCGTTGGAACCACTCGTACCGTTCGACCCGCAGAAACAACGCGGTCAGGCACGTCAGCCGGTCGAGCAGAGCGCTGCCGTCAGTGGTGCTGGCGTCCGCGAGCGCATGTCGCATCTGAGCAGGAGCACCTTCGAGCAGCAGCCGCAAGGGGAGGTCGTCGTCGGCGCGCAGCAGTTCGATGGCGCCGTTAAGCAGGTCGCCGGTCTCCAGCGAGAGGTTGAAGGCGGCGGCCGGACCGCGAGCGATCTGCTGGCCTGCGCCGGCCTGGGTGAGTTCAGTGGCCAGGCGGCTGTACTCCTTGTCGCGCTCGGCCTCCCAGTTCTGCTGTTCACGCCGGATGCGGCGCGCGATCACCTGCTCCAGCCCTTGCTGAGTCAGGCGGGTGCTCTGGGTGCCGTTGCGGAAGAACACCTCGCCCGCTCGAAACACCGTCTTGCTCTGGCCGTCGCCGTCGGTGTACTGGCCGTCGGAGCGGAAGAACGCGCATCCGGCAGGATTGGGCGCAACGTAGATGAGCACGATGTGATGCTCGTCGTCTATCACATGGCTCTGCGTGTGGATCTCCAGCGTGTCCGGCAGCCATTTCAGAAGCTTGCTGCGAAGCGATGCCTCGTCGAACACCTTGGTGTGCGCCTCGGTCATCGTGCGTGATGGTGCGCCGCGCCCGTCGACGCCGATCACGATGTAGCCACCCTTCACCGACATCGCACCGACGTCCTTGGCCAGCTCCACCTGATCCCGTTTATTTGCAGTCTTGCGCAGGTCCAACTCCTCCTTGAAGTCGAGTGTGTCGTACTCGGCCTCCAAAGCGATCAGCTGCCGCAACTTCTCGATGTTGACCACCGGCTCGATGACGACCGGCTGCTGCTGCTGAGCAGTCTCGTCGATGTCGGACTCGGTTGTGTCTGGCTCGGTCATCAACTCAACGTAGCGAAACGACCCCTGCCGGGGCGCAGTTCCCGTCCTACTCGACTCCTACGCCGGACTTCACCTTGCACCAGCTGCGCTACAGCGCTGCCACCACTTCGGTGAGGCCGAAGTTTGCAGCGCTCATCTTGGGCAAGACTCGGCACGAGAACTCGCGCGCCACTCCTGCGCGCAAACGCTAGGGCGACGGTACGGCGCTGAGGCCAGCGCCGTCCGCGACCAGGCCACTGCCTAGGTCCGGGCCGAGGCCGCCGAGGGATCGGCGAAAGCCTCCATCGAGATCTCCAGGATCACCGCGAAGCACCGGAGAGCGTCTCAGATCATAGTGCAGAGGACCTTGGGAATCAGCGCAGAGGACTGCGGACATTGACAGGCAAGCACGGCCAGATGCTGATGACAGCACGGCGTAGATCCTTGGCCGGATCTCAGGTGTCATCGGTTTCCAGCGGAAGGCCGTACCGACGCAGCCGATCCGCCTCCTCCACTGTGCCCTGTTCGCCCAGCAGCCAGATCAGCCACTCGGCGGCGTAGGGGGTACCGACAAGAACCAGGGCGCGCAGGTCCTCGACGCGCCCCTGCGTGGCCAACAGCTCTGCAAGTCGCGCAGCGGCGTGGATATTGCCGGTGTGAGCCAGGGCGCGTAGGTCCTCGATGCGGCGTCGTTGGGACAGCAGATCAGCCAACCGCAGGGCCGCAAAGCTGTCGGTGGTTTCGGCAGGGACGCGCATGACGGCGATGGCTTCCTCGTGGTAGCCCTGATCGGCCAGCAGCTCAGCCAACTCCCCTGCTGCGGAGAAGCTGCCATTGTAGGTCAGGACCGCGATGGCTTCCTCGACGCGCCCCTGCTTAGCCAACAGCTCAGCCAGTCGCCGAGCGCAGGAGGTATTGCTGGTGCCAGCTGCCTGTAGGACGGCGATGGCTTCTTCGGCGCGGCCCCGCTCGGCCAAATGGCCAGCTAGCAGGTGGGCGGCGTAGTCGTTGCCGGTGTCGGCCAGGGCGCGCAGGCTCTCAATACCCTGCCCGCGCGCCAGGAGGGCCAAGTAAAAGGCGGCGTGGTCGCTGCCGGCGTCAGCCATATCGTGCAAGTCTTCAATGCGGCCCTGCTTGGCCAGCAGACTTGCCATCTTCTGGGCGGCGTGGTCGCTGCCGGCCTCAGCCATATCGTGCAGGTCTTCAATGCGGCCCTGCTTGGCCAGCAGACTTGCCATCTTCTGGGCGGCGTGGTCGCTGCCGGCCTCAGCCATATCGTGCAGGTCTTCAATGCGGCCCTGAGCGGCCAGCAGCTGGGACAGCTTCCGGTCGGCGTGGTCGTAGCCAGTGTTGGCCAGGGCGCGTAAGTCCTCAATACGGCCCTGCTCGACCAGCAGACCAGTCAACTTCAGGGCGACGCGGTCGTCGCCGTAGGAATCGGGGTCGGGCGGGGCGGGCAGGGCGGTGATGGCTTCCGCGATGCGGTCTTGATCGATCAGCAGGTCAGCCAGCAGGTGGGCCAGCTGCTTGGAAAGATGTGCGTCGCCGGTGTCGGTTGAGGCCTGTAGGACGGTGATGGCTTCTTCGATGCTGCCCCTGTCGGCCAGCAACTTGGCCAGTTGCAAGGCAGCGGCGCTGTCGCCTGCATCGGTTGGGGCGCGCAGGACGGTGATGGCTTCCTCAAGACTGCCTCGTTTAGCCAACTGGCCCGCCAGCTCCCGGGCGGCGGGGCTGTTGCCGGTGTCAACCAGGGCGCGCAGGTCCTCAATGCGGCCCTGCCTGACCAGCAGCTTGGACAGCTCCTGGCCGGCGTGGTCATTGCCCGTGTCGGCCAGGGTACGTAGGACGTCGACGGCTTCCTCGATGCGCCCCTGGTTGGCCAGCTCCAAGCCGGCGTAGACATTGCCGGTGTCGGCCAGGACACGCAGGTCCTCGACGCGGCCCTGCTCAGCTAGCAGATGGGCCAGCCATTGTGCGGCCTCACCTTGAGTGATGGGGGTCGGGGCCAGGAGAAGCTCCTCGGCACAGCTGTACAACAACCGATCTGTGGCTGCCGCAGCGACGCGGACACGATCCTCGGCGTTGGTCAGGTGCTCGATCAAAGCATGCCAAGTGGAGGTCGGCACCCTTCTCGATCGGCGCTGTTGCCCGATCGTCTGCTGAGGGAAGTCGGCGACCATGTAGCCGTGCGGGCCGCCCATGGTGCCGGGCGGGGCGATCGGGTCAAGCACCGCGGCAGCGCCTTGGAGCTGCAGGGTGAGGTACGCCATGGCGGACTCGAACCAGTTGCTGGCGGCCACCGCGCGTTGTCGCTCATCGCAGTAGCCAGGTGCCGCTCGGCGCAGCAGGTCGCTGGTCAACGCAGATCGCGCCCCGAGCCTGCCGGCATCCACAGCGGCCTCCAACACCGCGCGAGCATAGGGGTCGGCGGTCTTGGCGTGGGTGGTCAGCGCCGGAGCCGCGGCGATCGCCGGGAACAGCTCATAGCCGGTGATCTGCAGACCAGCCTTGAGGCGTTTGTCGCCCGATGCTGCCGCCCGAGTCCGCTCATCGGGACTCAATGCGGCTGGGATCGTGATCGTTGCCGCCTGCTTCTTGACCACCTCCCACTCAGCGGCGTAGGAACGAGAATCCCCAGGCCCAGGCTGGCGGGAGTAGGGGCGATAGAAGTCATCGCGCATGGTGGCAATTAGCAACACCCCGCGGCCGGTCAGTGACCGGACCAGATCGGCGGTGAGCCCGGCCGTGCCCATCAGATAGTTCTGTAGCTCATCCAGCCACACCACCAGCTCAGACGGGGGGGCGGTCGCGGCTTGCCGGATCTGCTCGACGTCGGTCGGCACCAGCAACCACCAGTGCGAGAGCAGGTCCTGGACGGCCGCACAGGCGCACCGGCTCTTGCCCACTGAGGACTTTCCGACCAGCAGCAGCAATCGTCCCTGCCCGCTCTCGACGGCGTCGCGGATGAGCCCGCGCAGGCCAGCTGGGTCGGTGTCGATGTCCCGCTCCACATAGACCGGTTGATCACCGGCCGCGCCGGGCACGTCGATGGCGGGGTGCACCCCCAGATCTCGAGTCTTCGCATCCGCAGCCCGCATCAGGTTGACCAGACGCGCAAGGTCCGGCTCGCGCCCCTCTGCTCTGGCGCGTCTGAGGGCTGTCTGCCATGCCTCGTGCCGGTCCCTGGGCACTCCGCAGACGCGCAGGAACGCTGCGAGCGTCCGCTCGCTGGTCCGCCCCGTGCGGAGCATGTCGCTGACGGTCTGCTTGGTCAGCGATTCCGGCGGCCTTAGGTTACCTGCGGCGGTTTCGATCGCCGTCGGGCCGCGCGACCCGGCCAGAGCCTTCAAGGCCTGCGCCAACTGGTCGGGGGTGCGCACCCTGGCCGGGTCGGGCGGTTCGGCTGGCCCGGCGGGCGCTGTCGTCGCACCGTTCGGATCCATCAGGGCTCCTGTACCTGTCGACTTACCAGTGAACGTCGGGGCAGCTCATGCGGATTTGCCGGTAGCCCCAGTCTTTCTGCACGAACCAGGCCAGTCCACCTGCCTTGATCCGAAACGTCCGGCCGGTCCGAGAGAACTGCCGGACGACACGCTCACGCCGCCAATGGGAGGTACCGGGCCGGAACCGCTCCAGCCCCCTCCGAGCGACGGAGACACGACCATGCAGCAACTGTCCGACTTCATCCCGCTGGCAGTGGCAACGATCAACCTCATCACCGCCATCCTCGCCCGGCGAGCCGCCCGCCGCCACCGGGAGCGGCAGGAAGGTAACGAATCCAGCGCTCGCGCATCCTCCGCCGAGGATTGACAGCCGTGAGCGGTAGAGGCGTGGTTATCCGGGTTCGCCTACTCGTCAAACGGACAAGCGCCCACCAGCCCCGAGCGAGCGGCAGACGGTCCTTCCGGCCGCGGATCAAAGGCGAGTGCGGCTCGTGCTCGGCAGGTCAGGTCCTGACCTGCCGATCGCGGTTCGGTTCAGCCTTCGGTGCCGGTGGGGTCACAGGGAGGGCTGGGCGGCTCGGGCGGTGGTGGCGGGGTGGGGCGGGAGTTTCGCATCCGCATGAAGCCGTACCTCTCCAGGAGCTTGACCAAGCGCAGCCCGTCCTCGGTCAGATGCGTGCCACCGCCTCCGCAGGTGGAGCAGCGGTTGCTGTCGTAGGTGCGCTCCGGCTGGTGGGCGTCGTGCTCGGCCAGCGCCTGTTCGGCTGCGGCGACCTCGTCGGGCACAAGCTCGGGAGGCTCGGCGACCTCGGCGCCGTGGATGCCGACGACGTTATCGAGCCCGGTCACCCACTGGCGGGGCGGCAGGCCAGCCCGTTCGCGCGCTTCCCGGGCGCGGGCGACCAGGATGGCGAAGGTCTGATTCCAGCTGATCCACTGTGGCGGCTCGCGTCGTCCGGACCCGGCGCAGTCGGCGCACGAGGTCTCGATCTCCGCCATGAGCTCAGACAGCTTCGACTCTGAGTGGCCGTCTGGATGCTTTGAGTGGTTCATGGTGGGGACCGTACGCCGCGAATCCCGTCAACGTCCACATCGGAGGCGCATCGCCCGTGCGGCAGAACGGGGCGGAGAGGGTTGAGGTTGGGCCTGCAGGCGCAGCCGTACCTCATCACGGGGGTAAGGTCGTTCAGGTCGCGGGCCGAAGGCGCGTGCGGCGTGTGGACGGCATACCGTCCTACTGCACGTACGGCGGGAAGGCGCGCTCGGCCGCGAGGGCCAGGTGCTCGACCGCGGTCTTGTCGTAGACCTTCGGCCGGTCGAGGATCCAGCTCGTCAGCAGCGACGGGCGGAGCACCTGGGCGCCGTGGACGACCTGGCCGCGCCAGGGAACGTGCGGGCCATGGACGGCCAGAACCGCCACGACCTGCACCGGCCGGCCCGCCGTACCGAGGACGCCGGCGACGCTGCGGGTCTCATACAGCAGGCTCCGCACGTCTGACGGCGTGATCACCCGGCCCTTGCGAGCCCACCGGCCGCCGCCCCGGATCTTCTGATCGCGCCGCCACATCTTGGAGTCGATGACGAACACGCCGGTGGGGCCGACCACGAGGTGGTCGACGTTGGCGCGGCCCCGGGGCAGCGCTCGATCGTGCAGCACCGTGTAGCCGAGCCTTGTGAGGATGCGCAGGTGCCGAGCCGTACGGCGTTCGCCGATGGCGCCGCGCCGCCAGCTGCTCGCCGCGCCGCCTGCTCGCCAGCGCACGACGATGTCGGCCACGACCACCACGGCGGCGGCCAGCAGGCCCAGCTTCCAGCCGAAGGGCACGAGGGCGGCCAGGCCGACGAGCGCCGCCAGGAGCGTGCGCAGGATCAGCCGGGGTAGCCGGTCGGCCGTTTGCTCTGCCCGGTACCGGGCGTGAGCTGAGGCGCCGGCTCCACGGGGAGTGAAGTTGACCACCGCGGACCTCCAACGAAGGGGGAGCCTGGGAGGCCTTCACCGTACGACGCGCCACCGACAACAATCCGAGGATCGATGTGTCCAGCTTCTGCACGGGGCCGATGACCACTCGCGGCTGAAGGGCTTACGGCAGGCGGCCGGGCGGTTCGGTCGATTGGGCCGATGCCCTACTGGTGCTTCTCTTGATCGAGGCGATCGGAACTCTTGCCAAGTCGATTGCACAAGGTTACCAATCGACTACTAGTAGCTGCGGAGTCGCGGTGGGAGATTGTGATCTTCCAGATCACACCCTCCTCTTGAGGTGACATGCGCACCACCACCTCCATCCGATCCAAGATCGCCCGCCTCCTGATCCTGCCCGCACTCCTCGCACCCATCCTGGCCGCCCCGCCAGCCTCGGCAGCAGCCCGGCCGGCCGCCAGCACAGCGAAAGCCTCGTGGGACTCGATCCCGCAAGCCGCTGTCGTCCGCCAAGCCGCCGCCGCATGCCCGGCCCGCACCCGCACCCTGGACTGCGATCGCCGCACCGGCCGCGTCCGCTACTTCGTCGACGGCGTCCAGGTCGGTGTGGCCACCTACGTGGCCACCACCGTCATCAACACCAAGGTCAACTCCTCGACGTTCACGGCCCGCATGACGGTCGAGGTGGTCGGGACGCCCGGCATTCCACCCGGGTCTGCGGCGATCTTCACCGCCGACTGCGACAGCCCGTGCGCCTCCGGCGGCGAGGTCACCGGCCCCCTCATCACAGGCGCCCAGTTCAGTGGCGACTTCACCTTCCGCGACGGCACCGCCACCCGGCACACCTCCGAGATCGAAGTCACCGTCATCCCCGTCGTCCCCGAAGCAGACGGGCAGACCCCCGGCCGAGGCATCCTCAACGTCACCGTCCGCTGCGACGACGAGTTCGCCTCCAGCATGTTCCCCGGCTGCGTGATCACCACGTTCTTGCCGACGATGACGAGCATGACGCAGCTGGAGCAGATCGCCATCAACATCCGCAAGATCCAGGCCCGCGGCGGCTACGGCGTACCCGGGGTTCATCCCTTGCACCGCGAAGCCGACGAAGCCACTCAGAAACGCAACCGCGAACAGGCGTGTAACCGGCGGGTGACCGGCGACCGCCCGCCTGGGATGAGCTGCGACGAATACCCGTTCGCGACAACCCAGGAAGGCGGCCACAACCTCCCGAAGGAAGCGCGCGGCTGGTCCTGGGTGCCCGAACACGAGCAGAACAGCCAAGGCGGGCTGGTCACCGGGTTCTACAAGCAGAACCGGGTACTCGACGGCGACCCGTTCTACGTCAAGGTCTGACGCGACGACGAGCATGATCACAGCCATGCCATACGCCCACGATTCCACCCGCTACGTCTTCTAGACCTGCTTAGACGCGAAGGGAGCCCCGCCCGATTCCGAAAGGACGAGCGGGGCTTCTCGGGCCATCTACACCTACAACGGTGACCTGCCATCGTCTCGGTGCGGGACTTTGCGCTTCGGCAGGCCAGGCGAGCCAGCTCTTCACCAGCCGCTCGGGCCATGGTGCTCCGACCGTGACAGCGCCCAGTTCCGCAGCGATTCCAGCCCTTCGTGCCGCACCACCCACTGGTCAGCGATGATCGCCATGCCGCGCAGGCTGCCCGCGTAGCTGTCGGCCACCCGCGCGAATAGCGCCGCGAGCCCCTCGGCCAGCTCCACGTACCCGTCGGGGTCGTACAGCCAGCGGCCCACCACCTCGAGCACAGCGGCGAACAGGTCCTCATCCACGCGCCGCTCGGCGGCGCCCTCCCCCAGGGTGTAGACCGCCCGCTTCAGCGTGTCGGCCTCCCACGATCCGCCCCGCCCCGCGGTCAGGATGTGCCCGCGCTCCTCCCCCTGGTGCGCGGCCAGGTCAGCCACCCACAGGAAGTGAAGCGCCGCCAGGACGCTGATCAGGCTCTTGCGGCCGGCGCGCGTCATCTCGGCCACCAGCCGGGCGGCATCGTCCCTCGGCATGGCCACGACTGGACGCACCGGGCCACGGGCTTGCAGCAGTTGCGTGTACGGCAGGGGCCCGCTGCTGTCGCGGTCGCGGGCTGACCAGCCGCCGCTGTAGTCCTGGCGGAACAGCACGTCGTCGTGCTCGGCGCTCCACCCTTGGGTGATCCATCCGAAGGCGTGGTCGTCGACGAGCCGGTACGGCGGAGCGGTGTCGGGGTGGCGCACGGCGATCTGCAAGTCCCGGGCGGCCCGCCACACCTTCCAGTCCTCGCCGGTGAACTGCTCGCCGACGGAGACGGCGAGCACGGCCTCGACGAGTGTCGTCAAGGCCTGGCTCTCGTGCTGGCCGTCGGCCTCGAACGCGGCCAGCGCCCCGGCGACGTCGGCGTCCTGCCGCAGTCGCGCCTGGCTCGGCAGCTCTTGTACGGCGGTGCGCATCTCGGTGAGGGCTGAGGCGAGCGTGGCCCCGGCCGCCGGTGCGGGGCGCTGGCCGAGCTCGGCGCGCAGCGCGGCGGTGTACTTGCCGCCGTCGCGGGCTGCCTGGCGGGCGCGCTGAGCGGCGCGGGGCTGGTGCTTGGGCATGATCGTCTCCTCCAAGCCGAATCCCACGCCCCGGCCGGACGATATGCCGTCACCGTGCTTGTGCGCGGGCCGAGAGGGCGACCTTGGCCGAAGTGCCCTGGGCGGCGTGGGCGCCGGGCGCAGCGGACGGCGTACGCGTCTTGCCGTTCCCGGCAGCGTAGCCCCCGGCCACCTTCTCGGGCCACCGGCTTGATGAGATTCTCCCCGAATGGGGAACATCCCTATTCAGGGAAGTTCCCGTAGTGTGGGAGGCATGACGATGGACCAGGCGCACCTGGAGACGCTCGGGATCGCCGCGGCCGGCGACAAGCTCGGCTCGCTCGTCTCCCGCGCCGTGCACGCCCACCGGCCGACCCGCATCCGCAGGTCCGCCGACGAGCACGCCGTGCTCATCTCCGACGACGACTACGCCGAATACCTGGCGCTCAAGCGGGAGCGCGAGGCCGACCAGGTCGCCGCCCTGATCGCCGCCACCAGCTCGGAGCGGATCGAGGAGCAGGCCTACGCCAGCCGCGAGCAGGCCTACGCCGACCTCGACCTGGACGCCGCTCGGTGAAGCTGCGCGTCTACTTCGACCCCCGCGTGCGTGAGGTGCTGCGCGCGGCCGCGCCCGCGCTGCGCCTGACCATCGCCGACGCGCTGCTCGACCTCGGTGACGACCCGATCCCCGTCGGCGCTCAGCCGTACGCCGAGGTCGAAGGCGCCTACGAGCTGGCCACGCCGGTGTTTCGGGCCATCTACACCTACGACGGCGACCTGCCGTACGTCTCGGTGTGGGTGCTACACATCAACACCTAGCCCGGCCCATACGAGCGGCCTGCTGAACTCTCGGCTGTCGTGCGCGTGCCCGGTCACGGCTTCGTGACGGACCGTGCCGGGTGGCCTCGCGTCGTCGGCGGCAGCGGGCATTCTGGGGGGTATGCCGCTCTCCTCGACTCCGGAGCCGCCCGGTTGACCGGCTTCCTCGCCACGCTGTCCAACCACATCTCTGCCTCCATGACGTCGCCCAGGGCCCCTGGAGATGGCGCGTCCGGCTGGACCAGCAGGTGACCACCCATCCTCATCGCGACGACAACGCGAAGGCCTCGCCAGGGTGCCCATCCCTGGCGAGGCCTTCGACGCGCTGTCGTGGGGATCAGTCGAGGTCGTAGACGAGGCTGTGACTCCAGCCGCCGTAGCCGCCGCAGCAGGCCGATGCCGAGCTCGGCGCGATAACGCCGATTGTGAGCAGGGTAGTGGCGGTGGCGACGGCCAGCGCGAATGCCTTCTTCATGGCAGCTCTCCTTGAGGCCATACCGGACAGGATGATGAAGCGCCGATCATGATCGGCGTCCCATGTCGTCGGCAGCCCCAACTGCAGCCTCGACCTCCTTGCCCATCGTGGGCGGAAGGTCGTTCTGTCACTGTAGAAGGAGGGCGGGGGCTTTGAGGCGGAAATGGTCAATTGTGTCTCGCCCACAATGCGCTGGCCGGTTCCAGTGTGCGCACCCCGCGCCTATTGCAGCTCTGGAGGACGAGAGGGGTCAGGAGCTTTCCCTGTCTTCCAGGCCGACCGCGGCGCGCAGTTCCCGGATCTCGTTCTCTTCCAAAGGGCGCTGTTCCCGCGCCTCAGCCTGGTCGATCATGATGCGCGTGACCCCTTCGGAGCCGCACACCGCGAGCGCGAGGGGTCAGTTCAACCGCGAGGGTGGCACCACCAGCCGCGGCAGGACGTCGGTCAAGCACGCCGCCCACAGCGTTCTGACCTCTTCCAGGTGCTCGGGCGAGGTGATCTGGCGGGCCTTGCCTGGCGGCCAGGTAGTTCAGCCATGTCGCCACCGGCGGTCGGTCCTGATCGCAGGCCACGCACAGTTCGATCACGGCGTGACCGGCCGCTCGCAGATCCAGGCACATCAGGACCCGGCCGCCGCAGCGCGAGCACCACGGCAAGTCCTCGCTGTTCACGCGGTCGAAGTTCACGGTGGGGCCGTCATACATCGGCGGCCGCAGATGTCATCTTGATCAGCCCGGCGTCGAAGCCGAGCTGGAACAGCACGCCGAGGTCGAGGGCGATCTCGACCGGGGCGTCGGCTTCTTGGCCCTGGCCAAGTTCGGCCTGGAGCGTGCGGTGCAGCAGGCGGTGCAGCACGCCATGGGCGAAGCCCAGCAGATAGGCGTGCATGGCAGCGGGGTCGTGCACTGAGGAGTCGGGGAAGTCAGGGCAATCCCGCAGTTCCTCGTGCGTGGAGCGGGTGAGGGTGGCGACCGCCGCGGCGAACGCCGGGTCGGCGGCGATCTTTTAGACCTGCGTACCGTAGTCGTCGTAGAGCCGCCGTACAGCGAACGACTCCACCGCCGAGCGCCACGGGACCGCTCTTGAGGAAGCCAAAGGGGTCAACGAGGTCAACGAGGTCAGGGGCGGCCGCGTCAAGGACTCCAGCCGGTCACCCAGCCAGGAACGACGCCAGCGTCGCAACCAGTTCCGCATGTCCATACAGGGATGATGAGCACCCCGGGCCGCACCCGTCCCACCGCACGCCTCCACCCGCACTCGAATCGTTACATTCCGCGTCGGGACCGTCACTTCTACGCTGGGAGGCTCTGGCCGCGGATCCCAGCATCGCTATTCAGCCCCGAAAGTTCTGCGTCCAAAGCCTTAGGGACGTGACATCGCAGCCGATCGCCTGTTCATGCCTTCAGCTCCCCAGTGGGGGCTGTCATGTTGATGTGCCGTCGTCTTCCGGCGACGGCACATCAACCTCACGGGGTTTCCTTGGCGCATGCGTTCACCGCGGCCTTGGCCTCCTTCTCGCACTTCAGCGCGTCAGTGGCCTCCCCACAGATCGCTTTGGTGAGAGCGGCCGCCGCGTCGGCCCAGTGCGAGGAGTCGGTTTTCTCCTTGACCCCGGCGCCGGCCAACGCTCCAGCGGCATCACACCACCGGCCGGTCGAACGGGTGCACTTCTGGAACGCCTGCTCTCCTGCCTGAAGGCAGTGCTGGGCCACAGGGACCTTGCTGGGAGTGATCAACGGCGAAGCGGTGGAAGGCTGAGGGGAGGGGCGGTCGGCTCCCCCATTGCCTCCTGAGATTTTCGCGTCCGCGTAGTCCCCCTTGCTGGGCTCGCGTTCTTCCGGCTCGGACTTCGGCGAGTCGACCTCGATGACGTCGTCCTCAAACATGATCACCACGGTAGGCTCGCAACCTTTGCAATCGTCCTTCGACCCGGACCCTTCCGACATGTTGAGGATGCCGATGGGCTCAGAGACCTGAGTCTTGAGCACGCCTGCGAACGCCACGCCAGCGGCGATGATCGCGATGAGGCTGAGTAGGGTTGGGATGAGGCTTCTCGCGTGCATGATGTTCCCTCCTCGGAGTGATCGGATCGCTGAGATGCACGCATGTAGGACTCCCTTCTCGGCCCCGGAAGCTACCGAATCGCTCACGCTCCTGCAGCACTGCATGGATGCGGCAGCGAGGTAAACCGGATGGGTGACTGGCCCGTCACCAACTGCTGGCGGACACTCCCGTCATGAGCTCGACCGATGCCATGGCGGCCGTGACGCACCTTCGTCGTCCTGGAACACAGCAAGGACAACACGACACTCTGCTCCTGCTCGGCGTCGGGCTTGACCTCATCGGACAGGCCCTGGCTCAGGACAGCTACGGGTTGACGTTCACCTGGCCGAGCCGCGCCCAGCTGATCAAGAAGTACAACATGGTCACAGGCTTACGAGCATCGAAGGGCTTGTTTGAAGATCGGTGGGCGACGATGGGCGACTACTACGCCGACCTGTTCGCCTGGGCGCTCCATCCGGCCCAATGGGTGCGCCACCAGCAGGTCGCGGAAAAGGCCACGGCGAACCTGCGAACGGCTCCCTCGTTCTCGGCCACCGCACGACATGCCGCCCTGCTCGACATCCAGGCACTGACACAAGCGACGTCGTTCCGGATCAAGCTAGTGCTGTGCGCCACGCACCCGATCGCCCCGGCGCATCGAGCCGCCCTGAGGCCCTTCTATCAGGCGGCTCGAGACTGGTGGAGCGTGGTCTACGAGGCCGTCCTCAACGGCAGCCGACGAGCGCTGCGTCCCGATGTCCCCATGGCGGAGTTCGTGGCGATGATGACCGCCATCGAGGAAGGGCTCGTCCTTCACTACCTTTCCTCACCCCAATCCTTCGACCGGAGCATGGAGCGCCTGGCCGAGATATTGGCCACGGGGGCAATGGCGCTGATTCTGGGAGCATCAGCGCCAGAAGGCGACGCCGAGCCGCTCAGCACGTTGTGTGATCGCCTCCTGTCCTACCCGTCTCAGCCTTGAACGCGAAGACGCACTCATCGTTTCCGGGATGTCGGCCCAACTCTGAAGACCTGCCGCCCTACCTTGGCCGCTGGACGGAGGTGGCTACCCGCGCGTGCCCGGGAGCATTCGGGATGCGGTCGCCGCGGCGTTCTAGTCGAAGTCGTCGTGGCCGACGTCGTCGACGTCCGCGAAGAGCTCTGGCGGCGGCTTGGCCTGGATCGACCACATCCAATGGGATGGGCGCTGCGGGATCGGACAGGGGCATGCCCATTCAGGCTCATACGGGGAAAACGCCACCAGCAAGGCTTGATCGAAGAGCAAGGGATCCCACTCCAGGAGCTCGACGTCCGGGGAGCCTGGCCCGATCCACCCTTCGGCTAGGACCTCCGCGTCGTGGGGGTAGTCGAATGCGCCGCCGTCGGGATCGGTGCTGTTCGCCATGTGGATCTCCACCCTGTACGGGCGCGCGACCGTGATGCGGGCAAAAAGCCGGGAGTCGTTGTCGAAGTGCGTCACCAGCATCTCGGGGCGCTGGGGCGTGAGCTCTTCATGGCGCTTTTGCGCCTCGGCCATGAACCGTCGGTGCTCGATCTCTGCCACCTCATCAGCCCGGTTGGCGGAGCGTTTCGCCGACCGCGCGGCGACGGCGGAGAAGTAGAGGGCGAGTAACGCGATCGCTGCGGCGGCCCAGGCAGCCCATGCTTCGGGTTCCACAGCGATCACGTTAACCGCTGGAAAGACGCGGCACTCTTCGACGGCGCCCTGCGGCATGACAAGCTCCCTGTGCGGTGGAGCGCATGCGTTGTGAGGCCGACGAACTCCGGGCCGGTGCCCGAGCCCTGCTGATCACGCACATCGATGCGCTCTTGGCCCGCTATCAGCCCGGCGACGCTCTGCTGATCGACTGGACCAACGTCCTCGCCTCGGCTCTGCTGCCCGCGCTCGATGATCGAGAGGTCCATGTCGTCGGCACCTTGACTATCCGGATCGGCGTGCCCCCGCGCCCGCCAGGCATGCCAGACCTGTAGTACTGCAAGTGCGAGTAGAGGATGGCAGCTGTCCGATGCGGCGGGGCGGGTCGATCAAGCAGCGCACGGCAGGCGCGCCCCTCTGCGGCATCCCACGAGTGGACTCGTCGCACGAGCTCGCTGCTGCCGGCGGGCGACGAAACGCCGCACCACCGCAGCCCGTTCTGCGGCAGACGCAGGGCCTCGCCCGGTACGGCGGGATGCGCAGCATCGGCAGCTACAAACCGCATCCCAAAGATCACATTTCGTCCTACAGTGAGAGGAGTGCAACAGACAGCGTCGTGTGACGGGATGTGCCGATGCCTGATCATGAGCCCGATCGAGGTCCCGATCGTGAATCGTCGCCGCTGACCGGGTCGCCGTACAGCGGCTACGCCGGCCCGAGCGGCTTCCGCCAGCTCGACGGCGGCTATCCCATGGAGCCCGATCATCGAGCCTGGCCGTCGCTCCCACACCTCGACGATGACGACCAGAACGACCAGGACCGTCAGGGTGATCAGGATGTCCAGGACATTCAGGGCGGTGTCCCTGGCCCGGCCTTACCTACTGCGGGGCGCCTGTGGCACGACCCGGCAGCCCCGCTGCGTGCCGACGACGACTTCTGGGACGGCGATGACGTCGAGGGGTCCGAGGGGCCCGAACGCGCCCAGCTGCCTTGGAGACTGATCGCTGGAGCTGCAGCGGTCGTCACCGTGGCCGCTGGGGCGATCCTGTGGGGCGTCAGTCGGCCCGACAGCCCGGCTGTCCCCACTGCCGCCGCTACCACCGCGACCTCACCCACGTCGACCGCCCGGGGCAGCGTGAACTTCTCTGTCACCACGCGCCCGCGCCCGACCGCCACACCCGCTGCAACGCCTTCTTCCACGGCCTCCCCGTCGTCGTCGACATCCACTCCGACCGGGTCGTCGGCCCCGGATTCGTCCGGCGATTCGGAGCGCTCGCCGCAGGAGCCACCGGTCTCGCTCCCCGACAAGCCAAATCGCGGGGCCGAGGATCCTGAGGTGACGATGCCGACGACCGGTCCGGAACTGCCGCCCGTCGACCCGTGTGGGCCGGGTTCAGGCATCGAGCCGCTCACTGGGCAGTGCGCTCCGCAGGAGCCCCCCATCAGCTGAGCTCGTGACGGTCGGAACGAAGGCCCCGGCCAGGCACACCAAAGGGTCTCGAAACCGGCCATCCAGGCAGGGCGTCCTGGAGTTGGGGGTGGCCGGCTTCGAGACCCTCGTCTTGGGTCGTGCCTGATCAGGCCGCTGGTCAGGTCGCTGGTTAGGTCACGATGAAGATCTCCCCGAAGCCGGTGGACAGCGCGTCGATGTCACCGGCGATGCTGTGCTCGGTGGCGGTCGGGACGAACAGCACCGACAGGGTCGCGCGGTGGCTCGCCTTGAGCAGCGCCTGCCAGAGCGCGTTGGCGGCCAGGCCCTCGTTCAGCACCCGGTAGAGCGCGCCGGAGCCGTCGGCGGCCTTGTGGCCCCAGATTGTCACCGACTGCAGGCCGCGCTGGCGGATCGGATGGGTGACGCGGTCGCGGATCAGCGCCTTGATCGTGGCGTTGCTCCAGTTCGAGGTGCTTCCGGCGTGGGCTAGGCCGTACTCGCGTGAGCCGATGGAGGCCAGGTTGCCCCATCCGCGGGCGTGGATGGCCAGCCATTGCGCCTGGCTGGGAGTGACCGGCTTACCACCGAAGCTGATCTTGTATTTGGCGTAGGTGGAGGCGAACAGGCCGGAGGCGACGTAGATGCGGTCCAGCCGTACGGCGGCCAGGTAGCCGCCCACGATCTGCCCGTTCTTGCGCTGGAGGAGCTTCGTGGCGGTGATCAGCGGATACGTGGCCCGCATGGTGGTGATGCAGGAGGCGTTGTGGCCGCAGCCGAGCTCGGGCACGACCACCTCGACGGCCAGCCGGTGCTGGGGAAGGGCGGCGGTCAGCGCGGCGTGCGCCTTCTGGAGGAAGTCGGTCACCTGGCCGCTGCTGCGAAAGCCGGTGAAGCCGAGCGAGGCGGCGAACTTCACCCCGCTCACGCCGGGCTGCTTGGCTGCCGCGGCCAGCCGGGCGACGGCGGTCTTGAAGGTGGCTGGGCCGCGCAGGTAGGCGGGGGCGAGGTCGGATTCCACCCAGATGCCCATCTGCTTGGCGCGGGCGGCGCCGATCGCCTCGACGACCGCGGGCAGCGCCGCAGGTTCGGCCAACGCCGCGGCGCTGGGCGAGGTCGAGGGTGTGGGGCTGGGTGACGGGAGCGGGGTGGCCGGCGTGGAGGCGGTGGGCGGTACGGCGGTGGGCAGCGGCTGCCCGGTGGCCGAGGGCGCCACGCTCGGCACCGGTACGGCCGTCGGCGCGGGCCCGGCGGACGCCGGTGGTGTGCTGGCCTGCCCCGCGCACGGCCACCGGCCCGGCTCCGCCGTACAGAACGCCGCCGGCGCCAACACCGGCTGTCCGCCCACCGTGCACGCCCACTGGGACGTGGTCGTCTGCCACTGGCAGACGACCAGCCTGTCCTTGCCGCAGTCGACGACGTCGTCGGGCTCCTCGCTCCAGCCGCCGGTCGAGGTCAGGCAGAAATGCCGCTTGGATTTGTCGGTGAGGGCGGGCGTGTGCGGAACATTGGGAAGGGCGCCGGGGCCGTCGGACGCTTCACCGTCGACCTGGCCCGGCGCGCCCGGCTCCGCGCCCTGGGGAGGGTCGGGCGGGGTGCCCTCCGGCGGCTTCTTGCCGCCCGAGCTGCCCGAGCTGCCCGAGGTGCCGGAGCTGCCGGAGGTGTCGCTGGATTCGGCGCCGGTCAGCGTGCCGGAGATCGTGCCGTTCTCGGCCAGAGCGTAGAGCGGGCCGCCGATCAGGCACAACGCCGCGATGCCGGACACCGCACCGATCCGGGCGCGGCGGGACAGACGTGTGAACACGCTCATGGTCAGCCTTCCTGCGAGGTGGGGTTGCCGTACTGGCTGCAGTTGGCGTAGACGATCTGGCCGTTGAGGTTGTAGGCCTTGCCCTTGTCGGCCTGGACAGTCCAGGACACGGTCGCCGTCAGGGTGCCTCCCCCGGTGGTGGTCCCTTCGGTGGTGACGCCGTCGCCGGTGGCGGTGCCGCTCCACTGCACAGTGACCGTGGTGCTGTCGCGTTCGTCGGTGCACATCGGCTTGATCGAAGGCGCGGAGACGGAGACGGAGGCGCCGGACACGCTGACCTGGCTGTGGCTGGCTGAGGCCGCGGTGATGTGGCAGGTGGCGCCGGGGCACTGCAGCGACAGCGACCCGGATCGGCTGGTGCCCAGGACCAGGCCGCTGATGGTCGCGGTCGGCGCCGCCGGGGGCGGGAGCTGCTTCTGGGCCGCTGCCGGCGGGTTGGACTCCTGGCCGGGCTGGCTGGGCGGCTTGTCCGGGCTTTTCGGCTTGTCCTGCTGGTCGGGCTTGGTGTCGGCCAGCGGTGGTTGGTCGGGTCCGCGCGGTACCGGTGCGGAGGTCTTGGTCTTGGGCCTCTTCGGGGTCGCCTGCGTGGGCTGGCTGGTCGGGACGACGGGCTGGCCGGTGGGCGGGGCGGTGACCAGCAGCGGAGGCGTGGCCGACGGGCTGGCCATCGTCTCGGGCACCAGCATGATGGTGGGCGGCTCCTGCGGCCCTTCCTGCCCTCCGTCCTCGGGGAAGGGCGTGTTGACCAGGGCGGTTCCGGAATCGACGGCGGCGCCGGGCGCGGCGGCCTGCCGTACGACGGTGGGGGTCTGCATGCCGCGGAAGGCCAGCAGCGCCACGGCGGCGACGGCGACGAGGCCCAGCAGCGCCTTGCCCCGCTGAGCCAGTGCGCCCCGGCCGGCGGCGCGGTCCCGGGCGGCTTCCCCGGCCTCGTGGGCGCTGTGCGCGAGGGCCTCGTCATCGGCGGTGGGCGCGGGATAGTCCGCGGGCGAGGTCCGGAAGTTGCGGAGGAAGGCCCGTCCGCCCTTCGGCAGGTCATCAGCGTCCTTCCAGAACTCCGCGTCCGCATCCGGGTCCCCGGCGCGGGCGGCCGCTCCCCCGCCCTGCCCGACGCTCTCCCCGGCGGCGTGGTCGACGGCCCGGTCGACGGGGTCGGTCAGCTGGTCGACCGGGATTCCCGTCTCGGTGGCGGCGTTGATCGGTGCATGCCGGACGGTGGGGAACCCGTCGGCGCGCCACAGCTCGTCATTATCGGCGAGCGGCTCGGCCTCGGACATGGCGTGATCGAGCGGTGGGGCGTCCTCGCGGAGGGGCAGGCTGGCCAGGAGCACGGTCGCCGACCGGGTGACGGGTACGGCCGCGCAGGTGTTGCATGCGTTGACGTGGTGCCGGATGTTGCCGCGGGTGCGCCGCATCGGGGCGGCTCGCCAGTCGGCCACGAGCACGGCCAGTTCCCTGCAGGCGCCCGGCGGGAGCTGCCCGCCGGTGCTGGTGTCGGTGGTGTCGGCTGCAGCGACCGCGGCGTACCAGCGCTCGAACTGCTCGGTGGCCTGGCTGATCATGTCGTCGACGGCGAACGGTTCGATCTCGAAGATGACGCCGATCTGGGCCGGAGTCAGGCCGTGCCGGACGGCCAGGTCCAGCAGTTCGCGGTGGTCGGCCTCCAGCGAAGCTAGCGCGCCGGCGACCAGGTTCGGGGTGGCAGCCAACGGCCACGAGCTGGTGGTGAGCGGCTTGGCGGCCCGGCGCAGCCCGCGGTGCGCGCGGGCCAGCGCATACAGCCACGCCTGCAGCAGCCTTGGTTCGGCCAGGCGATCGGCGTGCGCGTAGGCCGACAGCAGGGTGGAGGCCAGCGCCAGGTCGGCGTCGTCGGCGTTCAGCTCGCTGGACAGGTAGTCGTGTAATCGTGCGCCGAGTTCGGCGTGCAGGTCGCCGATGTCGGCTCGGGCCTCATCGTTCAGCGATGCCCACATGCAGGGTCCTCTCTGGGCTCGATGCGGAAGGGCAGGTGCCTGGGCGTCCGCGCGCGGCCGGCCAGGCACGGCGGACGCCCAGGCGGAGGGTTTGGGGCCGCGGCCGCTCCCTCCTTCGGGAAGGCCTCGCCCAGGGGGCGGGCGAAGCCGAGTCATCAGGGTCTGGTCACGCGGGTGGCGACCATCAGCTGGACCGCTCGCCGGAGGCCTCCGTCTCGACCGGGACCTCGGCCGGGGCGTCGGCGGGGCAGCGGTTGACGACGACGGCGGCGACCAGCCGTTCCATGCCGCTGCGCACGGGGTTGGCCTCCGGGGGTGGGGAGCCGGTGTCGTCGGGAAGGGGTTGGGCGAGCACGGCGGCGATGGCCGCGCCCAGGTCCCGCCCGGTATCGCCGTGGCGGTCAGCGATCAGCAGCTCACACAGGTCCGTGGCGGCTGCGGCGGCAACCTCCTCGTGGCGGCGGCATCGAGCCGCGACGGTCTGCTCCAGACCGGTGACCTGGGCCAGGAGCCGCTGCAGGGCCGGGACGGTGCTGCAGCGGTCCAGATCGGCCACTTCCGACAGCCGGATCGGCCAGCGCAGCCGGGCCTCCCGGATCTCGGCCACGGTGAGCTGAGTGATCGCCTCGACGTCGGCGGCACTCACCGGGCGCTGCAGCTGCCTGAGGTGGGTGGCGGCGCTGTAGGCGGCCAGGCGCCGCGTGAAGGACACGGAGGCGAGCCGGCCGGTGAGGGCCTGGCGCAGCAGCTCGGCTCGCCGGGTGACCTGCTCCTCGCTCCATCCGAGCACGTCCACGGCGCAGGCCCATCCGGGATCGCCACCGCCAACGGGGCGTGGGGATGCGGCGGAGACGTGCCAGCCGATCAGCTGCAGCTCGCGCATCAGCTTGTTGGCGTTGGTGGTGACCAGTTCGCGGCCAGCTGCGGTCAGGGCGATGCGCTGCCCTTCCCACAGCGGGCGCGGGGTGATCTCCACGGTGACGCCGGGGTCGAGCACGCGGGTGGCGATGCGGCCGATGGCCAGCGTGGCCAGGTCGCGGTAGGGGGCGGCGGCTGGCTCCTGCACCGTGCCAGCCGTCGCCCCGGCCCCTGCCGCGGCCCTTGGCCCGGCTGCTGCTTCGGCGGGTGGGATGGGTCCAGGCCCGGTGTTCATTCGGCGCCCTGGGCGTCGCTGACGCGCGGGGTGATCCCCCGCGTGTGGCAGGCCTGCTCGTACAGGGCGATGCAGCTGGTGCGGAGCTGCGAGCGCTCACTGATCGGGTGCGGCCACGGGATACGGACCCGGTCACCGTCGCTGCCGCCGTCGTCGCTGCCGCCGTTGCGGTTGCCGTTCACGAGGAACTCGATGCCGGCGCCGTCGAGGTCGACTGGTAGGGCGCTGTGCGCGTCAGGCCGGGAGCCGAGCGCCTGGACGATGAGCAGGCTGTCGTCGGCGTGGTCGAGCACCAGGTGCCTGAGCACCTCGAAGACCACGGGCTGGGGGAATGTCGTGCTCATGATGTCTCCAGGTGGGCGGGTCGGGTCGATGCGGTGCGGGCGGGGGCGGGACAGCAGGTGCGGGCGCAGGCCTCGGGCTGGAGCTCGGCCATCAACTCGCGCACCATGGCCACGAACTTCGGGTGGGTGCCGACCGTCGCGGCCCGCTCCATGGGCAGGCCGAGGTCGTCGGCGAGCTGGCGGGCCTCGGTGTTGAGGTCGTAGACGACCTCCATGTGGTCGGAGACGAACCCGATCGGGACGAGCACCACGGGCTCGTCGAGGGTGCGCAGGTGGTCGAGCACGTCGGGCTCCAGCCACGGCACGTACGGCGGGCCGCTGCGTGACTGCCAGACCAGGTCCCACGGCTCGGCGCGGCCGAGAGCGTCGCTGACCAGGGCTGCGGAGCGGCGGATCTGCTGTTCGTAAGGGCTGGTGGCGGCCATCGCGCTCGGGATGCTGTGCGCGGTGAACACCAACCGGGCCGAGATGCCGTCGGGCAGGTCGAGCTTGTCGAGCGCGTCGCGCACCCGGTCGGCCATCGCCTCCACGAACCCGGGGTGATCGCCGAAGTGACGCAGCTTGACCAGCTCGGGGCCGCCGGGGATGGCGATGCGGGCGATGTCTTCCAGGTACTGGCGGCAGGAGGAGTAGCCGGCGAACGCCGAGGTGGTGAAGACCGCCGCTCGGGCGATCCCGTCGGCCTTCATCTGCGCGACGGTGTCCTCGCCGAGGGGGTGCCAGTTGCGGTTTCCCCAGTAGACCGGCACGTCGAGCTTGTCACGCAGCGCGGCGACAAGGGCCCGGTTCTGGTCGTTGATCGGGCTGCGCCCGCCGAACGACTGGTAGTGCTCGGCCACCTCAGCCAAGCGCTCGTCCGGCACGCCGCGGCCGCGCACGACGTTCTGCAGGAACGGCATGACATCCTCGGGGCCCTCGGGTCCGCCGAAGGACAGCACCAGCAGCGCGTCATACGCCCCGGGCAGTCCGGCGCCGGCGGGGTCAGATGGCATGGAGACCTCCGGAGACCTGGCCGCGCGCCCGCGCGGCTGTGGGAGCGGTGCGGGTCGCGGGCGGGATGCCGGGCAGGTGGCGTTGCCGGGTGACAGCGGCGGCGGCTGTGGCGGCGGCGGGGATGGCGTACAGCACGCGTGACAGGGCGGTGGAGTCGAGCGCGGCCGACACCATCCACGCCTCCCGCGGCGAGGGCGGCAGGTAGACGCCGCGATCGAGCATGGCGTGGAAGAAGGCCCGGTAGGTGGCGCCGTCGTGCTGCCGTGCTTCGGTGTAGGTGGTGATGGGCCGGTCTGGCTGGTCGGTGAAGAAGAGCGAGAACAGGCTGCCCGCGGCCTGGATGCGGTGGGGAACGCCGGCGGCGGCCAGGTGGGAGGTGAGCGCCTGGCGCAGCAGGGTCGAGGCGGCATCCATGGCGGCGTAGGCGGCGGCGTCGAGGTGGCGCAGGGTGGCCAGCCCGGCCGCGCACGCCAGCGGGTTCCCGGACAGGGTGCCTGCCTGGTAGACGGGGCCGAGCGGGGCGAGCCGCCCCATGAGGTCGGCGCGGCCGCCGATCGCCGCGGCGGGCAGCCCGCCGCCGATGACCTTGCCGAAGGTCATCAGGTCGGCGTCGACCGCCTCCAGGCCGTACCAGCCCGAGCTCGACACGCGAAAGCCCGTCAGGACCTCGTCGACGATGAGCAGGGCGCCGTGCGCGGTGCAGATCTCGCGCAGGAAGGCGTTGAACCCGGGCTCGGGTGGGACGACGCCCATGTTCGCCGGGCACGCCTCGGTGATCACGCAGGCGATCTGCTCGCCGTGCTGGGCGAAGGCCTCGCGCACCGCGTCGGGCGTGTTGTACGGCACGACGATGGTGTCGGCGCTGACCCCGGTGGGCACGCCGGGGCTGTCGGGCAGGCCGAGGGTGGCCACCCCGGATCCGGCCGCGACGAGGAAGGCGTCGGCGTGCCCGTGGTAGCAGCCGGCGAACTTGACGATCTTGTCGCGGCCGGTGGCGGCGCGGGCCAGCCGTACGGCGGTCATGGTCGCCTCGGTGCCCGAGCTGACCAGACGGACCTGTTCGACCGGCCCCACGCGGGCCGCGATCTCGGTAGCGAGCTCGACCTCCACGCCGGTGGGGGCACCGTAGGACCAGCCGCGCGAGGCGGTGTCGGCGATAGCGGCCGCCACGGCGGGATGGCGGTGTCCCAGGATCATCGGTCCCCACGCACAGACCAGGTCCACGTAGGAGGTGCCGTCGACGTCGGTGATGTACGGGCCCTGGCCGGAGGCCATGAAGGGCGGGGTGCCGCCGACCGCGCCGAAAGCGCGCACCGGAGAGTTGACCCCGCCCGGGATGACGGCGTGGGCGCGGGCGAACAGGACCTCGGATTGGGAGGTGCGAATGGGGGCGGTCATGACCGGCTCACCAGCGCAGCCGCGTCCATCGCCCAGTAGGTCAGGATCAGATCGGCCCCCGCGCGCCTGATCGAGGTGAGGGACTCCAGGACGGCCCGGTCGCGGTCGATCCAGCCGCGTGCGGCGGCGGCCTCGATCATGGCGTACTCGCCGCTGACCTGGTAGGCGGCCACCGGCACGTCGACCTCGGCGCGCACCTGACCGATGACGTCGAGATAGGGCAGGGCGGGTTTGACCATGACGATGTCGGCGCCCTCGGCCACGTCGAGGGCGGCCTCACGCAGCGACTCGCCCGCGTAGCCCGCGGGATCCTGCTGATAGGTCTTGCGGTCGCCGAAGTTGCTGGGTGTTTCGACGGCGTCGCGGAAGGGCCCGTAGAAGCCGGAAGCGAACTTCGCCGAGTAGGCCAGGATGGCCACGTTGGTGTGCCCGGCTGCGTCGAGCGCCTGCCGGATGTGGCCGACCTGGCCGTCCATCATGCCGCTGGGCGCGATCAGCTGGGAGCCGGCGGCGGCCTGGGCGACGGCCATGGCGGCATACCGCTCCAACGTGCGGTCGTTGTCGACGTCGCCGGCGGGGGTGAGCAGGCCGCAGTGGCCGTGGTCGGTCGCCTCGTCCAGGCACGTGTCGGCTCCGACCACGAGAGCATCACCGACTTCGGCGACAGCGGCGCGTAGCGCCTGCTGGGTGATGCCGTCGGGGTCTAGGGCCGCCGACCCTTCGGCGTCCTTGCGCTCGGGGATGCCGAACAGCATCACACCGCCGACCTCCGCCTGGGCGGCCTCGTGGACCGCCTTGCGCAGCGAGTCGAGGGTGTGCTGCAGCACACCCGGCATGGAGCCGACCGGACGCGGCTCGGACAGGCCTTCCCGGACGAACAGGGGCAGGATCAGGGTGGCGGGGTGCAGTCGCACGTCGGTGACCAGGCGGCGCATCGCCGGGGTACGCCGCAGCCGGCGCGGCCGTACGGCAGGGAACCCGGGCGAGCCGATGCCGGTCATGCGTGCGCTCCGGTCAGACGACTGGCCAGGGACGCGCCCAGGGAGGCGGCCATGTCGGCCGGACCGCGGGTGGACATCCGGCTGATGCGGGGCTCGGCGGAAAAGCCGGTGGTGGCATCGGCGTCCTCGGCGAGGGCTGCGGTGAGATGCACCTGCCCGCTCTGGCAGGTGGCGTAGGCGCCGACCGGAGAGCTGCAGCCGAGCTGCAGGGTGGCCAGCACGGCCCGCTCGGCGCTCACCGCGGCGTGGGTGGCGGGATCGTCCAGCAGCTGCAGCATGGGGATGAGGCCCATCCGGGAGGTCAGGCACTCCACGGCCAGGGCGCCCTGGCCGGGGGCGGGCAGCAGCTGCTCGACCTCGAAGATCTCGGCGATGTCGTCGGTGCGGCCGATGCGGGCAAGCCCGGCGGCGGCCAGCACCACGGCGTCGAGCTCGCCGGAGCGCACCTTGCCGATGCGGGTGTCGGCGTTGCCGCGAATCGGGACGTAGTCCAGGTCCGGGCGCAGAGCGCGCAGCATGGCGATCCGGCGCGGCGAGCCGGTGCCGACCTTGGCCCCGGCCGGGAGATCGGCGAACCGGGTCGGGCCGACCAGGGCGTCGCGGTGGTCATCGCGCGCCGGGACGGCGGCGATGGTGAAGCGCGGGTCGGGCACGGTGGGCAGGTCTTTGAGGGAGTGGACGGCGATGTCCACCTCCCCGGCGATCAGCTTGTCGCGCAAGGCGCTGACGAACACGCCGGTGCCGCCGATCTGGCTGAGCGCCTGGGTGGAGGTGTCGCCCTCGGTGACGATGCCGACCAGGGTGATCGGTCGCTGGGTCAGCGCGGTGTAGTGGTCGGCCACCATCTGGGACTGGGTGGTGGCCATGAGGCTGCGGCGGGTGCCCAAGCGCAGTGGGCTGCGCTGGTGAGGCGTGATGGCCTGGTGGGCGACGAAGGTGGGTGAGGTATCCAGCATGATCATCCTTGGCGGCGGGTTGGAGGGATGGGGGATCCGGCCTGCAGGTCCGGCCAGGCAGGGGCCGGGATGCGCGCGAGCGGTTCGGTGACGGGCTCGATCCCCCGAAGCGGGCGATGGGGCGCTGGGTCACCTGTGGCGGGCCAGGGCCAGTTGTCGGCGGCCTCGACCGAGATCAGCGGGTCAGCGGCGGCGGGCGCGGGAGCGACCGGGTGCGTCGGGGTGCCCTCGTGGCGTCGCGGCCTAGGCGCATCGCCCGCTGCGCCGTACGGCGCGCCGTTCTGGCCGAGGTGCTGGCCGGTGGGCAGGCCGTACGGGGGCGGTCCGGCCGGGCGCAATGAAGAGCGCTCCGGTAGGACAGCCTCTTCCGGCGTGGGGGCCGGTAGCGCCAGAGCCGCTGGTGGTGGGGCAAGCCGTGGGCCTGCAGGCCGCAGCCGTTGAGCCTCCCGGGGGCCGGAAATCGGCCAGCGGGTACGGCGCGGCAGCGGCGGGAGCGGCTCGTCGAGGTTGTGGGCGTCCGGCCCGCCTCCCAGCCGCTGGTCGGCTCCGGCGCGCTGCGTGATCGCGGCGGGCGCGGGAGTTGACGCGCGGCCGTTGGACATCAGCCACATCAGGGTGCCGACCGCGGCCAGCGAGGCGATGCCGTACACGCCGGTCAGCAGGGTCAGGTAGCCGCCGTACTCGCCGCTCAGGATCGGGCGTTCCAGCACGATCGAGGCGGCCGCGACACCGACCGCTCCCCCGGCCATGCGGCCGGTCATGCCCGCGCCGGCGGCGCTGGCGTAGTGCTCGGGCGGCGCGCCCAGGGCGCCGAGCATCGACGAGCACGCGGCCATCAGGCCCAGCCCGGCACCGATGACGATCAGCCAGGCCAGGCTGACCGGGGTGGGGTGCGGGGTGAGGGCGACCAGCGCCAGGCAGCCGGTCGCGACCAGCAGCGCCCCGGCCAGCGCGCCGTAGCCGGGCCAGCGCCGGTTGAGTCGGCGGGTCAGGCGTCCGGCCAGCCAGGAGGCGATCGCCATCGCGGCCGACAGCGGCACCAGGTAGAGGCTGAGCCTGGCCAGGTCCAGCCCGGCGTCGCGCACGTACAGCGGAGCACAGAACAAGATCGGGACGCCGACCGCGCCGTACAACGTGCTGAGGGTCCAGCCCCAGCGCAGGCCCGGCACCCGCCACAGCGAGCGCTCCACGATCGGCACCGGATGATGCCGGGAGCGCACCGCGACCCAGGTGAGCAGCGTGGCGGCGAGCAGGACGCAGCCGCCGGTACGGCTGGAGGTCCAGCCCCACGCGGCGCCCTTGCTGATGGCCAGCACCAGCAGGCCGAGTCCGCTGCCCAGCAGGGCGGCGCCGAGCACGTCGGGCAGCCGCCGGGTAGTGGTGGTGCCGCGGTCGGGCAGCAGGCCGATGGCGGCGAGCAGGACCACCGCCAGCACCGCGCCAGGCACCGCGGTGGCGCGCCAGCCGTGGGCGTGGGCGAGCCAGCCGCCGCCCAGGTGGCCGATGATGGCGCCGACGCTGGAGGCGGTCGACCACAGCGCGATCGCCCGGCCGCGCCGCTCGGGGACGGCGTCGGCCAGCAGCAGCGCGAGCGAGGCGGGGATGACCGCGGCCAGGCCGATGCCCTGGCCGGCGCGGGCGGCCAGCAGCACCAGCCAGCTCGGCGCGAGCGCGAACACCATCGAGGCGGCGGCGAACAAGGTGAGGCCGCCTGCCAGCACCAGGCGGCGCCCGGCCAGGTCGGCCAGCCGGCCGGTGACGGTGAGCAGGGCGGCGACCGGGGCTGCGTAGACGGCGCTGAGCCACTGCAGGTCGGTCATCGCCCCGCTCATGCCGGGCAGCGGATCGGCCAGCAGCAGCGGGGTGATGACGGTGGCTGCGATGGTGTCGGCCATCACCAGCACCATGGCGGCCAGGGTGACCGTCAACAGCAGCCCGTCGATGCGGCGCGTGCCGTGCCGCCCGTGTACCCGGCCGAGGGCGGGCGGGACGGCCGGTTCGCCCGGGGTGCGCCGCTCGCCTCCCGGCAGGTGCGCGGGTGCGGCTGGTGTGGTGAAGGCCGTGCTCATGCCTGCGTGCCTGCCGTGACCAGCAGCTGGGAGGCCAGCAACTGGGCGCGTTCGCGGCATTCGGCGACGTCGGTGCCGGAGACGATGCCGTAGCCGTACGGCAGGCCGATCGGCCAGTCGTCGCCGGGCACGTGGTCGAGTCGGTGGTGCCAGATCAGCCGGTCGACGCCCGGCTGCAGGGCCAGCCGGGCGAAGGTCTCGGCGGTGGGCGGGGCCGCGCTGGAACACACTGCCGCCGCCACCCGGCCGGCATCACCGCATCGAGCCAGCCGGGTGGCGGTTGTGGCGTCCGCGCCGCTGGCCAGCTCCAGCGCCATGCGGGTGAGATCAATCCCGCAGGCTAGCTCCACGAGGCGGACGATCAGGGGGGATCCGACGCCGGGTTCGACGTCGGTGACGACCAGCTCGACCTGCGGTCTCGCCGCAGGCTCGGGGTGCAGTCCGGCGGGCGAACCAACGGGCGCACTGCTGGGAGCGTCGACGGGCAACCTGATCTGCAGGTGGTGCGGGCCGGTGTCGACCTCCAGCGCGGTCAGGGCCCGCTGGGCCAGCTCGGCGATGGCGGGCCGGTCGGCGAGCGGGTCGCCCGGGTCGACCACGAATACCTGTGCGCCGATCGTCGGGTCGGCCGACAGGCTGTGCCGTACCAGGGCGATCAGGTGGTGGGATCCAGCGCTGCTGGCGCAGATGGCGGTGATGATCGGCGGCTCGTGGGCCTCGACGAGGACCTGGGCGCTGGAGCTGGCTAGCCGCTGCAGGCCGACGGTGATATGGGCGCGCGAGGCCACCAGGACGCTGGAGTGTGGCGTGCGCTCGCGGCTGCGCAGCATGAGCGGGTAGCCGTAACTGGCGCCGATCTCGGTGGCGGCCAGGTCCACGGCGGTGGCGCCGGTCGCGGTGGTCAGGTGCGGCACGGGGACGCCAGCCAGCTGGAGCCGGTCGCGGGTGGCGGTCCGGTCGGCCAGCACCGCGGCGGCACCGGCGCCGGGACCGGGCAGCCCGAGCGCGGCGGCGAGCTCGCCGGCGAGCTCGTGGTAGGCGGCGTTCAGGGTGATCACGGCGGCCGGGTGCGCGATGGCCGGGTGCGCGACGAGGGCGGCGAGGATGTCGGCCGTGGTCATCGCGGGGACGTGGAGCGGGCGCAGCACTCCCCACGATCCCGAGGCGGTCGATGTCGTCTCAGGTTCTGCGGGCAGGACGGTGAGCATGGGCCGCGAGGTGAGCAGGGCGCCCTCCATAGCGTCCAGCCCGTAGCCGGAGCCGGTCACGTAGTGGGCCCACATGGGCCGCTCGGGCGGGGGGCCGATGAGCAGGATCGGAGCGGTGATCGGCGCTGCGGGCGGGACGGAGGTGGGCCCGGCTTGGGCGGGCACCAGCCCCGCGGCCGACGGCATCCCGGCCAGTGGTACGGCCTGCGCTCCAGCCTGCGGTACGGCTGGGCGCGAGGTCAGGGCCGTGGTCGGCATGGTCAGCGTGGTGGCGGGAGTGGCTGCCACGTCGCTGGACGGCGGTCGGGGAAACTGCTGGGACGGAGACATCGAGCACCTCACCTGAGTCGGACGCTGGGCGGCATCGGTGGTCTGGTGGCGGGACGGTTGGGTGGCGTTAGGGCAGGCCGGACAGCAGCTCGGGCAGGGGTTTGCGAGCGCCGGTGTAGAAGGGGATCTCGATGCGGGTGTGCTTGCGCGCCTCGGCTCCGCGCAGGTGGCGCATCAGGTCGACGATGCGGTGCAGCTCGTCGGCCTCGAAGGCGAGCATCCACTCGAAGTCGTTGAGCGCGAAGCAGGAGACGGTGTTGGCGCGCACGTCGGGATAGTCGCGGGCCATCTGGCCGTGCTCGGCGAGCATGCGCCGGCGGTCGGCGTCGTCGAGCAGATACCACTCCAGGGAGCGCACGAACGGGTAGACGCACACGTAGCCGCGCGGCTCCTCCTCGGCCAGGAAGGCCGGGATGTGCGACTTGTTGAACTCGGCCGGCCGGTGCAGCGCCATCGCCGACCAGACGGGCGCGCTGTGGCGGCCCAGGCCGGTACGGCGGAAGCGGGCATACAGGTCCTGCAGGTCCTCGGGGGCGGGCGCGTGCCACCAGAACATGAAGTCGGCGTCGGCGCGGAAACCCGCCACGTCATAGACGCCGCGGGTGATGACGTCCTTGCTCGCGGCCTGCTCCAGCAGGTGCTCGACCTCGTCGGCCATGCCCTCACGCTGGTCATCGGGGCAGGGCGTGGTGGCGCGGAAGACCGACCACATCGTGTAGCGAATGACCTGGTTCAGGTCGCGTGCTCGGGGCCGCGAGGGCGCGGGCGAGCTGCTCGGGGTGCTCATGCGGATGCTCCGTCGGAGGTGGGGGCGGTGTGGATCAGCTCGACCAGGCGTTTGAGCTGGTCGGGGTCGGTGCTGGGCAGCACGCCGTGGCCGAGGTTGAACACGTGGCCCTCGGCCTGGCTCCCGCGCCGCAGGATCTCGGTGGC
>NZ_JBITGL010000030.1:0-72844 GCF_044456985.1 Nonomuraea sp. NPDC050663
CCCGCCGCCGCCACCAGCTTCGCGTCGCTCGGCTTCGGCCGGCGGCCCCGGCGGGGGGGGGGGGGGGGGGGGGGGGGCCCGGCCCCCCCCCACGGCCGCCCCCGCACCGCGCAACTCCTCGAAGGGCTGGAGCTCGTCCCCCGCAAGCACGTCGTGCACCGGGGGACGAGCTTCACCGAGATGGACACCGACGCGATCCTCGAACGCCGGCCCAGGATGGTGCTGGTCGACGAGCTGGCGCACACCAACGTGCCCGGCTCGAAGCACGCCAAGCGCTGGCAGGACGTCGAAGAGCTCCTCGACGCCGGCATCGACGTGATCTCGACCGTCAACGTCCAGCACCTGGAGTCGGTCAACGACGTCGTCGAGCAGATCACCGGCATCCCGCAGCGCGAGACCGTCCCCGACGAGGTCGTACGGCGGGCCGACCAGATCGAGCTCGTCGACATGTCGCCGCAGGCGCTGCGCCGCCGCATGGCCCACGGCAACGTCTACGCCCCCGAGAAGGTGGACGCCGCGCTGTCGAACTACTTCCGCGAGGGCAACCTCACCGCCCTGCGGGAGCTCGCCCTGCTGTGGGTCGCCGGCAAGGTCGACGAGCAGCTCGACCGCTACCGCGCCGAACACGGCATCAGCGGCACCTGGGAGGCACGCGAGCGGGTCGTGGTCGCCCTGACCGGCGGCCCGGAGGGCGACACGCTCATCCGGCGCGCCGCCCGCATCGCCGACCGCACCAAGGGCGCCGACCTGCTGGCCGTCCACGTCACCAGCGCCGACGGCCTGGCGGGCGCCGACCCGACGAACCTGGCGCGCCAGCGCACCCTGGTGGAATCGCTCGGCGGCACCTACCACCAGGTCGTCGGCGACGACATCCCGCGCGCCCTGCTCGACTTCGCGCGCGGCGTCAACGCCACCCAGCTCGTGCTCGGCGCATCGCGACGAGGGCGCTTCGCCCAGCTCTTCTCGCGCGGCGTCGGCGTGGAGACCACGGTCAGATCCGGCTCCATCGACGTCCACATGATCACCCACGGCGAGGCGAAGAAGGGGCGCCGCCGTACCTCCCGCTCACGCGCCGCGCTCACGCGACGTCGCAGGATCGCCGGCTGGATCCTCGCCGTCGCCGGGATGCCGCTCCTGACGCTGGCGCTCAGCCCGTTCCGCGACATGATCTCCCTGCCCACCGAGATCCTGCTGTTCCTGTGCCTGGTGATCGTGGTGGCGCTGGCCGGCGGCATGTGGCCGGCCATCACCGCGGCCGTCGGCGGCTCGCTGCTGCTCAACTGGTTCTTCACCCCGCCGCTGGGCGAGTTCACCATCGCCGACCCGGAGAACCTCTTCGCGCTCATCGTCTTCGTGCTCGTCGCCGCGGCGGTGAGCACCATCGTCGACCTGGCCGCCCGCCGTACCAGGGAGGCCGCGCGGGCCGGCGCGGACGCCGAGCTGCTGTCCACGCTGGCCGGGCACGTCCTGCGAGGGGAGGCCGCCCTGCCCACCCTGCTGGACCGGATGCGGGAGACGTTCGGGCTGACCTCGGTCACCCTGCTGGAGCGGATCGGGGCGCCGCAGCCCGACGACACGACCGCTCCGGAGAACTGGCGCATCATCGCCACCTCCGGGGCCGCGCCCGCCACCTGCCCCCACCAGTCCGACACCGACGTCGTGATCGGCGACGACCTCGTCCTGTGCGCCAAGGGCCGGCTGCTCCAGGCCGCCGACCGGCGCGTCCTGGAAGCCTTCGCCGCCGAGGTCGCCGTCGCGCTCCATCAGGAACGGCTGCGCGAGCAGGCCGAGCGCGCCAGACCGCTGGCCGAGGCCGACAAGATGCGCACCGCCCTGCTGGCCGCCGTCAGCCACGACCTGCGCACCCCGCTCGCCTCCGCCAAGGCCGCGGTCGAGTCGCTGCGCAACACCGAGATCGACTGGTCTCAGGAGGACGAGCAGGAGCTGCTGGCCACCGCCGACGAGTCGCTCATCCGGCTCAACCGGCTGGTGGAGAACCTGCTCGACATGAGCAGGCTGCAGGCAGGGGTGCTCGGACTGGTGCTGCAGCCGACCGCGCTGGAGGAGGTCGTGCCCCGTGCCATCGACGACCTCGGCCCGCTCGGCGACCGCGTCGACGGCGACATCCCCTTCGAGCTGCCCGAGGTGGTCGCCGACCCGGCCCTGCTCGAACGCATCCTGGTCAACCTCATGTCGAACGCCGTCCGCTACAGCCCGCCCGACCGGAACGTGCTGATCAACGCGAGCCGGCACGGCGACCACGTCGAGATCCGGGTGGCCGACCGCGGGCCGGGAATCCCGCCCGAGGCGCAGGAGCGCGTCTTCCTGCCCTTCCAGCGCCTGGGCGACCGTGACAACCACACGGGAGTCGGTCTCGGCCTGGCGCTGTCGCGTGGGCTGGCCGAAGCCATGAACGGCACTCTCGTGGCCGACGAGACACCAGGGGGAGGTCTCACCATGATCCTCACACTGCCCATCTCCTCCCGGGCGGGGGCTCGATGACCCGCATCCTGGTCGTCGATGACGAACCGCAGATCCTCCGGGCCCTGCGCATCAACCTCGTGGCGCGGAACTACGACGTCGCCGTCGCCCCAGACGGGAGCTCGGCCCTGCGCCTGGCGGCCGACTTCCACCCCGACCTGGTCCTGCTCGACCTCGGCCTGCCCGACCTCGACGGCATCGACGTCATCCACGGCCTGCGCGGATGGACGCGGGTGCCCATCCTCGTGCTGACCGGCCGCTACAGCAGCCGCGACAAGATCCTGGCGCTGGACGCCGGAGCGGACGACTACGTCACCAAGCCCTTCGACGTCGGTGAGCTGTTCGCCCGCATCCGCGCGGTGACCCGCCGGGCCGGGCTGCAGGAGGCGGAGCCGGCGCGCATCCAGCTCGGCGACCACACCATCGACCTGACCGCCAAGACGATCTCCGGCGACGTGCACCTGACCAGGACCGAGTGGGCGTTGCTGGAAATCCTCCTGCGCAACCCCGGCAAGCTGGTCAGCCAGCGTCACCTGCTCGTCGAGGTCTGGGGGCGCACGCACATCAAGGAGACGCACTACCTGCGCCAGTACATGGCGCAGCTGCGCAAGAAGCTGGAGCGCGACCCGTCACGGCCGGCGCATCTCATCACCGAGTCGGGGATGGGCTATCGATTCGTCCCGTAGCGGCCCTCCCCGTGGCCTTCTGCTATCCCCAGGCGACGGGCAGTCTCTTGACCCCGTAGATGTCGGCCGTCTCCGGCCGCAGGTCGACCTCCTCGGCGGGCACGGCCAGGCGCAGCGTGGGGAAGCGGCCGAGCAGCGCGGAGAAGGCGACCCGCATCTCGACACGTGCCAGCTGCTGACCGAGGCACTGGTGCACGCCGTGGCTGAAGGCCAGGTGGCCGCTCTCCTGGCGGCGGACGTCGAGCACGTCCGGGTCGGCGTAGCGCTCGGGGTCGCGGTTGGCGGTGTTGATCGACAGGGTGACGGTCGTGCCGGCCTTGATGGTCACGCCGCCCAGCTCGACGTCCTCCAGCGCCGTGCGCCAGAACGTCTTGGCGACGCTGAGGTAGCGCAGCAGCTCCTCCACGGCCTTGTCGACGAGTGCGGGCTCGGCCCGCAGCGCGGCCAGCTGCTCGGGGTGCCGCAGCAGGGCGAAGGCGCCCAGCGCCAGCATGTTCGTGGTGGTGTCGAGCCCGGCGGCCAGCAGGATCAGGCTGACGCCCCTCAACTCCTCGTCGGTCAGGTCGCTGTCGGTGAGCTCGCTGAGCACGTCGTCGGTGGGGTTGGCACGCTTGGCGGCCACGAGGCCGGCGAGGTAGTCCTGGACTGCGGCGTAGGCCGCGATCAGCTCCTCGTCACCGGCCTCCCCGTTCATGAACATGTCGACGTTCTCCTGGAAGGAGCCCCGGTCTTCGTACGGCACGCCGAGCAGCTCGCAGATGATGATGGCGGGGATGGGCCTGGCGAAGGCCGCGACCAGATCCACTCCGGGCCCGGCCTTCTCCATGGCGTCGAGGCACTCGGCGGTGACCTGCTCGACGCGCTCGGTGAGCAGCCGCATGCGCCGTACGGTGAACCTGCCGACCAGTGGCTTGCGGTAGCGGCTGTGCTGCGGATCGTCCATGAGGAGGAACTCGCCGGGCGCCGCCGGCGGGATCTCGAAGTCGCCGAAGTTCATGAGCTCCTTGCGGTTGCTGAACCTCGGGTCGGCCAGGACGGACCTGACCATGTCGTAGCCGGTGACCAGCCAGCCGGCACTGCCGCCCAGGTGGGTGATGCGGCTGATCGGGCCGCGCTCGCGGGCCTCCATCAGCGCCTCGGGCGGGTCGAAGGGGCAGCCGGGCCGACGCTCGGTCGGCATCGCGGCGACGGTGTGGACGGATTCACTCATGGCGGGGCCTCGATTCGCGTCGTCAGGAGATCTTGCTGCGGTAGGCGCGCATCGCGAAGGCGTAGGTGACCACCAGGATGCCGACGCACCAGGCAAGGGCGATCCAGATGTCGTTGCCGACCGGCTGCTGGGTGAACAGGTCGCGGATGGCGTTGACGATGGAGGTGGTCGGCTGGTGCTCGGCGAAGGCGCGCACCGGGCCGGGCATGGTGTCGGTGGGCACGAAGGCCGAACTGATCATCGGCAGGAAGATCAGCGGGTAGGAGAAGGCGCTCGCGCCGTCGATGGTCTTGGCCGTGAGGCCGGGGATGACGGCGAGCCAGGTCAGGGCCAGGGTGAACAGGATGAGGATGCCGGCGACCGCGAGCCAGTCGAGCACGCCCGCGCTTGAGCGGAAGCCCATGAGCAGGGCGACGACCACGACGACCACGAGCGAGATCACGTTGGCGACCAGCGAGGTCAGCACGTGCGCCCACAACACCGACGAGCGGGCGATGGGCATGGACTGGAAACGTTCGAAGATGCCGCCCTGCATGTCCTGGAAGAGGCGGAAGGCGGTGTAGGCGATGCCCGAGGCGATCGTGATGAGCAGGATGCCGGGCAGCATGTAGTTCACGTACGACACCGGGCCGGTGTCGATGGCGCCGCCGAAGACGAAGACGAAGAGCAGCATCATGGCGATCGGTGTGATCGTGGTGGTGATGATGGTGTCGACGCTGCGCGAGATGTGGCGAAGGGATCGGCCGGTGAGGGCGGCGGTGTCGCCGAAGAAGTGCTTGGTCATCATGGGTCCTTAGCGCTCCGCGCCGACGAGGGAGAGGAAGACGTCTTCGAGGGTGGGCTGCTTCTCGATGTACTCGACCTTGGCGGGCGGGAGCAGCTGCTTGAGCTCGTCCAGGGTGCCGTTGACGAGGATCCGGCCCTCGTGGAGGATCGCGATCCGGTCGGCCAGGTGTTCGGCCTCGTCCAGGTACTGAGTGGTGAGCAGCACCGTGGTGCCCCTGCCGGCCAGTTCCTTGACGGTCTGCCAGACCTCGATGCGGGCCTGGGGGTCGAGTCCGGTGGTGGGCTCGTCGAGGAAGATGATCGGCGGGCTGCCGATGAGGCTCATCGCGATGTCGAGGCGGCGGCGCATGCCTCCCGAGTAGGTCGAGGCCTTCCGCCCGCCCGCCTCGGTCAGCGCGAAGCGCCGGAGCAGATCATCGGCGATCTTGCCGGGGTCCTTCAGGTGCCGCAACCTGGCGACGAGCACGAGGTTCTCCCGGCCGCTGAGGATCTCGTCGACCGCGGCGAACTGGCCGGTGAGGCTGATGGACTCGCGCACCTGGTCGGCCTGCGTGGCGACGTCGAAGTCGTTGACGGCCGCGGTTCCGGCGTCGGCCTTGAGGAGGGTGGAGAGGATCTTCACGGCGGTGGTCTTGCCCGCCCCGTTGGATCCGAGGAGGGCGAAGATGCTGCCTCGCGCCACCTCGAAGCTCACGCCGCGCAGGACGTGCAGGTCCTTGTAGGACTTCTCCAAGCCCTGCACGCGGATCGCGGGCTGGTTGCCTTTCATCGGATGGGGGTCCTCTCGGCTACTTAATGCTGCTGACTACCGCTACAAAGTAACACTGACTACTGGTAGCTAGCAACACCGAATAGCTGACGCGATCGTGTGGACCCGAGGACGCTCAGTTGCTCAGGGCGGCGCTCACGCTGGGGAAGGAGGCCGCGGCTTCCTGCGGCGTCAGCCGCGTCAGCAGCCGGTAGGCCAAGCCGTCGCGGGGGGCGACGATGACCACGTCGATCTCACGCCCGGCCATGACGGCGGCGAACGCGCGTACGGCCCGCAGGCCGGCGACGGAGAAGAAGGTGATCGCGCTGAGGTCGAGCACCACGGAGTGAGGCGGCGGCAGCCGGCGGCAGGCGGCCAGCAGCCTCTCGCCGGTGTCGAGCACGCTGGACAGGTCGACCTCGCCGTTGAGCTGGACGACGAACGCGGTCGGTGCGGAGGTGGCGCAGACGAGGATGTCGTTCACGGGACTGCCTTCCTCGAAGAGGGCGGATCACCGCAGAAAGACATACCTCGACGTTCGTGCCCATCCACGACGTGCGGACCCACGAGCCGGTGGGTCCCGTAGAGGCGCCCCTACCCTTGTGGCTGGACCTTGCACTTCAGCCGGGGCCGTGGGCTTCCTGGGAGCCCGCGGCCGTGCCGTCGACCCGTGGCAGGGCGAGTGGCGTCCAGGCCGACGGCGAGCGCAGGTCAGGGGCTTCGGAGCGCGGTATGTGCACGACACTCGGGAAGTCACGGTGCCGGATGGGCCAGAGCTGGTCGAGCAGGTGGGTGATGGGGGCCGGCGCCACGACGATGAGGGCGCCGCCGGGCCGAAGCCGCTGGTGAGCGTGCTGCAGCAGACGGGCGCCGCCGACGTCGCACAAGGTCAGGTGGGCGGCGTCGATTTTTGGCGACGCCGGTGCGGCCGTTCGAGGTGGCGAGCACGTGGCGCACGCCGTCGTCGATCAGCCGGGTCAGGATGGCCGACAGCAGCGGCCGGGAGTCCGGATCGAGTCCGCCGGCCAGGACCACGCAGGCCGTCTGAGGGCTGTGCAGGGTCGTGGTGATGCTCAGATCCATCCTGGTTTCCTCCAGGCCTCGTCGGCACACTCACGGGAGTGCCGACGGCGGGTGGGCCGGAGAGTGACCATATGGACCGCTCGACGATGGCCCGCTCGGACCCCCAGGTGGGATCGTCCCCCTGCCCGGCCCTCGGGGGGGAACCGGGATCCGGAAGGTCAGCCGACGCCGGCGCCGTCGGGGTAGGCGGTGTCGAGGAGATCCGTCACGAAGGTGTCGAGGTCGGCCAGGCCGTACGCCTCAAGTGTCTCCTGCGGCTGGGTCAGGAGATAGATCAGCGCGGTGTTCAGGCACATCGTCACCGTCGCGGCGCTCCGCCTGGTCACCGGCAGCCCGGCGGCCTCGTGCGCCTCCAGGTGCAGTGCCAGGTCGAGCCTGGTGAGCTCGGCCAGGGTCTGGCGCACCTCGGGGCTGCGGGCGGCCTCGGCGTGCAGTTCGAGGTAGGCGAGGATCCGTGACCTGTTGACCGTCAGCGCGCGGTCGATCAACGCCCGAAGCAGGGCGGCCAGCTGCTCGCGGCCGCTGATCGTGGTGGCCTGCGCCTGCCGCAGGTCCGTCCAGTAGCGCTCCACGCAGCGCTCGGCCGCGGCCTGCAACAGCGCGTCGCGGCTCGGGAAGTAGTTCTTCGCCGTGCCCTCGGGCAACCCCGCCTCGCGGTCGACCGCGCGATGGGTCAGCCCCCTGCCGCCCTGCTGCGCCAGCACCTCGATCGCGGTGTCCCGCAGTAGATCCCGTCGATCACGGTTCTCCGCCATGCCTCCATCCTCCCAGCTTGCTACATCCACCACAACAGTGGTACCACAGATATGGTAGTTCGACGGAGAGGACACAACCATGACCAAGACAGCCGCAATCGTCGGCGCCGGGATCGGCGGCCTCGCGACCGCCATCGGCCTGCGCAGGCACGGCTGGCAGGTGACCGTGCTCGAGCGCTGGCCGCGGATCCACCCCGAAGGCACCGCACTCGGCATGCGCCCCGACGCCCAAGCCGCGCTGGCCGAGCTCGGCCTCCTTGACGAACTGCGCCGCCGCACCGTCCCCTACCGCGACGCCCACATCCGCACGCCGACGGGCCGCAGGATCGCCCGCCTCCCGCTGGAACGCATCGAGCAGAAGGGCGGCTCGCCGGTGCTGATGCTGTCCAGGCCCTCGCTCATGACCATGCTCCTCGATGCGCTGGGCGAGAACGTGGTCCGAACCGGGACCGACATCACCGACCTTCGAGCCCTGCGCGACGATCACGACCTGGTCGTGGGCGCCGACGGGCTGCGCAGCATGGTTCGCACCTCCTCGTTCGGCACCACCACCGAACCCGCCTACTCGGGGATCGTGGCCTGGCGCGGCGTCGCCGGTTTCACCCCTCCCTCGTACGGCGAGACATGGGGCGCCGGCCAGGTCTTCGGCATCACTCCGCAGGAGCCCGGCTCCACCAACTGGTACGCCGCCGTGGCCACCGAGGAAGGCCGCGAAGAGACGCTCGACGAGCTACGCGCCCGGTTCACCGGCTGGCACGACCCGATCACCCGGATCCTCGCCGAGGCCGACGAACGGAGTGTGCTGCGACACGAGATCTACGACCTGTCCCCGCACCTGAGGTCCTTCGTCACCGGCAACGTCGCGCTGGTGGGAGACGCGGCGCACGCCATGACCCCCTCGCTGGGGCAGGGCGCCTGCCAGGCTCTGCTGGACGCCGCCGCCCTCACCGACTGCCTCGGCTCCGGCCGCGACGTGGCGACCGCGTTGCGCGAGTACGACGCCCGCCGCAGGAAGCCTTCCCAGCGCATCGTGACCATGTCGAGGTGGATGACCAAGCTCGCGGGTCACCGCCTGCAGGGTCCACGCAACACGATGATGCGCCTGCTCCCCGCCTGACACGGCATGGGGGTGCGGTAGCGGTCCGATCCGGCTGCAACCGCGCTTAGCCCAGATCGCGAATGCCATGGCATAGCCCTGATATCTGCCGCTAGTACGGGTGTGATGCTGAGTTCTGTCTCGCAAGTGCGGAATGTATCGTGGAGCCGTGACGACGTGGGCTTGTCAGGGGTGGCGGTCGCCGTGATCGAGTCCACCGGCGTCGTCGTGGAGACTCCCGTTCACGAGCGTGTGGCCGGGTACACGTAAGGAGCCCCCCTGTGTTCAGTCGTCTTTCTCGCTGGGTTGCCGCCCTGCCGGTCGCGCTCACTCTGGTCGCGTTGACCGGTTGCGGCTCCGGTGAGCCCTCCACCTCCACGGCGGCGGCCGGTGGCGGGGCCAAGGAGCTGACGGTGTTCGCCGCGGCGTCGCTGACCGGCACGTTCACCGAGCTCGGCAAGACCTTCGAGGCCGCGCACCCGGGTGTCACGGTGAGATTCAACTTCGGTTCGAGCGCCACCCTCGCCCAGCAGATCGTCCAGGGCGCCCCGGCCGACGTGTTCGCTGCCGCCAGCCCAGCGACCATGAAGACCGTCACCGACGCGACGCTGGCCGCGTCGCCGGCCACGTTCGTGCGCAACAAGCTGCAGATCGCGGTTCCTGCCGCCAACCCGGCCAAGGTCGACGAGCTGAAGGACCTGGCCGACCCTGCGATCAAGGTGGCGCTGTGCGCCGAGCAGGTCCCCTGCGGCGCGGCCGCGGTCAAGGCCCTGGACGCCGCCGGCCTGAAGGTCACCCCGGTCACCCTGGAACAGGACGTCAAGGCCACGCTGACCAAGGTCGAGCTGGGCGAGGTCGACGCGGCGCTGGTCTACAAGACCGACGTGATCGCCTCCGCGGGCAAGGTGACGGGCATCGAGTTCCCCGAGGCCGACAAGGCGATCAACGACTACCCGATCGCCACCCTGTCCAAGGCCCCCACTGCCGACCTCGCCAAGCAGTTCGTCGACCTGGTGCTGTCGCAGCAGGGCAAGGACGTGCTGACGAAGGCGGGCTTCGAAGCCCCTTGATGACCGCTCCCACGTCCGAGAACCCGCCAGGCCTGCGCCGCAGGCCCGCCGGGCTCTCGCCGTACGGCCACGCCCCTTGCTGCTCAACGGCCGCGCGTCCGTCCTCCTGGAGGACCCCCATCACAGTCGGCGGCGACAGAACCCTGGCATGAGCACGCCACCGGAACGCCGCCACGAGTGCAACGCGATCTGCCTCGGCGGCCCCTGCCACGGCCTGGTCACCCACATCGACCAGGACATCGGCATCCTGTACGTGCCCATCCCACGCCACTCACCCGACGAGCCAGAGCAGCACGCCTGCTACCGCGTCACCCACGAGCGAGTGCAGTACCACGGCCAGGCCGAGCCGTACATCGCCCTGCACTGGGCCGATTTGCCCTGCACCTGCGGCTAATCGGTGTCGGCCCGCTCAGACACGGGTCTCGCTGACTGCCGGGCTCCGCAGCGGTGGCAGGGTGGTCACCGCATCCCGAAACCGTGGAAGCAGCTCAGCGCGCACGTCTACGAAATGGTCATGAGTCAGATCCGTGCTTCGCGAAGCCATGCGCCTCCGGCCATGATCCCGACCCGCAGCTGCGTCTGCACCACCGCGGTGTCGCTGGCCGGTGATCTAGGCTGATGCGCGATTAGCAGGACGCGGGACTTGCTGCCGTATAACGTCCGTGTTATGACTTGGGGAGAGGTGGAACTGGAGTCCGAGGTCGACAAGTGGTTCGACTCGCTCAGTCAGGACGATCAGGAGACGGCCGTCTTTTACGTTGACCTCCTGGCGGAGCGGGGCGTGCTTCTCGGTGAGCCGTGCACCAGGCAGTTACACGGCAAGCTTCGGGAACTTCGCTTCCATCTCGCTCGCGAGGCAGTGCGCATCACCTACTGGATCGCCTCGGGCAGGAGGATCATCTTGCTCACAGTGTTCAAGAAGCAGCGAATGCGCGAAGCCGGCGAGATCGAGCGGGCGATGCGGGCCATGCAGAGGTGCATCGCCTAGGCGCACACGGCAGACGAGGAGTGAGGGTCGTGGGAGAGCGCAAGGCTTGGGTCGACAAGCGTGCCGAGATCATGAGTCGTCCGGGTGCCGGTACCGCATATGAGGCCGCTCGTCTTCGGTTCGAGCTGGGCGACGCTGTGCGGCAGCGCCGCGAGGAACTCGGGCTCACGCAGGCGGAGCTGGCTGAGCGGGCCGGCCTGAAGCAGCCGGCGGTCGCCCGGTTCGAGGCGGGAGGCACGATGCCTACCATCCCCATGCTGGAACGTCTCGCCGAGGCACTCGAGATGCGGCTGAACGTCCAATTCCAGCCACTCCAGCGGGCAAGTTGACTCGGCCCACGCCGGTGGTGAATCTGATCGACCTCGTGCTTGATATGTGCATGTCAGTAAGCAGTTGGCCCGATCTGGACCAGTAGAACTCATCCCGCGTCCCGTCAGAGCTTCGGTGTCGTCCCCTGGGGGCGCGACGCGTGCCAGATGTCGTGATCATGGCAAGGAGCCGGCAGGCCGGTCCTGTCGGCGAGGTTGAGGGGTTTGCCTGCGCAAATTCAGGACTGTCCGGACCGTATTCCGAGGTTGTGATCATGAAGCCGGTTCGTGCGCCCTTATGTTGGGCCATTCCGCAGAGGACGCGGACGTGGTCGGTTCGGCCCGCACCTCAAGCCTGCCGAAGCGGTCGCGGGCTGAGAGATTCCATGTCCTGGAGCCCAACCCGGCCACCGTGGGAGTGGCTAAGCGGATCTGTCACGACTCCATGGCCATCTGGCTACCCGCAGTGCACTCCCCATCCGTCGGCCTGGCCTGGATGTGGTCGGTCTAGGAACCTTCGGATCGGTCCGCCGATTCGCCGCAGGGAGCGGAGCGGTGTATAGACCTGCGCGCCGCTTTCCATCCGGAAAGCAATAAGGTGCGAGCTCACATGGAGCTCGCACCTTATTGGGGAACCAAGTGTGTCCGAGGGGGGACTTGAACCCCCATGCCCTTAACGGGCGCTAGCACCTCAAGCTAGCGCGTCTGCCTATTCCGCCACCCGGACTTGGTGCCTGCACGCGGGACCGTCATCCCGCGTCGGCGATGCCAAGGTTAGCAAACTCTCGGGGGTGAGTCATACCGAGAATCCACGACGGCAGGATGGGCGGTAGACGGAAGGAGCCGGGAATGCCCGAAAACGAGGTCGTAGACCTGTGCCGAGACCTGATCAGAATCGACTCCAGGAACGCCGGTGACAACGCAGGCCCAGGTGAGAGGGCTGCGGCCGAGTACGTCGCCGAGAAGCTCGCGGAGGTGGGCCTGCAGACGACGATCCTGGAGAGCGACACGAAAAGAGCGAGTCTCGTGGCGCGGATCGAGGGCACGGATGCGAGCAGGAGCGATGCGCTGCTGCTTCACGGGCACCTCGATGTGGTCCCGTTCGATGCGGACGACTGGCGGGTGCATCCGCTGTCGGGGGAGATCCGGGACGACTGCGTCTGGGGGCGCGGCGCGGTCGACATGAAGGACATGGACGCGATGATCCTGGCCACGGTCAGGAAGCGCCTCAGGGAGGGCAGGAGGCCGGCGCGCGACGTCGTGCTGGTCTTCACGGCCGATGAGGAGGCGGGAGGCGACTACGGGGCGAAGTTCCTCGTCGACAAGCATCCCGAGGTCTTCGAGGGCGTCACGGAGGCCATCGGGGAGGTCGGAGGGTTCAGTGTCACGGCGGGCGGCAGGCGGTTCTACCTGATCGAGGCGGCCGAGAAGGGCATGGCCTGGATGCGGCTGACCGCCAAGGGCAGGGCCGGGCACGGGAGCATGCTCAACGACGACAACGCGGTGACCGCGATCGCGGAGGCGGTGGCGCGTATCGGGCGGTACGAATGGCCGACGCGGCTGACGCCGACGATGGAGGCCTTCTTCCGGGCGATCGAGCTCGATCACACCAACCTCGACCAGCTCGGCGCGCTGCAGAAGATGATCGGCGCGGTGCTGCGCAACACGGCGAACCCGACGATGGTCAGCGGCGGCTACAAGGCCAACGTCATCCCGCAGACGGCCGAGGCCGTGATCGACGGCAGGTTCCTGCCCGGCTTCGAGGAGGAGTTCTTCGCCACGATCGACGAGCTGCTCGGCCCGGACGTCTCCAGGGAGTTCATCCAGCACCAGACGGCTCTGGAGTTCGGCTTCGACACGCCGATCGTCAGGGCGATGGCCGACGCACTCGTCCAGGAGGACCCGGAAGGGACCGCCGTGCCGTACACGCTCAGTGGCGGGACGGACCTGAAGGCGTTCAGCTCGCTGGGCATCAAGGGGTACGGCTTCGCGCCGCTGCGGCTGCCCGCCGACCTGGACTTCGCAGGAATGTTTCATGGGGTGGACGAGCGAGTGCCGGTGGATTCGCTCCACTTTGGGACCCGGGTTCTTGACCGGTTCCTGGATCTCTGCTGAAAAACACTTGCGCCTACGTTGGGTGCTGCTACGGTTACGGATCGTTGAGGGGTGAGTCCAAGGACCGGCCCTGTAATGGGGCCGGTTCTGGATCTCGGGAGGTCACGTGGCACGCACTGTGGAGCAGCAGAAGGGGACCCAGTCCCCGGCTGCTCCGTGCGTGCCCGTGGCTGCCGACACCAGGTCCGCCAGGGATGGCCGGATGGCGCGGTTCGCGGCCGGCGCCCGTCGGATCCTGGTGCGAGCACTCACGGTAGGCGGTCTGATGATCGCCGGTTGGCTGCTCGCCATGCTCTTCGGAGCGTCTCCCGCCACCGCCGAGACGACTCAGGCCGTCACCGCGTCCGCGACGGACATCTTCCCCGCGGCTGACAGCTCCTCGGTGAATGCCGAGGCCATGGCCGGGCTCAACGTCGACGGGCTCACCAGCCAGTCGAAGCCCGGCACCCCAGTTCCTTCCACCGCCGGTGACTCGCACGGTCCCAACGGACTCGTGCCCAACGGCGGTGGCAGTGGCCCCTTCGGGCCTGGCATGGGGGACGTCGCGAGGTCCGCTTTCGACCCGCGGCTGCTCGCACAGCGCGCCCCCCTGGCGTGCGTGCTTCCCCCCGTCGTCCGCACAGCGGCGGACGACCCTTCTTTCTCACCTGACTGACACACCCTGAGCGCGCCTTCCACGCGTGCCTCCCACCAGTGCGCCTTCTCAGTGCGCCTTCCCGGACAAGCGGAGCGTGGCCGTCTGCAGGCCCTCCCGTCCGTCATGTCAGTCATCTCGGTTCGCGACAAGCCCCTGGGTCACCGCTGTGCTTCTGGACAGGAAGCATGACCTCGGCCTGCCCGCGACCAGTCAGGTATTCCCCCCAAGAACCACTAGGAGCATTCATCATGCGTACGTGGGCGAAGGCATCGGCCCCGGCGGCTCTTCTCGCCGCAGCGGTCATGTCGTTCGGCAGCGGCACCGCTGTCGCCGACACCTCCGGTAACTCCTCCGTGGGTGGCGGCAACCAGGTCAACCTCCCCATCTCCCTGCCGATCGACATCAGCGGCAACGCCGTCGGCGTCGCCGGCGAGTCGACCGCCTCCTCGCAGGGCGGCGCCTCGGTCGAGAACTCCGGTCCCGGCGGGATCGCCAACAAGACCTCCGGCAACAGCAGCGTCCTGGGCGGCAACCAGGTCAACGCGCCGATCAGCGCGCCGGTCAACGCCTGTGGCAACGCCGTCTCGCTGTTCGGCAACTCCGACGCCGGATGCAAGGGCGGCGCCGAGGTCAAGACCTCTGGCAAGGGCGGAGCGGGCGGCAACAAGACCTCCGGCGACAGCAGCCTGCTCGGCGGCAACCAGATCACCGCGCCGATCAGCGCTCCGATCAACGCCTGCGGCAACGCGCTGGCCATCTTCGGCGACGCGACCGCGGGCTGCAAGGGCGGCTCGTCCGTCAAGAACAACGGCTTCGGCGCCGGCGGCAACACCACGTCGGGCAGGAACGCCGCGCTCGGCGGCAACCAGGTGATCGCGCCCATCAGCGGCCCGATCAACATCTGCGGCAACGCGATCGCGGTCTTCGGCGAGGCCTTCGCCGGCTGCAAGGGCGGCTCCTCGGTCACCAACGGCGGCAAGCCCGGCAAGGGCTACCACGCCGGACACGGCGGCCACGGCTCCAGCGGCAACGACACCGACGGCCGCTTCGGCGCCGGCAGCGGCAACCAGGTGATCGCCCCGATCAGCCTGCCCATCACCGCCTGCGGCAACGCGGTCGGCAACGCTCCCGCCGGTTGCAAGGGCGGCAGCTCGGTCGAGAACACCAAGGCCGGCTCGGGTGCGGGCGGCAACAACACCTCAGGGCAGTCCGGCGTGCTCGCCGGCAACCAGGTGGTCGCCCCGATCACCGCCCCGATCAACGTCTGCGGCAACGCCGTCGCGCTCGCCGGCCAGGCCTTCGCCGGCTGCAAGGGCGGCGTGTCGGTGAAGAACGGCGGCAAGGGCGCCGGTGGCAACGTCACCTCCGGCAGGTCGGGCGTGGCCGCGGGCAACCAGGTCGTGGCCCCGATCACCGCCCCGATCAACGCCTGCGGCAACGCCGTGGCGGCCCTGGGCCTGGCCGAGGCCCACTGCAAGGGCGGGGCGACCGTCTCCCCGCAGAACGGCGTCAACGCGGGTGGCAACAAGACCTCCGGCCGCTCCGGCGTGCTCGCCGGCAACCAGGTGATCGCCCCGATCACCGCTCCGATCAACGTCTGCGGCAACGCGGTGGCCGTCCTGGGTGACGCCGCCGCCGGATGCCTGGGCGGCTCGCGCGTCGGCAAGCCGGTCGACGACAGCGGCGACGGCTACGACCACTGGGCCCGTCCGCGCGGCGGGTCGAAGTATCAGGCCGGTGGCCTGCTGCCCGCTCTGCCCGTGGTTCCCGCGGCCAGCAGCCTGAAGGACGTCGGCAACATCGCCCAGCCGATGCGCGGCGCGGGCCTGCCCGCCCTGCCCGTCGTCGGCGACCTGCCCAGCACGCTGGGCCTGCCCTCGCTGCCCGGCCTGCCCGGGCTCCCCGGAGCTCCGGCCGTGCCCGGCCAGCAGGGCGGCAAGGCCAAGTCGGCCAGCCCGCTGTCGGCCCTCGGCCCGGCTACCTCGCTCGTCCAGTCGACCCCGGTCGGCGGAGCCGTCGGCCAGGCGACCGGCACCCTTCCCGTCGGTGACCTCGGCCTGATGAGCGCCGCGACCGACGAGGGCGTCACCGGGATGAACTCCAGCTCGCTGCTGGCTCTGGTGCTGGGCGCGATGTTCGCCGCCTCGGCGACGCTGTTCGCGACCACCCGCCGGGTGCGCTTCGGCAAGAAGTAACGATCGGCGGCTGGCAGCCGGCCAGCCGTACGACTCGCAAGAGCTGCTTTGCCCGTTCTCGGGGGGCGATGGCCCCGGGGGCGGGCAAAGCCCTGTTTAGAGGGTGCTACGGACCTTGTAGATCCTTCTGCGAAGCCGTACACGACGGCTGCCGTCGGAATAGATCCGGGTGCGGGCCAGTTCCCAGTGTCCGTGTTCGGCATGTTCGGTCAGTAGCTGACGTGCGGCTTCGCGAGAGATGCCGCGCGGGATGTAGATATCCATGTAGGAGTAGTCGGGCACAACGATTAGTCTCCTGGGTGAGTCAAGGCGATACGCCGCTCCGTGGGCCTTATTCTGCGTTCTTGTGGGTGGACCTGAAAGCCAGCGGGTAGCCCCGGGGGGAGGCAATACCGGCGATCCGGGTTACCTTTCAGATCTGTGCCCAAACACGGGTGGGGATGAAGCGAGCGAACAGCGAGGTAGGAAGCAGCGTGCCAGCCAACAACGGCAGCGCCGGCGGAACACGCCTGGTGATCGTCGAGTCGCCTGCGAAGGCGAAGACGATCGCGGGGTACCTCGGGCGCGGCTACATAGTCGAGTCCAGCATCGGTCACATCCGTGACCTGCCGGAGAAGGCCGACGACATCCCCGAGAAGTACAAAGGGGAGGCCTGGGCGCGGCTCGGCGTCAACGTGGACCACGGCTTCGAACCTCTGTACGTCGTCAACCACGACAAGAAGGCCCAGGTCAACAAGCTCAAGCAGCTGTTGAAGGACGCCGACGAGCTCTACCTCGCCACTGACGAGGACCGCGAGGGCGAGGCGATCGCCTGGCACCTGCAGGAGGTTCTCAAGCCGAAGGTGCCCGTGCACCGCATGGTCTTCCACGAGATCACCCCGCAGGCGATCCAGGAGGCCGTGGCCAACCCGCGTGACCTCAACCTGCGCCTGGTCGACGCGCAGGAGACCCGGCGCATCCTCGACCGCCTCTACGGCTACGAGGTCAGCCCGGTCCTGTGGAAGAAGGTCAAGCCCCGCCTGTCCGCGGGCCGCGTGCAGTCGGTGGCGACCCGGCTGGTGGTCGAGCGCGAGCGCGAGCGGCTGGCCTTCACCTCGGCGTCCTACTGGGACCTGCAGGCGCTGTTCGACAGCAACAAGCCCGAGGAGACGCCGCGTGACTTCACCGCGACGCTGACCGGCGTCGACGGCAAGCGCGTCGCGCAGGGCCGTGACTTCAATTCCGACGGGCGCCTGAAGAACGCCGACGTCGTGCACCTGTCGGAGCAGGCCGCCGCCCAGCTGGCCGAGCAGGTGCGTGGCGCCTCGTTCTCGGTCAGGTCCGTCGAGCGCAAGCCGTACACGCGCAAGCCGTACGCCCCGTTCCGGACGACCACCTTGCAGCAGGAGGCCAGCCGGAAGCTGGGCTTCTCCGCCAAGTACACGATGCAGGTGGCGCAGCGGCTCTACGAGAACGGCTTCATCACCTACATGCGTACTGACAGCATCACGCTGTCGGAGACGGCCGTGGCGGCCGCGCGCTCGCAGGCGATCAAGCTGTACGGCGCGGCGTACGTGCCCGACAAGCCCCGCGTCTACGCCTCCAAGGTGAAGAACGCGCAGGAGGCTCACGAGGCGATCCGCCCGTCCGGCGAGGAGTTCCGCACCCCCGGCGAGACCGGCCTGTCGGGCGACATGTTCCGCCTGTACGAGCTGATCTGGCAGCGCACCGTGTCGTCGCAGATGAAGGACGCGGTCGGCGAGTCGGTCAGCGTGAAGGTCGCCGGCGCGAACGTCGAGTTCAGCGCCTCGGGGCGCACGATCACCTTCTACGGCTTCCTCAAGGCCTACGTCGAGGGCGCGGACGACCCGTCCACCGACCGCGACGACTCCGAGAAGCGTCTGCCGAACCTGGCCGAGGGCGACCGCCTCGACCTGACCAGGCTCGACGTGGCCAGCCACTCCACCAAGCCGCCCGCGCGCTACACCGAGGCCTCGCTGGTCAAGGAGCTGGAAGATCGCGAGATCGGCCGTCCGTCGACCTACGCCTCGATCATCGGCACCATCCTCGACCGCGGCTACGTGTTCAAGAAGGGCACGGCGCTGGTGCCGTCCTTCCTGGCCTTCGCCGTGGTCAACCTGCTGGAGCAGCACTTCGGCAACCTCGTCGACTACGACTTCACCGCGACCATGGAGAAGGTGCTCGACGACATCGCCAACGACCGCGCCGAGCGGGTGCCGGAGCTGCGCAAGTTCTACTTCGGTGACAACGGCGACGACGGTCTCAAGGAGATGGTCACCGACCTCGGCGAGATCGACGCGCGCGAGATCAGCTCCTTCGCGATCCGGGGCACCGACATCATGCTGCGCGTCGGTCGCTACGGGCCCTACCTCGACAGGGACGGCGCCCGCGTCAACGTGCCCGAGGACATGGCGCCCGACGAGCTGACCGCCGAGAAGGCCGAGGAGCTCTACAGCCGGCCGTCCGGCGACCGGGTGCTGGGCCAGGACCCGGCGAGCGGGCACACGATCGTCGCCAAGGACGGGCGTTTCGGGCCGTACGTCACCGAGATCCTGCCCGAGCCGGCCGTCGACGAGTCGGCTCCGAAGCGGCGCACGAAGAAGGCCGACGCGCCCAAGCCGCGCACCAGCTCGCTGTTCAAGACCATGTCGCTCGACACGGTGACGCTCGACGACGCGCTGAAGCTGCTGTCGATCCCGCGCCTGGTCGGCGAGCTGGAGGGCGAGGAGGTCCAGGCCTTCAACGGCAAGTTCGGTCCCTATTTGAAGAAGGGCACCGACTCGCGGTCGCTGGCGTCGGAGGACGACCTGTTCACCGTCACCATCGAGCAGGCCAAGGAGCTGTTCGCGCAGCCCAAGCAGCGCGGTCGCGGCCGGGCCGCCGCCGCGGCGCCTCTCCGGGAGCTGGGCGAGGACCCGGCCTCGAAGAAGCCGATCGTGGTCAAGGAGGGGCGTTTCGGCCCCTACGTGACCGACGGGGAGACCAACGCTTCGCTGCGCAAGGGCGACACCGTGGAGGAGATCACCACGGAGCGGGCGGCCGAGCTGCTGGCGGAGCGCCGCGAGAAGGCCCCGGCGCCCAAGAAGCCCGCGGCGCGCAAGGCTCCGGCGAAGAAGACGACGGCCACCGCCAAGAAGGCTCCGGCGAAGAAGCCCGCCGCCAAGTCCTGACGGGGCGGGGTTATCCACAGGCTGAGAATGGTCTCAGCCTGTGGCCCGTAGCATTGCGGACGTGATTCTCGGTTTCGCTGCGACGGTCGCCCTGGTGGTCCTGGGCGTGCACTTCTACCTGTGGCATCGGTTGGTGCGCGCCACCACCGTGCCGGGGCGCCTGCGCCGGGTGCTGACGGTCGCGCTGGTCGCGCTGGGCGTGCTGGTGCCGGTGACCTTCGTGGGGTCGCGCATGGAGTGGGGGCACTGGCTGGCGTGGCCGGGGTTCCTGTGGCTGGCGGTCATGTTCTATCTGGTCGTCTACCTGGTGGTGCTCGAGGTGCCGCGGTTCGTGGCCAACCGTGCCGTACGGCGCGGCGTCGGGGATCGGATGCCGGTGGGTTCCAAGCTGGCGAGACCTGCTGGCGTGCCGTCGGGCGCCGCCGCGACCTCGGCCACGGTCGCCTCACCGGCTGCGGCCTCCGCTTCCGCCTCCGTCGTGGGTGCTGCGACGGCCGATGCCCCGACGGCCACGGCCCAGGTCGCCACCGAGCCCGCCGCGGCCTCATCGACGCCCCCGGCCACCGCCCCTGGTCCCGAGCTCGTCACCAGGCGTCTGTTCGTCGCCCGCACCGCCGCTCTGGCCGCCGGCGTCGGCGCGCTCGGCACGGTCGGGTACGGCATCAGCACCGCGCTCGGCGACCCCGTGATCGAACCCGTCAAGGTCACCCTCCCCAAGCTCGACCCGCGCCTCAGCGGCCTGCGGTTCGCCGTGGTCAGCGACATCCACCTGGGTCCGCTCACCGGGCTCGGCCACTCGGAACGCATCGTGCGCATGATCAACAACCTCAAGCCCGACGTGGTCGCCATCGTCGGCGACCTGGTCGACGGCACGGTGGCCGAGCTCGGCAGGTTCGCACAGCCGCTGGGTGAGCTCCGCTCCCGCTACGGCGCCTACTTCGTCACCGGCAACCACGAGTACTACACGGCCAACGGCCCCGACGAGTGGGTCCAGGAGCTCGACGAGCTCGGCGTGCGCTCGCTGCGCAACTCGCGGGTCGAGATCGCCCACGGCGGCGCCGTGCTCGACCTTGCGGGCGTCAACGACGTCAACGGCACCTCCTACGACGACGGTCCCGACTTCGAGGCGGCACTGGGCGGCCGCGACCCCGGCCGCTCGACCGTGCTGCTGGCCCACCAGCCCCTCCAGGTACGGCAGGCGAGCGCGTTCGGCGTCGACCTGCAGCTGTCCGGGCACACCCACGGTGGCCAGATGGTCCCGTTCAACCTGGTGGTGCCGCTGCAGCAGCCGGTCGTCTCCGGGCTGGAGACTGTCGACGGCGTCCAGGTCTATGTCACCCGAGGGGCAGGCTTCTGGGGCCCGCCGGTCCGGGTCGGTGCGCCGCCTGAGATCACCCTGCTAGAAATCGGGGCAGCCGGTTGAAGGACGTAATACCCTCTGGCCAAGCAGCCGGGCATATCCGGCGCGAATCTTCATACTTGGCCGAGTGAGCACCTGGATACGCTGACACTATGACCGCCCGCAGGCCGGCACATGTGCTGGCAAACGCCCCTTTCCGCAGGTTGTGGCTGGCCATGTCAGCCTGCAGCCTGGGCGACTGGCTGAACATTCTGGCGCTGACCGCCCTGGCCGGGAACCTCATGGCCCAGGGCGACTTCCGCGCGCAGTCGCTGGCGGTGGGCGGCGTGTTCATCGCCAAGATGCTCCCGGCGATCATCCTGGGCCCGGTCGCGGGCGCGTTCGCCGACCGGTTCGACAGGCGGGTGACCATGGTGGTCGCCGACCTGACGCGCTTCGTCCTGGTCGTGTCCATCCCGGCCGTGGTGTGGGTCGCGTCCAACGACGTCGCCTACCGGTGGATCATCATCGCCACGGTGCTGGTGGAGTGCGTCAACCTGTTCTGGGTGCCCGCCAAGGACGCGACGGTCCCGAACCTGGTGCCTCCGCAGCGGCTCGAGCAGGCCAACCAGCTCAACCTGCTGGTGACCTACGGCACCGCTCCGCTGGCCGCCGCCCTGTTCGCGGCGCTGTCGGTCGTGGTGAGCCTGTTCGGCGCGGACGTGTGGTTGTCCAGCGCGTGGGCGCTCCTGGTGAACGCCGGCGCGTACCTGGTCTCAGCCTTCCTGGTCTTCACGCTCAAGGACATCCCGCGGCGCAGGGGCGAGATCTCCACGCCGTCGGTGTTCAAGCAGATCATCGAGGGCTGGCGGTTCGTGGGCGGCAACCGGCTGATCCGCGGCCTGGTCATCGGCATGCTGGGCGCCTTCGCCGCCGGCGGCGCGGTGATCGGCGTGGCCAAGCCCTATGTGACCGCCCTCCAGGGCGGCGACGCGGCCTACGGCGTGGTGTTCGGCGCGGTCTTCGTCGGCATGGCGCTGGGCATGTTCTTCGGGCTGAGGCTGCTGGGCGAGCTGTCTCGGCGTCGCCTGTTCGGCCTGGCGATCGTGGTCGCGGGGCTGGTGCTGATCGCCATCGCGCTCATCCACAACCTGGTGATCGTGGTCATGCTGACGGTGCTGCTGGGCGCGTGCGCGGGCATCGCCTGGATCATCGGCTACACCCTGATCGGGCTCGAGGTCGACGACGCGCTCCGCGGGCGCACCTTCTCCTTCCTGCAGTCGACGGCCAGGGTGGTGCTGCTGCTCGTCGTGGCGGTGGCCGGGCCCCTGGCGGCCCTGTTCGGCAGCCACCGGCTGGAAGTCGCCGACCTCGTCTACGTCTTCGACGGCACCAACCTGGTCCTGGCCGTCGGCGGCGCCCTGGCCACGATCGTCGGCGTCGTGGGCCTTCGCCACATGGACGACCGCGCGGGGATCCCGTTCACCTCCGACCTGCTGGCCGCCGTGCGCGGCGAGAAGTACGGCTCCGAGCCGCGCGAGCACGTGCCCGGGCTGTTCATCGCCTTCGAGGGCGGCGAGGGCTCCGGCAAGACCACCCAGTCGCGCATGGTCGCGATCTGGCTGCGTGACCAGGGCTACGACGTGGTCCAGACCCGCGAGCCCGGCTCCACCAAGGTCGGCATGCGGCTGCGCGCCATCCTGCTCGACGCGGCCGAGAAGGGGCTGTCGGCACGCTCCGAGGCGCTGCTGTACGCCGCCGACCGGGCCGAGCACGTCGAGAAGGTCATCCGCCCCGCGCTGCACCGGGGGGCCGTGGTGGTGACGGACCGATACGTCGACTCGTCCCTGGCCTACCAGGGAGCGGGGCGGGCGCTCGACCCCGAGGACGTGTCGAAGGTCAACGCGTGGGCGACCGGGGGACTGGTGCCGCACCTGACGGTCCTCATCGACACGCCGCCCGAGATCGGGCTGCGTCGCCTCGGGGGCGCGGCCGACCGCATCGAGTCGGAGCCGGTGGAGTTCCACGAGCGGGTGCGCAAGGAGTTCAGGGCGCTGGCGGCTGCGGCGCCTGAGCGGTATCTCGTGGTCGACGGGACCCTGGGGCTGGACGAGATCACGCGGGTGGTCCAGGACCGGGTGCGGGAGATCCTTCCCGATCCGGTGCCGCAGACGTCGGAGGACATCACGGGGACGATGCCGGCGATCCGCGACTGAGCTTCTGGGCGCGCGTTTCGGCGGCCCGCCACGCACGCTGGTCGGCCGTCTCCCTGGACAGGGCCCGGCCACGTGCGGCGGGTGGGGGTGACCCGTGCGTGCCGTACAAGATCATGTTCCCGCGCGGTGAGATTCGGTCGGTGCGGAGGGATAGCCTTTCCGCGTGGGCGTTTTCGATGATCTCGTAGGCCAGGAGCGCGCGACAGCGGTGCTGGAGCGGGCCTCCGCGGCGGCGCGCGAGGTCGTCGGCGGCGGGCGCGGCGCGGGCATGACCCACGCCTGGCTGTTCACCGGCCCGCCCGGAGCCGGCCGCGAGAGCGCGGCCAGGGCGTTCGCGGCGGCCCTGCTCTGCCACGACGGCGGCTGCGGCCACTGCGACCAGTGTCACCAGGTCTACATCGGCTCCCATCCCGACCTCGAGCACGTGCGCCCCGCCGGGCTCTCCTACGGCGTGAAGCAGGCGCGCGAGCTCATCCTGAGAGCCGCCGGGGCGCCGACGCAGGGCCGCTGGCGCGTGATGCTCTTCGAGGGCGGCGACCGGCTCACGGAAGGCGCCGCCAACGCCCTGCTCAAGGCCATCGAGGAGCCGCCGCCGCGCACGGTGTGGCTGCTGTGCGCGCCGTCGGCCGACGACCTGCTGATCACGATCAGGTCCAGGTGCCGCGTGATCACGCTGGTGATCCCGTCGACGGAGGCGGTGGCCCACGTCCTGGCCACGCGCGACAACGTGCCGCCGGAGACCGCCGCGTTCGCGGCGCGCGCCGCGCAGGGCGACCTCGACCGGGCTCGGCAACTGGCGCTCGACGACGGCGCCCGCCGGCGCCGCGAGGCCGTGCTGGCGATCCCGGCGGCGCTGACGGGCGTCGGCGAGTGCGTCGTGGCCGCCGAGCGCCTGGTCAAGACCGCCGAGGAGGAGGCCGCGGCGGCCACCTCGGTGCTCAACGAGACGGAGACGGCCGAGCTGCGCAAGCTCTACGGCGAGGGCTCGACGGGCAGGGGGCTCAACCGCGGGCTCGTGCGCGGCGGCGCCGGGGCCCTGAAGGAGCTCGAAGACCGGCAGAAGTCCCGCGCGACCCGCATCAAGCGCGACACGCTCGACGCCGCGCTGCTGGAGCTGGCCGGGTTCTATCGCGACGTGCTGGCGATGCAGTTCGGCTCCGGGGTGGAGCTGGCCAACGACGACCACCGCTACGACCTCGACCGGCTGGCGCGTGCCTCGACCCCTGACGAGACGCTGCTGCGCATCGAGGCGATCATGCAGTGCCGCGAGCGCCTCGAGGCCAACGTCAACCCGCAGATGGCGGTCGAGGCGATGACCCTGACCCTGCGGGCGCCTCGCTAAAAGATCTCGGTGGCGCGAGCAGCAGACGGCGCTCTCGGGCGTCTCTGTGATGTGGAAGCTGAACTGCTACTTTCCCGGGCCGAGCCCGTCGACGTCGCGTCGATCTTCGCCCTGCACCAGCTGGGGCTCGTCCGGCTCGCGCTGATGATGGTCGGCGACCGCGCGACGGCCGAGGATGTCGTGCAGGAGGCTTTCGCGCGCACCCACGCGGGCCGGGCGCGGCTTCGAGATCCGGCCAGCGCGCTGGCCTACGTGCGCTCGGCGGTGCTCAACCAGTGCCGCTCGGTTCTGCGCCGCCGGGCCGTGGCCTTCCGAAGACCTGTGCCCCACGATCCGCCCGTGTGGTCGGCGGAGCACGCCGCCCTCATCGGCGAGGAGCGGCGTGAGGTGCTGCTCGCCCTGCGCGGGCTGCCGCGCCGGCAGCGCGAGGCGCTGGTGCTGCGCTACTACTTCGAGCTGTCCGATCAGGAGATCGCCGAGACGATGGGGATCAGCGGCAGCACCGTGCGGTCCACGATCACGCGAGGGCTGGCGGCCCTCGGCAAGGCTCTGGGGGAGCAGTCATGAGCATCATCGAAGACCGTCTGCGCGATGCGCTCGACGGGGTCGGGTCGAGCGTCGCTCCGCTGGAGCTCAGGCCGCTGGGGGAGACCAGGCGGCGCCTGCGGTTCGACGTGCGCTACGTGGCGGGGGCCGCAGCGGTGCTGGGCATGGTGGTGGGGGCGGGGGTGTTCATGGTGAGAAGCCCCACGCCCGTGGAGGCGGGCGGGCGGGCTTTCGGGGTCGACGTCACCGTGTTCCTGTGCACGCGTGGCTCGGCCGACCACGCATGCGACGGTCGATCCGCGACCCCGACACAGCTGGAGGCCATCCAGCACTACCTCACGCTCCAGCCCGAAGTGCGCTCGATCGTCTTCGAGGGCCAGACTCAGGCGTTCGCCAACCTTCAGGGATCTGAGGAGGGAGAGCAGCTCGCGAAGGTGCTCGGGCCCGCCGACATGACAGAGTCCTTCCGCCTGACCCTGCGCGCCGGGGTGAGCAGCCGCGCGCTCCGTGACCAGGTGGGCGGCATGCCGGGAGTCTCCAGGATCGTCGACCACAGGTGCGATCCCGGAGCGATCCCGGCCGAGCAGTGCGGGTGATGGAGGTGTGAGACACCGAGAGGGTGGCAAGGATAGGGCCTATGGACCCCCGAGGCCGTCAGGAAGCGAGCTCCTCCCCATGGGCATGATCATGGCAGTGAGCTTCACCCGTTACGGGAGGCTCTACTACCTCGATCCCGGTTCTCACTCTCCCAAGGTGGGCGACCGGGTCCTGGTCCCCACCGAGTCGGGGCCAGAGGTCGCCGAATGCGTCTGGGCGCCGCAATATGTCAGCGAAGACGTCGACGGCCTGCCCGTGTGCGGCGGCATCGCCGAGGAGGAGCACCTCTCCCGCGACGAGACCAACCGCCGCCGCAGGGCCGAGGCGCGCAGCGTGTCCAAACGCCTGATCAAGCGCCACAGCCTGCCGATGAAGGTCGTCGGCATCGACTACCTCGACGCCGACAACGTCTACACGGTCTACTTCTCCGCCCCGCACCGCGTCGACTTCCGTGCGCTGGTGCGCGACCTGGCCCGCAACCTGCGGGCCAGGGTCGAGCTTCGCCAGATCGGCCCCCGCGACGAGGCCAGGCTCCAGGGCGGCATCGGCCCCTGCGGGCGCGACCTGTGCTGCGCCACGTTCCTGAAGGACTTCGAACCGGTCTCCGTCCGCATGGCCAAGGACCAGGACCTGCCGGTCAACCCCATGCGCATCGCCGGGGCGTGCGGGCGGCTGATGTGCTGCCTGAAGTACGAACACCCGCTGTACCAAGAGTTCCGCGCCTCGACCCCCCGGCTCGGGGCCAACGTCGAGACCCCCGAGGGCGCCGGCGTCGTCGTGGGCCACAACGTGCCCTCCGACTCGGTGGTCGTCCGGCTCAACGACGGCGGCCGCCGTTGCGCGTGCTCCAAGGCCAGCGTGTGCGGCCCGCGTATCCAACACGACGAGGCGTACGGCGGGGCAGAGGGGAAGGAGCAGGCCACCTGACGTTCCTCGCCGATCATCACCCAGGGAGGCGGCTTGGGCTCCACCGTGCGCCCCAGGCGACTGGCATCGGCCCTCCTCACGGCGACGTCGATCCTCACCCTCCTCACCGCCTGCGGCGGCCGGGCGGAGCCCACCAAGCTGGCCTGGCACGCCTGCGGCGACGACATGGAGTGCAGCACCCTCGCCGTCCCCCTCGACCACGCCCGCCCCCAGGGTGAGCAGCTGGAGCTGGCCATCACCCGCCTCCCCGCGGGCGGCGACCGCATCGGCTCCCTCGTCGTCAACCCCGGCGGCCCGGGCGTCTCCGGCCTCGACTACGCCAGAGCGGCACGCTCCATCGTCAGCGAACCGATCCTGGAGCGCTTCGACATCGTCGGCTTCGACCCGCGCGGCGTCGGCCGATCCTCGCCCGTGCACTGCCTCGACGACGCCGGCCTCGACGCCTTCCTCGCCCTCGACGCCACCCCCGACACCACGGACGAACAGAACGCCCTGGTGACCGCCTCCCGCGACTTCGCCGCCGCCTGCCAAACCCGCTCGGCCAGACTCCTGCCGCACATCGGCACCGTCGACGTGGCCCGCGACCTCGACCTCCTCAGAGACGCACTCGGCGATCCGCGACTCACCTACCTGGGCAAGTCCTACGGCACCCTCCTGGGCGCCACGTATGCCGAGCTGTTCCCGACGAAGGTGCGCGCCCTCGTCCTCGACGGAGCCCTCGACCCCGCCCTGCCCCGCCTGACCCTCAACACCGAGCAGGCGCTCGCCTTCGACACCGCCTTCCGCTCCTACCTGCGCTACTGCCTGGCCGACTCAGGCTGCCCCTTCAGCTCCCGCACCGTCCCGGGAGCCGCCCAAGAACTGGCCGACCTGCTCCGCCGTACGGACACCGCCCCATTACGAGCCGCCCGCCCCGTCACCGAAGCCCTCGCCACCCTCGGCGCCCTCACCCCGCTCTACGACCGCTCGGGCTGGCCCATCCTCACCGCCGCCCTCCGCCAGGCCCGCACAGGCGACGGCACCCTCCTCCTCCAGCAGTCGGACCACCTCGTCGGCCGCCTCGCCGACGGCACCTACTCCAACCAGACGGCCGCCAACCTCGCCATCAACTGCATCGACGCCCCCTACCCGCGCGACCCCCAGACGTACGCGGACGCCGCCCGCACCGCGAGCCGGCTCTCACCCGCCTTCGGCAGCTACCTCACATGGAGCTCACTGCCATGCGCCTTCTGGCCCGCGACACCTCCGCGGACGCGGCCACTGCGCGGGGAGGGGGCGGCGCCCATCCTGGTCATCGGGACCACCCGCGATCCGGCCACCCCCTACTCATGGGCGGAGGCACTGGCCGGGCAACTGGAGTCGGGGGTGCTGCTGGGGTTCGACAGCGACGGGCACACGGCCTACTTCAACGGGTCGGGGTGCGTGGACGAGGTGGTGGATCGGTATCTGGTCGCGGGGGTGGTGCCGGGGGAGGGGGTTGTGTGTCCGGACATTCGCTGATCGGGGGTGAGCGAGGAGTGGGATGGTTCCTGTAGACTGCTACTCGCCTGTACGGCACGCCGCCTTAGCTCAGTCGGCCAGAGCACTTCACTCGTAATGAAGGGGTCTCGGGTTCGAATCCCGAAGGCGGCTCCCAGATGAAAGGCCCTTTCGGATGATCCGGAAGGGCCTTTTTGATCTTCTGGGTGCCTAACTGGGTGCCTATCTCTTCGGATCTCATGCCTTGAAGATCCGGTCCATTGCCTTCGCCCCTTCCTGGATGACGGGTCGGATCTGCTTGCGGTAGACGAGTTCCGTTACTGCCGTGCTGCTGTGGCCGACCAGGCGAGAGATCTCCTCCAGGGGGATGCCTTGGTCGGAGAGCAGGGACACGAAGCTGTGCCGTAGCTCTCGGGGCGTCCACTGCTTCGGGTCCAGGTTGGTCTTGGCGATGATCAGGCGGAACGCGCGGCGGACATTGTGCGAGTCGAGTTCCGTCCCGACCAGGGAAGCGAACACGCGTCCCTCTTCCGTCCATCGGTCCCCGGCGACCTGCTTCTCTTCCTCCTGTTGGGTCTTCTGGGCGTTGAGCGCCTCCACAGCTCTCTGCGGGAGTGCAAGGGTGCGGCGGGACTTGCGGGTCTTGGTGTCGCCACCGGCGCGCACAGAGCGCCAGACGGCGACGTAGGGCGGGATGACGGGCTCTGCGTCGGGGTCGCCTTCAAGGTCCACGTGATCCCAGGTCAGTGCTCTGAGTTCCTCGGTGCGGGCACCGGTGAGCAGGGCCAGGACGATGTAGCCCTGCAAACGGGTTCCCTCGGCTGCCTTGAGTACGGCTTCCGCCTGAGCCAGCGTGAGGGCCTTGGACGGGCGGCCTTCCTTGCCGCGTGGGACTGAGCACAGCTCCACGACGTTGCGCTTCACGAGGTCGCGGGCCATCGCGCGCTTGACGGACCTGTTCAGGTAGGACCTCATGAGGCGGAGGGTGCTCGTGCTCAGGGTCTTGGACTTCGCCATGAGCCACTTGTCCACATCCTGTGCACTGAGTTCGCGAAGCTTCCGCTTGCCCAGGGCCGGAATGACGTGGAGACGGCACATGTTCTGTCCCACCTCGTAGGTGGCCTTGTCGCGGCGGCTCAGCTCGTACTCGAGCCAGTCGTTGACGGCCTGTTCGACCGTGGCGTCTCCCTTCGCGAGGGTCAGGCCGTCTTCGTAGTCCCTGATGATCTCCCTGAGCTTCTCTTTGGCCTCGGTCTTGGTCTTGCCGGTGGCCTTCTTCCTGATGCGCTTGCCGTCGGGCGTGTAGCCCACGGTGAAGGTGGCGATCCAGCGCTGACGGGTTTCGTCCCAGCGGAGTTCGCCTTCGCCTCTGCTGCGTCGCTTTGTCATCGTGAGGACTCCTGTTCCAGAAGGGCGATGTAGGCCCGGATGCCGTTGGCGGTGATGAGGCGGGCGCGGCCCTGCTTGACGGAGGGCAGGCGGCCCGTGCGTATCTGGTCGTAGATCAGGCTTCTGCTGAGCCTGAGCAACTGCATGACGTCGGTGATCCGATAGAGCTGGGTGTCGTCGAGGGTGATCACCGGTTCTCCTGTTCAGGGACAGGAGGGACACCGGTTAGCGCCGGGTGTCCCTCAAGATCGAGCACGTTGGTGCAGGTCGATAGCGGTTCGGGGACACCGGGGACAGGAGTGACACTTCCGGGGGACTCTGTCCCCTCGGCGGTCCCCGGCAGGCGGTAGCGTCCGGCGGCGTCCACACAGAGCTGTCCGTCAGCGACCATGCGCGGGCAGGTCTTGCGGACGTTGTCGTGGGCCAGGCCGATGGCCTCGGCGATGACCTTGGGCGGGCTGTTCGGGTTGGTGCGCAGGTAGCGGATGATGGCCGCGCGGGTGTCTCCGAGCGTGTGGTCCTCGGGCAGGCCGTCGAGCAGGTGCCAGGCCCCGGCGGCCGGTTGGAAAGACAGGGCGTATTCGGCTTCTTCGACGTCGCGGCCGGTGACGTGGAGCACACCGTCGGCGGTCCCTCGGGCGCGCTTGAGGACGATTGTGGAGTCGGCGGAACCGGCCAGGCCGTTGGTGCCTGACACTTGTTCCAGGAAGTCGTCTGAGCCCATCTTGCGGACGTGGTGCACGAGCACGATGGCCACGCCGAAGGTGTCGGCCAGGCGCTTGGCGTAGCCCATCGCGGCGTAGTCGGCCTCGTAGGCGGACAGGCCTGGCGCGGGGTTGCCTTTCACCTTGGCGAACACGTCGATGACCACCAGGCGGGCACCGACGTTGCGCTCCAGCCATCCGGCGATGGCCTTCTCGCCGCTGTTCGGCAGGGGCGGGCACGAGGTGGCCAGAGTCAGGTTCTTGGGCGCGGACCGGCCGCCCAGGATCTTGCCCATGCGGTTCTGGAGTCGGCGCGGGGTGTCTTCCAGGGCGAGGTAGAGCACCGGGCCGGGTTCCACGTCGATGGCCTCCAGGGCCTTGCCGCCGCTCGCGACGGCGACAGCCGTACCGAGTGACAGCCAGCTCTTGCCGACCTTGGGCGGCCCGGCGAACAGGGTGAGACCTTCGGCGAGGATGCCGGGCACGGCCCACTTCACCTCTGGGAAGGTCATGGCCATGAGTTCGTCTGCGGTCCACGAGGTGCGGAACTGCTGGCTTGCGTTGGGCGCATTGACCGCATCACCGTTGACCAGCCGCAGGTGAGAAGGACGTTCCATAGGGTTCTCGCTTTCGTCGGCGGTCAGGTCAGGCCGCGACCGTGCGCGGACGCCGGGCACCGGCTCGCAGGCCGGAGGCGATGGTTCGGCAGGCTTCGCCGTACGGCTGGCCGACTGCGCGGGCCGCGTCGAGCAGGAGCGCGGTCACGTCGGCCTCGGGCAGTTCGCGACCGGCGACGAGCTGGCCGAGTGCGACGGCGGATTGGTAGAGCGCGTTGTTGTGGCCGTGCTCGGGTGAGCGGGTGATCCGTTCGACTTCCCCGGCGATGGCGGCGCGTAGGTAGGTGGCGCGGCGGTCGGTGCCGAGCGTGATGGTGACCGGTTGTTGAGGCGGGAGCGGGGCCGGGGTCAGTAGTACGGCCAGCCAGTCCGGCAGGGGTACGGCATGCGCCGGATTGGTGACGGCGTAGGGTCCGGCGGGTACCAGGCTTCCCGGGCAGACGACGTACCCGCCGGCCGCGCGGGTGTCGATCAGGTGGCCGAGCGTGCCGGTGGTGTTGGCCAGGTGGATGCTCTTCGGGGCGGTGTAGTACAGGTGTGTGCCGCCGCGTCCGGTGCGGACTGTGAAGGTCTCCGGGATGGGTCTGTCGGCGGCGAGCGTGATCAGGGTGTCGGCCCCGGTGTGCAGGTCTGCTGTGTCCTTCGGGGTGTCGAGGTCGATCACGACGAGGTTGGATGGGCCGGTGGCGATGCCGATGTTGTACGGCTCGCGTCCCCACCAGGCCCGGAGCTGGTCGGGATCGGTGGTGGCCTTGGCCGCCCACGAGGTGAAGCCGCGGGGCGGGACCTTGGTGCCAGGTGCGAGCGGAAAGACGTGCCAGCCGCGCGCGGCGGCGGCCAGGGCGTAGGCGAGTGAGTTGGTCATCGGGCGGCTCCGAAGAAGTGGTGCAGGACGTTGTAGAGGCGGCGGCCCCAGCGCAGGCGCAGGCCGGTTCCCTTGCAGCGACGGCACCACTTCTTGAGGTGGCCGCGCGGGGTGAGGGTCTTGCCGCGCCCGTGGCAGCGGGTGCAGCGGGCGAATGGAGCAGCGGTGCAGGCGGCGGCGTAGCCGAGTGCCCACAGCGCCAGTGCGAGGAACGCGAGGAGCGGTAGAAGGGTCGCGATGTTGGTCGCGGGGTCGGTGGTCGCGGTCGCGGCCAGGAAGGTCATGGCAGGGCTCCAGAGCGTGTTTCAGCAGGGTTGGGAGGCATGCCGCTACCCGCGACCTGCGGATATTTCCGCTGATCAAGCGCGGTTTCGCGGGTTGCGGGGTGGGTCGCGCGGGCGCGACCGGTCGCGGGTGGGTCGCGACCCGGCGAACCCCTCTGCCGGGTGGTTCGCCGGGCGCGAGCCGTACCGGCTACCCGGTGATCTCGCGGCGACGGATGGCCACTTGGACGGCGTCGCGCTTAGCTCCCTTGAGCGCCTTGCCGTCCCGCTTGATGTCCACGCTGGGCACTCCGAGCGCGCGGAGTTGAGCTGAGATGGCTTCGGCGGTCAGGTCGCCGTAGTGCTCCGGGATCCGTTCGACCAGCCGAGCGGCCAGGACCGTCCACGGCAGGCCGGACTCCGAACCCTCAAAGACGGTGAGCGCGTCGGCCAGCACGTCACGGATTTCACGTATGGCGGCTTGCCCGGCAGCGTGGCCGGACAGGGTTCCAGCCCGTTCCCGGAGCTTGCGGGCGGCCTGGAGGATGCGTTCGGCGTCCTCGGAGTCGGCGAAGTGGAAGCGAACCGTCGGATTGTCGTCGCTGGCCCCCCGCAGGATGCCCACTCCCTTGTACGAAGCGAGCAGCGTGGAGGAGTCGAACCCCTCGGAGTAGGCACCGGAGCCGAGCACCAGATCCGACACCTGCCAGGAGCCGGTTCGTAGCGCGATGCGGACTTGGTGGTTGTCGCGGAAGCTGGTGAAGGCGGTGGCTGTGTCGCCGGTGCCGACCCCGCCGGGCTTCTGGGTGGCGTCGATCACGATGACCCCGGCGGCCGGGGCTACCTTGACCAGGAACACCAGCAGTCCGGCGATCTCCTTGTTCAGCTCCTTGTCGCCGGTGTCGAAGTACTCCTGGCATTCGTCGATCACCACGATCCGGACCGGCATGCCGTACTTCGGGTCACGGGCGATGGCCCGTGTCAGCTTGCCCTCGGGGCAGACGTCCACCGGCAGTTCGCTGAGCTTCTGATACCGGGTCTGGACGTCGGCCTTGAGGTCGCGGAGCATCTGCACGAATGCCTGGAGCGGGTCGCCGTCGCGGGTCAGGGTGAAGCCGAACCCGCATGAGTGCGCCACCAGGGCGAACTTGCGCCAGTCCGGCGATCCCTTGCCGTCGTACACGTCGAGACGGACATACGGGTCGAGAGCGGCGTACAGGGCCAGGAGGCGGGCGGTGAAGCTCTTGCCTTGCCGGGGTTGAGCTCCGACCAGGATGGAGTTCCACAGCATCAGCAGCGTCACCGTGTTGCCGCGTTCGTCCAGGCCGAGCGGGGCGGGCTGCCAGATGTCGGTCTGCTTGCCGGTCAGCAGTGGCGTGCGTCCTGCTGAGCTGGCCAGCGGGTCGGAGTCGGCTACCCACAGCCAGTGCGACCGGTGGCTTTCCGGGTCTCGCGACACGGTGACCTGAGCGAGCGCTACGTCCAGGCCGGATGCGATCTTCTCGCGGGCGTTGACGGCGTCCTGGAACGTCTTGCCGTACGGCAGGTTGACCAGGACCTTGCTGCCGTTGCCCTCGCGGGCCATCGCGGTGCCGAACTCGATGCGTAGGTTCGGCTTGTCCGGATGCCCGAGCCCGGCGGCGTAATACGCCCGGAGCACGATGTCGCTGTTGAGTCGGCGGTAGCGCTTGGAGACGACGGCGGCCGGGATGAGCGCGTGGCCGTGCGGCTTGCCGTACCAGGCCAGCACTGGAATCAGGAGGGCCACGATGATGGCCTGCCAGAGCGGTTCCAGCTTGAAGACGGCCAGCGGTACGGCTACCGCCAGGGCGATGAGTTCGGCGGCCAGGACCCCGCCACGCCAACGGCGGGTGACCTTGCCTTCTCGGTGGAGCTTGAGCCACAGGTCCGCGTCGTTGCGGGTCGCGGCCTGCTGGGTGAGCGCGTACTGTTCGGCCACCCACCACCACTTGAGCTGCCGACCAGTCAGGCGCCCCAGGCCGGTCAGCGCGTAGGCCAGGACCTTCGCCAGGTACCACGGGGACCGGACCGCGTGGAAGGCCGTGATGTGCGTCCACCTGCCCAGCGCGGTCTTCGTGGTCGTGCCGATGTTGGCGCGGTGCAGACCGGTCGGGATGATTGGACGCCTGGCCTCGGTCACGCGCGCCGGGACCGCTGCGTTGGGCAGGTCCACGGGGACCGGTCCGGCCTCGGCAGGCGGCAGGTCGAGTTCGATCTCATAAGAGGTGTCGCGGCTGGCGGTCCGCCGGTCGGTCGGACCGCCTTCGTCCGGGACGGTCGGACCGCTGTCATCGGGGTAGCGGGCGCGGCGTCGTTCGTCGAGCGGCACCACCTCGGCATCCGGTCGGTCGGACCGCATGTCATCGCTGGCCGGGCGGATTGTCGGGTCGCGGTCGGGTTCGTACGGGTGGTGGGTCATGATGAGTGCACCTCGTGCTCGTTGCTGCGGGTCGCGGGGTGACAGGGCACGGTCACGGTTCTTGGCGGAGTTGGGGCCGTGCCCTGTTCGCTGGTTGTGCGGTCGGTGGCTGTTGAGTTTGAGCGGTCGGACCGCCTAGCGTCCGCGCTCGATCGGGCGGTCATGCGGCCTCAGCCGGAAGCGGTCCGACCGTGGTGTCCGGACCGGTCGGGGCTTCGGCCTTGAGCCGGGCCAGCAGTGCCCCGGCGCGGTCGGTCGAGATGCTCTGACCGGTCTGCTTGATGGCCTCCTTGAGTCGCTCGCGGGTGAGCGGCACGCCCTCGCGGTCGAGTTCGGCGGCGATCTGCCAGCCGACCGGCATCAGGTCGTCCACGTCAGGCGTGGGTGTCGCGGTCCGCCGTGCCTTGGCCGTACGGCGGGGCGGCCTGGGTCGGGCCGGGCGTGTCGGCTTGGCCGCCTCGGTGAGGGGCTTGATGTCCTCGGTGATCTCGGCGGGCGGTTCCCCGGCAGGGTCGGTGCGGAGATCGCGGGCGAGCATGTGCCCGAGCGCGGCGCCCATGCCGAGCACGAGGACGGGCAGGCACGAGACCACGGTCGTGATGAGGACCGGGGCCTTGGTCTGCCCGGCAATCTCCAGCAGGTGATAGGCGACTTGCCCGAGCATCCCGAGCGCGAGCGACCCGATCGCCGACCACTTGGCGAAGGCCCGGGTGCTCGGACTGATCGCGGCGGCGGAGGAGAACCAGGCACCGAGTGCGTACGCGGCGTACGTCTCCACTCCGATCGGGAGTGTGATGGCGGTGTCGATGACGAAGCTGTCAGCGATGCCGGGCAGCGGCGTGACCTTGCCGAACCCGGTCATCCGGCCCAGGCCGACCCAGCCGGACCAGGTGGCCACGGCGGCGGGGAGGGCGAGTAGAAGCAGGGGCCAGCGTGATGGCGTCTTGGTCATGAGTGGCACCCCCAGCAGCGGGAGCAGGCCGGTTTGGCGCACCAGTTGGCCGGGTCGGACGCCCAGATGGCGAGTATCCAGTCGGCCTGGCGGTGGCGGATCATCCGGCGAACCTTGAGCCAGAGGGCCAGGTCGTCGTAGAGCAGGTGGAGTGTGAGCATGTTCGTTCTCCTCTCAGTGGTGAGCGCGGAAGTCTCGGCGGCAGGGCATGCAGCCGGGGATGGGGCGGCCGGTCGGTCCGTGAACCGGGCAGTGCGCCGTCTGGCGGCCCGTCGTGCTGCCGCAGCGGCGGCAGCCGATGACGGAAGCTGAGCGCTGGCCGCAGTCGGCGCAGCGGTAGCGGCCCATCTCAGGCCACCTTCTTGAGCAGGTAGGACAGCCTGTACAGCTCCCAGGCGGTGTATCCGGCCCAGACGCCCTCGGTGGGCTGGAGAGCGAGCCCGTAGTCCAGGCACTCCGGGCGGGCGGGGCAGGTGTGGCAGATGGCTTTGGCGCGGGCTTCGCGTGCCTGCCGTACTGGCTCGGATTCGTCAAAGCCGGGGCCGGTGAACAGGTCTGCGTCGGCCGGCTGGCAGACGGGACCGGCGGCCAGGACCGGGGCGATGCTGGCTGTCACAGCGCCACCCCCAGGGCGCTGAGCGCGTCCAGCAGGCAGAGCCGGGCGCAGGTGGAGCAGACGGGCGGTGAGGGCGGCTCGTAACCGGGCGCGCACTCCTCCGCGCCGTCGCAGATTCCGCAGGTCCACTGGACCCCGTAGGCGTCGGGAGCGGTCCAGGAGACACCGGCGTAGGCGGACCGGTTGGGCATGGTGAGGATTCCCTTCAGACAGGACAGAGCGGCTGACATCTGTTCAGACAGGCGGGAGATCATGAGGTCTGAAGCTCCAGGTAGATGCGGACGGGTGCGTCGGTGGCCTGCGAGCACAGGCCGGATGCGGCGGTGACGGTGAAGACGTCGCGCAGGTGAAGGACAGCGTCGGCGACTTCGGAACTGGTGCCGGTGAGGCGGATTTCCACGGGTGTTCCTTCGAGTAAGGGCGGGGTCCGTGGCGCCTCGTGTGGCGCCACGGTCCGTGAGCGGAATCGCAGGGATCGAGGTCCTTGGTGGTTCGCCTTTTCGGTGGGAGGCGAGGCCCGGATGGAGTTATGGAAGTGGCGTGAGCTCCAGCCCGTCGGCGCGCGGCTATGCCGCCAATCCCTGGTCTTCCGGCTGTGCTCCGTTCGCGCAAGTCTCCCCTTCGCAACGAGCGAAAGGGGGACTTGCGCTTACGTAGAGTAGCTGACCATCACTCAAGGCTGATGTCAAGCCCCCCTTGCGTGTTACTGTTAAGTCCCCGTAGCGATGGAGGGTCAGATGCACCCAGACGTGCTCAAGGTGCTGAGCATCAAGGAGCCGCTCGAACGGGCCAAGGAGGCCGGGCGAGTCCACGACGAGTTCCAGAAAGGCGGGGAAGAGCTGGCCCGAGTCCGGCGCGAGGCGCTGCTAGAGCTCGTGGACGGTGGCATGAACAACACCCAGATCGGCGAGGCGCTCGGGATGACCCGTCAGCGTGTCGGCCAGCTCTTGAAGTCAGGACCAGCGCCTGAGCGCGCGTTCCTCGGCACCGACATGCTCACCGTGGTGATGGTCGGCAAGCTCGAAACCGGACGGCCTGACCCTCAACCGGTCGTGCCGCATGATGACCTGATTGCCTTCGAGCGCATCCGCCAACTGGCGAAGGTGCTCGGTCTCGATGCCACCTCAGAGGTAGAGGCAAGCGGGGGTTTCGTCCGGCTGAACCGCGACAACCTGTTCGTCATGTGCGGTCCGCGCCACTTCCCCAACCTGCGCGAGGTCATCGAGTCGGATGAGTCGATCTCCTTCGACAAAGACGACCAGGGGTGGCACCTCATCGACCACCGGGCGGGCCGCGTGTTCCGCTCGCCGATGGACGCGGGGGAGCCGCGGGACTATGCGTATCTGGCCCGCCTTCGTCGGCCCGATGGAAAGGGGACCTTTCTCTACGGCGCCGGTATCCACGCGGTCGGCGAGGCGGGCATCGCGCACTTCCTGGAGCACAACATCGCGGACATGTACAAGCAGCTCAAGGGCAAGCGCTTCTCAGCCATCATCGAGTGCGACTTCGACCCGGGCACGACCGGCCGGGAGATCGTGGCCACGCGGCTGGCTTCCGATTACTACCTGGTTCCGGGGGCCTGACATGGACGTGTCCTTCGCCACGCTGGCCGGGTCTGTCGATGTGGCCAATGAGGATGCCGTAGCGGCCACCTCGGGCGTCGTGGCGGTCGTTGATGGCGTGAGCACGTCCCGACTGGCCACGGGGTGCATTCACGGCACCCCGTGGTACGCCAACTCGCTGGCCACGCAGATCGTGGCGGCGGCTTCTCGGGAGCCGGGCCGGGACCTGCGTGGCGTGCTGTTTGAGGCGCTTCAGAGTGTGGCTTTAAGCCACGCCGACACCTGCGATCTGACTGCCGACGGCACGCCCTCGGCGACCGTGGCCATCGCGCGGCCGTACGGTGAACAGCTCGACTACCTAGTGCTCTCGGACGCCACAATCGCCATCGAGACCGGGGCCGGCGTCGAGGTCATCTCAGACAAGCGCGTCGATGCCCTCGTGGGGGACTTGTCCCTTGCCGCCAAGCTCGCGACGCCGGGGAGTGAGGATCAGAAGGAGCGCATGGAGGAGCTCATCACCACGCAGCGCAGGCTTCGGAACGTCGAGGGCGGCTACTGGCTGGCCGGGGCCGTGCCGGAGGCTGCACAGCACGCGGTGGCCGGGTCGCTTCCCCTTGGGGAGGTGCGGACCGTCGCGGTCATGTCGGACGGGGCCTCATGCCTGGTCGACGTCTACCAGTCGATGGAGTGGGGGAGGGCTCTGGCGATGCTCGCGGCCGACGGCCCGGAGGCATGGCTTCGCCGGGTGCGTGAGATCGAGCTGGCGGACGCGAGCAAGCAGCAATGGCCTCGGTACAAGGTGAGCGACGACGCCACAATCGCGCTGTGCTGGGGATTCAGCACAGCGAGCGAATGAGGGTTGCCCACGCGGCCTCGGTGTCCCTGGCCAGGCCGCGGCAGGCTTCCGAAACGACCGTCGTCTTCCCTTCGTAGTCCAGACGGCGGATGAGCATCTGGCCGCCCTCGCTGCATAGCTCGTACTCGATTGCGCCGTGGCGATAGATGTCGCGGACCCTGAGCCGGATTCCGTGCGGGGTGTATGCGGTCCAGCCAAGGTCATTCGTGCTGGTGGCCATGAGGTGACCATACGTTGGCCTTGTCTACCTCGTCTACCACGTCGCCCATATGAGCAGCGTGGGCGACGTGGTTAACGTCCGCAAGGTGACTGTTGATCGCTTTGACCCGACGCCTATCTACCGGCAGCTTGCTGAGTTGGTCATTGCTGATATCCGCGCGGGCAAGCTCCAGGTGCGGGACCAGATCCCGTCCGAGTCGCAGATGGTCCAGGAGCACGGCGTGGCGCGTGACACGGCCCGCCAGGCCGTGGAGTACTTGCGTGGCCAGGGTTGGGTGTTCACGCTGCCGCAGCGCGGGACGTTCGTCTCCCCTCGCGAGCAGTGGCCGACATCATCGGACAGCTGATTGCTGTTCACGCGGCTTCTCTGTGCCCCGGTGCTTCATCTTGGTGGCGGGGGCACGGACTCCTGAAGACGCTGCCGGGAGGGGTGTCTCGGCGATCACGATGGGATGCCTTGCACAGGCTGAAACCCATTTGAAACCCATTGGTGGAAGAGGATTCTCTCCACAACCTCAAGGGCGAGCCGCCTACGGCAGCCCGCCTCGCGCGCCAGTCGGCCAGCCGACCGGGCATGCGGCTCTTCGGCCGGTCCCGGCCGGCACCGCCCGCGCGCGGTCAATCAACGGACGAAACCCAGGCGAGCGCAGACTCGATGAGTGCACGGCGTAGCCAGGACTCATTGGCTGTTGTTGATCTCAAAGCTGCTCAGGTAGTCGGCATAGAGCCTCTTGATCGATAAACTCTGGTCTAGCCGACCCGCGATCTGTTGAAACTCCACGATTGAGTCCGTAACGACAAATACATGGGTGAGAGGCACGGCAAATCTGCTCCGGTTCGCGGCTGTGCGGATAAACCCGGGCCAGGTAGAGGTATCGAACAAGACACCATATGCTGAATCCTCAGGTAGCGCCCACCCGCTCGGGTCAATCCTGTCGACACGGGCGCCCTTCGCGCCAGCCATGAGCCAGAGTAGCGGCGCTATTGCTGCGAACCGACGGCCTAATGAAACCAGGGCCGGATCTTCATAGGTAAGGTCGAAGAATTCCACATTCTCAGGAAATCCTTCGCTCATCGGAAAGGGGTCGCTGAACTTGTAGCTCCCCTCGATTTGGTCTCCTTCTGAGGTCATACCAGTGATGGCTGCCCGAATGCGGGGGATTGTCACGAGAGCGCAGATCCCTAAAGCTTCCCACTCGGCGTCACCTGGATTCAAACCTTCGGTGCGCAGTTGTACGGCTTCGGCTGCGGACACCTCGTTATTGGTCACAATAATGCATCGGCGTTGGCCGCCATCCTGCCGATTAAGCCGTGCGACCGCATGCAAGGTAGTTCCGGATCCGCCAAAAAAGTCAAGAATCAAAGCATCTGGCTTTGACCTCACGAAGAAGCGGAGCGCGTCCTCTACGGCATAGAGGCTCTTTGGGTAAGGAAAACGATGGCCAGGGATTAGCTTTTTCAGCAGGAGCGTTCCATAATTTTCGGCGTTATGAGAATCCATGTTCCACACCGTCTTTGGCATGACGGCCTTATCTTCTACTCTTTCTGCTTGAACGGAGCCGTCTTCATCGTAGCCGAGTGTGCGTATCTGCCCCTCTTCGATATTAGCCACTGTGCCGGCGGGAAGGTATTGCACAGAGATAGTTTGTTTCTGTGGATTCCAGTTCCGCAAGCGAGCGAAGCCTTTATCCCATAAACGCCTCAAGCTCTCCGGGCGAACCCCCCAAACCATTTCCTCGCCGCTCGGCTTCAGTGGCCAGACTGCAATGGTTCCGACTGGAACAACTACAGAGTGTCGGTCATCGCGCACCCCTAGAGAGTCACCAATCGAATAGAGAGACCCATCGCTTTTACGAACGAAAATTGGGTAGAACTGGTTAGGCCGTGATGCCCTCGTGCTAGATGGTTCACGACGTCGAAGGGGTAGCCATTCTACGGCACTTGACTTTTTCCCTCTGAGGGTGCCCCCTTCTAGCATACTCTTGTCCCATGGAGTCACCGACTCATCGCCGATCAGGACTGTGATGATGTACTCGTCTACGCGGGAAAACTCACGGGCTCGGATAACCCCCTTTGAACTCATAACGGAGGTAACCACTTGAATCTTGCTAGAAGGGAATAATTGTTCAAGAAGAAGAGTGAGGCGATGAACCTCCTTTTCGTCTATAGTCACAATGAGCACCGACCGGACTGGATTAAGCAAGCGCTTAGCCAGTTGGAGACGCTTCTCCATGAAGCTTAGCCACTTGGAGTGCCGGTATGGGTCGGCTTCGTCGACGTAGTTGTTGTTGTACTTCCAATCGCGAGCGCCGGTGTTGTATGGCGGGTCGATATAAATCGCATCTACTAAACCTTCGTAGGGAAAGAGTAGTGCCTGCAGGGCATGATAGTTCTCCCCGTTTATAACCGAGTGAAAAGGTTTTCCTCCGGGATCCCCCTCTACGCCACCTCCGCGAATTATCACATCTGTAGATTTCAGCCCGGGATAAATCGGGTCGCCAAACTCGCGCGTCACTACAAGCCGGTCAAGTTGCTCGTTTCGGGTGTTGCCATCGTTGTCGCGCAGCCTCGCCTTGCCCTCCTCCCGGCCAATCGAGATGACCGTCCAGATTCCTGTGCCGTCGACAGCAGTACGGTCTTTTGCATCCCCAGCCAACGCCTGGACCTTGTCGCCGATCCGGACCGGGAAAACCGGAAGGACGATAGTTTCGGGTTGGTGTCGGTCGAAGACCAATCCGAAGCGCCGTGTCTTATTGATCTTTTCGTATTCCGCACGCAGGGCGTCACGTAGTTGTGGGTCTTTAATTGTGGCAATTAGATTATCGATGTGCGCCATAGCTGCCTCAGTAACTAATTCCAAACTGACGAAATAGATCAGCGGCGTCGCCGCCCTGATATGTCTCTATTGCCGCACGCACCTGTGCGTCGAGGTGATTTAGCATCCAGTAGGTACCTTCGAGCTTGGCAATGGATTGAATACGGTGGAATCGCGAGGCATGTTTGGTGGCATATACAGTTAGGCCCTTGAGTTTGGGCACCGAATCCGCCAGATGTGTGCCGTGTGGATCGATAAGGCCTGCGACCAATTTGTGCCCGATGCGACTGATGAAGATGAAGTCTGGTGCTAGCCCGGATATGCCCATTGCCGTTACATATGGGATCTGCAAGGAGTGGCGGCCACTGGGCGGGTTGCGGTACCAAGCGATCGCCCCAGCTTCAAGTTCGGTGCCGAGTACGTGTTCCTCCCAATCTCTAAGTTTGATCTGGTAATTACCGTTTGCATCCGAGAGTACGTGGCGCTCCCATACCGTTCCTTCGGCTTCTTCGGTCCGCCGAGTAGGTAGGCGGATGGCGGTCAACAATGGCTGGTCGGACTCTTCTTTTATACGGTCGAAGCGATCTTTCTCTCCATCAGGAAGCCGAGTAATGGCCGAGCCGTGGGTAGTAAACCATTCCTCGACTATTCGGGACGCGTGTAGCTCTATCTGCTCGGGAAGTTTCGGATCACTGGCTAGTGCGATGGTTGTAATCATCGCTTCGGCCACGTCCTCATCCGTTTGAGCCAAGCGATCCACGTAGTCGTTTGCCAGACCCTCCGGGAGAGCAGCGCGCGCCCGATCCATGAGAATGCCGATGCCGCGGGCGTCGAGATGAAGAACCGTATCCGTCTCACTCCGACCTTCGCCTAGATTTGCCAAGCTCACGGCGCGTTCGAACAACCGCGCGCTGGCGGCTCGCTCTCGCAGAATCGTGAGTTCTCCTGTTGTCTCCAGGTCGATTCGGTGGGCATCGATGACTGCCACGAGCGCGTTGCGAGCGCGCCTCAGGGCATACGGCTCAATGGATTTGCCGTCATACTCTACTGCCAGTAGGAATGCCAACTTGAACAGCCGATGGATCGCTGAACGCGAACGCGTTCGACGTGGAATGGTGTAAGAGGGAAGGGCTTCGATGATATCGAAAACGCTCTTGTCCCCTGTAGCGATCAACGCCTGGTCTGGTGCGGCAACAGCGAACAGCCCTTCCTGCGCCAGCCCTCTAGCTCCCGGCAGCGTTGTATCAGATCGAGCTTCGGCTCTCCGATCATTTTTCATCGTAGGTGCGGCAGGCCTGGATGGACTTATGTTCTCGTGTTCCTGCCAAAAACTAACATCGGTCGCAGTCCCGTCCTCAACCGCGGTAGTGATAGCGGCAGCGGCCTGCGTGTCGCAGTTCAACGTTGGGTTACGTGTCAACTCAATCGGCTTGGTGACTACCTTGGTTCCGGATGCAAGCGTTTCTTCATCGCCAGCCTTGAAACGGTCCGCGATAGCATCAACCGCGGCTTGGTCGAACTTTGGCAATATGCAGTGAACAGCGTTCAGATCCTCGTCCGTGGAGATGCGCCGAGCTAAGGGAGTACGCACCATACGACCCATGACCTGGGTGATCAAATCAATGTCCTTGGCGACGCGTAGCGAGAGCAGAACCTCAGCTCGAGGGCAATCCCAGCCGGTAGTTATAGCGGTCTTGCATAGGACGACGCGGATATCTTTTCGGTCCTGGATGTCCTCCGGTGGACACCAAGCGATTTGATACGCTCCTGCCTCCACCTGCGTATGATCAGCGAACGTATGCACGATGTTGTTGGCGGTGATCTCGTGCCATTCTTCGAGGATGGTACTGACTAAATCGCCGAGCTCTTTACCACTCGGCTTGTCGGCAACCTGAACCACCAGAGCGGGATGTACCGGTAGTTCGGATGTCGACGTGGTGTACTCGAACCACTTGCGGTCGTACTCACGCACCCTCTTTACCGCGTGCCGCACTAAGGTGGATTCGGCCGCATCGACTCCACGCGTATGGCCCAGGACGATCTGATCCTTTAGAAGACCCGAGGCTCGAACATCTTCGATCCGCACCGAATGGGCCTTAGTGGTGCGTCCGAGCTCGGACATGGCTGACAGGAACCGCCTTGGGGTTGCAGAAATCCCCCAAACTACCGGCACTGGAGGGCGGCCAGTGCCCCCACCCCCGATGATCTGGGTGACGATGGTATCTCTGGTCTTACGCGCTGTCGCCATACCACGATGCGCCTCGTCAACTACTATTACGAATCCGTATGGCCGTTTTATTACTGTGTTGCTGATGGTCTCCCAGAGGGAGTAGGTTCGTCCATCGACCTGTGACCTAGATAAGGTAGCTGAAGCACTGAGCTTCTGAATGTTTAGGAAGTAGACCCGACCTGAGGAAAAGACCTCTTCATCGAAATCGTGCTCGATTGTGATCAGTCGGTTCAGGGCCAACGCCGAAGAGGCGGCCATCATCTTGTGCAGGGTCTGCCGATTTAGCGAGGGATCGTCAGTAACCCAAAGAAAAGTCGCGTCCTCGATGCCCGGAGTAGTCTCATCGCCATCGAGGGCCGCTTCGATCACTGAAGTCGCGATGACCGTTTTGCCGGACCCCGTCGGCGCGGCCAGCACCACGGCTGTAAGCTCATCAGCATCGTCCACGTGGTCACGAGCAGCCTTAATGAGGTGCTTGGATACGGCGGCCGCTGCGGACTCCTGGTAGTCGAATAGCTCATATTGCAATGCAGGTTCCTCCGCGCCCGTCTCCGCCCACGCCAAGAAGACCTCGTGGATCGGAGTTCGATTCACGAGGTCCGACACCTCGCTTGGTGATCGGTGGATCGCGATAATGACACAGGACCCGCAAGTCCGATAGACCTGCTTATGGGATAAAATGGCTTATCAGGCACGACCAAAATCGTCCGATTGGGCCAAGTGTCGCCTTCCCATGAGGACAAGCCTTGCGTAGAACGCCGCTGCAACGTCGAACTCGCTAGCATTATTGGTCATATCAACTTGATTACGAGCTGCAGGGGCGACCCAGGTGAGCGGGTTGAGGCCATGACGATCGCCGACTTCGGTACCCACCGCATGGGCCGGGGCGATCGCCGCCAACGCCCTCCTTCGTCGGGCCTTGGCACAGGGCTCCATTGCTGGCCACCGACTCGACCTGCTTCAAGATCAGGGCACATCCAGGGCACACCGCAGCGAGAAGCAACCGTGAACAACCACAACCATCAGCAGCCATAATCCCAGGTCAACGGCGCAATAACCATGACCCCCAAGGTCACGATCACGCCCCACGCAGTTCACGAACTACTGCTGAAGCTGATCGAGGCACACGGGACAGTCGTGGCGAGACCCGTGGGGATGATCTCGCTGCTCGCGGCTGGGCAGTGTGACATTCGCGCAGATCGCACTACATAGACCAGCTGAAGCCCCCACGCTCTCCTAACGGGGTGCGGTACGTGTCCCCAGTGTCCCTGGCGTCCCCGTATTAGGATTGACCTGCGGAAACAGGCGCTCATTTGAGGGACACTGCCGGGGACAGGCTGTCCCTGGTGTCCCCGGCAGTCGCGTGAAGGGGATCGCATGGGTTGAAACACGGGGGATCAGCGTCTCCCCGCGAGGAGAGCGCGACAGACACGCCGGCGCACGCCGTCGAAGCGAGAGCAGAACGGGCGCGGTCGCGCCCGGGGTTCCTCCTTCATTCGACCTTCGCGGTGCTCCTGGCGGCCCTCGTGGCGGTGCGTGGGGCGCCTACGCGGTGCTTCACCGACGGCGTCGATCTCGACGTAGGTGGAGACGCCTGCGGAGGGGATGGGGGTGCAGCGACGATTCGGGTCACAGCCACTGTCGGCTGCGGCATGGGGCTGGAGGATGGTGAAGGGGATGCCGTCCTCACGTGCCCAGTGAGAGCCCCCGATTTGGGAGGGCCGGGAGCGAACGCCAGGACTGCGAGAGCGATCGAGATGCCCAGACCTGTTGTGAGGCCGGTCGCGGCGTAGCGGCGGTTCCATCAAGGCGGCGGTACGGGACGAGTTCGGCTGTAGGCGGCGGGAGGGAGGTCGCTGATGTCGGTCAAGGGTCCCCTTCTCATCGCGCTTCACGCTCGATGGCGAGCAGGTGCCGGGCGCGCATGCTTGCGTTCGGGGAGGTGACGACGGAAGAAGCTACAAGGTTCTGTTGAAGGTCGCAGGTGGAGACTTTGCCAAGTGGTTCAGCCTGGGTGCCCAACTGGGTGCCAACGGCGGCAGTTGATCACGGACGCGGGCGGACGCCGGTGGACGGTTGGTTGCAGGTCACGGAACACGTCGCCATGATCGGAACACTTGTTTGAATCGCTCGTAATGAAGGGGTCTCGGGTTCGAATCCCGAAGGCGGCTCCAGGTCAGAAGCCCCCTGAGGAGCATCAGGGGGCTTCTGTGTGTCTAAGACACCGTCCCCTTTGGGGATTTGGCGGTAGTAGATGAGGGCTGCGGCCAGGGTGGCGAAGGATCCGAAGTGATCAGCCCGGCGTGCCTAGCGGCGGCGCTGCCGCACACCCGCCGGAGCGGGCGTGCGGTCGCAGGGGCGTTCCCGGTCAGTAGCGCTCCTCGGGCGGGTCGACGGTGCCGTCGGTTTCGAGGTGCTCCTTGCGCACCTCGCCCGAGACGGTTTCCTGCTCGGTGACTTCCTCCTTGACCAGGCGCACCCGCTCCACCGGGACGGCTTCGGTGTCGACGATGGGGCGTTCGGCGTGGAGGGTCACCTCGTGTTCGGCCTCGGAGATGTCCACGTCGGCCATGGCCCGGGCGCGCTCGGCTTCGGTGATGGGCTCGCGCTCGATGTGGACCTCTTCGTGGGTGACGGGTACCGTCACCTGCTGCTGCTCGGTGACGACGTACTTGCGCAGCCGTACCCGGCCGGCTTCGTAGCTTTCGGTGCCCACGCGCAGGCGCTCCTCCGACAGCGTCAGTGAGGCGTCGTCGGTCAGGTCGCGCGATACGTCATCGCCCACCTGGCTCTGGGTGGGGATCGAGGCCGCGTTCGTGGAGGTGGCCGGGGTGAGCATCGTGGCGCCTGGCTGGGTGCCCTGGCCGGGGACGGTGGGGCCGGTGCCCGCCGGGCCCGCCGTGCCCGAGGTGAGGCCGGTGCCCTGGGTGAGGCCGTAGTAGCGGTACAGCTCGTGCTCTTCGGTCTGGGACAGGTGCTGGCCGCCTTCGGCGTCGACCCGCGGTGCGTCCTTGATGTGAGACTTGTCGAAGTCCACCTGCACCCTGTCGTCCATCCGGGTGGCGGAGCGGAGCGGCACGAAGGACTCGTGCATGCCGAACCAGCCGGTCTTGACGGTCATCCACTCGGGCTGGCCGGAGTCGTCGTCGAGGTAGATGTTCTTCACCTCGCCGACCTTGTCCCCGTTGGTGTCGTAGACCGTCATACCGATCAGGTTGTCGATCTGCGTCTGGGTAATCATGCTTATCCCCCCTTGGTCACTCAGCCAGATGCCCGAGGGGAGGGCCGGTATCTGCGAGATGCCCTATGCGGGGGCAAACCTGAATGTCGGGCTATAAGCCGTGTCAAACCATGGTGTGTGGCGCAGATGGTGACGAAGGGGGCTTTTCTGGCATTGGGTGTTGGGTTGTCGGGGGTGAGGGGCGGGCTCCGGTGTTGGGGTGGGGGATGGGTGCGTTTCAGGGGCGGTCGAGCGTGGTGGGGTTGTTGTTACCTGTGATCTACGGAGGTGGTGAATGTGGGGTGCATGCGCTGTGCCTCATGTGGGCTTGGACGCCGTCTCATCGGGGATTCGGCAGGAGTGGATCAGGCCCAAGCCTCACCCCAACTCCCGCCGATAAGCCTCAAGAACCAGCCCGTGGAAGTGATGAACCGCGTGCTCCGACAATCCCGACCCCTCCGGATCGAAAACGATCTTCCCCTGCGTGAACGCCGGTGTCCGCATCCCCCGCTGCACGCTCTCCACCAGCGCGATGTCCTCCACCTGCAGCACCTCATCGATGTACCTAATGCTGTCCACCTCCGCCTCGTTCGGCTCGGCGGTCTCCAGGTAGAAGTCCCAGATCTCGCGCGTGCGCTGCGGCCCGTCGGGGATGATCTGCAGCACCATGAAGTTCCCCCGCCCGGGGTAGCGCAGCAGGCAGGTGTTGGGCCACAGCCACCAGACCGCGTGCTCGGTGACCGTGGCGCCCGAGACGTCGTAGGCGGAGTTCTCGGCCTTGCCCGCCTGGGCCATGTGGCTGGAGTAGATCCCGTAGGTGGTGACCTTGTAGGTGTTCATGTCGACCAGGGAGACGAAGTCCTTGTGCGCGACGTGGCAGTGGTAGCACTCCAGGAAGTTGTCGACGACGTTCTTCCAGTTGGACTCGATGGTGTAGGTGAGCCGCTTGGCGAGGGTCAGGTCGGCGATGTCGGGCGCCCTGGACTCGATCTCCGCCTGGAGGTCTCCGCTCTGCTGGGCGAGGGGAGCGGCGGACGGGTCGAGGTTGACATAGACCATGCCGGCGAACTCGGTGACCTGTACCTGGTCGAGGCAGACGGTGGCGGGGTCGAAGGCGGGCATGCCGTCGGTGTTGCGTGCTCGTCGTAACCGGCCGGTCAGGTCGAAGTTCCAGGCGTGGTACGGGCACACGATGCTGCGCCGTACGCCTGATCCGGTGAGCAGTTCGTGGGCGCGGTGTTTGCACACGTTGTAGAAGGCTCGCAGGGCGCCGGACTCGTCGCGGACGGCGACGACCGGCATGCCGGCGACGGTGGCGGTCACGTAGCTGCCGGGCTGCCGCAGTTTCTCGACGTGGCACAGCCACTGCCACGTGCGGGCGAAGATGGCGCGGACGTCGATGTCGAACCAGGCGGGATCGGTGTAGGCGTCGGCGTGCAGGGACATCGAGAGCGCGGGGTCGGGGTGGTATCCGGCGGAGATGTGGTCGATGGCGGGGTTCATCACTCGGCCTCCAGTGATCGCCTTCGGGAAAGGGCGATGTCGTTCAGTGATCGCCTCGGGGAAGGGGGCGATGTCCATCAGCATGCGATCTTCGGTTCCTTGCGACCAGCCCCCGCGGCGTGCTGAAGGGAGGGCTCCCCCAGGGAGCCCTCCCTCGGACGGCGACCCCCGAGAGCCCTCCCTTCAGACGGCGGCCCCGGCTAGCTCGCCGACTCCCACACCCCGAGGACGTTGCCCTCCGGGTCGGTGAAGTAGCCGGCGAAGCCCATGTCGCCGACCTGCATCTTGGGCGAGACGATCGTGCCGCCGAGCTCCTCGACCTTCTTGAGTGCCGCGTCCACGCTGGGCACGTCGATGACGATCACCGGTGACTTGAAGTTCGCCCACTCGCCGGTGCGCTCGAACATGCCGCCGTTGATGGCGCCGGGCTCGGTGGGCATGCCCTGGTCGTCGGCGGGCGCGGTCATGACCATGGTGTAGTTCATGCCGGGCACCGGGCCGAGCTGCCAGCCGAAGGCCTCGGTGTAGAAGGCGCGGGCACGCTCGAGGTTCTCTGCGGGAATCTCGAAATGTACGACTTTTCCGCTCATGCTGTGAGCATATAACTACTGTATGTGATCACTCTGGTGAGGGCGCCTCCCTACTCACTAGTATCCGCGCATGCCAGATCTCCCAGACGTCGTCCTATGGTCGATACCAGCCTTTATCCTGCTAACTCTGCTCGAAGCGGTATCATTCAGGCTGCATCCGGACGACGACGAGCTGGGCTACACCCCCAAGGACACCGCCGCCAGCCTGAGCATGGGCCTGGGCAGCCTGGCATTCGACCTGCTCTGGGGCATCATCCCGGCGCTCGTCTACTCCGCGATCTACACCCTCACCCCGCTCAAGGTCCCCGTCGCCGCGGCCACGCTGCTGCTCGTCCTCATCGGCCAGGACTTCTTCTACTACTGGTCGCACCGCAGCCACCACGTGATCCGCATCCTCTGGGCCTCGCACGTCGTGCACCACTCCAGCCGCCGCTTCAACCTCTCCACCGCCCTGCGCCAGCCCTGGACGGGCGCCACGAGCTGGGTCTTCTACCTCCCGCTGATCGCCGTCGGCGTGCACCCGGCCGCGCTCGCCTTCTGCGGCTCGGTCAACCTCGTCTACCAGTTCTGGATCCACACCGAGCGCATCGACAAGCTCCCGCGCTGGTTCGAGTTCGCCTTCAACACGCCCTCTCATCACCGCGTGCACCACGCCTCGCAGGGCGGCTACCTGGACCGCAACTTCGGCGGCATCCTCATCGTGTGGGACCGCCTGTTCGGCTCGTTCGCCCCCGAGACCGAGCGCCCGGTCTACGGCCTGACCAAGAACATCGACACCCACAACCCGCTGCGCATCGCCTTCCACGAGTACGCTGCCATCGGCCGTGACCTGGTCAGCGCGGCGACGTGGCGCGAGCGAGGGGGCCGCCTGCTACGAGCCCCAGGATGGCAGCCGCCGCAAGACGCGGGGCAGCCAGAACAGGAGTCCATCCGTGTTCCTTAACGCCTTCTGGGCCTGCTCGGCCATCCACCTGGTCTCCCTGATGACCGGCCCGACCTGGCTCGAGTGGGTCACCAAGGCCCTGCTCATGCCGCTCCTCGCCGCCTGGGTGATCAGCCGCCGTGGCCCGCGCCTGGTCGTCGCCGCGCTCGGCTTCTCGTGGCTCGGCGACGTCCTGCTCCAGTTCGACGGGCTGTTCATCGCCGGGATGGGCGGCTTCGCCCTGGCGCACGTCTGCTACGTGACCTACTTCGCCGGTCGTCCCCGCATCGCCGCGGTGGTCGGTTACGCGGTGGCGTGGGCCGTACTCATGGCGTTGCTCTGGCCGTCGCTCGGCGCGCTGCAGATCCCCATCGCGCTCTACTCGCTCCTGCTCACCGCCACCGCCGTCATGTCGACACGGCACAGCCTGACCGCGGCGATCGGCGGCGGCCTGTTCCTGCTCTCCGACACCCTCATCGCGGTCCGCCTGGCCGGGATCGACCTGCCGCTGGGCGGCGTGCTGGTGATGTCGACCTACATCGCCGCCCAGTATCTCCTGGCTTCGGCCACCTCCCGCCGCGCGCACACCCCGGCGTACGGCACGGCGGCCGCGGGCTAGGCGTCCCGATACCGGTCCAGGACCTCGGGAAGCGGCTCGAACCCGCCTGACCTGTACGTGGACACGGCGGCGGTGTTCGAGCTCGGCGTGCAGACCACCGCGCTGGGCGCGCCGAGCTCCCGGATCGCGGCCGCAGCGGCGACGGTGATCGCCTTGCCGTACCCGTGGCCCCGGTGGTCCTCGTGCACGCCCATCGGCTCGATGAGGCCGGGCCTGCCGGGCCCGGCCGACCACACCGTCACCGCCGCGACCGCCTCGCCCTGGCCGTCGAAGGCGACCAGGCACCGGGCGTCGGCGTACGGCAGGCCGCCCGCCATGGCGTGCCAGCGCTCGTCCGTGAACGTCGACGATTCGAAAGCGGACCTTTGTACGGCGGTGCGAAGGTGAGCCTGCTCCGGCCCGATGATCTCGATGCGGACACCCGGATCCTTCGCCGGTTCCGTGAGGTCGCGGCGCAGCGGTGTCCACGGCTCCTCGGTGCCCCAACCCTGCTCGGCCAGCAGTTCCTGGATCAGCGCTGCCATCGGCGCCTCGATGTTGACCTTGCCCGCGGGCAGGACGCCGCGCTCCGGCTCGATCACGTCGGCCACCAGGTGGCGCGCCAGCTCCTCGTCCTGCTGGTAGCCGGGCGCGATCGCCAGGCGTAACAGGGTGGCCCCGTCGAGGAGCCCGGCGGCGAGGATCCGCCCGTCCCTGCTCCACGTCCGGACCGCGGCGGCCGTCGCCTCCGCGCCGAACCGCCAGAACCAGCCCAGGTCGCCCGGATGCAACTGCAGCGGGGCGCCGTTGACCTGCCACTCCCGCAGCGCGGCCACGACCTGGCCCAATCCGTCTGTTCCCGGGGTGCGCAACACGATCGGCATGCGCCCGATCCCACACCACCGCGCCCACGACGCGCACCAGGTTTTCCGCGGGGGCTGTGGTTTTCCACAGGTCAGGTCGGTGGTGCACCTCATTCCGCGTCGTCAACGATCTCCCTAGCGTTGATCGCATGATGATCAATGTGATGGTGGCGACGGTGCTGGCGGCGAGCGGGCAGGTCGTGGACCTGCGCCCCGACCTGGACAAGATCGTGACCGGCCAGGGAGCCACGGCCGCCCTGGCACGCGTCTCCGACGGAGAGCGCACCCGGACGACCAGCGTGGGCGTGCGCGACCTCGAACGCGGAGGACGGCCGGCCGCCAACGGCCACTTCCGGATCGGCAGCGTCACCAAGACGTTCGTCGCGACCGTGGTGCTCCAGCTCGTGGACGAGGGCAGGCTTCGGCTCGACGACCCCATCGCCGGCCACCTGCCCGGCACGGTGCCCGGCGGGGAGCGCATCACCGTCCGTCAGCTCCTCAACCACACCAGCCACCTGTACGACTACATGAGCGAGCCCGGCTACTCCACCAACCGGTGGCGCGGCGAGGCGCGCTTCCGCTCCTACCAGCCCCACGAGCTGCTCAAGGTGGCCTTCGCCAAGCAGCTGCCCGACGACGGCCGATGGCACTACTCCAACACCAACTACGTGGTCCTCGGGCTGCTGATCGAGAAGCTGACCGGCATGCCGTACGGCGAGCAGATCACGCGCCGCATCCTGCGGCCGCTCGGACTGCGCCACACGATCGTCCCTGGCGACCGGGCCGGGGTGCCCGCGCCGCACGCCAAGGGATACGAGCCGATGCCCGAGCTCGTGGACGCGACGAGGATGAACCCCTCGCTCGACTGGGCCGCCGGGGAGATGATCTCGACCACGGGGGACCTGGAGCGGTTCATGGGCGCGCTGCTGGGAGGCAGGCTGACCAGCAAGGAGTCGCTCCAGGCGATGCGCGCGACCGTGCGGACGGGCGTGGGGTTCGGGTACGGGCTGGGACTGCAGGCCTATCCGCTGCCGTGCGGCACGGTGTGGGGGCACAGCGGGGAGCTGATCGGGTACCTGACGTTCGCGTTCCGGTCGGACTCGGGCAAGTCGCTGACGTTGTCGATCAACCCGTCGACACGCAACCCGTCGACGGAGGAGGTCATGGGGATGGCGGTCAAGGCGTTCTGCGGGACGGCCTAGGCGGGCTGCCTCCTGGGTGCGACACTCCTCGCATGAGCGAGCCGGATGCGGTCTTGACCAGGTCGCGGTGGCAGTGGGCTGGAGCGGTGGTAATCGCCTTAATGACGGTAGGCATGACCTTGTCGCTGACCGCCAAGCACGGGCCGCTGATGGGCGTCGTCGCGGCGGCCACGTACGGGCTGCTCGTCGTGCACAGCTTGGTGCCCCGCGCGACGACGGTGGCCTGGGCGAGACGCTATCCGATGGCGGACGCGGCGATCGGCGGGCCGTTGATCTTCTGCACCCTCGCGCTCCTCACCTCACTCCCCCTCCTCACCTGCCTGGCGATCGCGGCGGCCGGTGGGCTCGTGCTGATGGGAATGGTGTCCCTGCTGAGCCGATGGCGAAAGGGATGAGCCCCAACGCCTGCTGAAGATCTCCTGCACGCCGCCGAGCTCGGATCGCCGACGATCACCGGTATCCGGTGGTGTCCGCCGGTCTGCCGGTGTCCTGGACCTCGACGATGTAGCGCCACGCGTCGGGCCGCGAGCCGTCCAGGTCCGTGAAGCCGTACTCCTTGGCCAGGCCGCCGCTCGACAACGACCGGCCGTTCCACCGCGCGCGGTCGGGGTCGGCCGCGAGGGCCGCCACGGCCCGGCCGACGTAGCGCGGGGTCTCCGAGATGGCGAAGTGCGGCTCCTTGGCGGTCGCCTCCCGCCATGTCGGCTCGGTCACGCCGAAGTGGTCGAGCATGTTCTCCGAGCGCATCCAGCCGGGGGTCAGCGAGACGGCGGTGGCGCCGTACTTCTCCAGGTCCTTCGCGTGTTGCCAGGCCATGCGGTTCACGGCGACCTTGGCCAGGTCGTAGAAGGGGGAGTTGCGGTAATGGTCGGTGTTGTACTCGGTCGTGCCGTCGGTGACCTCGACCACCAGGCCGCCGGGGCGCTCGATGAGCAACGGCAGGGCGTAGTGGCTGGTGACGAGGTGGGTGTCGATGGCCAGGCGCAGCAGGCGCAGGCCGTTGTCGAGATCGTGCTCCCAGACCGTCTTGTCGAACTCGAAGAGGTGCTCGCCGCCCCAGATGTCGTTGACGAGCACGTCGAGCCGCCCCTGCTCGTCGCGGATGCGGTCGATCAGGGCGCGCACGTCGTCCTTGACGAGGTGGTCGACGGGTACGGCGATGCCGGCGCCGCCCAGGCTGTCGACGAGTTCCGCGGTGTCCTCGATGGTCTCCGGCCTGCCGCACTCGGAGGAACGGTCGCGGGTGGTGCGGCCGGTCACGTAGACGGTCGCTCCCGCGGCGCCCAGCTCGGCGGCGATGCCGCGGCCCGCTCCACGGGTGGCTCCGGCGACGAGGGCGACCTTGCCTGTGAGGTTCATGCCTTATTTATAAACGAACATTCGGTTATAATGCAAAGGTGGCACGAACCAAGACCCTGAGCGATGACGAGGTGCTCGACGCGGCCCTCGCACTGATGCACGCGGGCGGCGTGGGCGAGCTGACGTTCGCGGCGCTCGCCGGCCGATGCGGCCTGTCGGCGGCGACGCTGGTGCAGCGGTTCGCGAACAAGAAGGAGCTCGTCCAGCGCACGCTCCTGCACGCCTGGGACCGGCTCGACGCGCTGACCGGCGAACTGGCCGCGACGGCGCCGCCCACACCCGCGGGGGCCATCGAACTGCTCGTCGGACTGTCGGGGCAGTACGAAGGGGCGGAGGCGTACGGGGAAGGGCTGCTGCTGCTCCGGGAGGACGTGCGCGATCCGGTGCTCCGGGCGCGGGGGGTCGCGTGGGAGGAGGCGCTGACGGCGGCGCTCGACGCCCGGCTCGCGGGGGAGGGCGTCGGCAGCGCGCTGGCGGCGCAGTGGCAGGGATCGCTCACGTGGTGGGCGTTCCGCGCGGACCGGCCGCTGGGGGAGTTCCTGACCGAGAGGCTGGGGGCGTTCCTCGCCATGGTGGGCGAGCCTCGGACGTAGGTGCTGTCCGGCGAGTTCGTGCCTCGCCGGACAGCGATCCTCACAGAAGGATGAACGAGAAATCCCGCTGGGTCTTGCGGTTCAGCGGGATGTCGATCTTGATGCGGCCGGCGATCTCGCCACGCGAGATCCCCAGCCCCTGGGCGATGAGCCGGTCAGGGCGCACCGGGACCGGATCGTGGAAGGTGACCGACACCTGCACCGGCCACGGGCTCTCCGGCGGGGGCGAGTGCACGAACTCCCAGCACCCGTCCCACAGCAGCGTGAACCGGTTGCGCCGGCCCACGAGCGGGTCGAACAGGAACGCGGTCACGAGCTCCGGAGCGTTGTCGGAGTAGCCGTCGAGCAGTCCAGGAGCGAGTGACCGGACGGAGACGCGCTCGTGGACGGTGAGCTTGCTCGTCCAGTCGCAGTCCACGCAGTGGACCAGGAGCCAGATGTCGAGCAACTTGCCGTTGGCGTTGACGCGGAAGCGGCCGTCGCCGACGTGGGCCGTACCGCTGCCGCAGCCGACGCAACGCAGGGCCAGCAGGGGCAGGCGGGTGCGTCGTACGGCCCAGGGCAGCACGATATGAAGACGTGAAGACATGATCTCTCTGAAGACCTGACGTTGGGCATGCGGAAGGAACGCGTCGCATGCGACGGAGCGGGGTCAGGTCTAAAGAGCAGGCGGCGTCACGCGGGTGAAGTCCTCACGAGGTCGAGTCCGATAGGGGCACCTTAGAAGCGTCCCTCGACGATGGGCCAGTGATTTTCCGGTGGTGCTGGCTTCACCATCGATCCGGGCGGTCGCGCCAGTGCCAGAGGGGCCCGCGGTGGCTTCAATGGGACGCATGAAGATCGCGGGAGTCGGGCTGGTCCTGGGGCCGTTGTTGTTGCTGGCCGGGGTGCTGGCCAGGATCGGGGTGGGGGATTTCTACCCCGACCAGCTGGCCGCCTACGCGGCCGATCCGGGGCGGATGGTGTGGTCGTACAGCCTGTTCGCGGCCGGTGTCGTGATGCTGGCGCCGGGGGTGGTGGAGCTGGGCATGCGGATCCGGGTGACGCATCCGGGCTGGGCGGCCTGGGGCGTGTCGCTGGTGGTGCTTGGCCTGTTCGGCAGGGTCTTCCACGCCGGGGTGAGCCATCTGGCGTTCCAGCTGGTCGACGCGCTGGGGCGGGAGGAGGCGCTGCGGGTCGTGAGCGAGACGTACGGGGCCTTCCACGTGTTCAAGGCGGTGAACGTCTGCATCATGGCGGGCTGGGTGGTGCTGGCCGTGGGGGCTTTCCGGGCGAAGGCGCTCCATCCGGTGGCGGCCGTCGGGCTGGCGCTGGCGGCGGCGCTGCCGCTCGGGGTGCTGAAGGGGAGCAGCGACCCGGTGTCGCTGGCCGCTCTCGCGGGGCTCGCGGTGGCGCTGGTGCCGCTCGGGGTGAGGGTGCTCAGGGAGGGCTCCGCGCCGAGGTGGTGGCTTGTCGCGCTGGTCGCCGCGCTTGTCCCGGCGGCCTTCTTCCTGGGGATGGTGGGCTGACGGTCACATTCGGAGCACTCCCTTCGTCAGAGAAGAATGTGAGGATGATGACGGAAACAGAGCAGTTCGAAGCCACCCGGGACCACCTGAACGCCGTGGCGTACCGGATGCTCGGCTCGCTCTCCGAGGCCGAGGACGCGGTGCAGGAGACCTGGATCCGGCTGAGCCGTACGGACGTCAGCGACGTGGAGAACCTGCCCGGCTGGCTGACGACGGTGGTGGGGCGCGTGTGCCTCGACATGCTCCGCGCCCGCACTTCCAGGCGCGAGGATTACGTGCCCGAGCCTGTCGTGGGCGCCGCTGGCGGGGTCGATCCCGAGCAGGAGGCGCTGCTGGCCGACTCGGTGGGCCTGGCGATGATGGTCGTGCTGGACGCGCTGTCCCCGGCCGAGCGGCTGGCTTTCGTGCTGCACGACATGTTCGCGGTGCCGTTCGACGACATCGCCCCGATCGTGCAGCGCAACGTGGCGGCGACCAGGCAGCTGGCCAGCCGGGCGCGCAAGCGGGTGCAGGACGCGCGTGCCGTACCCGACCCGGACGCCGGACGGCAGCGCGAGGTCGTCTCCGCCTTCCTGGCCGCCGCGCGCGCCGGCGACTTCGAGGCGCTGTTCGCGCTGCTGGACCCGGACGTGGTGCTGCGCCTCGACTACGGCAAGCTGGGCGCCTCGCGCCTGGTGCGCGGCGCCGACGCGGTGGCCGCGCAGGCGTTCCTGCACAGGGGCGAGGCGCAGTACGGCAGGCTCGCGCTGGTCAACGGGGGCTTCGGCACGATCACGATCAAGGACGGCGAGGTCATCGCGATCCTGGGCTTCACCGTGGCGGGCGGGAAGGTCGTCCAGATGAACATCCTGGCCGATACAGAACGTCTTGCGAAGATAGACGTTTCTGCCCTGAACTGAGGGGATGAAGGTCATCGCCGTGTTGGTCGCCGCGTTCTTCGCCTTCGCCGGATGCGGCGCCGACACGGGGCCGGGCGCCGCACAGGTCAACGCCGACGACGTGATGTTCCTGCAGATGATGATCCCCCACCACAAGCAGGGGGTCGAGCTCGCCAGGCTGACCCGGCAGCGGGCGGGCAACGAGGAGCTCAGGACCCTCGCCGCGGCGATCGAGAGCACGCAGAGCGGCGAGGTCGCGACCATGGGACGGTGGCTGCAGGAGTGGCAGCAGCCCCTGGTCGCGCCAAGCGACGCGCACGGCGGGCACGACGTGCCCGAGACCGACAGGCAGCAGATCGCGGCCCTGCGCGGCTCGGCGCGCTTCGACAGGGACGCGCTGAACCTGCTGATCGCGCATCAGGACGACGCGGTGCAACTGGCGTACAAGGAGGGGTTCGCGGGGGCCAATCCCGAGGTGAAGGCATGGGCGAAGCAGGTCGAGCAGTCACGTAAGGAGCAGGTCAGAATCATGCTCGATTTGTTGAAGAAAGTGCCCTGACCCGCCCCATCGTCAGCTGACGAAGTCCGCGAGCGCCCGCTCGTACCGGGCCTGGTCGACGTTCCACGACCCGACGTGCCCGCCGCCGTCGGTCTGGACGAACGTCACCAGCTCCGGCCGTGCCTTGGCGAAGGCGGCGGCGGCGTCCATGGGCACCCCGGTGTCGGCCGAGTCGGCGAAGATCAGCATCGGCGTCTTGAACGCGGAGGCGTGCTTCACCTGGTCGAGGTCGTCGAAGGAGATTCCGGTGCGCCGCTCGACGATGAACTTGGCCACTCCCGCGAACCACACGGGCACGCCCTGCTCGCGGGCGCCGGCCTCGATGGGCGGGGTCCAGTCGAGCACCGGGCTGTCCATGATGATCCCCTTGATGGGGGCGTCGGGCATCTTGCGCGCGGCCGTGGTGACGATGGCGCCGCCCATGGACCAGCCGTAGAGAATCACGTCGGAGGCGCCCTGCGACCGGGCGTAGGAGACGGCGGCGGCGACCTCCTCCCATTCGGAGGCGCCCAGGTGGAACTTGCCGTCGTCGCTCGCGGGGGCGCCGCGGTCGTTGCGGTAGCCGATCGACAGCACCGGCATCCCCAGCCTGTGGAAGAACGGCATGACCCGCAGCGTCTCCGACGGGTTGGCGTTGCGCCCGTGGACGGCGATGACCCACGTCTTGGCCGCGCCGTCGAGCCGCCAGGCGGGGTGGCCCTTGATGGAGACCTTCTCGTACGGCAGGCCGAGGGCGGAGGTGGGGTCCTCGTCGCCGTACATCCACCGGTCGAGGTAGGCGTGGACGCCGGGCTTGAGCTCGCCCTTGCGGACCTTGATGAGCAGCCGCGTGACGGTGTCTCCGGAGACGCTCGACACCGGGCCGACGAGCGCGCTTCCTCCCGCCCATGTCAGGCCGTACATGCCGGGGGAGCCGGTGTCGCCGCCGCCTTTGAGGGTGACCTGGCCGCCGGAGACGGCGGTCACCTCGATCGGGTACGAGGCGGGCCCTCGTGCCGGGTCGATGACCATCCCGGAGTAGTACCAGCCCCCGGCCCCGAGGGCCACCACCACCAGGACCGCGAGCACGGAAGCGGTCCACACGAGCACTTTTTTCACCCCGAGACGATACCTGGTGTTTGCACCGCTCAGGTGATTTGATGACTTGATATGTCCCACAGTGAAGTGACGCGCCCCACCCTGTCGGACGCGCTCACCGAGCGCATGCTGGATCTCATCCGCCAGGGCGGTCACCGGCCGGGTGACCGGCTCCCCTCGACCAGGGAGCTCTCCCAGCGGTTCGCCGTGACCACCCCGACGCTTCGCGAGGCCCTGCGGCGCCTGGAGGCCACCGGGGCGATCGAGATGCGGCACGGCTCCGGCATCTACGTGGGCGCCGCCATCGAGCGGGTCGTGCTGCCCAACCCCAACGTCCGCCAGATCCACGGCGAGCAGCTGCTCGACCTGCTCGACGCCCGGATCCTGATCGAGCCCCCGCTGGCCGCCAAGGCCGCGCTCAACAAGCAAGGGATCGAGCTGCGGCCCCTGCTGGACCAGGCCGCGCAGTACTTGCACGGCCGCGACACGGAGCTGGCCGAGGTCAACCTCGACTTCCACCGATCGGTGGCGCGGGCGGCCGGCAACGGCGTGCTGGCCGAGGTGGTCGACTCCCTGCTCACGGTGCACGCCTCCGAGCAGCGCGAGATCCTGCGCCTGTTCGACGACCGCCGCCGCGACTACGAGGAGCACCTGGCCATCCTCGAAGCGATCGTGGCAGGCGACCCGCAGTCCGCGGGCGAGCTGATGAAAGCCCATCTCCTGGATGTGAAGACGGTCATAGAACAACGGATGTGAGGTCCCATGATCCGGTCGGTCGTGGCCACGTTAGGCGTGGCGGTCCTCTTGACCTCCTGCGGCACCGCAGCCGAAGCCCCCAAGAAAACCGAGCTGTCGCTCTACAACGACAAGGGCGCCTGGAGCAAGTACTTCGAGGCCATGGGCGCCCTGTCCAAGCAGAAGATCGGCCTGGGCATGAAGCCCGTCGGCCACACCGACTCGGCGCAGTACCAGGCGCTCATCAAGGCGGCCTTCCGCACCGACACCAAGCCCGACCTGTTCACCTGGCAGACCGGCGGCATGCTCCAGGAGATCGTGAAGCAGAAGCAGGTGGCCGACACCACCGCGGTCTGGCAGGAAGCGATCAAGAACGGCGACCTGCCGCAGGACCTCGCGCCGTACTACACCTTCGACGGCAAGCAGTACTGCGTGCCGCTGAACGTCGCCTACTGGGGCATGTTCTACAACAAGAAGACCTTCGACCAGCACGGCCTGCAGCCGCCCACGACCTGGGACGAGCTCATCAAGGTGGCCGACACCCTCAAGCAGAACAACGTCAAGGCGTTCTACCACACCAGCGTGCTGTTCTCCTTCGTCTGGTTCGAGCAGATGCTCGCGGGCACCGACCCCGACCTGTACGACAGGCTCTCCACCGGCAAGGCCAAGTACACCGACCCGGGCGTGGTCCAGGTGATGGAGCGCTGGAAGTCGATGATCGACGCCGGATACTTCGTCAACCCCGGCGACAAGACCGACCCCGCCGACTCGCTCAAGAACGGCAAGAGCGCGATGGTCTCCTTCGGCACCTGGTTCAACACCAGCATGACCCAGCGCAACCTCAAGGCGGGCGCCGACTACGGCTTCTTCGTGATCCCCAACATCAACACCTCGCTCCCCAAGACCTCGGTGATCTTCGAGAGCGGCCCGCTCTGCTCCCTGACCGGCGCGCCCGACGCGGACGCCAGCATGAGGTACCTCAAGTGGTGGACCACCCCGGAGGCGCAGGAGAGGTGGGCGACCACCCGCGGCGACGTCAGCGCCAACCCCAAGGTGGCCATCGCCGACCAGGCGCTCGGCCAGATCACCAAGGACGCGGGCAGCGGGAAGTACCGCCTGGTCAACCGCTACTTCGAGGCCACGCCGCCGCCCATCCTGACCGCCGCGCTCGACGGCTTCGGGCTGTTCGTCACCAAGCCCGCTGACTACCAGAAGGTGCTGCAGGACATCCAGAAGGCCGCCGACGAGTACTGGAGCACGCACCAGTGAGGTGGCGCGCCGGTTATGTGGCACCGGCCGTCCTGCTGGTGGCCGCCCTGCTCTACGCGCCCTTCCTGTGGACCGGCTACCTGAGCTTCACCCGCTACGACGGCCTGGCGCCCGCGCAGTTCGCCGGGCTCGACAACTTCGCCGAGCTCGTCCAGGATCCCGCCCTGCTCACCTCGATCCGCAACACGCTGATCTGGGTGGCGGGGACGATGATCCTGCCGGTGGGGCTCGGGCTGCTGGTGGCGGTGCTGTCGTACGACCTGAAGGGCGGCGCCTGGTACCGGCTGCCGTTCATGCTGCCCTACGCGCTGAGCGGGGCGGGCCTGGGCATGGTGTGGAGCCCGATCCTGTCGCACGGCGGCATCGCCAACCTGCTGCTCGGCGTCGACACGGCCTTCCTGCAGGAGGCGCCGCACAACACACTGGCGATGTTGCTGGTGTGGACCTGGCAGCAGCTCGGCGTCAACACGCTGCTGTTCGTCGTCGGGCTGCAGTCGATCCCCAAGGAGCCGATCGAGGCGGCGCGGCTCGACGGCGCCGGCGGATGGTCGTTGTTCCGCCACGTGATCTGGCCGCTCATGGCGCCGCTGACCGCGGTGGTGGTGGGGCTCGCGCTGGTGGCGAGCCTGAAGACCTTCGACATCGTGTGGGTCATGACGCAGGGAGGTCCTGGGCGGTCGTCGGAGACGCTCGCGGTGACCATGTACCGCGACACCTTCGTGGCCAGCGAATACGGGTACGGCTCGGCGGTGGCGGTGCTGCTCACCGTGGTGACCGGGCTGGCGTCGTACCTCTACCTGAAGAGGCAGGTCACGTGATCCGCCGGGCCGTACTGATCGTGCTGGGCCTGGTCTGGCTGGGCCCGACCTATCTGCTGCTGGTCAACGCCATGCGGCCGGCCGACTCCTACGACCCGTCGAGGGCCTGGATCCCGTCGGGCGAGTTCCGGATCTTCGAGAACTTCGCCACGGCGCTGGAGCGGGCCGATCTGGGTTCGAGCCTGGCCAGCACGCTGCTCTACAGCGTCGCCTCGCCCGCCCTCGCGGTGATCATCGGCGCGATGGCCGGCTACACCATCGTGGTGCTGCGGCTGCGGGGCGGTTTCTGGTGGTTCATGCTCATCTTCGGCGGCACGATCTTCCCGTCGCAGATGTTGCTCGTGCCGCTCTTCGTCACCTACTCCGACCTCGGCCTCTACGACAGGCGCCTGGGCATGATCCTGGTCTACACCGCGATCAGCGTGCCTCTGGCCGCCTTCGTGCTGCGCAACTTCTTCACCGGCATCGCCTACTCGATCTTCGAGGCCGCCCGCATGGACGGCGCGTCCACGGTGCGCATCTTCTGGCGCATCTACCTTCCGCTGGCCGGCACCGCGCTGGCCGCGGTGTTCATCCTGGAGTTCACCTTCATCTGGAACGACCTGCTCTTCGGCCTGGCACTCACCCAGACCGCCGAGGTGCGGCCGGTCATGACCGTGCTGGCCGGGCTGATGACCGACGTCTACGCGGGCACCCCCGTGCCCGTCGGCCTGGCCGCGGGGCTGATCGTCTCGCTGCCGACCGTGCTGCTGTTCCTGGCCACCCAGCGCCTCTTCGCCCGAGGCCTGTCCCTAGGGAGCGTGTGATGACGAGCCGGCTGCTGCAGCCGAGTCTTGGTTCGCCCGATTACGACGGCATCCGCCAGACCCTGCGTGAGAACACCTCGACCGAGGTGCTGCCGGAGGTGCGGGTCTCGATGGTGCCGCTGTTCACCCACGACGGCCGCCAGGTGGTGCGGGTGGCGGGGCCGCCCGGCGTGAGGTACCGCCTGGACGAGCTGGAGAGCGACGGCACCTTCCTCGTGCCCGAGGTCGACTCGCCGCGGACCTTCACCCTGGAGGCCGACGGGATCGGCTCGGCGCAGGTCATCGTCACCCCGCAGCGCAAGTGGACGGTCTTCGTCGTCCACCACTCCCATCTCGACATCGGCTACACCGACCCCCAGGGCACGGTCCTGCGCCACCACCTCGACTACCTCGACGCCGCCCTCCGCCTGGCGCAGGAGACGGCCTCCTGGGACGACGACGCGCGCTTCCGCTGGACGGTCGAGTCGTCGTACCCGGCGATCAAGTGGCTCGCGGCGCGTCCCGCGCCGCAGGTCGAGGCCTTCGCCGAGCTCGTACGGCAGGGCGTGGTCGAGGTGACCGCGCTGCCCTTCCAGCTGCACACCGAGGCCTGCTCGACCGAGGAGCTGTATCGCCAGCTTCGCTTCGTCAGGAGCTTCCCGTTCCCGGTCCGCTCGGCCATGCACACCGACGTGCCAGGGGCGGTGGTCGGGCTGGTCGACGCGCTGAACTCGGTGGGCGTGCGCTACCTGGCGGCCGCCCACAACTGGGCCGGGCGCAGCGTGCCGTACCTGCACGGCGGCGACGGCCTGCGACGGCCCTTCCGGTGGAGGGCGCCCTCCGGGCAGGAGCTCCTGGTCTGGTTCACCGACACCCCGCACGGCATGGCCTACATGGAGGGCAACACGGTCGGGCTCACCGACTCCTACGAGCTCTCCCTCGACCTGCTGCCGCGCTACCTGCACTCGCTGGCCAACCGTTCCTACCCGTACGGCCCCGGCACGTTCGGCTGGCTCGGGCCCGACGCCGCCAAGCCGCCCTACGAGCTCGACGCGCTGCACCTGAGGGTCCAGGGCGCGCACGCCGACAACGCGGGGCCCTCCATCGTGCCCGCCTCGGTGGTCAGGCGGTGGAATCAGGACTGGGCCTGGCCGCGGCTGCGCTCGGCGACCAACAGCGACTTCTTCGACCACGTGGCCGAGCGGCACTTCGACGCGCTCGCCGTCCACGAGGGCGACTGGACCGACTGGTGGGCCGACGGGCTCGGGTCCGGCGCCCGGCCGCTGGGTTACGTACGGCGGGCGCAGAGCGCGCTGCGCGCGGCCGAGACGCTCAACACGCTGGCCGGGCACGACGCGACCGCGGACATCGACGACGCCTACGACAAGGTCGCGCTGTTCAACGAGCACACGTGGGGCGCGGCCAACCCGTGGGAGGACGCGGAGGAGGCGGGCGACTCGGGCGGCCTGCAGTGGACGCGCAAGTCCGCCGGGGCCTACCAGGCCCAGGACGACGCCTCCGACCTGCTGCAGGCGGCCATCGGCCGCTTCGGGCGCGGCACGGGCTCCTTCGCGGTCTTCAACCCCGCGACGAACACGCGGACGGACGTGGTGCGGGCCTTCCTGCCGCGTGACGTCGTGCCGCTCGACGCCCCGATCGCTCTCGTCGACGCGCGGACCGGGCGGCGGGTGCCGCACCACGAGGAGGTCGTCGAGCCGGAGGACTGGCCGACCAGGCCGATCGGCAGGCACCTGGAGGCGGTGGTCGAGGAGGTGCCCGGATTCGGGTACGCGCGCCTGGACGTCGTCCCCGGCGAGCGGGCACCGGCCGCCGCCGAGACGGGGGAGCCGGTGCTGGAGAACGAGTTCTACCGGGTGAGCTACGACGTGCGCGAAGGCTACATCCGCTCGATCTTCGACAAGGCGGCCGGGCGCGAACTGGTCAACCAGGACGCCGCCGGAGGGTTCGGGCAGTACGTCTACGACCGCTACGCCACCGCGCCGCACTTCAACCACATGTCGGGCCACGTCGGCGCCCACGACCGCACCCTGCTCGGCGACCGGGCGATCGCCAGGCACGCGGCCGTCGTCAAGTCGGTCAGGACGGCCGTGGGCGAGAAGCTCGTCGTGGAACTGCAGGGCAAGGGCGTCGACTGGCTGCGCACCACGATCGAGCTGCATCGTGGCGTGCCCCGCCTCGACCTGCGCTACCAGCTGGCCAAGCAGGGCACGCCCGGCAAGGAGGCGGTCTTCCTGGCCTTCCCCTTCGCCGCAGGAGGGCCGCCAGCCGCCTGGGAGCTGACCGGGGGAGTCGGCGGCGCCGACCTGCCCACAGTGCCGGGCTCGGCCGCCTACATGCTGCCCATCAGGCACTGGATGGCGTTCGAGGATCCCGAGCTCACGATCGCCTGGGCGACGATGGAGGCGCCGCTGGTGCAGCTCGGCACCATCCACATGCCCTACGCGCCGTTCCCGCCCACGCTCGACGACGAGCCCGGCACGCTCTACTCCTGGGCGCTGAACAACATCTGGGACACCAACTTCCCGGCCCAGCAGCAGGGCGAGACGACCTTCCGCTACGCGGTCGCCTCGCGGGCGCGGGCCGGCGCCAGGAGGCTGGGCGCCGAGACGGCGGCGGGGCTGACCGACCCGTTCATCGCGGTGCCGACCGCCGCCACGGCCCCTCCCGAGGAGCGCTTCGCCGAGGTCGACCACCCGGACGTGCGGATCACCTCGCTGGGCTCCGGGCCGGTCGCCCGGCTCAGGTCGCTGGCCCCCGAGCCGGTGGAGGTCACGGTACGGCTGGGCGAGAGGTCCGTGAAGGTGCGGATACCCGCCTGCGGAGTGGTGGAGCTGTGAAGATCGTCGACATCCGGGCGACGACGGTGGCGGTGCCCCTGGAGGCGCCGCTCCGTCACAGCAACGGCGCCCACTGGGGGCGTTTCGTCCGCACCCTCGTGGAGGTAGAGGCCGACAACGGGCTGGTCGGGCTGGGGGAGATGGGCGGCGGAGGGGAGAGCGCCGAGGCGGCCTTCCGCGCGCTGATGCCGTACCTGAAAGATCATGATCCCTTCCAGCTGGAGGCGCTCCGCTTCAAGATCGCCAATCCGACGGCGTCGTTGTACAACAACCGCACCCAGCTGCTGGCCGCCATCGAGTTCGCCTGCATCGACCTGATCGGGCAGCACCTGGGCGTGGCCGCCTGCGACCTGCTCGGCGGACGGGTGCGCGACGAGGTGCCGTTCGCCTCCTACCTGTTCTTCCGCTACGCGGGCGACGGCTTCGACGAGGTGCGCACCCCCGATCAGCTCGTCGCTCAGGCCCGCGCGCTCAAACGCGAGCACGGCTTCACCGTCCACAAGCTCAAGGGCGGCGTCTTCCCGCCCGACTACGAGCTGGAGTGCTACCGGGCGCTGGCCGAGGCGCTGCCCGGCGACCGGCTGCGCTACGACCCCAACGCCGTGCTGTCGATGGCCGAGGGACTGCGGTTCGGCCGGGCGATCGAGCACCTCGACAACGACTACCTGGAGGACCCGGTCTTCGGGCTCGAAGGGCTGCGCTACCTGCGCGAACAGCTGAGGGTGCCGCTGGCGACCAACACGGTCGTGGTCAACTTCGAGCAGCTCGCCTCCAACGTGCTGCGCAGGAGCGCCGACGTGGTGCTGCTCGACACGACCTTCTGGGGCGGCATCCGGCCGTGCGTGAAGGCGGCGGGGGTGTGCGAGACCTTCCAGCTCGGAGTGGCGGTGCACTCGTCGGGGGAGCTGGGCGTGCAACTGGCGACCATGCTGCACCTGGGCGCGGTGCTGCCCAACCTCGGCTACGCCGCCGACGCGCACTACCACCAGCTGCTCGACGACGTCATCGAGGGAGGCAAGCTGGAGTACCGCGACGGGCGCATCCCGGTGCCGTCGGGACCCGGGCTCGGGGTCAGGCTCGACGCGGCGAAAGTCGCGGAGTACTCCGAGCTCTACCGCGAGAAGGGCGGCTATCCCTACGATCGCGACCCCGGGCGGCCAGGCTGGTACTCCCAGGTGCCCAACGAGCGCTTCGCCGACCCGTCTCATCCGGGGTAGATCGCCCCATAATGTTGGTCCATGGCGCAAGACCCCGAAGAGCCGCAGGCCAAGCCCGCTGAGCCCACCGACGATCTCGTAACCACCCAGCACACCCTGCCGACGGGTGAGGCCTACACCGCGACCACGGGAACCGTGGTCCTGCGCGAGGAGGCCTTCACCGACGGCAAGTTCGACGGGCACAAGGCCAAGGCGGAGGTGTTCGTCACCGCCTACACCCTCGACGGGGCCGACCCCTCGACCAGGCCGGTCACCTTCGCCTTCAACGGCGGGCCCGGCTCCTCCAGCGTCTGGCTGCACCTGGGCGTGCTCGGCCCCCGCCGGATCGTGATGGGCGACGCGGGCAACCTGCTGCCCCCGCCCTACAGCCTGGCCGACAACGCCGAGACGCTGCTGCGCGACAGCGACCTGGTCTTCATCGACCCGGTCTCGACCGGCTACTCCCGCGCCGCCGAGGGCGAGAAGGCCGACGCCTTCCACGGGTTCACCGGCGACCTGGAGTCCGTCGGCGAGATCATCCGGCTGTGGACGACACGCAACGGGCGCTGGATGTCGCCCAAGTTCCTGGCCGGTGAGTCGTACGGCACGCTGCGCGCGGCCGCGCTCGCCGACTACCTGCAGTCGCGCTACTCCATGTACCTCAACGGGCTGATGCTGATCTCCAGCGTCCTGGACATGGGCACGATCCGCTTCCGCGAGGGCAACGACCAGCCCTACGCGCTGTACCTCCCGACCTACGCCGCGATCGCGCACTACCACGGCCTGCACGGCGACCGGCCCCTGGCCGACGTGCTGCGCGAGGCCGAGGAGTACGCCGCCCGCGACTACCCGTGGGCGCTGGCGCGCGGCACGCGGCTGACCGGCGAGGAGCGCGCGCAGCACGTCGCGACCGTCGCCCGGCTGACGGGCCTGTCCGAGGACTACGTCGACCGGGTCGACCTGCGCATCGAGCACGTGCGCTTCTTCACCGAGGTGCTGCGCTCACGCCGTCAGACCGTGGGGCGCCTCGACGGCCGCTTCACCGGCTGGGACCCCGACTACGGGCGCGAGAGCTTCACCTACGACCCGAGCATGAGCGCGATCATGGGGCCCTACTCCGCCGCGCTCAACCACTACCTGCGCACCGAGCTCGGCTACGCCAACGACCTGCCGTACGAGATCCTCACCGGGCGCGTGCAGCCGTGGTCGTACAAGGAGTTCGAGGGCGCCTCCGTCAACGTGGTCGACAAGCTCGGCTCCGCGATGCGGCAGAACCCCCACCTGCGCGTGCACGTGGCCTGCGGCTACCACGACGGCGCCACGCCGTACTTCGCCGCCGAGCACACCTTCGCCCACCTCAGGGTGCCCGGCGAGCTGCGCGAGCAGATCGAGTTCAAGTACTACGAGGCCGGCCACATGATGTACGTGCACGAGGGCATCCGCGTGCAGCAGTCGGCCGACCTGGCGGCCTTCGTCAACGCTTCACCGCACGCAGGATGACGAACTTGGGGTCGCTCGCGACGACCTCGCAGTTGCCGAACAGGCGGCGCAGCTTGACGTGGTAGCCGAGGTGACGGTTGCCGATCACGTAGAGCTCGCCCTGCGCGCGCAGGGCCTGGCGGGAGTCCTTGAACATCCGCCAGGCCGTACGGTCGGTCGTGCCCCGGTGGCTGTGGAACGGCGGGTTGTTCAGGATGAGGTCGACGTCCGTGACCCCGGCCGTGCTGTCGCCCGTGACGAACGTGCCCTGCGGGCAGTTGGCGCGCGCCGAGGCGATGGCCTGGAACGACTCGTCGGCGAAGACGACCTCCTCCGGGTCGTCGAGGCTCGCCCGCAGGCCCGCCACGCCGTTGCCGCAGCCCAGGTCGAGCACCCTGCCGTGGGCCTTGGGCAGGTGGTCGAGGAAGAACCTGGTGCCGATGTCGAGGCGGTCGGCGCAGAAGATCCCCGCGTGATTGACGATCATCGTGCCGTCGGGCAGGGTGTAGCTCTTGGGCCACGGACTGGGCACGCGCGGGATCGACGGGTCGGGCGTGCAGTGGATCAGCCGGGCCTTGCGCTTGGCCAGCGAGGTCCGCGTCGGCCCGAGGACGCGCTCGAACAGCTGCAACGTGCTCGTGTGGATCTCGGTGACCATGCCGGCGCCCATGATCAGCGTGTTCGCGTGGACGGCGGGAGCCAGCCGGTGCAGCTGGTCCTCCAGGAGCGCCAGGCTCTTGGGCACCCTCACCAGGAGCACGTCGATCCTCTCCGGCGGCGTGTCCTGCGTGGTCAGCATCCGTACGGCGGGGCGGCCGTTGCGCCGCAGGTTGTCGAGGGTGGCCTGCTGGGTGAGGAACGAGTCGGTGATCTGGACCGGGTTCATCCCGGCCAGGGCCGTCGCCAGCGCGCCCCAGCGGTCGGCGAGGATCACGACCTCGCCGCTCACCTCGGGCAGCTCCTCCAGCAGGTATTCGTCGGCGGCGTCCCACGCCCTCAGCTGGTCGCGCGGATCGACGGGATAGCGGGTGAGCTCGAACTCATTCATCCTGGTCGAGGGTACCGGTGCGGGAGGCCATGACCTGGAGGACGTGCTCCTCGGCCCAGTCGGTGATCGCCTGGATCGGCGCGCGCAGGGAGTGGCCCAGCTCGGTGAGCTCGTACTCCACGCGCGGCGGCACCTCCGCGAAGACGCGCCTGGTCAGCAGGCCGTCCCTGGCCATCGCGCGCAGCGTCTGGGTGAGCACCTTCGGCGTCACGCCGCCGATCTGGTCCTTCAGCTGGGTGAAACGCATCGGCCCTTGGCACAGGTTCAGGACGACGAGCACCGTCCACTTGTCGCCGATGCGGTCGAGCACCAGCCTCGTGGGGCAATTAGGGTCAAAGGCATTTCCCTTGGTCATAGTTTCTCCAAGGTACCAATGGCACGTTGAAGTAACCAGTATCCAATGGATACCGTCAAAATCATGAAGATTCTCCTGATCGGCGCGACCGGCATGGTCGGCAGCCGCATCGCGGCCGAAGCCGTCAACCGGGGCCACACGGTCACCGGAGTCACCCGCAGCGGAGCGTCCGGCACCCAGGCGGCCGCCGCGGACGACGCCTCCGCCGTCGCCGCCCTGGCCGAAGGCAAGGACGCCGTCGTCCTGGCCGTCGCCCCGCCGCGCGACGGCTCCGAGCCCTCCGCCCCGCTGATCGCCGCCGGCCAGGGCGTGCTCGACGGCGCGCGCAAGGCCGGGGTGCGCCGCGTGGTCATCGTCGGCGGAGCGGGATCGCTCGAGGTCGCCCCCGGGGTCCGGCTCGTGGACACGCCGGGGTTTCCCGAGATGTACAAGAACGAGGCGCTGGCCCAGGGGGCACTGCTCGAGTTCGTCCGGGAGAACGCCGGGGACCTGTCGTGGACCTACATCTCACCGGCCGCCGAGATCGCCCCGGGCACCCGCACGGGCTCCTACCGGGTGGGCGGCGACGAACTGCTCTCCGACGACGACGGCAACAGTTTCATCTCGGCCGAGGACTACGCGGTGGCGCTGGTCGACGAGCTGGAGAAGGGCACGTCGATCGGGCGTCGCATCGGGGTGGCCAACTAGGCACGGGCCTCGCCTTCGGCTCGTGCCGTGTCTAGTGGGGGTGCGCCTCCGGCCCACCCCCACGCCCCCGGAACCGTCCGGGAGAAGCGCGGCTCGGCCTGCCCCGAGTTCAGTCGAAGGCCGCCCCCGCGGACCGGGCCTGGAGCCGGCTGCGCATCGCCAGCGGGGTGATGCGGTCGACGAACACCGCCGTCAGATGCGCCCGTTGCGCTGGAGGACGTCGATGGCGCTCACCGTGGCGTGGCCGCGCCAGTCGAGCACCCCGGCGGGCGACACCTTGAGGTAGTCGACCACCCACCCCCCGTCGTCCTGCTGCAGCGCCTCGACCCGGTCCAGGTCGGCGTCGATCACGGCCTGCGAGAACAGCGCCCTGGCGGGCCGATCGGGGCGCGGGGCGAAGTCGAGCGGGTGCAGCGCCTCGCCCTCCGTGCCTCCGGCGACCGGCACCCGCCCGTCGGCGGGGACGTACGCGCCGAGCCGCTCCAGCAGCGGCGCCGCCTCGGCGGGACGGGTGTCGTGCAGGGCGTCGAGGAACTGGATCGCGAACGACAGGACGTAGGCGAACGGCTCGCTCTCCATGGCGGCGATGGTGTCGAGGCAGTAGCGGGTGGCGCGCTCCAGCCACGGGTGGCCGGCCACGGCCGGGTCGTGCGCGGCCACGCGGTGGGCGAGCGCGGCGGTGATCGAGGTGATCTGCAGGGCCGACTGGCGCGGGTCGGCGCCCTGCCACCAGGGGGCGGTCGCGGCGGTGACGGTCAGCGGGAGCGCGAAGGGCAGGCCGCCGTCGGGCAGGGTCACCGAGGAGAGCCAGGCGCACAACTCGTGGGCGCGCGGCGACGTGAACGGAGCGATGTCCTCGAACACCTCGAAGGCGTGCAGCGCGGCGCCGGGCTGGCTCTCGATGGAGCGCAGGTCGGCCTCCAGCCCCCAGCCGTAGCCGCCGTCGGGATTGCGGTAACCGTCGAGAGCGTTCAGCACGGCCTCCGAGTCGCTGGCGCCGGTGGCGCCGAGCAGCAGCTCGAAGCGGCGGCGGTCGAGGACGCGGGCGTGGCCGGCCATGAAGTCGGCGGCCGCGGACAGGTTGATGCTCATACCCTCATCATGGTCATCGCCTTCGAGAGGGTCTTGTAGAAATCGGTCAAAGCTCGGTGATGTGCCAGCGCCCCAGGTTGGCGACGTAGGCCGTGGAGCCGGAGAAGGCGATGTTGGTCGGGTGGCACAGCAGGTGCGCCGTCGGGTCGTGGGCGACGATCTCGACGGAGCCGTCGCGGAGCCTGAGCACCTGGCTGGGCTCGTAGCAGGCGATGTGGAGCAGGCCGTCGGGGCCGAAGGCTAGACCGTCGGGCACGACGCCGGGCAACTCCACGACCACCTCGCGTGCCCCGGCCGAGCCGTCGGGCAGGATCTCGATCCGGCTGATCCCCGGCAGGAAGGATTCCGCCACGTAGAGCGCCCGCCCGTCGGAGGCGAGCCCGTTGGGAAAGGTCAGCCCGCTGTACCAGATCGCCCGCGACGGGGTCAGGCGCACGACGGTCCCGGCGCCGCTGTCGGAGACGAACAGGCCCGACGGGGTGAAGAGCGGGAAGTTCGGCGTGTCGAACCCGGAGGCGTAGACCGACAGCTCCCCGGCGGCCGACAGCCGGAAGACGGCCTTGTGGACCAGGTCGCAGACGAACAGTTCCCCGCCGGGCGAGAAGGCGATGCCGAGCGCGAAACCGCCCGTCGACGCCACCTCCTCGCACGAGGAGCCGTCGGGGGCGATGCGATAGAGCTGGCCCGCTTCGCCGCCGCACCACACCGAGCCGTCGCCAGGGTGCACGGCCACGCACTCCGGATGGTCGAGCCGGGGAGCACGCGCGAGGCCGTCGTAGAAGATCCTCATTCGGGCAGCACCACCGGCACCTGGGTGAGCAGCCCGCCGTCGACCTGATGGGCCGCCCCGGTGACGAACGACGACCGGGAGGAGGCCAGGAACGCCACCACCTCGGCGATCTCGGCGGCCCGCGCGACCCGCCCGAGCGGGTGCGAGCGCCCCCACTCGGCGATCAGCTCGTCCTGGGTGCGAGAACCGCGCCACTTGTCGGCCGCCCAGCGCAGCATGGGCGTGTCGACGGAGCCGGGGCAGACGGAGTTCACCCTGATCCCGTCGGCCGCGTGGTCGAGCGCCATCGAGCGCACCAGCCCGTTGAGCGCGGCCTTGCTGGTGGAATAGGCCGCGACCTGCGTCTGCGCGGCGAAGGCCTGCACGGAGGAGATGGCCACGATGGACCCGCCGCCCCGGGCGCGCAGCAGGGGCACGGCGGCGCGGCACACCAGGAAGACGCCCTTCAGGTTGACGTCGAGCACCTCGTCCCACAGCTCCTCCGAGGTCTCCTCGACCGTGCCGTAGCGCTGCACGCCCGCGCAGGTGACCACGATGTCGAGCCCGCCGAACGACGACGCCGCCAGGTCGCACGCCGCCTGGACGGCCGGGGCGTCACGCACGTCCCCCTCGAACGACGTGACGCCCTCGCGCTCCGCCTGCCGTACCCGGGCGTCGAAGGAGATCACCTCGGCCCCCGCGCCGGCCAGCCGCGTGACCACGGCCTCGCCGATGCCCGCAGAACCGCCGGTGACCAGGGCGACCTTGCCGTCGAACTCCATCAACCCAGCACCTCCGCGCGCAGCCACATGGTCTTGCTCTCCAGGGGGCCGAGCGTCATGGCCGTGCCGTTCGCGACGGCCTCGGCCAGCCCGTTCGTGGGCATGCCGGAGAACGGTTCGAGGCCCAGCACGAAGGCCCGGCCCCACCACGGATGATCGAGCGAGGCGCCGAACTCCTGCCACATCCACAGGTACGGCAGGACGCGGGAGTCCCACTCCACCCGCATCGCCACCGTCCCGCGCACCTCGTACCAGCCCTCGTCGAAGCCCGTCAGGTAGACGATGTCGCTGGCCGTACCCGGCTCGGGCACCACGCTCAGGTCGACGCCGCCGACGACGGGCCACGTGCCGCGCGACTCCACCCTCCTGCCGGAGGCGTTGAGCGGACCGGTGTGCGGGATCACCTCCACGCCGTCGGGCAGCACGATCGTGCACCCGGGACGCAGGAAGGGGGCCCCGAAGACGATGTGCTGTCCCCACATCGCCTCCAGGGCCTGCTCGGAAAGGTTGCGAACCGTGCTGTTCATCCCCAGACGGGACTCACCGGAGCGCAATCGGAAAACCTTCTCGACCTCGAACGGCAGGCGGCGGGTGCGCACGGTCAGCCGCAGCGCGACCTCGTCGGGGCTGTCGGCCACGACGCTCGCCCGCCAGGGGAGCATCGCCACCTCCCCGTGTTGGGGGGGGGGGGGGCGCGGGCCCCCCCCCGGGGGGCCCCCCCCGGGGGCCCCCCCCCCCCCCCCCCCCCCCCCGGGGCCGCCCCCGGTTGGCGACGCCCCCCGCGGGGGGGCCCCCCG
>NZ_JBITGL010000031.1:0-60745 GCF_044456985.1 Nonomuraea sp. NPDC050663
GGGCGGGCCCCGGCCCCCCCCACCCGTTTGGCGGCCGCCCCCCCGGGGCGGGGGGGGCCCCCCGGGGGGGGCCCCGGGGCCCCCCCCGGCCCGGGGGGGGGGGGGGGGGGGGGGGCCCCCCCCCCCCCCCCCCCACTGGGCACAGCCCGACCCCCCAAGCGCCGAAGGCGCAAGACCAGCGAGGCCCAAGCGACGTCAGATGCGGGACAGGGCTCGATCGCTGACGAAGCACAGCATGCCGAACTCCCGCGCCCGCCGATAGGCGAAGTCCGTCAGTTCCCGCCCGTCCGCATAGTCGAGCGCGTAAAGGTCCAGGTCGTACTCCAGCAGCTGCTCCGCCACCTGTCCGTGGAAGGCGAGCACGTCGTCCGGCCATGGCGCGTAGTGCTCGGTGTCCACCCATCGAGCCGAGAACGACTCGAACAGGATCCCGTCCACCAGCGAGGCCAGTTGCGGCAGCAGGGCGAAGCCGCGGTTGGCGAGCAGGTAGTCGGGTCGGGCCTCCTCTCTGATGGCGGCGATGAGGGTGAGCAGGTGGGGAAGGTCCTCGGGGAAGGTCTGCTCGAGGTTGAGGGTGTCGAGGAAGAGTCCGGCGAATCCGCCGGCGACGGCGTGGCGGGCCTGGTCGACGACGTGGGCCATCCAGCCGGGGTCGCCGACGTGGACGAAGGCGCCGCCCCAGTCGGGGTTGCGTTCGGTGCGCTGCCATGGGGCGGCGGGGCCGACGTCCTCGGACAGCGACAGGTAGCCGAGGGTGTGGACGCCGCGTGAGCGCAGCTCGGCCAGTTCCGACGGGGAGTAGAAGTCGGCCTGGAGGACGACCTTCTCGAAGCGGGACAGCCGCTCCAGCTCCTTGTCGCCGTAGTAGAAGCAGATCGGCTTCCTCACAGCTGCTCCTGGTACCAGGCGAAGGTGCGGCGTACGCCTTCTTCCAGGGAGATCTGGGGAGTGAAGCCGGTGACCTGCTGGAGGAGGGTGATGTCGGGGCATCGGCGGGCGACGGAGCCGGGCGGGGCGGGGACGGGGTCGATCTGGGGTGAGGCTCCGGCGACGCGGAGCACGAGTTTGGCCAGGTCGCCGATGTTGGTCTCGTCCGGGTTGCCGATGTGGACGATGCCGGTGAAGTCGGCGTCCATGAGCCTGACCATGGCTTCGACGGCGTCGTCGACGTAGCAGAAGGCGCGTGACTGGTCGGAGCCGTAGAGGCGGAAGGGGTCCTCGCCGCGCAGGGCGCGCAGGGACAGTTCGGGGATGACGTGGTCGGCGCCCATGCGGGGCCCGTAGACGTTGTGGAAGCGTCCGACGACGGCGGCGGCCGGGCTGTGGAGGACGGCGGCTTCGCCGAGCGCCTTGCTGATGGCGTAGCTGTAGCGCGGCGAGCCGACGTCCTCGATGAGGAGCGGGACCGTTTCCGGGGTGGGCACGGGGACGAGCCCCGCCGAGACGCCTCCGGCGTAGGCCTCGCTGGTGGAGGCGAAGAACAGGCGCTGCCCCGGCTTGATCCAGTCGAGCAGGTGGAGCAGGGCCAGGGAGTTGACGCGCAGGACGCGGCCCGGGTCGGCTTCGACGTTCCTGACGCCGACGATGGCGGCCAGCATGTAGATCTGGTCCCAGCCGTCCTTGTCCAGGGAGGCGTAGGAGGTCGCCAGGGTCAGGTCGAGGGAGCGCACGTCGCCGAGGTCGCCGAAGTCGTGCTTGCCGCGCGAGAAGTCGTCGACGATGGTGACGGAGTGGCCGTCGGCGAGGAGTCGGCGGGCCAGGTGCAGGCCGATGAAGCCGGCGCCGCCCAGCAGCAGGGCCCTCATCGGGCGTATCCGATCCCGGCGTAGCGGGCGCCCCGCTCCAGCACGGTCTCCTCGTCGAGGATGCGCCAGGAGTCGAAGACCACCTTGGCCTGCGCTTCCTCGATGGAGAGTTCGCGGTAGTCGGGGTGGTCGTTGATCACGAGCAGCGCGTCGGCGGAGGAGACGGCCTTGTCGAGGCTCATCGGCTGCCCGCCGTACTGCCTGATCACCTCCTCCGGCACGAGCGGGTCATGGCCTTGGACGATCAGCCCGGCGACCTGGAAGATCGGCATCATCACCTCGATGGGGGTGCCGCGCATGTCGTCGGTGGCGGGCCAGCCCTTGTAGGCCCAGCCGAGCACCGACAGGCGGATGCCTTCGCAGGTGCCGAACTCCTCGCGGATGAGGTCGACCATGCGGGAGGCGACGTGGGCGGGCAGGCGCTCGTTGAGCTCGCGGGCGGAGCGCACGAGCGAGGAGGCGCCGCTGGCGAGCATGATGTACGGGTCCTTCGACAGGCAGCCGCCGCCCACGTAACCGGGCTTGGCCAGGTCGGGCCGCGGGTAGTCGAGGTTGGTGGCGGCGATGACCTCCAGGGGGTCGAGCCCGTGCTGCTCGGCGATGAGCGCGACCTCGTTGCCGTAGGCGTAGATCAGGTCGGTGTGGCAGTTGTTGGAGAGTTTGACCAGTTCGGCCGCCTCCAGGCTCGACACCGGAACGATCTGGTCGGCCAGCCCTTCGAACAGGTCGATGCCGGCGGCCAGGCTGGGGCTGTCGAGCCCGCCGATGACCTGGGGCAGTTCCACGAGTTCGCGCAGGGCCTGGCCCTGGATGGTCCGCTCGGGCGCCATGATCAGCCGGGCGTCCGGCCACAGGCGGGGCAGGACGACCGTACGGCTGGTGCCGACCGGCACGGTGCTCCGTACGACCACGAGGGTGTCGGGGCGGCACCGCTCGGCCACGTGGGCGGCGGCCGCTTCCAGGTTCGACAGGTCGGGCGTCTGGTTCACGACGGGGGTGGAGACGGCCAGGATGGCGGCGTCCAGCGGCTGGTCCGGGATGGTTGCGCCGACGTGGATCCGGGTGCCGAGGTGCTCGGCGAACACCTCGGCCACGCCGGGCTCGAACACGTGGATGCGCCCGTTGGACAGCGCCTCCACAACCGACGGGTTGGCGTCCACGCCGTACACGGTGTAGCCGTTGCGGGCCATGGCGGCGGTGAGCGTGAGGCCCACGTACCCCATGCCGACGACGGCGACGGTCTTAGGCATTGATCGTGCTCCCTAGCTGTGTCATGTCACGGACGGAGGTCTCGAGCGTGCGTTTCGGCTCCCAGCCGAGGAGACGGCGGGCGCGGCCGATGTCGGCCTGGCTCCATTGCACGGCGGCGGAGCGGGCCGAGCTGGGCTCGCTCTCGTGGATGTCGCCGTGGAAGCCGTGTTCGCGGGCGAGCAGCGCCACCGGCACCCTGACCGGGAGGGCCTGGCCGCTGCCCACGTTGAAGATCCGCTCGGGCATGGAGGGGGCGAAGGCGGCGGCCACGACGGCGTCGGCGACGTCCCTGACGTCGACGAAGTCGCGCATGGCGGCCAGCGATCCGAGGGTGATCGAGGAGGCGCCGGTGGCGACGGCCTCCCGCAGGAGGTCGGCGGCCCGGCCCAGGACGCTGGCGTCGGAGGTGCCGGGGCCGACGGGGTTGAAGACGCGCAGCGACACGGCGTCGAGCGGGCTGTTGCGCACCAGGCCGGTTCCGGCGAGGTGGCTGACGCCGTAGTCGCTGAGCGGCAGGGTGGCGTCGTCCTCCTGGATGGTGTAGCCGGGCACGCTGGCGCCGTATTCGGCGGCCGAGCCGAGCCGTACCAGGCGGGCGGACGGCGCGATCTCGGCCATGGTCCGCAGGAGCAGGGCGACGACGCCGGCGTTGGCGCGCATCAGCACGTCGGGCGGTCCGGTGAGCTTGCCCATGCAGTTGAGGATCAGGTCGGGGCGGGTCTCGGCCAGCAGGTCGGCGACCTCGGCGGCGCCGGCGGTGAGCAGGTCGAGCCGGGCGCGGCCCGGGCAGTGCAGCTCGGACACGCGCGGGTCGCCGTCGAGCTGGGCGCGTACCCAGCGGCCGATGAAGCCGGAGGCGCCGAAGAGCAGCACCCGGCGCGGGCCCCCCGAGGTCTCGCTCATGCCACCGGCTCCTTCTCCGGCGGCAGCAGCAGCGCCCGGTACTCCTCGAAGCGCGCGTTGGCCTCGTCGTAGTCGTCGGGCCGCCCGATGTCGAGCCAGTAGCCGTCGAACTCGAAGACGGCCGGCGGGCTCTGCCTGGCCAGCAGGTCGAGCACCAGTTCGTCGAAGCCGAACGACATGCCCTCGGGGTAGTCGTCGATGGCGCTGCGCGACAGCGCGTAGACGCCCATGCTGACCAGGTAGGACAGCAGCGGCTTCTCCCGGAATCCGGTGATGAATCCGGATCCCGCCTCCAGCACCCCGAAGTCGATCTTGACGACGCGCGGCGCGGTGGCCACGGTCAGCGGGGCTCCGCTGAGCCCGTGCGAGGTCAGCAGCGAGGCGTAGTTGAGGGTGGTCAGCACGTCCCCGTTCATGACGAGGAAGTGCTCGGGCAGCCGGTCGCGGATGGAGAACAGCGGCCCGATGGTGGACAGCGGCTTGACCTCCTCGGTGTAGTCGACCTGGAGCCCCCATCGTGAGCCGTCGCCGACGAAGGCCCTGATCAGCGGGCTGAGGTGGCCCACGGCCAGGGTGGCGCTGGTGAAGCCCTGGGAGACGAGCTGCCGCAGGATGATGTCGAGAATGGCGTACTCCTCCCCGATCGGCACGAGTGGCTTGGGCAGGGCGGAGGTGTAGGGGCGCAGGCGCACCCCCTTGCCACCGGCGAGGATGACGACGTGCATGAGAATGCTCCTATCGGTAGGCCCACACGTCCCTGAGGCGGGCGGCCATCAGGACGAGCAGAAGACAGAGGAAGAGCAGGCAGGCGGCCAGGAAGAGCAGGGTGTCCGAGAGCACCGGGACGGGGGCGACCAGCCGCAGGCCTGGATGGATGAGCAGGGCCGCCCCCTGCGCCAGGCAGAGTTCGACGACTCTGCCCTGGTTGGCCAGCAGGAAGGCGAGGAAGTAGGCGCCGCCGAGCACGACGTGCGCCAGGGCCATGACCGCGCCCTCGGCCGTGATCGAGACCAGCAGCAGCGGAGGCGCCGACAACACGGCCAGGACCGCCAGGCAGATGCCCAGCCCGGCGAGCAGCAGCCGATGGCCGTTGCGGGTGAACTCGGCCGGATAGCACACCTGCCTGATCACCGAGCGGACGTCGGTCTCGAAGCAGTGGGCGCGGAACTCCAGCACCCCCATGCCGAGCACCAGCCCGGCGCCGGCGACGGCGATGTCGGGTCGGCCCACCACGTAGCGGGCCTCGGCCTGGAGCAGGAAGAGCGCGGTCAGCAGGCTGTGGAGAAGACCGAGGAGCAGACCCCTGGGTACGGCCAGCGGCGCGCGTTGCCGTGAGGTGAGCACGAGGGCCGCTCCCGTGACGCCCGCGATGCACAGGGTGCCGACGACGACCGCCACGATCGCGGCGAACGGCGTGCCGATGACGAGATAGGTGACGCCCGCGACGACTCCCGGTCCCATCAGGACGGCCAGCAGCGCCTCCTGGTGGTGGATGAGCAGCATGCCGGAGCAGAGCTGGAAGGTGATCTGCACGACGCAGAGCGCCAGCAGCGCCGCAGGGCCCTGGACCAGCAGCCCGATGGCCAGCGCCGCCAGGGCTCCGGCCACCAGGCCGTAGACCATGACCGTCCAGGCGGAGTCCGGCTTGCCGTACACCATGCGGGCCATGCAGCCCCCGAGGATCCAGCCGGCTCCGGTGGTGAGGACCAGGCCCGGCATCAGCCACTGGGCGCCGACCAGCGCCGAGGTGGCCGGCAGCAGGGCGCCCGGCATGCCGTACAGCAGGCCGTGGCTGAGCTGGGCGAGCATGCGGGGACGGCGGGGCGCGGCCTCCACCGGCGGTCGCGCCTCCCGGGCCAGCCGGGCGTAGACCTCCTCCGCGAGGGAGAAGACGTCGGTGTGCCCGTAGCGGTCACGGGCGATCTTGTCGTTGAAGCCCTCGGATTCCAGCGCGGCGGCCACCTGGAGCGGCTCGACGGCGTGGACGAGCTTCGGCCGTAATTGATCGGCCAGTTCATCGCTCACAGTAACTCCTGGTAGACCTGGCGATAGTCGTCAAGAGACTGCTGCAGGGTGAAACGTTCCAGGACACGCTTGCGGGCCAGGGCGCCCATGCGGGCGCGCAGCGGCGCGTCGGTCAGCAGCCGTACGGCCGCGTCGGCCACGGCGACGTGGTCGCGGGGCGCGACGACGATCCCGGCCTCGGCCACCGCCTCCGCCACGCCGCCGACGTTGGTGCACACGGTCGCCCTGCCGCAGGCCATGGCCTCCACGACGGTGTAGGGGAAGCCCTCGGAAATGCTGGTCAGCATCACGATGTGACCCGCGTGGTAGGCGTGGACGGGCGAGGTGACCCTGCCTTCCAGGATGGCGGAGCCCACCAGGTCCAGTTCCTCGATGAGGGCCTGGCAGCTCGCATGGTAGGTCTCGTTGCCCTCGGGGGTGCCGCCGAACATGCGGAGCACGGCGTCGGGCAGCTTCTCCCTGATGATCGCGAAGGCGCGGATCAGGGTGTGCAGGTCCTTGAGCGGGTCGATGCGTCCCATGAAGACCAGGGTCGGCCGGTCGGGTTCGCCGGTGGCCAGCGGGAAGTCGATGGGGTCGACGCCGTTGTACATGACGTGGATCCGCGAGGGGTCCGCGCCGCCGCGCACCTGCCAGCGTTTGTTGTAGGAGGAGTGCGGCGCGATGCGGTCGGCGATCGCGTAGGAGGCGCCGGCCAGGCGGCGGAAGAAGCTGAGGAGCATGACGCGCACGGGGTGGCTGACCGGCTCCGTCAGGTACTGCAGGTAACGTTCGCGCAGGTAGACGCCGTGCTCGGAGAGCACGATGGGCGTGCCGTACCTCCACTTGGCGGCCATCGCCACCAGCATGCTCAGCCCGTTCATGGCCACGTGTGTCAGGTCGGTCCTGATCGGCTCGGCGGCCAGCGGGCGCAGCATGTGACCCAGCAGGTTGGCGGCGGTGATGGCGTCGGCCAGGTTGATGCCGTCGAGCCGGTTCCAGTACCAGCAGTCCATCAGCTGGGTCAGCGCCTCGGTGCTGGTGATCGCGCCGAGCAGGTCGGGGAAGCCCGACAGCTCCTCGAGCACGCCGATGAACTGCCGGCTGCCCTCCCCCATGACGGCCGGGGTGAGGATCATCCTCAGGAACTCCCCGTAGGCCGTGTGGAAGGACGCCTCCGGCGCTCGAGAAGAGCGCCGGAGGGTGCTCACCCACAGGGGCAGCGAGATGACCTGGTCGAGGTTGTCCGGGAGGTCCCAGACCGGGCGCTCGGCGCCGTCGACCGTGAGCGTCACGACGTCCCACGTGTAGTCGGGCATGCCCCGGATGAGCTGGTCCATCCAGACGCTGACACCGCCCATGGCGAACGGGTAGGTGCCCTCGGAAACCAGAGTGACCTTCGATGTCACGGGCGTGGGCTCGCAACGACGGTGACGGGTGTGCCGGCGGTGAGCGCGATGGTCGCGGTCTTGTCGGTGCCGTAAGCGGTGCCTCCGGCGTTGGTGGCCAGCACCGAGCCGTTGGCGGGCGAGGTGAAGGTGATCGTGCCGGCCGTACGGTCGTAGACGGCGTCGGCGCCGGCGGTGAGGGCCGAGAAGTGGGCGTTGCGGCCGGCGACGTAGCCGGCCAGGCCGCCCCAGTTCGGCGTGACGAGCGGGACGTTGTAGTACGACTTGTACTTGTTGACGACGGCGTTGATCCAGTCGAAGGTCAGGTTCTTGTTGCCGCCGTAGTTGCGCAGGTTGCCCTGGTGGAAGGTGTGCGAATAGACCGAGCCCGACATGACGTGCTGCAGGCCGACGTTCGACTCGTGGTCGACGATCTGGGTGTAGGTCTGGTTGACCGGCCAGTAGGGGAACTTGCCCTGCGGCCCGTAGTAGGAGTTGTAGAACGTCGTCTCCTCCGCCTGGTTGGTGACGTGGTAGGCGACGTTGACGGGCCAGTCGGGCACGATCAGCAGCGACGGCTCCAGCGGGTGGTAGGTGCCGCAGTTGAAGCAGCTCGGCTTGTGGCTGTTGAACGACATGTTGCCGTGCAGGTACTTCACGCCTGCGGCCTTGGCCGCCTGCAGCAGGTTCGGGTTGGAGGCGGCGAGGCCGAAGTCCGTGGGCGGGTCGATGTCGTTGTTGGGGTCCGGGTGGTAGACGCCCAGGCCGGAGTACTCCCCGGTCTTCAGGACGGTCCTGTCGACGGGGATGCCCATCTGCTGCGCCCGCGTGAGGTTCTGGTTGATCTCGTTGAGGCTGGTCGTGTAGTCGGTGTCGTTCATCTTCGGGTGGGTCATCGTGTGGTTGATCCACGTGAACTGGCCCTGGTTGCACTTCGACCAGTTGCTCAGGGGCTCGCCGCCCAGGTTGAGCAGGCACAGGACGAGCCCGTTCGGGTTGGCGCCCTCGCCGTTGTAGGCGATGTTGAGCTTGAAGCCGGCGGCCAGCGGGTTGGCCGAGCGGAAGGCGTTCTGCTGGGAGAGCGTGCTGGAGGCGTCGCCTTGGGTGATGCGGAACGGGGTGGGCGAGATCGTCCCGTCGGCCAGCAGGTGGTCGGTGGAGTTGAACCAGTCGTCCACGTCCACGTTCAGGTAGTGCTTGCGCTCGCCGAGCATGAGCCCGCGCGTCGCCCACCGCAGCAGGCCGTAGGTCAGCAGGTCGGCCTGGGGCAGGTACTGGTTGGAGGTGAAGGTCAGCGCCATGCGCTCGCGGCCGTCGGTGCTGGTGCTCTTGACGCCCAGCACGTCGCTGCCCGACTGCAGGATCGGCTCGGCGGCGCAGCCCGGCTGCAGGGCGGAGCGGTAGACGTAGGAGAGCGTGATCGGGATCGACACGTTCGACTTGAGGTAGTCGAAGACCGGCGCGCCCTGCGTGGTGAGGGTGGCGTTGGTCGCGTTGCCGTTCTCGGTGCCGGGTCGCAGGCAGTAGTCCTCGGGGAAGCTGCCGTAGGCGGTGTAGAGCGAGACCTGGCGCACCGCGAAGTCACGCTCGTAGGCCCATAGAGCGTTCCATTCCTGGGCGTCCAGGCCGCTGACGAAGCCGCTGCCGTCGTGGTAGAGCAGCGAGTTGTTGGTGAGCAGGATCGCGTTGTACTTGCCGGCGCCGTCGGCGCGCAGGAGGTCGGGCAGCGCCTCGGTCCTGGTCTGGACGACGTCGTACGGCATGCCGACGCGGTCCAGGACCGCCTTCCAGGTGGCCAGGCCCCAGTCGTCCCCGTCGACGGCGACCACGAGGGCGCGCAGGCCCACCTTGTTCGTGACGGGCGCGGCCAGGGTTCTGGCCTGGGCGCCGGAGGTGACCTCGATGGGGGCGAGCTTCACCTTGGGCAGCGCCTTGCCCTTCTCCGGCTTGGGCCTGGCGACCTCCCCCCGGTCGGGTGCGCCGTGGTCGTGACCGTCGCGCGAGACGCTTTGCCCGATATTCGGCTTAGGGGAGATATGGGTGGCTGGAACCGATGTGAGGCCTAGCACCATCGGGAGGGCTGTCCACGCCAAATAGCCTTTTTTCATGGATTTATCTCCGACATGGAGCGAATGATGAAGTCAGTGTGAGATCAGGGAGTTTCACTTCAGTTTCCCGTCGGTTTCTCTCCGGAACAGCGCCTGCACTCTCCGTGCAGGCTTTATCCTCCTTTAGTCCAAAAATCTTTGTGAGGATCCAGGAGCGAGCCGTGCGATTCGGAATATTGGGTGCTCTCGAAGTCATAGACGGCGATTCCCAACTGCCGGTGCGGTCGGTCAAGCAGCAGGCGCTCCTGGCGCTCCTGCTGTGCCGCGCGGGCACGGTCGTCCACACCGACGTGCTCATCGACGCCCTCTGGGGACCGGAGGCGGGCGAGCTCGGCAGCACCCGGCTGCGCCTGCAGTTACATCGTCTTCGACGCATCCTGGGCACCCGCGAGGTGATCGTCCGACGCTCCTCGGGCTACGCCCTGCACGCGCCCGCCGAAGCCGTCGACGCCCACCGCTTCGAACGTTTCGTCTTCGACGGCCGGCGCCACCTGGCGGCCGGGCGGGTCAGCGAGGCCAGCCAGCTCCTGCACAGCGCGCTGCGGCTGTGGCGCGGGCCGGCCCTGCACGGGCTGGAGGACACCCCGCTGCTGCACCAGGAGGCCACCCGGCTCAACGAGGAGCGGCTGGCGGCCCTGGGCGACTGCATCGACGCCGACCTGCGCCTGGCCAGGCACGCCGACCTGATCGGCGAGCTGTCGGTGCTGGTCAAGGAGTACCCGCTGCAGGAACGGTTCCGCGGCCAGCTGATGATCGCCCTGTACCGTGCCGGACGGCAGGCCGACGCGCTCCAGGCCTACCGTGACGGGCGCCGCTACCTGACCGAGAACCTCGGCCTGGAGCCCTCGGCGGATCTGCGGCGGCTGGAGCTGGCCATCCTCACCAGCGACGCCTCACTCTCGGGCGCACCGCGCGGGCACGCCCGCCGCCACGCGCGCCGCCGTACCCACTGCTCGCTCTGCGGGTGACGTTTTTGGAACGGGCCAAAATCGACGTTCAGCGTTTCGGCCAGGTCCAAGCCGGGCCGTCGAGCGGGCCGTAGCCCTCGACCCGGGTCTCGCCCAGCTCCTTGACCAGCTCGACGACCGACGCGCCACGCTCGGCCAGCGCCGCCACCAGCGGCCGGGCATGACTGACCAGGACCAGCTGGGTCTTGCCCGCGGCGGTGGACACCAGCTCGGCCAGCGGGTCGAGCAGATCCGGGTGGAGGCTCGTCTCGGGTTCGTTGAGCACCAGCAGGGCCGGAGGGCGCGGGGTCAGCAGCGCGGCCACCAGCAGCAGGTAGCGCAGGGTGCCGTCGGACAGCTCGGCCCCGCTGAGCGGCCGCAGCAGGCCGTGCTGGCGCAGCTGCAGTTCCAGCCGTCCGCCGCCGATCTGGGCCACCTGGACGGCGCTGCCGGGGAAGGCGTCGGAGACGGCCTTGTCGAGCGCTTCGGCGTCGCCGATCTCGACGATGGTCTGCAGCGCGGCGGCCAGGTCGGCGCCGTCGTGGCCGAGCACGGGCGTGCGGGTGCCGATCTGCGCCATCCGCGCCGGGGCGTCGGCGTCGGTGCGCAGGTGATCGTAGAACCGCCAGGAGCGGATGCGCTCGCGGATCATCAGCAGATCGAGGTCGGCCACCTCGGCCAGCACACTGTCGAAGGCCTGCAGCCGGTAGGGCAGATGCTCCCAGCCGTCGTCGCCGCGCACGCGGGCCACGGGGCCGTGGCGCTCGGCGATCAGGGTCGCGGGGCGCAGGATCGGCCCGCCCCACACGGCCTCGCTCTTGATCTGCGGATCGAGGTTGAAGGCCGAGGACGCCTCGCCCCCGACGGGCAGGCCGAAGTCGACGGCGTAGCCGAGGTCGTCGCCGGCGAAGCCGAGCTTCAGGCTGACGGACGAGCCGCGCACCGTGCCCTGGACGGCGCGCCCCCTGCGGGCGCCCTGCTCGGGGCCCGCCCACAGCGTGGACTCCAGCCCGCCCTCGCGGGCCAGCGCCGCCACCGCGCCGTTGCGCCCGGCGTCGGAGAGCAGGCGGAGCGCGCGGTAGAGGTTGGACTTGCCGCTGCCGTTGGCCCCGGTCACCACGGTGAGGGGGCCGAGCTCGATCACCAGGCGGCGCAGCGACCGGTAGTTCTCCACCGCCAGTGTCGTGATCACGTTGCCAGGATAGCTAACAGGCGGTGGAGCCCTGCAGCATCACGCCCACGCCGGACTCCCCCGGCCGGGTGACGGTGACCTTGAAGGTCACGTTCGGCTTGGAGAAGGCGAGCTTGACCCCGCCGTTGAGCATTCCCGCCTCCTCGTTGGCGGGATCGGCGGTGTAGCCCGCGCTGGTCAGCCGCTCGTTGACGGTCGCAAGAGCGTCGCTGAGCGCCTCGGCCTCGGGCTTGGAGCTCGGCAGGAGCGCCGCGGCGCGATAGACGGCCCAGCCGTCCTTGCACTCCTCCGCCCTGCTGGTGACGGACGGATCCGTCCACCCGCCCTCGGCCAGGATCTTGTTGCCGTCGTTGGCGAGCTGCGCGCCCATCTCGCCGGTTCCGCCGCAGGCGGCCACCAGCCCGGCAAGCGCCGCCAAAGGGATCAAACGCCGAAACATGGCGGGAAGCCTAGCGGTGCGGCGACAACCACTCAAACGCCACCGCGACCAGCGCCTTCACCCCCGTGCTGAGCGTCGGCTCGATCACCGGTGCGAACAGCGGCGAGTGGTTGGCGGGGATGTCCTGCTCGACCGTGCCCGCCTGGAGGGCCTTCAGGTAGGTCTCCGGGTCGATGCCGCCCAGCAGCCAGTACGCGAGCGGCACGCCGGTCGCGGTGGCGAACACCCCGACGTCCTCGCTGCCGGTCACCGCGCCCGGGTCGATCACCTTGTCCTCGCCGAACGTCGCCTTCAGCACGGCCTCGACCCTGGCGGTGGCCGTGGCGTCGTTGACAAGCGCCGGGAAGCCGTGCAGCGACTCGATCGCCGGGTCCTTGAGCGCTCCGGCGGCCGCCGCCTCGGCCTTGACGATGCGCTCGATGGCGCCCAGCACCTTGGTCCTGACGGGCTCGGTGTAGCTGCGGACGTTGAGCTTGAGCTCCGCCTCGTCGGGGATGATGTTCTCCTTGGTGCCCGCGTGGACGGAGCCCACGGTGACGACGGCGGTCTCGCCTCCCGCCACCTCGCGCGACACGATGGTCTGCAGCCTCATGATCGTCGCGGCGGCCATCACGACCGGGTCGATCGTGGTCTCGGGCCGGGAGCCGTGGCCGCCCTTGCCGTACAGGGTGACCCTGAGCCCGTCGGAGCCGGCGAAGGCGGGGCCGGCGTGGATGCCGACCCATCCCGCCGGGGCGGGCGCGACGTGCTGGCCGAGCACGACGTCTGGGGTGCCGAACCGCTCGTAGAGCCGGTCGTCGACCATGGCCTGGGCGCCAGAGCCGAGTTCCTCGGCCGGCTGGAAGACCGCCATGACCGTGCCCGACCAGCTCTCGCGCTCGCCCGCCAGCAGGTCGAGCGCGCCGATGAGGCACGTGACGTGCACGTCGTGGCCGCAGGCGTGCATGACCGGCACGTCGTTGCCGTCGGGGTCGGTGCCGCGGGCCGTGCTGGCGTACGGCAGGCCGGTGCGTTCCTCGACGGGCAGCGCGTCGAAGTCGGCGCGCAGCAGCACGGTCGCGCCCGCACCGTTGCGCAGCAGGCCCACCACTCCCGTGCGCCCGACGCCCTCGGTCACCTCCAGGCCGAGTGCGCGCAGCCGTTCGGCGACCACCCCGGCGGTGCGGTGTTCGGCGAACGACAGCTCGGGGTGGGTGTGCAGGTCCTTGTAGAGCTCAGCCAGTCCGTCACCCAGCTCGGGCAGGCGCGCAAAGATATCCCCCATTTCCGGGGGATACCCTGCCGCCTCAGACGTTACGCCGGTATTGTCCGCCCGCCTCGAACAACGCGTCGGTGATCTGCCCCAGCGAGCAGACCCTGGCCACGTCCATCAGCACCTCGAAGGCGTTGCCGTCGGACATCGCCGCCTCGCGCAGCCGCCGCAGCGCCTGCGGCGCCTCGGCCCGGTTGCGCTCGTGGAAGGCCTCCAGCCGCCGCAGCTGCGACTGCTTCTCGTCCTCGGTGCCGCGCGCCAGCTCCAGCTTCTTCTGCGGCGCCTCGTCGGGGCCGCGGAAGGTGTTCACGCCGATGATCGGCAGCGAGCCGTCGTGCTTGCGCGTCTCGTAGAGCATCGACTCGTCCTGGATCTTGCCGCGCTGGTAGCCGGTCTCCATCGCGCCCAGCACGCCGCCCCGGTCCGACAGGCGCTCGAACTCCTTCAGCACCGCCTCCTCGACCAGGTCGGTGAGCTCGTCGATGACGAAGGCGCCCTGGAGCGGGTTCTCGTTGCGCGCCAGGCCCCACTCCCGGTTGATGATCAGCTGGATCGCCATGGCCCGCCGTACGGACTCGGCGCTCGGGGTCGTCACCGCCTCGTCGTAGGCGTTGGTGTGCAGGCTGTTGCAGTTGTCGTAGATCGCGATCAGGGCCTGGAGGGTGGTCCTGATGTCGTTGAAGTTCATCTCCTGGGCGTGCAGCGACCGCCCGCTCGTCTGGATGTGGTACTTCAGCTTCTGCGACCGCTCGCCCGCGCCGTACCTCTCGCGCATCGCGACGGCCCAGATGCGCCTGGCCACCCGGCCCAGCACGCTGTATTCGGGGTCCATGCCGTTGGAGAAGAAGAACGACAGGTTGGGCGCGAAGTCGTCGACCCGCATGCCCCTGGCCAGGTAGGCCTCGACGTAGGTGAAACCGTTGGCCAGCGTGAAGGCCAGCTGGCTGATGGGATTGGCCCCGGCCTCGGCGATGTGGTAGCCGGAGATCGAGACGGAGTAGAAGTTGCGCACCCGCTGCCTGACGAACCACTCCTGGATGTCGGCCATCATGCGCAGGCTGAACTCCGTGGAGAAGATGCAGGTGTTCTGGCCCTGGTCCTCCTTGAGGATGTCGGCCTGGACCGTCCCCCGCACGGTGGAGAGGGTCCTGGCCCTCAGCTCCTGGTGCTCCTCGGCGGACGGCACGCGGCCGTGCTCGGCGGTGAAACGCTCGACCGCCTGGTCGACGGCGGCGTTGAGGTAGAACGCCAGGATCGTCGGGGCGGGACCGTTGATCGTCATCGACACCGACGTGTTCGGCGCGCTCAGGTCGAAGCCGTCGTAGAGCACCTTCATGTCGTCGAGCGTGGCGATGGAGACGCCCGAGGTGCCGACCTTGCCGTAGATGTCGGGGCGCAGCGCCGGGTCGTTGCCGTAGAGGGTCACCGAGTCGAAGGCGGTCGAGAGCCTGGTGGCCGGCTGGCCCTCCGACAGGAGCTTGAAGCGGCGGTTGGTGCGGAACGGGTCGCCCTCGCCCGCGAACATGCGGGTGGGGTCCTCGTCGTCGCGCTTGAAGGGGAAGACGCCCGCGGTGAAGGGGAAGCGTCCGGGCAGGTTCTCGCGCCGCAGGAATGCCAGCAGCTCGCCGTGGTCCTGGTACCGGGGTACGGCGACGCGCGGGATGCGGTTGCCGCTCAGCGTCTCGCGCCACAGCGGGGTGTGGATCTCCTTGTCGCGCACCTTCACGACCAGCTCGTCGGCCGTGTACTGCTCCCGCAGGCTCGGCCACTCCTCCAGCAGGCTCCTGCTCTCCTCGCTCAGCTCGCCCTCGGCCCGCCGCAGGAGCTCGTCGAGCTTGCCTTCGGGCGCGTCGAGCAGGGCGCGGACGGCGGTCAGCTGCTGGCGGCGGCGGGCGATCTCGACCTGGCGCTCGGTCTCGGCGTGGTAGTCGCGCACCGTCTCGGCGATCTCGGCCAGGTAGCGCACCCGCTTGGGCGGGACGATCGCGGCGGCCGTCTGCGAGGTGCGGCCGGAGACTTTCGGCAGCAGGCCGGGCCCGGCGGGCAGGCCCTTGTCGGTCAGCAGGCCGCGCAGGTGCTGGTAGAGGGCGGTGACGCCGGCGTCGTTGTAGCGGGCGGCGATGGTGCCGAAGACGGGCATGTCGTCGGGCGAGACGCCGAACGCGGCCCGGTTGCGCACGAGCTGGCGGCGCACGTCGCGCAGGGCGTCCTCGGCTCCGCGGCGCTCGTACTTGTTGATGACCACGGCCTCGGCGAAGTCGAGCATGTCGATCTTCTCCAGCTGGGAGGCCGCGCCGAACTCGGGCGTCATGACGTAGATCGGCACGTCGACGTGCGGCACGATCCCGGCGTCGCCCTGACCGATGCCGGGGGTCTCGACGATGATCAGGTCGTAGCCGGCGGCCCGGCAGGCGGCGATGACGTCGTCGAGGTGGGCGGGCACCTCGGCGGCGGCGCCCCTGGTGGCCAGGGACCGGAAGTACGTCTGGGCGCCGAGGGCGTTCATGCGGATGCGGTCGCCGAGCAGCGCGCCGCCGCCCTTGCGGCGGGTGGGGTCGATGGCGATGACGGCGATGCGCAGCTTGTCGTCGTGGTCGAGGCGGAAGCGGCGCAGCAGCTCGTCGGTGAGTGAGGACTTGCCGGAGCCGCCGGTGCCGGTGATGCCGAGGATGGGGGCCAGGTGGCGGGGCGTCTCATCCTGGGCGGTCCCGGTCCCGGCCGCGCGGATGCCCGCGAGGAGCTCCTCTGGCGCGCGCCCCGACTCGATGAGCGTGATCGCGCGCGCCAGCGCCGGCTGGTCGCCCGAGAGCACGGCCTCCACCGTGGGCGCCTGTCCCGGTTCCTGGTCGCACTCGGCGATCAGCTGGTTGATCATCCCGGGCAGTCCCAGCTTCTGCCCGTCCTCGGGCGAGAAGATCCGGGTCACGCCGTAGCCCTGCAGGTCGGCGATCTCGTCGGGCACGATGACCCCGCCGCCTCCGCCGTACACCTTGACGTGCCCGGCCCCGCGCTCGCGCAGCAGGTCGACGAGGTACTTGAAGAATTCGACGTGACCGCCCTGGTAGGAGCTGATCGCCACGCCCTGCACGTCCTCCTGGATGGCGGCGGTGACGATCTCGTCGACGGATCGGTTGTGGCCGAGGTGCACGACCTCGGCGCCTTGCGTCTGGAGGATGCGCCGCATGATGTTGATCGCGGCGTCGTGGCCGTCGAACAATGCCGCTGCGGTCACGAACCGTACGGGGTGGGCCGGTACGTGCACGTCCTGTCACTCCTTCGTGAGGTGCCAAGACGAAAGATACTAGGACGTCCTACTATTTCCCAGCTCCGGCCTTCTCACGCTTCGAATAGGGGTGCAATCGAACCGGCTGCGGGGCCTCGCGGGCGAGGAACCGGTGGGTGCCGCGGCGGCGTCCGGTGAGGTGGAGCGCTCCAACCACGATGCTCAGCACCATGCCCAGCAGGATGGTGATGGGGATGATCGGGCCGTCGAACGGGCGGTCGGCGGGTTCCTCGCGCTCGGCCAGGACCGTGACGGACTCGGGTTTGCCCTGCATCGGCTCGGGCGTGACCTTCAGCGCGGTCTGCACCTTGCTCGGTAAGCCGTATCCGACGATCTTGTCGCCGGTGCGGACCTTGCGCTTGAGCCAGACCCGGTCGACGTTGGCCTCGATGGTGTGGATCTTCTTGCCGTCGACGCGCTCGACGATGCCCACGTGGTCGATGCCCTTGTAGCTCTTGCCGCCGCTCCAGTCGAAGAAGACCAGCGCTCCGGGCTCGGGGGTCGTCGACCACGCGCCGTGTTTGATGAACCAGGCGGCATGAGAGGGGGTCCAGGCGAACTGGCCCACGAAGTCCTCGACGCCCGCCTTCTCCGCCGCCCAGGCGAGGAACATGTCGCACCAGGGCGCGTTGCGGTACTGGGAGTCGTTGAGCCGATCCGCGTACCACTCACCGTATTTCGTGTACTGGCCGCCCTTCTCCCGATAGCCGAGTTCAGGGCGTACCGCTTCCAGGAGATCTTCACCGATCGGATCCAGGACGACTCCTCCACAGAGAACGAGGCGGCTACCGATGGACTGTAATTGCCGTATCGGCGGACCGCGCCAGACATCCGGAAGTTGTCAACCTATGAGGTGAAATAGCACTCCAGAGGTTAGGCCCCCGCCCCCACGCGGTAGACCATCTCATCCCCTTCGCCGGGGCTGACCACATCGGCGACGACCACGGTGACGTTGTCGGGCGAACCTCCCTCGTTCGCCAGATCGATCAACCGCTGGACGGCGGCGGCCGGGTCTGCCAGCGTGGTCAGCACCTCGTGCAGGGTCTCAGGGCCGAGCACGTTGGTGAGGCCGTCGGAACACAGGAGGTAACGATCGCCGAGCTGGGCTTCGCGCAGCGCCATGTCGGGATCCGCCCTGCCCTCGCTGCCGAGCACGCGGAGCACCATCGAGCGGCGCGGGTGAACCGCGGCCTGGTCCTCGGTGATCCGTCCCTCGTCGACCATCGACTGGACCAGCGTGTGATCCTTGGTCATCTGGTAGAGCGCGCCGTCGCGCAGCAGGTAGCCACGCGAGTCGCCGAGGTGCGCCAGCGAGAAGGAGTATCCGTCCCACAACATGGCGGTCACGGTCGTGCCCATGCCCCTGCGGGCCGGGTCGATCTCCGCCAGCTCGACCAGGCGGCGCCCCGCCTCGGCCACCGCGCCCTCCAGCGCGGCCTCCAGGTCGGCGCCGGTCTCGGGCAGCTTCGTGTCGAGCTCGCGCATCACCGCGATCGCGGCCGAGCTGGCCAGCTCCCCCGCCGCGTGTCCACCCATGCCATCCGCCACCGCGAGCAGGCGCGCGCTCGCGTAGCCCGCGTCCTCGTTCTGCTCTCTGCGGCGGCCGACGTCTGATCCCGCGGCATAGCGGATGTTGTGCTTCATAGACACCAGTAAATCATTGGTTGAAAGACTTCACAAGCGTGCTACCGTACTTCCATGAGCCACGACCCGACCGTCAACGCCGGCGACATCGCCCGGCTCGCCGGCGTCGGGCGGGCCGCGGTCAGCAACTGGCGTCGTCGTCATGACGATTTTCCCCAGCCCATCGACGGCACGACCAGCCAGCCCCTCTTCTCGCTGCGCCAGGTGGAGGCGTGGCTACGCCGCTACGGCAAGTCCTACCAGGTATCGACCGCTGATCGGGTGTGGCAACGCCTGAAAGCGGCAGGAGATTTGCGACTGGCCGAACTGGTCGCCCAGGCCGGTGCCCTGCTGACCGGTGAAGATCACTCTCTGGAGCCGGACGTGGCCGCGCTGGTCACCGAAATGGCCGCCGAGCTGGGGCCGGCCGCCGCCTACGAGCTGCTCTGCGAGCGTTACCTGGAGGCGCACTCGCGCCAGCTGTCGGTCACCCGCGGCGATCTGGCCGCGCTGATGGTGCGGCTGGCCGGCGCCACGACGGGCACGGTGCTCGACCCCGCCTGCGGGGTGGGCACGCTCCTGCTGGCGGCCTCGCCGTCCAGAGCGCTCGGGCAGGAGCTCAGCGAGACCTCGGCCGCGATCAGCGCCGCCCGCCTCGCGCTGACCGGCGTCCCTGCCCGCGTCGTGGCGGGCGACTCGCTGCGTCGCGACGGCTTCCCCGATGAGCAGGCCGACGCGGTGGTGTGCGAGCCGCCCTTCGGCGAGCGCTCCTGGGGTCACGAGGAGCTGACCGCCGACACCCGGTGGGAGTACGGCCTGCCGCCGCGCGGCGAGCCGGAGCTGGCCTGGGTGCAGCACTGCCTGGCCCGCGTCAGGCCGGGCGGCTCGGTCGCCGTCGTCATGCCGCCCGCCGCGGCCTCCCGCAAGGCCGGGCGCCGCATCCGCGCCAACCTGCTCCGCGCCGGCGCGATCCGCGCCGTGGTCAACGTGGGCGCCTCCGATCTGTGGATCCTGCGCCGGCCCCTGCAGGGCGAGCGCCCGCCGTCGGAGATCGCCCTGGTCGAGGCCGGTCCCGACCTGGCGGAGGTGAGCCTCGACGGTCCAGGGGTGCGCATCATCGACCTGCTGACCGACGACGTCGACCTGACGCCCGCGCTCCACCAGCGCCGCGACGACCTGGGCAGGCTCTTCGCCGAGACGCGCGAACGTTTCCTGGCCGTCGCCGCCTCGCCGCCCGACCTCAAGGTGCTCGACCAGCCGGCCGGCCACGCCACCACGACCGTCGGCGACCTGTCCAGGGCCGGTCTGCTCACGATCCTTCAGGCGCCCGCCCGCATGGTGCTCAACGGCGGCGAGGTGCCCGTGCTCACCGGCGACGACATGCTCCACGGCGCCGCGCCCTCCGGGCGGGCCGACGCCGGCCAGGAGCTGGTCATGGTCGAGCCAGGCGACGTCGTGGCCTCCTACTCCAGCGTCAGGGTCGTCGGCTTCTCCGGCGTCGCGCTGGGCCCGCACCTGACGCTCTACCGCCCCGACCCCGCGCGGCTCGACCCCGACTTCCTGGCCGGCTTCCTGCGGGCGGCCGGATCCAGCAGGCCCACCGCGGGATCCAGCCGGTTCGACGCCCGCCGCACGCGCCTGCCCCGCCTCCCGCTGGCCGATCAGCGGGAGTACGGCAGGTCGTTCCGCTCCCTGGTCCTGCTGGAGGCCACCCTGCGCGAGAGCGCCGCGCTCGGCCAGTCGTTGATCCGGCTGGGTTTCGAGGGTCTGGCCGACGGGCATCTGCTCCCTTCTCCGGAAAGCCCTGCCACGCCGTAAAGGTGTAGCTTTTTCCGGTAGGACAGGGAGGGGGGTTCATGGTCATCGGCGACCGTTACGTTCTCGACGACCTCCCTCTCGGCCAGGGTGGCATGGGCGCCGTCTACGCGGGACACGACCGGCACCTCGACCGGCGGGTGGCGGTCAAGCTGCTGCGCTTCACCAGCGTCCCCGACGAGGAGCTCGAACGCCGCTTCATCCGCGAGGCGCGCATCCTGGCCAGGCTGGAGCATCCAGGCGCCCCCGTCCTGTACGACTTCGGCACCCACGAGCAGCGCCTGTTCCAGGTGATGCAGTTCATCCAGGGCGTCACCGTGGGCGACGTGGTCAGCGAGCACGGCCCGCTGCCGGTGCCGTGGGCGGCGGCCATCGCCGCCCAGTCGTGCGCGGTCCTGTCGGCCGCCCACGCCCTGTCGATCTGCCACCGCGACCTGAAGCCGACCAACCTCATGCTCTGCCCCGACGGCAGCGTCAAGGTGCTCGACTTCGGCCTGGCGATGCTGCGCGAGGCCGACGTCGCCCAGTTCACCCGTATCGGGCAGATCCTCGGCACCCCCGCCTACATGGCTCCCGAGCAGATCCAGCGAGGTGTCTCCGACGCCCGCAGCGACCTGTACTCCCTGGGCTGCGTGCTGCACGAGATGCTCACCGGGCAGCCGCTGTTCACCGGCCCCACCGACTACGCGGTCTTCGAGAAGCAGGTCAAGGAGCCGGCTCCCGCCATCCCCGGCCTGCCGCCCAAGCTGGGCAGGGTCCTGACCGCCTTGCTGGAGAAGCGCCCGGAGGACCGGCCCTCCGACGTGAACGAGCTCTACTCCCTGCTGCAGCCCTTCGCGGTGGACCTGCCGATGCTTCCCGGATTCCTCACGACGGAGCCGAGTCCGGGGCGCATGTACGCCCGGGTGCTGGGCCAGGTGTTGTCGGGCGGCGACGGGGTCAGGGCCCGCTCCGCCACCCGCGGCTGAGACCTTCCTCCAGAAACTTCGGAGAGCGCTCCCTCCCTTTTGTGCCGCTACCTGCAAAGACGCCAAATGATCGAGAGAGCGTTCTCTCGTATCACAGATTGTTACGTTTCCGGGCGTTGACGGCCAGGTTAAGCCTGCGTCACCCTCTGAGGGAGCGCTCTCTCCATGATCATTTAGCAACCCAGGGATGGTTTCCATGGCCAGTCCGTATTCCACGGCCCGGCGGGCTGTCGCCGCGTCGCTGCTGGTCCTCGGCCTCGCCGCCTGCGGCGGTGGCACCACGGGCACCAGCACGGGCACCGGTTCGACGGCGGACCCCGCCAAGCCCGCGGAGAAGATCACCCTCACCATCGGCCTGTTCGGTGACTTCGGCTTCAAGCCGCTGTACGAGGAGTTCAAGAAGACCCACCCCAACGTGGAGATCGTCGAGCGCGTCACGCAGTTCAACGACCACCACAACAACCTCATCAAGCGCCTTGCCACCAACGCGGGAGCGGCCGACATCGAGGCCGTCGAGGTGGGCTACATCAGCACCTTCACCTCCCAGCCCGCCAAGTTCCACAACCTCAAGGAATTCGGGCTCGACAAGCGCCAGGCCGACTACCTCGAGTGGAAGTGGGCGCAGGGCGTCAGCAAGGACGGCTCCACCATCATGGGCCTGGGCACCGACGTCGGCGGCCTGGCCATGTGCTACCGCAAGGACCTGTTCGAGAAGGCCGGCCTGCCCAGCAACCGCGACGAGGTCGCGGCCCTCTGGCCGACCTGGGAGCAGTACATCGAGACGGGCAAGAAGTTCTCCGCCGCCAACGTGGCGGGAGCCAAGTTCGTCGACTCCCCCGGTGAGATCTTCCGCGCCATGGTCAACCAGGCCCCGACCGGCCTGTACGACGCCAGCGACACCATCATCGTCGACAGCAACCCCGACGTGAAGAAGGCCTGGGACCTGTCCAACGCCATCTCCCAGAACAACCTGAGCGCCAAGCTCGCCGCCTTCTCGCCGCCGTGGAACACCGGGTTCGCCAAGGGCTCGTTCGCCACGATCATCTGCCCGGCCTGGATGACCGGCTTCATCCAGGAGCAGGCCAAGGACGCCACCGGCAAGTGGGACATCGCCACCGTGCCCGGCGGCTCCGGCAACAGCGGCGGCTCGCACCTGATGCTGCCCAAGATGGGCAAGCACCCGAAGGAGGCCGCCGAGCTGATCGACTTCCTGACCTCCAAGGAGAACCAGGCCAAGGTCTTCAAGGAGGAGGGCACGTTCCCCTCGATCCCGGCGCTCTACGACGACCCGTCGATCCAGTCGTTCACCAAGCCGTTCTTCGGTGACGCCCCGATCGGCAAGATCTACTCCGACGCCGCCAAGGCGCTCAAGCCGCAGCACCTCGGCCCGAAGGAGGCCGACGTGCGCACCGCCATCGGCAACGGCCTGGGCCGCGTGGAGCAGGGCAAGCAGTCGCCTGACGAGTCCTGGGCCCAGGTGCTCGAGGACGTCAAGAAGATCAAGTAGCTCGGGGGTGCGGCGCGGGGCCGGCGGAGTGCCGGGCCCGCGCCGCGATTCCATGCCCGCGAATCCACCTCTGAAGGAGTAACGATGACCACGCGCGCGCCCGAGGTCATGAGGGCGGTGAAATCGGAACCGGGGCGGCACCGTCCCAAGGGACGCCTGTCCCACTCACTCGACATGAAGGCATCGCCGTACGCCTATGTCGCCCCCTTCTTCCTGCTGTTCTGCGCCTTCGGCCTGTTCCCGCTCATTTACACGGCCTGGGTCAGCCTGCACGAGTGGACGCTGACCTCCGACGAGCACACCTTCATCGGCCTGGACAACTTCTCCACGCTGTTCGGCGACGACTACTTCTGGAACGCCACCTTCAACACCCTGTCGATCGGCGTCATCTCGACGGTGCCGCAGCTGGTGCTGGCGATCTGGCTGGCGCACCTGCTGAACAGGCCGCTGAGGGCGCAGACGTTCTTCCGCATCACGATGCTGGTCCCGAACGTCACCAGCGTGGTCGCCGTCGTGGTCATCTTCAGCCAGCTGTTCGGCCGCGACTACGGCGTGATCAACTGGGTGATCGGCCTGGTGGGCGTGGAGCCGATCGCGTGGCACGAGGGTACGGCCAGCAGCCATGTGGCCATCTCGGTGATGATCATGTGGCGGTGGACCGGGTACAACGCGCTGATCTTCCTGGCCGCGATGCAGGCCGTGCCGAAGGAGCTCTACGAGGCCGCCACGATCGACGGCGCCTCCAGCTTCAAGCAGCTCCGCAAGATCACCATTCCGATGATCAAGCCGACCATCATCTTCGTGGTCATCGTCTCCACGATCGGCGCGATGCAGATCATGGCCGAGCCCCTGCTGTTCGGCCAGACCAGCGGCGGCGGCGTGGCGAGCGGTGGGCCCGACCGGCAGTTCCAGACACTCTCGCTCTACGTCTACGAGGTCGGCTTCACCAGCTTCGACTTCGGCTACGCCTCGGCCGCCTCCTGGGTGATGTTCCTGTTCGTCCTGATCGCAGCCGGGATCAACTACCTGCTCACCCGCCGGATGGGAGGGGCGCTGAAATGAGCCGCAAGGGTTTCGCCTACCTGTGCCTGACGGCGGTGGCGTTCTTCTCCGCCTTCCCGCTGTACTACAGCATCGTGGTGGCCAGCCGTCACAACTCGGCGCTGGCCGAGGTGCCGCCGCCGCTGCTGCCCGGCGGCAACTTCTTCGAGAACGTCTCGCGCGTCTTCGACACCGTGCCGTTCTGGCTGGCGCTGGCCAACTCCGTCATCGTCGCGGGCGGGATCGCGCTGTCGGTGATGTTCCTGTCGACCCTGGCCGGATTCGCCTTCGCCAAGCTACGGTTCAGGGGCAGGAACGCCATGCTTCTGATCACGGTGGGCACCATGATGGTCCCTGCTCAGCTCGGCATCATCCCGCTCTACATGCTCATGGTGAAGATCGAGTGGACGGGGTCGCTCTACGCGCTCATCGTGCCCTCGCTCGTCAACGCCTTCGGCGTCTTCTTCATGACGCAGTTCCTGTCCCGCGCGCTGCCGACCGAGCTGCTCGAAGCCGGCCGGGTCGACGGCGCCACCACCTGGGGCCTGTTCTGGCACGTGGTGATCCCGACGGCGCGGCCCGCGGCCGCGGTGCTCGGCATGCTCACGTTCATGACGGCCTGGAACGACTACTTCTGGCCGCTGGTGGTCCTGACCCCGGAGAACCCGACGGTCCAGGTCGCCCTGTCCACGCTGGCCAGCGGCTACACCAACGACTACGTGCTCGGGCTGGCCGGGACCGCGGTGGGAACCCTGCCTCTGGTCCTGATCTTCACGCTGCTCGGCAAGCAGATCATCGGAGGAATCATGCAAGGAGCCGTCAAGGGATGACGATCACGACCATGGCAGCTCGGGGGACCGTGGTCTTCCCTGAGAACTTCATCTGGGGCGCCGCGACGGCGTCCTACCAGATCGAGGGAGCGGTCAAGGAGGAGGGCCGCGGCCAGTCCATCTGGGACACCTTCTCGCACACGCCCGGCAAGGTCTTCGAGGGCCACACCGGCGACGTGGCCTGCGACCACTATCACCGCTACCGCGACGATGTGGCGCTGATGAAGGAGCTGAACCTCGGCGCCTACCGGTTCTCGGTGGCCTGGCCCCGGGTCCAGCCCGACGGCCAGGGTGCGGTCAACCCGGCGGGGCTGGCTTTCTACGACAGGCTTGTTGACGAACTGCTTGAGCATGAGATTGACCCGTATGTGACGCTCTACCACTGGGACCTGCCGCAGGCCCTGGAGGACAGGGGCGGGTGGACCGACCGCGACACCGCCTACCGGTTCGCCGACTACGCGCGCGCCGTGTACGACAAGCTCGGTGACCGGGTGCGCAACTGGGCCACGCTCAACGAGCCGTGGGTCAGCGCGTTCCTCGGCTATGGCAACGGCGTGCACGCGCCGGGCCGTACGGACGCCGCCGAGTCCTTCAAGGCCGGGCACCACCTGCTGCTCGCCCACGGCCTGGCCGCGCAGGCGCTGCGCGCCCAGGGCGCCGAGCAGATCATGCTGGTGGTCAACGCCTCGCCGGTGATGACGCCCGCACAGGTTCACGACCCGGCGGCCGAGGCCTCCGAGGCCGACGCCGAGGCCGTGCGCAGGGTCGACGCGCTCCTTCAGGGCCAGTTCCTGGAGCCGGCGCTGCGCGGCCGCTACCCGGAGGAGGTGCTGCGGGCCCGCTCGCTGCAGGGCGGCCTGGACCACATCCTGGACGGCGACCTGGAGACCATCAACCAGCCGATCGACCTGATCGGGATCAACTACTACAACCCGACCGTGGTCGAGGCCGGGCCCGGCACGCCCGCCGACGCCGCCTGGCCGGGCTCGCAGGACGTGCGCTTCAGCCCCGCCGACGCGCCGACCACCGCGATGGGCTGGCCCATCGTGCCGAGCGGGCTGTCGCGCTTGCTGGTACGGCTCTCGCGGGACTATCCCGAGGTCGGGCTCATGATCACCGAGAACGGCGCCGCGTTCGACGACGTCGTGGTCGACGGCCGCGTCCACGACCCGGGCAGGCAGTCGTACCTGGAGGGCCACCTGGGCGCGGTGCACCACGCCATCCAGCAGGGGGCCGACGTGCGCGGCTACCTGGTGTGGTCGCTGCTCGACAACTTCGAGTGGGCCTTCGGCTACGACAAGCGCTTCGGTATCGTGCACGTCGACTACGAGTCGCTGGTGCGCACGCCGAAGGACAGCGCCCTCTGGTACAAGCAGGTCATCGGCGCCAACGGCTGGTGAGCGGGTGGGGTGGCCGCCCGGCCACCCCATCGTTATCCGGATGAGATCGCTGTGGAGCGGTGAACGCTCTCCGTAATCATCCTGGTATTGACATTGTTACACCGGTTTAACAGCTTAGAGAGCGCTCCCACTTCACTGGAGGCTCACCCCATGTCTCGTCGCCCGCTGCTGGTTGGATCCATAGGCCTCGCCCTCCTTGCCTCGGCCTGTGGAACCAGTCAGGAACAAACCCCCCAGGCCACCGGCGGCGCTCCCGCGCCCGTCTCGGCCGAGTGCCAGCCGTTCGCCAAGTACGGCAAGTTCGAAGGCACCAAGATCTCCATCTACTCGCCGATCCGCGACAAGGAGGCCGAGCTCTTCGAGCAGACCTGGAAGCCGTTCTCCGAGTGCACAGGCGTCCAGGTCACCTACGAGGGCACCGGCGAGTTCGAGGCGCAGATCCAGGTGCGCGTCGACGGCGGCAACCCGCCCGACCTGGCCTTCTTCCCGCAGCCCGGCCTGCTGGCCCGCTTCGCCAAGGCCGGCAAGCTCAAGCCCGCCACCCCCGAGGTGACCGCGGCGACCGACCAGAACTGGTCGGCCGACTGGAAGAAGTACGGCACCGTCGACGGCACCTTCTACGCCGCCCCGCTGGGCGCGAGCGTGAAGTCGTTCGTCTGGTACTCACCCAAGATGTTCGCCGAGAACGGGTGGAAGATCCCCGCCACCTGGGCCGAGCTGATGACCCTCACCGACACCATCGCCGCCAAGGGCATCAAGCCCTGGTGCGCGGGCATCGAGTCGGGCGACGCCACCGGCTGGCCGGCCACCGACTGGATCGAGGACATCATCCTGCGCGACGTCGGGCCCGAGGGCTACGACCAGTGGGTCGACCACACGCTGAAGTTCAACGACCCGAAGGTCGTCACGGCGGTCGACAAGGTCGGCGCGATCCTCAAGAACGACAAGTACGTCAACGGCGGCTACGGACCGGTCAAGTCCATCTCCTCCACCGCCTTCCAGGAGGGCGGCGTCCCGATCACGACCGGCAAGTGCGGCCTGCACCGCCAGGCCTCCTTCTACGCCAACTTCTGGCCCGAGGGCACCAAGGTGGCGGAGGACGGCGACGTGTTCGCCTTCTACCTGCCCGGCAACGACACCTCCTCCAAGCCGGTGCTCGGCGCGGGCGAGTTCGTCGCGGCCTTCACCGACAAGCCCGAGGTCAAGGCCATGCAGCTGTACTTGACCAGCCCTGAGTTCGCCAACGCGCGCATGAAGCTGGCCACCTACGTCTCGGCCAACAAGGGCGTCGACATCTCCCTGGCCCAGAACCCCATCGACAAGCTGTCGATGGAGATCCTGCGCGACCCGGCCACGGTCTTCCGCTTCGACGGATCCGACCTGATGCCGGCCGCCGTGGGCGCGGGCACCTTCTGGAAGGAGATGACGGCCTGGATCAACGGCAAGAGCACTCAGGAGGCGCTCGACGCCATCGACAAGTCCTGGCCCACCAACTGATCATATGGATCTCGATTTCGACTTCGGCGCCGAGCAGCCCAAGCTTGTCATGCTGCTGCTCGGCGTCGTCGCCTTCCTCGCCGTGGTCGGCCTGATCATCCTGGTGCTCGACCGCACATCGCGGTTCACCGCGACGATCATGCTGGCCCCGGCCCTCATCCTGATGACCATTGGCCTGCTGGTGCCGACCATCAGGACCGCGTTGCTGTCCTTCATGAGCGGCGACTCCCAGCGTTTCGTCGGGCTCGACAACTACGTCTGGATGTTCACCCAGCCCGAGGCGCTGCTGACGTTGCGCAACACGCTCATCTGGCTGGTGCTGACCCCGCTCTTGGTCACCTCGATCGGCCTGGTCTACGCGGTGCTCGTCGACCGCACCCGCTTCGAGCGGCTGGCCAAGGCGCTGGTCTTCCTGCCCATGGCGATCTCCTTCGTCGGCGCGGGCATCATCTGGAAGTTCGTCTACGCCTACCGGCCCGAGGAGGCCGACCAGATCGGCCTGCTCAACCAGATCATGGTCTGGCTCGGCGGAGAGCCCCGCCAGTGGCTGCTGGAAGCGCCGTACAACACCTTCTTCCTGATCCTGGTCCTGGTCTGGATCCAGGCGGGCTTCGCCACCGTCGTGCTGTCCGCGGCGATCAAGGGCATCCCCGCCGAGATCGTCGAGGCGGCCAAGCTCGACGGAGCGGGGCCGTTCTCCATGTTCTTCCGCGTCACCCTGCCCTCCATCAGGAACGCCGTGATCGTCGTCGGTGTCACCCAGGCCATCGGCACCCTGAAGCTCTTCGACATCGTCAGGACCATGACCAACGGCAACTTCGACACCAGCGTCATCGCGGTCGACATGTACAACAACGCCTTCCGCTTCGGCGAGACGGGCAAGGGCGCCGCGCTGGCGGTCTTCCTGTTCGTGCTGGTCATGCCGATCGTCTGGTACCAGCGAAAGGTGCAGAAGGCCCGATGAACGCTGCCTCTCGCGTGCGGAGCAAGCTCGCCACCCGTACGGCTTCGCTGATCGCGCTGATCATCGCGCTGCTGTGGACCACCCCCACCTTCGGCCTGCTGCTGTCATCGTTCCGTCCAGAGGACGAGATCAAGTCGACCGGCTGGTGGACCTTCTTCGGCTCGCCGAACCTGACCCTGGAGAACTACCAGGAGGTGCTCTTCGGCTCCTCGTCGTCCTCGGGGCAGCTGTTCCGCTTCCTGATCAACTCCGTCGTCATCACCGTGCCCTCGGTGCTCTTCCCCCTGGCCTTCGCCGCCCTCGCGGCCTACGCGCTGGCCTGGCTGAAGTTCCCCGGGCGCGACTGGATCTACCTCGGCATCTTCGCCCTGCAGATCGTGCCGCTGCAGATGGCCCTGGTCCCGCTGCTGTCGTTCTTCTCCCAGGGCGTCACGGTCTTCGGGGTCACGCTGCTGCCCGCCTGGGAACTGGGCGAGATGCAACCATTCGTCCAGGTATGGTTCGCCCACACCTGCTTCGCCCTGTCCTTCGCCATCTTCCTGCTCCACAACTTCATGGCCGAACTGCCCGGCGACCTCATCGAGGCCGCCCGCGTCGACGGCGCCACCCATGGCCAGATCATCCGGCGGATCATCCTGCCCCTCGTCGCACCCGCCCTCGCCACCTTCGCGATCTTCCAGTTCCTGTGGGTCTGGAACGACCTGCTCGTCGGCCTCATCTTCGCGGGCGGCACCGCCGAATCCGCGCCGATGACCGTACGGCTCGCGCAGATGGCGGGCACTCGCGGCGACGAATGGCAGCGGCTGACCGCCGGAGCCTTCGTCTCTGTCATCATTCCTCTCGTGGTGTTCCTCTCAATGCAGCGATACTTCGTCCGCGGCCTGCTCGCCGGCGGGATCAAGGGATGAAGCGTCCGACCCTGGAGGCGGTGGCGGCGCGAGCGGGCGTCTCCCGCGCCACCGTCTCCCGAGTCGTCAACGGCCAGACCACCGTCGCACCCCACATCCGCGACGTCGTGGTCCGCGCCATCGACGAGCTCGGCTACGTGCCCAACTCCGCCGCCCGCAGCCTCGTCACCCAGCGCACCGACTCCATCGCCCTCGTGGTGTCCGAGCCACCCACCCGCGTCTTCTCCGACGACCCCCTGTTCGCCACCGTCATCCGCTCGGCCTCCCTCGAGCTGGAGGCGGCCGACAAGCAGGTCGTCCTCATGCTGGCCTCCACGGCCAAGTCACACGCCCGAGTGGAGCGCTACATCGCCAGCGGCCACGTCGACGGCGTGATGCTCATCTCCATGCACGGCGCCGACCCGCTGCCCTCGGCCATCGCCCGCATGCGGGTGCCCGTCGTGTCGTACGGCAGGCCCGCCGTACCCATCGACATCCCCTTCGTCGACAACGACAACGTCGGCGGCGCCGAGAAGGCCGTGCGCCACCTCCTCGACAGCGGCCGCAACCGCATCGCCACCATCGCGGGACCACTCGACATGATCGCCGGCCAGGATCGGCTCGCCGGCTACCGCAACGTTCTGCGCGACTCCGACCGCCGCTCCATCGTCGCCGTCGGCGACTTCACCCGCGAGTCGGGCGCCATCGCCATGCGCCAGCTCCTGCGCGACGACCCGTCCCTCGACGCCGTGTTCGTCGCCAACGACCTCATGGCCGTCGGCGCCCTCCAGGCGCTCCGCCAGGCCGGGCGCAGCGTGCCCGGGGACGTGGCGCTCGTCGGATTCGACGACATCGAGGCGGCCAAGTACACCGACCCGCCGCTCACCACCATGCGCCACCCCGTGTCCGACCAGGCTTCGGCGATGGTGCAGCTCCTGCTCGGCCTCTTCCAGGGCGGCCCCTCGGACCCGATCATCCTTCCCACGGAACTGGTCATCCGCGACTCCGCCTGACCGCATGGGCCTCGCCGCTCGTGCGCCTTCGGCGCTGGTCGAGCTCGGACTCCCCTCCTTTGGGGGGCCGAGCCCCCCAAGACCCCCAGCCGGGGCTGCCGCCCCGGACCCCGCATGGTCGCCGTGGTCGACGGCTGCGGGCTGCCACCTCGATCAGCGACAGCGGTGACGATGCGGCTCCCACAGACGCCGCTTCGCCTCTCCGTTGGCTCGCTGCGCGCCACTCGCTTTTCGGCCAAGGGCTACCGGCCCCAGCGCCCCGACCATTCTCTGCGAGCGGCCGGAACGGTGTTCTCCGGCGAGGAGACTCCACCTGCTCCTGCGGGGCGACGAGCGGTTCACGCTGAGCCAGAGCGCCGGAATCAGCCTGACCCCGAACTGGCACACCTCATGAACGTCAGGGAGACCGCGCAACGTCGGCGATCAACGCGGACGGCTGAGCGCCGCCTCGGCCAGGTCGGTCCACTTGTCCACTGACGAGTGCGGCACGACCACCCAGTCCTTGACCACCTTGCCCTGCCCCATCGGGTCGAACAACGAGGCCCCCGGCAGCTCGAGCGCGGCCGCGTGCTCCGCTGTATCCCTCACCAGCCGGAACACCATCGCCCCGTCCCGCTGCAGGCTCGCGAACACCTTGCCCGCCTGGTCCTTGAGCGCGGGTCTGCCCATCATCCTGGAGACCCGCACTCCCAGGTCGGCCAGCTCGTCGCCGACCTGCTTGAAATCCTCTTCCGCGGCCATCGTCAACCATCCCCCTTCCACCGGCGAACGATCAGCCTAGTGGTCATGGAAACGCCCCGGTATCAGGGTAGGAGGACCGCGTTGCCCCAGATGATGTCACCGTCCCTGCTGACGGACGAGCAGCTCACGTAGTCCGAAGGGTCGACCAGGAGACGCAGTTGCCGGGCACCGACGATGGGAATGTTGAGCCGTTCCTGCCCGTCCGCGTAGATCGTTCCAGAGTCGACCTCGAATCCGCCGACAAAGATCCGGTAAGACAGGCTTTCGACCCTTCTGCTGCTCGAATCGTCCAAGCCGATGATGGCCTGAAAGGACGAGTAGGACGGTTCGAAAGTGAAGTCCACCCATTTGCCCCGCCCGGTCGCGGAGAACTCCGCGCTCGTGCATCCCGCGTCCACTCTGACGCTCTTCTCATATGCCACGCCGTTGAGGTCGAACTCTCCGAGTGAGCTCACGTTGTCCGACGACTCGGCGCTTTCTCCCAGGTCGGCCAGGAACATCGCCCCTTCGGGCTTGTCGGTGCTCGAACTGACGGTGTACACCGACGGCGACGGGCTGGCGGAGGGAGAGGCGCTGGCTGCGGGCGAGGGGGTGCTGGTCTCGCGCTTGGCGGCGGGCTTGGCGGCGGGCTCGGCTCGGTCGGCGACGAGGCCGGCGGCGGCGAAAGAGGTGACCACGAGGACGACGGCGATGCTCACAATGCCGAGCACCCTGTACAGCCGCGAAGTCCCGTCCCAGAACTTCTGAAGCAGATAGACGCATATCACCAGGAAGAGCAGACCCATGACGAGCCTGGCCTCGGGAGTCCACACCGCGAGTATCTGGCCCAGTCCGATCAGAATGGTCACCGTCAAGGCCGCGGTCGTTTGGTCAGCCCCTGGCGGTCGCGGTGGAGAATCTGACACTCAGCGCATCCTTAGGGAGACATCGGACTGGCACTCTATGCCCCGGTCCGGATCTTAGATGGCTTTTTTCGGCAGCTGAATTGCCCTGTCCAGATTCGGCCACGTTCTCGCCCGTTCCCCGGCGAATGGGGCGAGACCGTTAAGACGATTTGAGGTTCAATCCGGACGGAAAACGTCAGCCTCCCCGCCTAGGGTGCTCGGCATGGCTATCGCATCCTTCCCGACCACCGTCCTCGACTGCCCCGACGCCGAGGCCCTGGCTGCCTTCTACGCCGCGATGCTCGGCTGGAAGGTCGAGGCCTCGCCCGGCTGGGCCGACATCAAGGCCGATTACGGGGCCTGCATCTCCTTCCAGGAGGTCGACGACTACACGCCGCCGAAGTGGCCGGCGCAGGAGGTGCCGCAGCAGATGCACATCGACCTGATGGTCGACGACCTCGACGCCGGCGAGGCGGCGGTGCTCGAGCTGGGGGCGACCAAGCACGAGCACCAGCCGGGCACGACGTTCCGGGTGTTCCTCGACCCGGCGGGGCATCCGTTCTGCCTGTGCGTCCAGTAGGAGGACCGCACCCTGGGGTGGCGGTCAGACCCCACCCCGGGCGTCAGACCGCCACCCGCTCCTCCGTGGCCGCGATGAAGTCGCTCAGCGCCCGCCGCGACTGCATGAGCGTGCCGATGTGCTCGTCCAGCCCGCTCATCCGCGCCCTGAGCATTTCCAGCAGTTCCTCACACGCGTACAGCTCCGGCTCCGGTCCGGTGGCGCACGGCAGGATGTAAGCGATCTCCTGCGTCGACAATCCCGCCGCGAGCAGGCGCCGGATCTGGGTGACCGTCAGCACCGCGTCCTCGCCGTACTCCCGGTACCCGTTGCCGCCCCGGCGCGGCTCGAGCAGCCCCTGCGCCTCGTAGTAACGCAGCTGGTGGGCGTGTACTCCGGTGACGCGGCTCAGCTCCCCGATCAGCATGCTCGCTCCCCTGCTTGACCTTCATACCGGTATCAACGTTTTTGATACTGCCATGCAGATCTCCGTAATCGGCCTGGGCCTCATGGGCCAGGCACTTGCCGGCGCGTTCCTGGCCGCCGGGCATGAGACGACCGTGTGGAACCGTACGGCGAGCAAGGCTGAGCCCCTCGTCGCCCAGGGGGCGAAGGCCGCGGGTTCGGCGGCGGAAGCGGTGGCGGCGAGCGAGCTCGTCGTCCTGTGCGTGACGGACTACGCGGCGGCGCGCGAGTTGCTCGACCCGCTGGAGCTGGCGGGGCGGGCGGTGGTGAACCTGACGTCGGGGACGGCGGAGCAGGCCAGGAGCACCGCTGAGTGGGCGGCGGCGCGTGGCGCCTCGTACCTGGACGGCGCGATCATGGCGATCCCGCAGGCGATCGCCACCGACGAGGCCGTCGTGCTGTACAGCGGGCCCGGCGAGGCGTTCGACCGCCACCAGACCGCCCTGAGCGCCCTGGGCGGGCAGAGCCTCCACCTGGGCGAGGACCACGGCCTCGCCTCGCTCTACGACGTGGCCCTGCTGGGGGTGATGTGGAGTGTCCTGAACGGTTTCCTGCACGGTGCGGCGATGCTGACGGCGGCGGGAGTGGACGCGTCGGCGTTCGCGGCGGTCGCCGGGCCGACGGTGGGGACCGTCGCCGGTTGGCTGCCCGGCTATGCCGAGCAGATCGACAAGGGCGACTTCCCGGCGACGGACGCGACCGTCGCCACGCACCTGGCGGCGATGGACCACCTCGTGGAGGAGAGCGAGGTCCTCGGCGTCGATCCAGGTCTGCCGGGATTCGTCAGGGAGGTCGCGAGGCGGGCGGTCGCGGCGGGGCGGGAGGGTGAGAGCTACGCTGCCCTGATCGATCAGTTCCGCACACCATCGGGAGCACGACCATGACCGATACTGCCTTTGACCCGCTCGCGCTGCTCGCCCGCAGCCGCCTGGGCATCCTGGCGACGATCAAGTCGGACGGGCGGCCCCAGCTCTCACCGGTCACGCCCTACTACGATCCGGAGTCCGGCATCCTGCACGTGTCGATGACGGAGGGCCGGGCCAAGACGGCCAACCTGCGTCGTGACCCGCGCGCCACCCTCACGGTGACCAGCGCCGACGGGTGGGAGTGGGCGACCGTCGAGGGCGTGGCCACGCTCACGGGGCCGGGATCCGATCCGCGGGGGCCGGAGGTGGAGGCGCTGGTCGACTACTACCGGAAGGCCGCGGGCGAGCATCCCGACTGGGAGGAGTACCGGGAGGTCATGGTCTCCGACCGGCGGGTGCTCATGACCATGAGGGTCGAGCACGCCTATGGAGCCAGGATCCGCTGATCGGCGATCATGGGGTCATGACTTCGGTGTGGGTGGGCGAGCGGGTTCGGTTGCGCGGCGCGGAGCCGGGCGACTGGGAGGCGTTCGCCGTCTTCGACGGCTTCTCCGACGACCAGCGCAACGGCTGGCTGGTCACCCCGCCCCGGTCCGCCGAACGGGCGCGGGCGTGGGCCAAGGAGCTGGCCGGGCAGGATCCGGACCTCGACGAGTTCCGGCTGGTCATCGCGGACGCGCACGACGACACGCCGGTCGGCATGATCAACACTCACCACGCCGACCGCGTGAACGGCACGTTCGGGTACGGCATCGCGGTCGGCAACCCGCACCAGCGCAGGGGCTATGCCCGCGAGGCGATCGCCCTGCTCCTGCGCTACATGTTCGGCGAGCGGCGTTTCCAGAAGTGCGACATCGAGGTCTACGCCTCGAACGAGGGCTCGCTGAAGCTCCACGGCGCGCTGGGATTCGTCACCGAGGGCCGCCGCAGGCGCAGCAGGTACGCGGCGGGCCGCTACGAGGACGTGGTGTTGCTGGGGATCACGGCCGAGGAGTTCCAGGAGGCAGATCGGCGATCAGGAGCCGGTGGGCCGGCGACCGGGTGAGGTCAGCGACGGCCGGCTCAGCCAGGCCGCACTCCCGCGACCAGGCCGCCAGGTCGGCGAGGGTGTGCAGGGTTCCTCCCTGGGTGTGGTGCAGGTTGAGCGCGAACAGGCGGCTGAACGCGCTGGTCACCGGGTCGGCCGCGCGTTCCGGGTCGCGCTCCAGGATGATCAGGCGGCCGCCGGGGCGCAGCGTCCCGGCGGCGGTGGCCACCAGGGCGCGCGCCTGGGCGGCGGGGAAGCCGTGCAGGAGGTTGAAGAGCAGGACACAGTCCTGGTCCCGGTGCGGCAGCGCGGCTGTGAGGTCGCGGCCCTCGAAGGTGACGCGTTCGTGGAGCTGGGCCTGCTTGGCGGCGGTGATCCCCGCGTCGAGGGCGGCGGGCAGGTCGGCGACCGTGGCGTGCAGGCGGGGGTGGGCGGCGCAGTAGGCGAGGCTGTAGCGGGCGTGGCCGCCGCCGAGGTCGAGCAGGCGCGTGGCATCGGGTGGCGGGGGCGCCAGGGTGACGATCTCGGTGCTGAGCCAGCCGGCCTGGCCGTACAGGATGGTCTCGAAGCGGGAGCGGGCCTCGGGGCGGTCGCCGAGCCAGGTGTAGAAGTCGGCGCCGCGCTCGCCGCTGCGCACCGACTCGGTCAGGCCGCCCCACAACTGGCCGGTCATCTCGTGCCAGAACAGCAGGCTGTCGCCGTACCAGTCGAGGGTTCCGGCGAGCGGCGTGCGGCGGTAGCGGGGGCCTTCACGGGCGAGGTAGCCGGTCGCGACCAGCACGTCGAGCAGGAGGGCGAGGGCTGCGGGGTCGGCGCGGAGGGTGCGCGCGAGGGCGGGCGCGTCGGCGGGGGCGCTCAGGGCGGCGAAGACGCCCAGGCGCAGCGCCGCGGCGACGGCGTGCACGGTCATGGCGCCGACCACGTCGAGGTGCGCGCCGGGCGCGCGGCCGTCGAGGTAGGGCGCGGCGTCGTCGGGGGTCAGGGGCAGGGGCATCGGGTTCTCTCAGGACGTGGGAGACGAGACGGAAGCGGGCAGGCGCGGACGGGCGGGTGCGTCGAGGCGGCGTAGCTTCGGCAGCAGCAACGTCGCCGCCCCCGCCACGAGCAGCAGCGCCCCGTCGGCGAGGAAGACCAGCGCGATGCCCCTCCCCTCCCCCGTGCCGAGCACCCCGCCGAGCACCCCGGCCAGGGCCCCGCCGGGCAGGAGCGCGGGCGCCATCACGTGCTCGGCCAGCGGGGCCGCGATGAGGTACCCCAGCGGCACGGCGGCTTGGCTGACCGTCCTGGCGCTGGCCAGCACCCGCCCTTGCGCCGAGGCCTCCGTACGGCTCTGCAGCACGGTGGTCAGGCAGGCGTTCACCACGGGAATCGTGAACAGGAACACGGGCGCCACCACCGCGATCAGCAGCACGGAGGGCCGCAGCGCGTGCCCGGCCAGGGCGACGGAACCGAGCAGCATGAACACCCCGGCCCCGGCGACCTTGCGCCGCGGCCCGCCCCAGGCGCCCATGACCAGGCTCCCGGCGAACAGCCCAGCCCCGCCGGCGAACACCAGCAGGCCGAGCGTCGCGGGCGTGGTGAACGACAGGATGAGCGGCCTGATCAGCACCCCGGCGACGGCGAACACGAAGTTGAACGCCGCGAACGCCGCGACCAGCGGCAGCAGCCCGCCGGCCCGCAGCCGGGCGAAGCCGAAGGTCAGGTCGGCCCCGAGCGAGGGCGGCACGGCGTCTGCGGCGGGACGCAGGATCGACCGCGGCAGCCGGGTCGACGCGACCACGCACGCGACGACGGCGAACGACAGCAGGTCGAGCAGGAACACCCCGCGCAGCCCCACCGCCTCCATCAGCGTCCCGGCCAGCACGGGGGCGGCGATCTGCAGCGCGAACGTGGTCTGCAGCAGCCCGTTGGCCCGGCCGAGGTGGCGTTCGGGCACGAGCAGGGGCGTCATCGCCTGGTAGACGGTCAGGTGGAAGGTGCCGCAGACGGCGGCGACCACGGTGGCCGGGTAGACGTGCCAGACCTGCAGGTGCCCGGTGTGCGCCAGGGCGGCCAGCACCAGGGTGACGGCCGCCGCCCCTCCGTCGGCCAGGAGCAGCACGGCGCGGCGGTCGAAGCGGTCGACGATCACCCCGGCGAACGGGGTGATCAGCAGGCCAGGCAGGGTGGCGCAGAGCATGTTCAGCGCGAACTGCGTCTCCGAGCCGGACTCCTGGTAGACCCAGACGCTCAGCACGAACGCGGTCAGGCTGGAGCCGATCACCGACACCAGCTCGGCCGTCCAGATCCCGGCGAAGCGCCGCGCGCTCAGCCCCGGCATGACGGGACCCGTTCCAGGAGGCCGTCGGCGGCGAACCGCTCGACGGCGAGGGCGAGCAGGTCGCGGGCCGAGGGCGGGCCGGGCAGACCGGTGGCGGCCCTGATGGCGGCCCTGGTGGCGGCCCTGGTGGCGCGGCAGTCGAAGCGGGGGCGTTCCGCCAGGGGCGGCTCGTCGGTGAACGACGGCATCAGGGGGGTGACGGCCAGGTCGGTACGGTTCCGGGCGGCGGCCAGCCAGGTGCGCCAGGGGACGAGGTCGACGGGCGCGCCCGCCTCGGTGAGGACGGCGGCGATCTCCGGGTAGCCGATCGTCAGCTCGTTGAAGTGGTGCAGCGTGGCGGGGGCGCCGGCAAGCGCGTGCCGTACGACGGCCTGGGCCAGGTGGTCGGCGGGCAACAGGTCCTCCTCGTGTGCCAGGTCGGGGACGAGACCGAGCTGGGCCGACGCGATGATCATGCGGGCCAGGTGGTCGCCTGGACTCCACCGGCCGGTGCGGCTGTGCGGTCCCACGCGGGCGGGCCGGTGCAGGGTGACGGGCAGGCCCCGCTCCCTGGCGGTGAGCGCCAGCCGCTCGCCCGCCCACCGGCTCAGGTAGTAGTCGCCCGACCGGGGTCGCGCCGGAACGCTGCGCTCGGTGACGGTGCCGGGGTGGCCGAGGAACACGCCCAGGGTCGAGACGGCGTGCACGGGGGTGACCGGCCCGGTCGCGGCCAGGCGCAGGATCCCGGCCGTCCCGGTGACGTTCACCGCGCGCAGCCGCCCGTACGGCAGGACGAAGCTGACCTGCCTGGCCAGATGGATGATGAGGTCCGTCTCCTCGGCCAGCTCGTCGAACGCCGAGGGCGGCAGGCCGAGCAGCGGGCGGGTCAGGTCGCCGCGCACCCCTCCGGTGCCGTCGGGGGTGAGGCACCGCACCTGGAGGCCGTCGTGGCGCGACAGCTCCTCCAGGACGTGCGGGCCGAGGAAGCCGGTGGCGCCGGTGAGCAGGATCCGGCGCGGACGTCCCGTACGGCGGGGCCCCGGTTCGATGTCGGCGGGCAGCACCAGGTCGGCGGCGAGCGCGGCCCGGTCCGCCGAGGTGTCCGCCGAGGTGTCCGCCGGGGTGTCCGCCGGGGTCAGGGATGCGGCCAGCGCCGCCAGGTCGCGGGCGGCGAACAGCGCCGCGATCGGCGGCCGCACCCCCAGCTCCCTCTCGACGTCGGCCACCACGGAGGCCGCCAGCAGCGAGTGCCCGCCGGCCTCGAAGAACCCGTCGTGCCTGCCCACCCGTTCCACCCCGATCCGCCGCTCCCAGATCCGGGCCAGCGTCTGCTCGACCGGTCCGGACGGCGGCTCGTAGGCGGCGGCCCCCAGCACGGGTGCGGGCAGCGCCGCCTCGTCGACCTTGCCGTGGGCGGTCAGCGGGATCGTGTCCATCCACACGAACGCCGAGGGCACCAGGTGGCCGGGCAACCGTTCGCGCAGGAAGTCGCGCAGGTCGCCGGCGGGCCGCCCGGTGACGTAGGCGATCAGCAGCTCGTCGCGGGCGACGACAGCCGACTCCCGCACGGCCGGGTGGGCGGCGAGCGCCGACTCCACCTCTCCTGGCTCGATGCGACGTCCGCGCAGCTTGATCTGCCGGTCGGCGCGTCCCAGAAAGTGCAGCACGCCGTCGGCGTCCTGCCTGACCAGGTCGCCGGTGCGATACATGAGCCCGCCGGCGAAGGGGTCGGGCACGAAGGCGGCGCGCGTGAGCTCGGGGCCGCCGACGTAGCCTCTGGCCAGGCACGGCCCGCCCAGGTGCAGCTCGCCGCGCACCCCGGTGGGCACGCGCCTGCCGTGGCGGTCGAGGACGTGGGCGCGCACGTGCGGCAGCGGGCGGCCGATGGGCAGGGAGACGGGCGTGTCGCCGCCGTCGACGGTCCGGTGCACGGTCGCGCAGACCGTCGCCTCGGTGGGGCCGTAGTGGTTGTAGAACGCGATCTTCCCGCCGGTCCTGCGTGCCCAGGCGCGCAGGGAGTCGATCGGCACCCGCTCGCCGCCGACCATCATGGTGGTCACCGGCCAGTCGGCGGGGACGGGGCCGAGCTCCTCCGTCCACTTCCGCCACAACGCGGAGGCGGTGTCGACCGCGGTGACGCCGTACCGGGCGCAGAAGGCGACCAGTCCAGGGCCGTCGAGCTCGGCGGGATCGGGGTGCACGACGAGGGCCGCGCCGCCGGTGAGCGCGGGGAACAGGTCGCCCGCCGAGGCGTCGAAGGTCAGCGGCGGGATCATGAGCACGCGCTGGCCAGGGGCGAAGCAGTCGTGCACGTCACGGAAGGCCTCGGTCAGGCGGGCGAGGCTGTCGTGACCCACGGCGACGCCCTTGGGGCGGCCGGTGGAGCCCGAGGTGTAGATCACGTACGCGAGGTCGGAGGCCACGCGGGGCGGCGGGTGCTCGGCCTCGTGATCGCCGACGGTGATCTCGGTCCCGATGACGGCGCGGCATCCGGCGTCGGCGACGAGCCCGGCCAGCCGCGCCGCCGGTTGCCCGGGATCCAGCGGCACGTAGGCGCCGCCCGCCTTGAGCACGCCCAGGATGGCGACCAGCGCGTCGGGGCCGGCGGGCAGGACGACCGCGACCGTCTCGCCCGTGGTGACCCCGAGCGCCCGCAGCCGGTGGGCCAGGTGGTTGGCGCGCCGCTCCAGCGTCCCGTAGGTGAGCGTGATGCCGTCTCCGATCAGCGCGGGCGCTCCGGGGTCGGCGGCGGCGCGCCGGGCGACCTGCTCGTGCACCGGCTCGACCGCGGGGAAGGGCCCCTGGGCTGGGGCGATGTGCGTTCGGGGGAAGGTGAGCTCCCCCAGCCGCCTGTCCCTGTCCCCCGTCAGCGCCCCGAGCACGCTCACCAGGTGGTCGGCCATCGTGGCCACCGTCGCCTCGTCGAACAGCCCGGCCGCGTAGTCGAGCGCCAGCGTGCCCGTGGCGCCCAGCGAGGCCACCACGGTCAGGTCGAACCGGGCGACGGGCGGCGCGGGCAGGTCGTAGGGCACGACCTCCAGCCCCGGCACGTCGCGCACGCCCTCTCCCGGCAGGTCGACGACGAGCATCGCCTGGAACAGCGGGTTGTGCCGCCGGTCCCTGGCCACACCCGACAGCTCCACGACCTCGTCGAACGGCAGCCGCCGGTGCGTCAGCGCGCCCAGCACGGTGCGCCGCACCCGGCTGACCAGCTCGCCGAGCGTGGGGTCGCCGGTGAGGTCGGCGCGGAGGGCGAGGGTGTTGACGAACATGCCGACCGCGCCGGGATGCTCGCGGTTGCTGACCGGGCTGCCGACGACCACGTCCTCCTCGTCGGCGAACCGCCCGAGCACGACCGCCACGGCGGCCAGCATCAGCATGAACGCGCTGGCCCTGGTCTCCTTGACGGCCACGGCCAGCCCGTCGACGAGCTCCTGCGGCAGCCGGAGGGTGTGGCGGGCGCCGGGCGAGCCGGGCCGGTCCTGGCGGGGCCGGTCGAGCGGCAGGTCCAGGACGGCGGGCGCACCGGCGAGCCGTTCCCGCCAGTAGGCACGTGCCTGGGTCAGGTCGCCGGTCCCGGGCGACACCTCGGGCGGCGGGGGCAACGCCTCGCCCCCGTAGAGCCGGTACAGCTCGTCGACCAGCACCTCCAGCGAGGGCCCGTCGCACGCGAGGTGATGGGCGGCCAGCGCCAGGACGTGCTCCTTCTCGCCCAGGGGCACGAGCAGCACCCGAACCAGCGGCGCCCTGCCGAGCGAGAACGGCTCGGCCACGAAGGCGTCGACCAGTTCCCTGGCCCGCTCCTGCGTGGCGGGCGGCGCGACCTCGAAGGGCACGTCCACGCGGGAGCGCACCCGGCCTTCCGGCCTGCCGTCCACCCCGGCGACGACGGCCGTGCGCAGCGCCGGATGGCGTTCCACCAGCGTGCCCACGGCCTGCCCGAGCAGTGGCACGTCGAGCTCGCCCGACAGCCGGTGTGCCGCCCACACCAGGTAGGCCTCCCCGCCCAGCCCGGCCTGCTGCAGGAACCACAGGCGTTCCTGCTCCGGGCTCAGAACGACGGTCGTCACCGTTCTGCCACCGCCTCTCGCAGGTGCTCAGGAACGCGCCGTTGTCGCGCCTCGCCGTGCAGCCGCCGGTAGGCGAGCAGGTGGGCGGCGTCTCCCGCCAGGAAGGGCAGGTCGGTGGCGACCATGTGCCTGATGACCAGCATCGGCACGGGCGCGGCCAGCGGGCGCAGGTCGGGGTTCCACAGGCCGCCCTTGTCCGGCGGCCCCGGGTGGAACTCGCCGATCATCAGCCCGTCGGGCACGTAGTCGTCCTTCAGCTCCTGCTGCGCGCCGTCGATGAGGCCGAGCCGGTCGCCCGCGTCGGGGAAGAGCACCAGGACCGCCGTGTGCAGGGAGTCGGGTTTCTCGCGCGGGGCGAGCTCGGCGAACCAGGCCCGGTACGGCTCCAGCGCGCGCACCACCTCGGCGACCGACGACGGGACGCCGGGCCGTACCGCCAGGTAGAACCGGGCGCGGTCGATGGAGCCCTGCGCGTACGGGCAGACGGGGCCGCGACGGCCCAGTTCGGGGTGCGGGCGGCACAGGAACTCGCGCGCCCACGCGGCCACCCGCGCGGCGGCGTCCCTGTACGGCTCGGCCAGTTCCTCCAGCGCGCCCACGTCGACCAGGCGCAGGGCGGGGTCGTCGGGATGGACGATCACGTCCTGGCCGCCCTTCCGCGCATGAGCGCCGCCCTTCCGCGCATGAGCAGGGCGGCGCCCGCCAGGAGTCCCGCCCCGGCGGCGGCGCGCAGCACGGCGTCCTGGCGGCGGGCCCGGCGCAGCGCGTCGCCGTACGGCATGGTGGTGTGCGAGATCATCGTGTAGAGCGGCTGCCAGTGGCGGGGCAAGAGCCGGTTGAGGACCACGTCGGCGTGCTTGCGCGCCAGGTGCAGCGGCGAGCGCAGCCGGTCGCGCAGCTCCAGGAAGTTGTCGGCCGACAGGTCGGCGAGCACGTCGGTGTGCGGTTTGCGCAGGCGCTGGTAGTCGGCGAAGGCGGCCAGGCGGTCGCCCGGATGGCGGGCCAGGCACTCCTCCAGGACCACGCAGTCCTCCAGCGAGGAGTTCATGCCCTGGCCGTAGAAGGGGTAGACGGCGTGGCAGGCGTCGCCGACGAGGACCAGGCGGTCGGCGTGGTGCCAGCTCGTGGACCTGACGGTGGTCAGCTGGCCGGCCGGCCCTGCGGCGAACTGCCCGGCCAGGTCGGGCACGAGCTCCGTCGAGCCGGGGAAGACCCGCTCGAAGAAGGCCTCGACGGCGCGGCGGCCGGACAGGCCGGCGATGACGTCGTGGGGCAGGAAGGCGGTGCAGGTCAGCGAGCCGTCGAGGTTGGGGTGGGCGACCATGAGCGCGCCCTGGCCAGGCCAGACGTGCAGCGCCTGCAGCCGGTCGGTCTCTGGCAGGTGCAGCTCCTTGTACCCCCATTCGAGCACGTCGGTGCGCACGCCGCCGGGCACCGCCCGCCGTACCAGGGAGGAGACTCCGTCGGCGCCGACGACGAAGTCGGCCTCCACGCGTCCCCGGCCGGAGACGGTGATCGCGGGCGCCTCCCTGTCGATGCCGCTGACCTGGGCGTCGAAGAAGAAGCGCACGCCGGGCTGCTTCTCGGCCTGGTCGATGAGGATCGAGCTGAGCGCGTCGCGGCGGATCGAGTAGAGGATCTGGCCGGGGTCACGGCCGTACGGCTGGAAGAAGGGCGGGCCGGAGGGCGGGTGCACCATGCGTCCGCGCATCGGCACCGACACGGCTCTGACACGCTCCCACAGTCCGGCCAGCCGCAACGCGCGGATGCCGCGCGCCGACAGTCCCAGATTGATCGAGCGGCCCTCCTCGCATCCGATCGCGCGCGGGTCGCCCCGCCGCTCGTAGACCTCCACCCGGTGGCCGCGACGGGCCAGGAACAGCGCCAGCAGCGAGCCCGCCAGGCCAGCGCCCACGATCGCCACCCGGTCAGCCATGGCCGGCCCCCGAGGTCTCGAGCTCCAGGAGGGCGGCCAGCGCGTCCAGGTCCTCGGGGAAGCGGCCGTCGAGGATCACGTCGAACTCGCACTCCACGGCGTCCACCAGCCTGACCATGGCGATCGAGTCGACCCCCATGGCCAGGAACGAGCAGTCGGCCGCCATGATGTCGTCGGCGCTCAGCCGTCCTTCGCAACATCGCGACAGGGCTTGGGCCAGCCACTGGCGCATCACGTGGTCGGTAGTCGTCACGTCAGAGCCTCCTTGAGCGCGCCGAGGAACGACGCGGCCTCTCGTCCGTTGATCAAGCGGTGGTCGTAGGCCAGGCCGATGTGCGCGATGGTCCGGGCCGCGATGGTGCCGTCCGGCAGCACCACGGGTTCCGGCCGGGGAGCGGTGACCGCCAGCGCGCAGGCGTGGCCGGGGAAGACGAAGGGGATGGCGAGCATCACCTCGGCCTCGGTGTGCAGGGTGACGGCGATGGTGGCGCCGTCGAGGTCCTCGGCGCGGAAGGTCCCGCTCGCGGCGGCGAGCCTGAGCTCGGTCAGGCGTACGGCGATGCGGGCCAGGTCGGAGGTGTCGTGGACGACGGGCACGAACAGGCCGTGGCCGAGGTCCAGGGTGACGCCCACCTGGGGCGCCGGCGCGAGGACGGCTCTGTCGCCGTCGAGCGTGGCGAAGAACAGCGGGAAGGCGGGATGCAGGCCCGCGACGGCGTGGACGAACAGCTCGGCCAGGCCGACGGGGCGGCGCACTTCGCGGGTGAGACGGGTGGCACGCTGGAGCGCGGCGCCGAGGTCCATGCGGACGACGGCGTACGCGGCGGGGATGGTGGCGTGCGACAGGGCGACGGCCCTGCCGACGGCCTGCTGCACGCGCGACAGCGTGATCGCGGGGGCGGCGGCGAGCAGGCCTTCGATGTCGGCGCGGCGGACGACGGGCACGTCGAGCCCGCGCACCTGCTCGTCGGTGAGGCCGCGCTCGGCCATGAGCGCGCGGGCGGGCTCGGTGATCACCGGGCCGCCGGCGGCCGGGAGCGGGGCCTGCGCGACGGCGGGGGCGCCCTGGGCCATCACGGAGGCGGGCGTCGAGGCGGGCGTTCCGTGGGCCGTCACGGCGGGGGCTGCGTGGGCCGTCACGGCGGCGATCACCTGGCCGGGTGTCACCGTGGTCCCGGCCGCGACCGCGTGCCGCACGAAGCCCGCGGCCGGGCTCTCCAGCTCCTCGGCGGTCTTGGACGTCTCGACCACGACGAGCGGCTCGCCCTCCTCGACCTCGCTCCCGTCGCCCGCCAGCCACTCCACGACCAGGTAGTCGGCGTCGTTGGAGTTGAGTCTCGGCACCCTGATGTCAGTCACGCAGCGCCCCCTTCACGGCCTCGCGGATGTCGCCGGCGTCCACGATCACTTCGCGTTCCAGGTGCGCGGCGGCGGGGATGACGCTGTCTCTGGAGCTGACCTGGGTGACCGGCCGGCGCAGCGAGCCCCACAACCGCCGGTGCAGCACCTGCGCGACCTCGGATCCCCAGGTGCCGCCCGCCGTGCTCTCCTCGACCACGACGACCGCCCGCGCGGCGGGCACGTCGGCGGTGAACGGGTACAGCCGCGACGGCACCACCAGCGTGCAGCTGATCTCCGACTCCAGCAGCAGCGAGCGCATCGCCTCCAGCGCCCTGGGCACCATGCCGCCGGGCGCGACGATCACGCAGTCCGGCCGCTCGTCCAGCCACACCCTGGCCACGCCGCCCTCCGCCTCCCAGCGGAACGGCGCGGGCACGTCGTACATGCGCCGCGTGTAGAGCACCTTGTCCTCGAAGAACAGGCACGGCTGCGCCCGCCCCAGCATCTCGGCGAAGACCGCCCGGTTGTCGTGCAGCGGCGACATCTCGTACAGCGCCAGGCCCGGCATGCCGATGAAGTGCTTCATCGGGCTCTGGCTGTGGGTGGGCCCGTAGCCGCGCCCGCCTCCCGAGGGGCAGCGCACGACCAGGCGCATCGGCACCCGCGAGCCGAACATGGTGACCGACTTGCTGGCGCAGTTGTAGATCTGGTCGAAGGCCAGCGCGACGAAGTCGGCGAACATGATCTCGACGATCGCGGTGTCGCCGGCCAGGGCCAGCCCGGTGGCGATGCCGGTGATGGCGTTCTCGCTGATCGGGGTGCCGAGCACGCGTCCTGGGAAACGTTCCGACAGGCCGCGTGTGATCTTGAAGGCCCCGCCGTACGGGTCGAGGATGTCCTCGCCGAGCAGGTAGGCGTCCGGGTCGTCGCCGAGCACGCCGTGCAGGGCGGCGTTGAGGTTCTCCGCCACTCTCATGCCTCCTCCCGGCGCGCGGGCGGGCGGGCGGAGACCTCCGCGACGACGGCCGCGATCAGCTCGCGCGCCGCCCTGTCCATCGCCTCGAAGCCGCCCGACGCCGCGTGGCGGGCGTGCCAGTCGGGGATGCGGGCCACGTCGGCTGGGTCGCGGGTGTCGTCGCCCTTGCTGTGCGGCCCGCGCCGATGGGTGACGAACTCGGCCACCAGCGGCTCGCCGAGCCGCACTTCGGCGACGAGCGGCTCCAGCGCCTGCCTGATCTCGCCGACCTCCAGCGAGCCGACGGTCACGTGACGCACGCCGAAGGCGGCGGCGCGACCGGCGATGTCGCCCGCCAGGTGCGCGGAGGCGGGTGTGGACTGGGCGATGCCGTTGTGCTCGACCACGACCAGCAACGGCAGCTTCCAGAGCGCGGCGATGTTCAGCGTCTCGTACACGGCGCCCTGTCCCCAGGTGCCGTCGCCGATGTAGGCGCAGGCCAGCGCACCCGGCGAGGTGCGCTTGAGGTGCAGGGCGCTGCCCGCCGCCAGCGGCAGGCTCTCGCCCTGCACGCCCGTCGACAGGTAGCCCTCGCGGCGGATGTGCTGGCTGCCGCCGACGCCGCCGCAGATCGCGCCCTCGCGGCCCATGATCTCGGCCAGCAGGCCGTGGGGGTCGCCGAACCTGGCCAAATAGTGGCCGTGCCCGCGGTGGTTGCTGAACACGTGGTCGCGGGGGCCGAGCAGGGGCGTCAGCGCGACGGGCACGTACTCCTGGCCCAGGCACGTGTGCGTGGTGCCGCCCAGCTCGCCCCGCGCGAACAGGTCGAGCAGCGCCAGCTCGAAGTGCCTGATCATCAGCATCGCCTCCAGATCAGCGGGCGCGCAGTTCATCGAGCACTCCGGCGATGGTGGGATTGTCGAAGAACAGGTCGAGCGGCACCTCGATGCCGAGCTGCCCCTGCATGCGGGCGATGATCTGGGTGACGGTCAGCGAGTGACCGCCGAGGTCGAACAGGTCGTCGTGCACGCCGATCGGCGAGATCTGCAGGACCTCCTCCCAGATGGCGCGCAACCTTCCGGCCAGTTCCTCGTCGACTGGCCCCGCCGCAGCCCGGGGTTCGGGAGCGGCGGCCTGCGCGACGTGCTCCGCCGCCGGTTCGGCCAGCTCGCCGATCGCCACCAGCGGCGTGGCCGCGACCTGCTCCAGTACGGCACGCAGGTGCGCGGCCAGCTCGCCCGCCACGGCGGCGGCACGCGCCGAGCAGCGCAAGCTGGCCGTCAGGACCTGCCCGTCGTCGACGATCTGCAGCTGCAGCTCGCCCCGCACCGCGCCGTTGTGCACCAGCCAGTCCACCCCTGCGGTCCCGTGGTAGGGCTGCCGCCTGCGGTAGCTGAGCGAGACGGGCGCGAGCGCGGCGTGCGGCCGCAGGCCCGGCACCGCGCGGGCCAGCGGCACCTCCCGGTGCCGGTAGATCGCCCGGCATTCGGCGCGCAACGATCCGGCGAAGCGGTGGAAGGGCAGGCCGGCGTCCGGGCGTGACTCGACGGGGAGCTCGTTGACGAACGGGCCGATCACCTCTTCGCTCTCGGGGCGCCGCGTGGACAGGTCCACGGCGGTGCTGACCCGGCTGTTGCCGTACAGGAACAGCAGGGCGTGCAGCGCGGCGAGCGTGGTCTCGAAGACGGTGAGCCCGTCGAGCTCGACCCTGGGCAGCTCGAAGGCCAGGACCTCGCCCGGCCCCGACGCGCGCGAGCTCAGCAGGTGCCCGGCGACCATCACCGGCACCGGCTCGCTCCAGCGCGGCCGCCAGAAGGCGCGGGCCTCGGGCAGGGCCCGCGCCACCCGCTCACGTTCGGCCTCGGCGAGCTCGGCGAAGCCGGCGGCGGGCGGGTCCTGGACCGCGCCGTCGTAGGCGGCCAGCAGGTCGCGCAGCAGCAGGTCCTTGGAGTGCCCGTCGAAGGCGACGTGGTGGGCGGTCACCAGCAGGGTGCGCGGCGCGAACAGGGTGAAGCGCACCAGCGGCCCGGTGCCGAGGTCGAACGGGCGGGCGATGTCGTCCTCGACGCTCTCTCCGGGGCGGGCCACGCGCAGCTCGGGCGGCCTGGTCGCGGGGACCATCACGGCCACGCCGTCCTGCTCGCGCAGGGCGCCGGAGAGCAGCGGGTGGCGCTCGGCCACCGCCGCGCACGCCTTGGCCAGCACGCCGGGGTCGGCCTCGCCGGGTAACTCCACGAGCATCGGCATGTGGTAGGCGGCGCCCGCGCCCCGCATGACCCACATCCCGTGCTGCACGAACGATGCCTGACTCATCCCAACCTCCTGCGGAGCGCGTGCTTGTCGACCTTGCCGCCGGCGTTGCGTGGCAGGCGTTCCAGCTCCACCACGCGTGCCGGCAGCTCGTGCGGGGCCAGCCGTCCTGCCAGGAAGGCCCGCAGATCCTCGGGCGGCAGCGGGGCGCGCAGCACCACCGCGGCGGCCAGCTGCGTGCCGAGAACCGGGTGCGGCACGCCGACCACCGCCGCCTCGACGATGTCGGCGTGCTGGTAGACGGCCTCCTCCACGTGGAGCGTGGAGACCTTGAAGCCGCCCGACTTGACCACGTCGCCCGCCCGGTCGACGAGGTAGAGGTAGCCGTCGGCGTCCATGCGGCCCAGGTCGCCCATGCGGATCCAGCCGTCGCGGAAGACGCCGCGGGTCGACTCGGGGTCGCCGTAGTAGGTGCGCGGTACGGCGGGCGAGCGCAGCCACACCTCGCCCGTCTCGCCCACGGGCAGCGGCTCGCCGTCGGCGGTGGCGATCCTGACCTGGCCGCCCGCGACGGCGCGGCCGACGCTGCCGGGCCTGGCCGGGTCGTACATCATGACGGTCTGGGCGGGGGCGGCCTCGGTCGAGGTGTAGTAGTTGGTGATCGTCGCCCTCGGCAGCGCCGTGGCCAGCCGGGCGCAGACCGCCTCGGGCAGCGGTGCCGCGGCCGAGCCGAGGAGCAGGACGCTCGACAGGTCGAAGCGCCGGTGCGCGCCGGAGTCGAGCAGCTCGACGGCCATCGCTGGGACGACGAAGACGGTGCCTGCGGCGTGGTCCTCGATGAGCCTGGCGAAGCGCACCGGGGTGAAGGCGGGCAGGGTGACCACCGCCGGGTGGGCGTCGAGGGCGTTCATGAGCATGATCTGGCCGGCGTTGGTGCCGATCGGGAAGGCGTGGACGAGGTGCCTGGAGTGGGCGAAGGGGCGCCGCCTGCCGCCCCTGCCCCAGGCGAGGTTGGCGTGGGTCGCCGCCACGCCCTTGGGCCTGCCGGTGGTGCCCGAGGTGTAGAGGATCTGCGCCAGGTCGGCCGGCGAGGGCGGGCTCGGCAGGTCGGCGTCGGCTCCGTCGAGCTCCGCGAGAGATGCTCGCCAGCGGAGCGGTCCAAGCGAACGGAGGCCGTCGTCGTCGTGCAGGAGGGCGGTGGCGCCGCAGTCCCCCAGCAGGCGGGAGAGCTCGGCCTCCCTCAGGTGGGCGGGCAGCGGCACCGCGACGCCGCCCGCGTGGTGCACCGCCAGGAAGGCGACCGCGTAGTCGAGCCAGCCCGCCCCGCCGTACCTCAGGCCGACCCGCTCGCCCGGCCGCAGCCCCCGCGCCACGAGGCCGCGGGCGGCGGCCAGCGCGCGGTCCTGCCACCGGCCGTGGGTGAGCTCGCCGACGCCGTGCAGCACGAGCGCCAGGCCGTCGGGGTTCTCGGCGGCGCGGGCCGCGAGCAGCCGGGTCGTGGTGCTCATCGCGACGCCTCCCCCACGACCAGCTCGGCCAGCCCGCGCAGCATGTCCTCCGCCTGCTCGCCCCAGCCGGTGTCCTCGCGCCAGGCCAGCGTCAGCAGCGCGCCCGCCGGGCTGTGCTGCACGGTCAGCTGGTACTCCGCGCCGTCGCCACGCGGCCGGCGGTGGAACAGGCGCTCCTGCTCGGCCGGGTCCTGGTAGCGGATCGCCTCCTCGTCGAGCGAGCGGCTGTTGGCCAGCGGTCCCACCACCGTGTCGTCGATGTAGTTGAAGCGCGCGTACGCCACCCCGGTCCTGTGGTGGCCGCCGAGCAGCTCGTCGCACATCCGGGTCGACGCGCGCGGGTCGAGGTTGGCGAAGCGGTGCCCGTGCAGCTGCTGCGCGGCGCATCCGTGCAGCTCGTCGCCGAGACCGCCGTCGCCGACGACGACGGGCGCGTGCATGACGGCCTTGCGCACCGAGGCCTTGGCGCCCGCGCTCAGCCGGTTGGCGGTGAACGCGAAGACCCCGGCGGCCGGGGCGTCCTCGGCTCGCCGCACGGTCACGCCGAACGCCGCCAGGTAGACGGAGGCGACCGGCAACCCGCTCGCCGCCGACAGCGCCGCCGCCGCCCGGGCCAGCCGCCCGGAGGCCAGCCTGCACGAGTGGTACGGCTCGGCGGACAGGCCCAGGCCCGCCCGGGGCCTGGCCCGGTAGCCGTCGAGCCGCTCGCGCAGGTCCGTGAGCCTGGCGTGCCAGAACCGCTCCGCCCGCACCTGGTGCGCCCGGCCCTGCGGCGAGGCCTCCCAGCCGGCGGCGTCGATCGGCTGCTCCACCTGGCGCGGGCCGTACGGCTCCAGCCCGGCGGACCGGGCCCTGATCGCGGCGGCCAGGTCGGAGCAGAGCACCCGGATCGCCCAGGCGTCCACGGCCGAGTGGTCGAGCACGAGGGCGATCCTGCGCACCCGGCGCCCGACGGTGAACACGTGCACCCTGACGGGCCACTCGGCAGTCAGGTCGAAGGGGTGCCACGCGGCCTGGCCGAGCTCGCCGCCGTCGCGGTGCACGCGGACGACGTCGGCCAGCCGCTCGTCGACGGCCTGCACGTGCTGGCGCAGCTCCCCCAACGGCTCGTCCGCCCGCACGTGCTGGCGCAGCTCGCCCACCGCCCCGTGCCCTTCCGCCCGCACGTCGGCGGCCGCGTGCCCGGCTTCGCGCACGCCACCAGGCTCGTGGCTGACGATCGTGCGCAGGCCTTCGTGCCTGGCCAGCACGTCGCGCACGGCGGCGATCACGTGGTCGAGCCCCGCGCCGTAGCCGGGCGACACGCACGTCTGGTTGGCCTCGAAGGCGCTGGGCGAACCAGGAGGCACCCACATGAACCACTCGCGCTGCGCCCAGGTCAGCCCGCCGCTGCGCCCGCTCACGGCAACTTCCTGACGACGACGCCGAGCAGATCGGCCAGCGGGAAGTAGCCGTACTGCCGCGAGTCGTCGCTGCCCGGATGGTCGCCGACCAGCACGACCCGCCCCTCCGGCACGGTGTGCTCGCGCGCGCCCGCCAGCGCCGGCACCCGCTCGCGCGGCACCGGATCCCCCGGTACGGCCAGCGCGCGCTTGACCAGCCCGAGCCCCTCCCCGCCGCGCAGCACCGGGGCGGCGCTGGCCATCAGCACGACGTCGCCCGCCCTGACCCGCCCGGCCGCCACCCGGCGCACCAGCACCCGGTCGCCCGGCTCGTAGGTGGGCCGCATGCTGCCGCCGTTGACGGTGACGACGACGAAGCGGCTCCTGATCCACCACAGCAGCCCCACGGGCACAGCCACGAGCAGGGCCGCGGCCAGGGCGATCCACGCCGCGGTCACGGCGTCACCAGCTCGTCGCGGTAGCCCTGCGCCTGCAGGTGGAAGAGCCGGGCGTAGCCGCCGCCCGCTTCCATCAGCTCGTCATGGTGTCCTGATTCCACGATGACCCCCTCGTCCAGGACCGCGATCGTGTCCGCGTGCCGTACGGCGTTGAGCCGGTGGGAGATGAGCAGGCTGGTGCGCCCGGCGCGGTAGCGCAGCATGCGCTCGTGCACGTCGTGCTCGGCCTGCGGGTCGAGCCCGGAGCTGGGCTCGTCGAGGATCATGAGGTCGCGGTCACCGCGCAGGATGGCCCTGGCCAGCGCGACCCGCTGCCACTGGCCGCCCGAGAGCATCACCCCGGCTCCCGTGCCGTCGGCGAAGGTGCGGGTGAGCGGGGTGTCGTAACCCTGGGGCAGGGCCATCAGCTGGTCGTGGACACCCGCGCGTTGCGCGGCGGAGCCGATCCTGGCCGGGTCGCCGTGGGCGGTGAGGTCGCCGACCGCGATGTTGTCGGAGGCGCTGAAGTCGTAGCCCATGTGGTCCTGGAAGACGGCGCTGATGCGCCCGCGCAGCTCGGCCGGGTCCAGCTCGCGCACGTCCACACCGTTCCACAGGATCGTGCCCCTGGTCGGGTCGTAGAGGCGGCACAGCAGCTTGACCAGCGTCGACTTGCCCGCGCCGTTCAGGCCGACGAGGGCCACGGCCCGGCCGGTCGGGATGGTGAGGTTCACCCCGCGCAGCACCCAGGGGTGTTCGTCGCTGTAGCGGAACCAGACGTCGCGCAGCTCGATGCCCTGTCCTCCGGCCGGGACCGCGGCGGGGGCGCCGGGCAGCGGCAGGTCGGGCTCGGCCGTGACGACGGCGGTGTGGTGACCGAAGATGATCAGCTGCTGGTGGGTGTCGGCGGCCGAACGCACCAGGGTGGAGGCCGCCACCTGGGTGCTGGCCACGGCGGCCAGCAGCAGCGAGACGTCGCCCACGGTCAGCTCGCCGCGCCGCGCCGCGAGGACCGCCCAGACCAGCCCGGTGCCCGCGGCCAACGCGCCGAGCAGGCCCAGGCCGCCCTGGGCGGCCAGCTCCTTGCGGTCCATCGCCCGCTGTCCCGCGTTCGCCCGGTCCCGCTCGCCGAGCATGCGCCCGCGCAGGAACGGTCCCAGGCCGAACAGCCTGATCTCCTTGGCGGCCTCCACGCTGCCCAGGAGCTGGCTGTAGAAGATCTCCTTGCGCTGGTTGGGCGTGATGCGCCAGAGCATCGCCGCGCGCCCGCGCGACAACGTCAGCTCCGCCCACAACGCCGGCACCGCCGCGACCGCCACGACCAGCGCCAGCAGCGGGCTGATCACCAGCAGCGCGGCCAGGAAGCCGGCGAGCGTCACCGCCGCCCTGGCCATGCCGAACGCGCCGGACACGAACTGCCCCGAGGTGCTCGCCCCCTGCTGGGCCAGCCGCAGCCGGTCCAGGAAGGCGGGATCCTCGAAGGGCGCCAGCCCCACGAACCGGTCGAGCGCGGTGAACAGCCGGTCGAGCGCGCGCAGCCCCACCCGCCTGCCCAGCTCGGCCGACAGGTAGCGGGTCAGCTGCGGCGCCGTCGCCGTGGCCAGCCCGGTGGCGGCCATGCCGAGCGCGGGCCACAGGATGTCGCCCCCGGCCGCCAGCGTGTCGAGCGTCAGCTTCAGCATCCACGCGGCCACCACCGGGGCCGCCGCCTCCGCCAGCGTCACCAGCAGGAAGGCCGCCACTCCGCCTGGCGCCGCGGCCCAGATCAGCCGCGCCGCTTCGGCGGCGGCGTGCCTCGTCCCCGCTGGACTCGTCCCCCCTGGCCTCGTCCCCCCTCGCCCGGTCACGGCCTGGCGCCCGCCCCGGCGGGCCGCTCCAGCGCGGTGAGGCCGTTGCCGCTGCCCAGGACGGTGCCGTCGGGGGCGACCACGAAGAAGGTCGGGAAGACGGTGACCTGGAAGGCCGAGGTCAGGGGGCCGCCCATCTCCTCGACGGCCACCTCGACGTGCCCGGTGATCCGGTCGGTGTACTCCTTGGCCCGCTCCGCGCCGCCGACCACCACGGCCAGGGAGGAGCCTGCGGCGCCCGCGCGCTCCAGGAAGCCCGGCAGCAGGGTGCGGCACGGCTCGCAGCCGGGCGACAGGAAGCCGATCACGCTCTCCTCCGTCGCGCCGGTCAGCTCCGCGTAGCCCGGCACCCGCGTGCCAGGACGCAACGGCGGTGGCGGCGCGGCGGCCTGTTCGGCCAGCAGCTCGGTGTGCTCGCGCAGCCGCCGGACGACTCCCACCGTGAGCAGCAGATTGACCAGGCACAACACGGTCAGCACGACGACGAGATAGACCATCACACACTCCTGGAGACAGGGAGGAACAGCTCGACGAGGTCGTCGAAGAAGATCAGCAGGACCGCCGCGCACCCGCCGGCGAGCACGGCCACCGGCCAGCCCTCCGCGCCCGGCCCCGCGGGATCGCCCGAGGCCAGCCCGGCCAGGGCGAGCACGATCAGCAGCCCGTTGCGCACGACATGCCTGCGGCCCAGCGGCCTGGCGCTCACGCCGAAGCACGGGCACGGCTCGTGGTGCCCGCGCGCCAGTGCCCGCAGCACGACCGCGGCCAGCCCGGCCGACAGCGCCGCGGCCGCCGCGAAACCCCACCGGGCGCTCGCGGGAATCAGCAGCGACAAAGCGGTGAACATTTCGGCCATGACGACGGGAACGGCCCAGCCGGCCATTCCTGGCGCCATCGAGGAAAGGGACGAGCGAAAACCCGGAAAATCGCGCGCCTTACCGGCCACGGCGGCCAGGAAAACAATTCCGAGCGCCCATTGACAACCCGCTGCTACACCATTCATGGCATCCCTCGGGTCTCCGGGGGCGGACCGGCCGCCCGCCCCCGGGAACCCTCACGTCAGCGGCAGACGACGTCGCAGTTCGGGTACTTGCAGCAGTACTGGTACCAGCCGTCCCAGATCTGCTGCCACCAGCAGTACGGGTTGCAGGCGGCGGCCGCTTCCTTCTTCGGCGCCACCATGGAGAGCAGGCGGTCGGCCGCCTTTTCCAACAGTGCCATTTCCGATTTCCTCTCGATCAGGTTCCTGCCGAACCGGAAACGACACTAACGAGGGGGCCGTTATTTCTCATACATTCATCGATGTATGGCCGATGTATCAAGAGAGATGAATGGTCAGGTCTCCGTATTCGAGATGGTCGCCGAGCGCGGACACCGGAAGCAGGGGGTCGGCGACGAGACGGGCGGCGGCGATGCGCAGCGCCAGCGGCAGCCCGCGGCATCGGGCGGCCAGGCGGCGGGCCTCCTCGCGCTCGGCCTCCACCCGTTCCGGTCCGCACAGCCGTACCAGGAGCTCCTCGGCCGCGTCCGGCGGCAGGCGCTCCAGGTGCAGGTGGGCGGCGCCGTCGAGGGCGGCCAGCGGGCGGCGGGCGGTGATGACGACGACGCTGCCGGGGGCGGCGGGCAGCAGCGGCCTGACCTGCGCCTCCTCGGCCGCGTCCTCCAGCAGGATGAGCAGCCGCCGGTTGGCGGTGATCGAGCGGTAGCGGGCGGCGCTCTCGTCCTCGTCGTCGGGGATGCGCCGGTCGGGCACGCCCAGCGAGCGCAGGAAGCCGGCCAGGACCTTGCGCGGCTGTTTCCTGGAGGTCGCGGTGCCGCGCAGGTCGGCGAAGAGCTGGCCGTCGGGGAAGTGCTCGGCCAGCAGGCTCGCCGCGCGCACGGCCAGGACGGACTTGCCGATGCCCGCCGGGCCGTGCAGGACCAGGACGGTGGGCCCGTGGGAGTGCTCGGGACCGCCGATGACGGAGTCGAGCAGGAGGTGCAGCTCCTTGTCGCGGCCGACCAGGACGGAGGTGTCGGCGGGCAGTTCCCGCGGCACCGCGTGCTGGCGCGCACCGGGGTCGGGAGCGGGCGGATGGCGGCTGTCGGCGGGGTGGCGGAGCGGCGGGCCCGGCGGGTGGGTGTCGAGCAGGTCGAGCGCGGGATCCCTGGTGAGCACCGCCTGGTGCATGCGCACCAGCTCGGGACCCGGATCCACGCCCAGGTTCTCTGCCAGCGCGTTCCTGGCCAGCGCGTACCCCGCCAGCGCTCCCCCGATGTCCCCGCTGCGATAGCGCGCCAGGATGAGCTGCGACCACAACCGCTCGCGCAGCGGATGCGTGTCGGTCAGCCGCCGCAGCTCGTCGATCAGCTGCCCGTCGTGCCCGAGCCGCTGCCTGGCCGCGATCCAGTCCTCCAGCACCGCCAGCCGCTGCTCGTCGAGCGCCGCCAGCGGCGCCTCCAGCCCCGCCGAGCGGCTGAGGTCCTCGGCCGCGGCGCCCCGCCACAACGACAGCGCCTCGCCCAGGGTGGCGACCGCCTCGCCGTCGTGACCGGCCGCCAGCGCGGCCCGCCCCCGTCCGGCCAGCTCGCGGAAGGCGGCCAGGTCCAGCTCGTCGTCGCCCACGTGCAGGACGAAGCCGGGCGGGCGGCTCTCGACGCGCTCCCTGAGCAGCTTGCGTAATCGGGACGCGTAGGTGCGGACGTTGGCCACCGCCGACCGGGGCGGCTCGCCCTCCCAGGCCGCCGCCACCAGGCGGTCGACCGGGACGATCCGGTTGGCCTCCAGCAGCAGCGCCGCCAGGACCGTGCGTTGTTTGGCCGGGCCCAGATCGACCGGGCCGGCCTCTGCGTCGACGGTGAGTGATCCCAGGATCCGGAACTTCACGCCGGTACCTCCGACGCGGCTCCTCGCAAGCCGCCTGTCGTGTTGCGCCGGGCAGTTTCGGGTACGGCGGGCGGCACGGGGCAGCCCGCCGTACGCGGGGTGGATCGTGGCCTCAGGCGAGCCACACCGCGGTCTCGGCCGGCAGCGCGTCGCCGTCGAGCGAGCCGCTCGCCAGCAGGAGCCTGCCGTGTGCCGGGAGCCGCACCGGGTCGGGCCCGAAGTTGACCACGCAGGTCAGGCCCGACTCGCGGGTGAAGGCCAGCACCTGGGGGCCGAGGTCCAGCCAGGTGAGCGAGCCGTCGCCGAGGTGCTCGCGCCGGATCGTCAGCGCGGTCCTGTAGAGGTTGAGCATGGAGCCGAGGTCGGCCTCCTGCGTCTCGACGGTGAGCTTGCGCCAGTCGGCCGGCTGGGGCATCCACGTGTCGCCCGCGCCGAAGCCGAACGGCGGCTCCTCCCCCGACCACGGCATCGGCACCCTGCAGCCGTCGCGTCCCGGCACGGTGCCGCCTGAGCGGGTGAACATGGGGTCCTGGCGCAGCTCGTCGGGGATGGCGTCGACCTCGGGCAGGCCGAGCTCCTCGCCCTGGTAGACGTAGATGGAGCCGGGCAGCGCCATGGCGAGCAGCGCGGCCGCGCGGGATCGGCGGTAGCCGAGTTCGAGGTCGGACGGCACGCCGTCACGCCGCTCGCCGTGGTCCCACGACGTCTCGGCCCTGCCGTACCTGGTGACCACGCGCGCCACGTCGTGGTTCGACAGCACCCAGGTGGGCGGCGCGCCGAGCGGGATGTGCGTGGCGAGCGTCTGCTCGATGGAGGCGCGCAGCTTCGCGCAGTCCCACGGAGCGGCCAGGAAGTCGAAGTTGAAGGCGGTGTGCATCTCGTCGGGACGCAGGTAACTGGCGAACCGCTCCTGGTCGGCGAACCAGACCTCGCCGATGAGGATGCGCTGGTCGTACTCGTCGGAGAGCCGCCGCCACGAGCGGTAGATCTCGTGCACCTCGGGCAGGTCGGTGTAGCCGTCGGGGTCGCCGCCGGCGAAGTCCTTGCCCAGCAGCGCCGCGGAGTCGATGCGGATGCCGTCCACGCCCCGGTCGAACCAGAAGCGCAGCACGTCGTGGAACTCCTGGTGAACCTCGGGGTTGGTCCAGTTGAAGTCGGGCTGGCCCGGGTCGAACAGGTGCAGGTACCACTGGCCGTCGTCCACCTGCGACCACGCGGGGCCGCCGAAGATCGACTTCCACTCGTTGGCGGGCTCGTCGGCGAACCAGAACCGGTCGCGCTTGGACGGGTCGCGCAGGGCCTCCTGGAACCACTCGGAAGCCACCGACGAGTGGTTGGGCACCACGTCGATGATCACCTTGATGCCCAGCGCGTGGGCCTCGTTGATGAACTCCTCGGCTTCGGCCAGGGTGCCGAAGTCAGGATGGATGTCGCGGTAGTCGGCCACGTCGTACCCCCCGTCGGCCATGGGCGAGGGATACCAGGGGTTCAGCCAGATGGCGTTCATCCCGAGGTCTGCGATGTACGGCAGGCGTGCGCGCAGCCCGGCCAGGTCCCCCGTCCCGTCGCCGTTTCCGTCGGCGAAGCTACGCAGGTAGACCTGGTAGATCGCGGCTCCCCGCCACCACGTTTCGGGCATGCTCAGCCTTTCAGACTTCCGGCGGTCAGGCCCGCCATGATGTGCCGTTGGAAGAAGAAGAAAACAATGATCGTGGGGATGCTCGCCACGACCAAGCCCGCCATCAGGGCGTTCTGGGTGACCATGTTCGACACCTGCGACAGGCCCACGCTGATCGTCATCGTCTCGTCCTCGGTGAGGACGAGCAGCGGCCAGACGAAGTCACGGAAGGTGGCGACCACGGTGAAGATGGAGACCACGCCGAGGATCGGCCGCGAGACGGGGATGACCACCGAGACCAGGATGCGCAGCGGCCCCGCCCCGTCGATCTGCGCGGCCTCGATCAGCTCGCGCGGGATCGAGTCGAAGAAGCGCTTGAGCAGGAAGATGTTGAACCCGTTGGCGGCCGCGGGGAACCAGATGGCCCAGGGAGTGTTCAGCAGCTCCCAGCCGAAGACCGGCATCTCGACCGCGACCAAATAGGTGGGGATGAGCACCACCATCGGCGGGATCATCAGCGTGGCGAGCATCGCGCCCAGGATGACGTTGCCGAGCACCGGGCGCAGCTTCGACAGGGCGTAGGCGGCGGTGACGTCCACGATCATCGTGAACAGCCAGGCGCCGAGCGCGTAGAAGCCGGTGTTGCGCAACAGCGTGGGCAGGTCGAAAAGCTCCCATGCCTCGACGAAGGCGTCCAGGGAGGGGGCGGCCGGCCACAGCGTGGGCGGCATCTGGGCGATCTCCTCGCCGCTCTTCATCGCGCCCGTGACCATCCAGTAGAGCGGGAAGACGAAGATCAGCGTGAACGAGACCACGACCGCGATCAGCACGGTCCAGTAGATGCGCCGTCCCCAGGGCGAGTTGAGCTGGTGCGGCGAGACGAGCGTGCGCAGATGCGAGGGGATCGGCTTCTTCGGCCTGCGCCGCGGCGTGCCGCGGTGACCGGCCGCCGACGCGTGGCGCGGCTTTGTCATGAGGTCGGACATCACATCTTCTCCTCGCGCGTGAGCCGCAGCTGCACGGCCGCGAACGCCAGCAGGACGAACATGAGCATCATCCCGAGCGCGCCGCCGGCGCCGAAGTTGCCGCCGTAGACGAAGGCGTACTGGTACATCAGGTAGGCCACCGTGACGGTGGCGTTCTCCGGGCCGCCGCCGGTGAGCAGGAAGGGCTCCAGGAACACCTGCATGGTGGCGACGATCTGCAGCATCAGCATGAGCAGCAGGATCAGCCGGGTCTGCGGGATGGTGACGAAGCGGATGCGCTTGAACAGCCCGGCCCCGTCGAGCTCGGCGGCCTCGTACAGATCGCTCGGGATGTTCTGCAGCGCGGCCAGGTAGATCAGCGTGGCGCTGCCCAGGTTCATCCAGGTCGACACGATCACCAGGGAGATCAGCGCGGTGCTGGTGGAGTCGAGCCAGGCCAGACCGGGGATGCCGAACAGGTCGAGGATCTGGTTGAACAGGCCGGGTCCCGGGTCGTAGAACCAGCGGAACAGCAGCACGCCGACGATGGGCGGCAGCATGACCGGCAGGTAGACGACGAACCTGAGGTAGGCACGGCAGTGCCGCAGCTCGTTCAGCACGATGGCCACGACGAACGGCACCACGTATCCGCACAGCAGCGCCAGCCCCGTGAAGGCCAGCGTGTTCAGCCACGCCGTCCCGAACGCCGGGTCCTCGAAGACCGTCCGGAAGTTGTCGAACCCGACCCACTCCGCCTCGGTGACGAAGTTGGTCTGCTGGAAGCTCAGCAGGAACTGGTGGACGATCGGGTACCAGGCGAAGAAGGCGAAGCAGAAGAGCGCCGCGCACATGAAGCCGTAGGCCGTCAGGTTGCGCTTGAGCATGGGAATCTCCAGGAGATCGGCGGGGATGCCGGTCCTCGGGCGGGACCGGCATCCCCGGACTGGCTAGCCCGCCACGCCCGCCTTGCTGAGCAGGGCGTTGACCTTGGTCTCGGCTTCCGCCAGCAACTCGTCGACGTTGGCGTCCTCCCGGCTGAGCACGGCCGACATGGCCACGTCGAGCACGGCGTAGATCTCCTGGGCCATCGGCGGCTCGGGCTTGGGCGTCACGGTGGCGATGCCCTGGTTGTAGCCGGCGTACTGGTCGACCGGCACGGTGGCGTTGGCCTTGCGCAGGTCCTCGATCGCCTGCCCGGTGGGGCTGCCGGCGAAGACGGTGTTGTCGGGCACGCCGACCGCGTTGCCGATCGCCTTGCCGCGCTCGAGGTTGAACTGGCCCTTGCCCGGGGTCAGGAACTGGAACTCGAGCCAGAGCAGACCGGCCTTGATCTGGTCAGGGGTGGCGCGCGGGTGGAACATGAAGCCGCCGCCGCCGATCTGGGCGTGCTTGGCTTCGGGGGCGACGGTCACGCCGTAGTCGGCGAACTGGCCCTTGAATCCGTTGACCACGCCGGGCACGACGTCGGGTGCGCCGAGCATCATGCCGACCTTGCCGGCGCCCATCGGCTGCATGAGCGACTCCCAGCCGATCAGCAGGCGGCTGCCCATGCTCTTGTCGGTCCAGCGCATGTCCTTGAGGTTCTGCAGGACGGCCTTGCCCTCGGGGCTGTTGAAGGCGGCCTTGCCGTCCTTGACCACGTCGCCGCCGCGGGCGTACAGGTGCTGCATGAAGTGCCAGCCGCCGGTCGCGCCGCCGGCGTACTCACCGAAGCCGATGTAGCCGGATCCCAGAGCGGTGATCTTCTTGGCGGCCTCGCGCACCTCGGCCCAGGTCTTGGGCGGGGTGTTGGGGTCGAGACCGGCCTGCTCGAAGAGCTTGCGGTTGTAGACCAGGCCGGTGCCGTAGCCGGCGCTGGGCAGGCCGTAGGTCGCGCCGTCGGCCTGGAAGAGCGACAGGACGTCCTTGTTGACGTCCTTGTAGGTCTTCACCGTCTCGACGTAGGGCGTGATGTCCTGGGCGAGCTTCTGGGAGATGATCTGCGACGTGTTCGTCACGGGAACGAAGAACATGTCCTCGAGCTGACCGCCGGCCAGACGTGCGGGGAACGTCTGCGGGTCGAAGCACGGGAAGTTGTCGGTGCTCTCGAGCGTGATGTGCGGATACATCTTCTGGAATTCGGCGACGTCCTCCTCCCAGGTCTTGCGGTTACGCGGGTCGGTCTTGGGCGGCTTGCAGGCCACCGTGACCGTGACCGGAGCGGCAGCAGCCGCCGGCGCGGTGCCGCCCGCCGTGCTCTGCGCGGAGGGCGACTGTGCTGCCGGGGTCTGCTCGCTGCTGCACCCGGCAGCGGCGAGCGCGAGACCTGCGCTGAGCAGGATCGCGAGGTTACGGGGCTTCATTAAGGCTCCTCCTGAGGTTACGAGCCCGTTTCACGGCGCGTTGGTGCAAGAAACATACAAACGCCTACAGAAGCCAGCAAGACATGGACGTGATCGATGCAAGAAAGTGACAAGACGACGTTTGAGCACAAAAAAGGGCTTCCGGACAGTCCGGAAGCCCTGGGTCGGTGGTTCTGGCTAGGTGTACTGACCACAGAGGTTGAGTACAGGGGATGATCGTTTTGGCATGAGGAAGGGCTTCCGGGTTCGGTGTGGATTGCGACATCTACC
>NZ_JBITGL010000032.1:0-57811 GCF_044456985.1 Nonomuraea sp. NPDC050663
GGGCTCCTGCGAGCGGGCCGCGAAGCCTGACCAGCACGGGCCTCCCATGGCGGGCGCTTCGCGCCTAGCGGGGTCGGGCTCCCCTCATTGGGGGGGCCCCCCCCCCCCCACCCCCCCCGGGGGGGGGGGGGGGGGCCCCCCCCCCCCCCCCCCACCGCTCCTCGGGCACCTCGTCCTAAGCCGCCGCCCCCGGCCGCTCCCCCGGTCATCACCGCCGGTCACCGCGCCTGGTCACCGCGCCTGGTCACCGCGCCCGGTCATCGGCCCCCGGGTCATCGCCCCCGGTCATCGCGCCCGGTCATCGCGCCCCGGTCACCGCCCCCCGGTCATCGCCCCCGGGCGACGCCCCGGCTGCCGCCTCCTTGACCCTGACACCGTGGCACCCCCCAAGCTCCCACTCATGCACACGCCCTACATCGGCTCCGGCCCCTACTGCTACACCAACTCCCTGGCCATGATGCTCGGCGCCCAAGCCCCGCCCACCGCCGTGATCGAGGTCCTGACCGCCTCGCCGTACGGCATGCAGCTCATCGGCGGCCGCCTCCCCCTCTTCGACCCCCTCGGCTGGGACCCCCTCCAGGGTCTCGACGCGGCCACCGAGCTCCTCGGCTGGACCTGCGAGCAGGCCGACGGCGGCGACCCGGGTGAGGCGCTCGACCGCCTGATCCGTGCCACCCGCGAGGGCCCCGTCATGGCCGTCCCTCTGGAGCTGGGCCTGCTGACCTTCCAGCCCGGCGCGAACGGCCCTATCGGCGTCGACCACTACGTCGTCGTCCTCGAAGCCACTCCCGAGCAGGTGCTCGTGCACGACCCCGAGGGCTACCCGTACGCCACCATCCCGGCCCAAGAGTTCCTCGCCGCGTGGAAGGGGGAGAAGATCGGCTATCTGGCCAGGCCGTACGCGATGAGGTGGCGGTTCGAGCGGCACGAGCGGGTCGACGCGGGTGAGGCCCTGCGCAGGTCGTTGCCGCGCGCGGAGCGCTGGCTGGCCGGCCGTACCGACCTGCCGGTTCCGGCGGGTACGGCGGGGCAGGGCGAGGCGGCCAGGCGTACGGCGGAGCTGGTCGAAACCGGTCAGGGCGCCGCGTTCATGGACACCTGGCGGCACTTCGCGATCCGGGTGGGCGCCCGCAGGCTCAACGATCTGGCCGCCTGCCTCGACGGGATCGGCGCGAGTGAGAGTGCCCAGGTGGCGGCCGAGCAGGCGCGGCTGGTCGGCTCGCTGCAACTGCCCGCGATGCGCGGCGACGACAAGGCCCTGGTGGAAGGCCTGCTGCTCCTGGCGCCCACGTACGAGCGGCTGCTGGAGACAAAGTTTAGGTAACCAAGCATGTACATAGAGTGACAAGAGGGTACGCCCCCGGCGAGGGGGGACCATGGCGATGCAGGCGAACAATCAGGAGAACCTCGGCCACGTCGTGTTCATCACGGCGGCGGCGGCGATCGGCGGCTTCCTGTTCGGATACGACAGCTCGGTGATCAACGGCGCGGTCACCGGTATCCAGAAGTACTTCGACGTCGGCACGGTGGAGACCGGCTTCGTGGTGGCGATCGCGCTGCTGGGCTCGGCGGTGGGCGCCTGGTTCGCCGGCAGGCTGGCCGACCGGTGGGGGCGCACCAAGAGCATGCAGGCCGCCGCGCTGATCTTCGCGGTCAGCTCGATCGGGCAGATGCTGCCGTTCGCGATCTGGGACCTGGCCATCTGGCGGGCGCTGGCGGGCATCGCGATCGGCATGGCGTCGGTGCTCGGCCCGGCCTACATCGCCGAGGTGGCGCCGCCCGCCTACCGGGGCCGGCTGGGGTCGTTCCAGCAGCTCGCCATCGTGCTCGGCATCGCCGTGTCGCAGCTGGTCAACTACGGCATCGGCCAGCTGGCGGGCGGCGACGTGAACAACGAGCTGTGGGGCCTGCAGGCCTGGCAGTGGATGCTGGGCGCGTGCGTCGTCCCGGCCGTCGCCTATCTGCTGTTCGCCTCGGTCATCCCGGAATCGCCGCGGTTCCTGATCTCGGTCGGCAAGACCGAGCAGGCCAAGAAAGTGCTGTCCGAGGTCGAGGGCGACGATGTCGACCTCGACGCCCGCGTCGCCGAGATCCGGTCGGTGCTGCGCAGCGAGCACGCGCCGACCCTGCGCGACCTGCGCGGCTCGGCGCTCGGCCTGCTGCCGGTCGTGTGGATCGGCATCGCGCTCTCGGTCTTCCAGCAGTTCGTCGGCATCAACGTGATCTTCTACTACTCGTCGTCGTTGTGGCAGTCGGTCGGCATCGACCAGAGCCAGTCGCTGCTCATCAGCGTCATCAGCGCCGTCATCAACATCCTGGGCACGTTCATCGCCATCTCCCTGGTGGACAAGGTCGGACGAAAGCCGCTGCTGCTCGTCGGTTCGGCGGGCATGGCGATCTCGCTGGCGACCGCGGCGTGGGCGTTCAGCTCCGCGAGCGGCTCGGGCGCCGACGTGGCGCTGCCCGACCCGCAGGGCACCATCGCGCTGGTCGCGGCCAATGTGTTCGTGCTCTTCTTCGCCCTGTCCTGGGGTGTCGTCGTCTGGGTGCTGCTGGGCGAGATGTTCCCCAACAGGATCCGCGCCGCCGCCCTCTCGGTCGCGGCATCCGCCCAGTGGGTCGCCAACTGGGCGATCACCGTGTCGTTCCCGCGCCTGTCGGAATGGAACCTGCCGCTCACCTACCTCGGCTACGCGTTCTTCGCCGCGCTGTCGTTCCTGTTCGTCGCCCGGTTCGTCAAGGAGACGAAGGGACGGCGGCTGGAGGACATGGGCTGAGCGGCACGGCCGGAAACTGTCGCGGCCGCCGCGTACTCTCTGGGTGTGATCGACGACGTCCTGGGCCCCGACCTCGACGTGCTGTTCTGCGGCATCAACCCCGGCCTCATGTCGGAGGCCAGGGGCCAGCACTTCGCCCGCCCCGGCAACCGGTTCTGGCCCGCCCTGCACCTGTCGGGCTTCACGCCGCGCCGGCTGACGCCCGACGAGCAGCACCTGCTGCCGCTGTACGGCCTGGGCATCACCAACATCGTCGCCCGCCCCAGCGCCACCGCCGCCGAGCTCACCCCGCAGGAGTTGAGAGAGGGCGCGGTACGGCTCGCCGGACTGGTCGCCCGCACCCGGCCCAAGGCGCTGGCCGTGCTCGGCATCTCGGCGTACCGCACCGGCTTCGCCCGCCCCAAGGCCGTCATCGGGCCGCAGGACGAGCTGGTGGGTGGGGCACGGGTGTGGGCGCTGCCCAACCCGAGCGGGCTCAACGCGCACTGGTCGCTGGACCGGATCGCGGACCAGCTCGCCCAACTGCGCTCCGCCCTGGGCCTGCCGTCGCGCTCGGGCGTGGACACCGGGGGAGGCGGGTAGGCGGTGGGTGAGGCTGCGGGGAAAGCACGCGTCACGGACGGTCCTGCGGTGGCGGCGGGCGCGGCGGGTGGCGAGGTGTGCGACGCGGAGCGCGCGGCCCATGCTCGTGGTGAGGACAGGCGTCCCGCAGACGGCGGCGCCCGGATGATCGTCGGCGGGCCGAGAGGGGTGCGGATGGTGGCGGTGCGTGACGAATGGCCCGATGATCCGGGCGCTCACCCGAAGGTGCTGGTCGAGCAGGCGTGCCGGGTGTACGGCGAGGCCAGGGTCGCGGCCTGGTGTGCTGACCTGCTCGTGCGGGCCGTAGCTTACGACGATCCCGACGAGCCGCCGCTGGTGTGGGTCGGCGGGAGCCCTGCCGCCCATGGGCTCGGCGAGGGGTGGAAGGACCATTGGCCGCGGGTCTGGGGAGCCCGAGGGTTGCTCTACGCGTGGGACCCTGCTGCCGCTGCCGCCGTGGTGCGGGGGCTGGAGGACCCGTCGTGGCGGGTGCGTGAGATGTGCGCGAAGGTCGCGCGTGCCCGCGAGCTGGGGGAGGCGGCCGACGTGCTCGCCGGGCTCGTCGGTGACGAGGTGCCCAGGGTGCGGGCGGCGGCGCTGCGGGCGCTCGGGGTGACGGGGGAGGGCGAGCACGCCCCTGTGGTCAGGGGCGCGCTCGACGATCAGGAGTCCGCGGTACGGCAGGCGGCGGACAAGGCGCTGGAGCAGCTCAGAGGCCGGCTCGATCGGGACGTGTGAAGCGGCGTCCGTGCGAGATCCTGCGGACCACATGGAAGGCCATCGCGCCGATCCACAGGACGAGGATGACCTTGAAGAAGCCGAACCCGCCCACGATGAGGCCGATGACCGCGGCCAGGAGGAGGATCGGCAGGAACGGCCCGGGGCCGTGGTGGCCACGCGGGTGGGGGGAGTGCCGCATGTGCCGGCGCATGTCGTGGCGGATGCGGTGCATCTCGCGGCGGTGGGCGCGCATGGCGGCGTGCCACGCGGCGGGGTCGTGATCGGGCCAGCGCAGCCCGCGCCGCTCGGCTTCAGCTTGCCACCCGGCGAGCCACGCGCCGGGCCCGGGATTGCGGCCCATGCCGGGCCCGGGATGGGGGTCCATGCCAGGCCCGGAACCGGGGCCCGTGTGTGGGCCGGACCGGGGGCCGGGTCCGAAGCCGGGTCCGAAGCCGCGGCCTGCGGCAGGGCCGAAGCCGCGACCGAACGAGGGGCCGGGGTGGGCTGAGCGGTCGAGGTTGGGGGCGGGCTCGTGCTCGGACCGGTCGTGCTCGGACCGGTCGTGCTCGGACCGGTCGTGCTCGGACCGGTCGTGCTCGGACCGGTCGTGCTCGGACCGGTCCGGCCCCCGTCCGTCGGATCCCCACCCTCCGGGCCCCCATCCGCCAGACCCCCACCCGTCGTGACCCCATCCGCCGTGTCCTCGCCGGTGGTGGTGGCTTCTGCGTCTTGGGGTGTGTGCCGTGCCGTACCCGGACTCCGGGGAGGCCGGGTCGGCGGCGTGGCCGTACTCGTCGACCGGGAGGTCGGCGGTGACGGCCGTCAGGTCGCGAGCGGTCCTGGCCGTGAGGGCCAGGTCGAGACGCTCGTCGAGCTCCTCGCGGCTCAGGCGGCCCTGCGCGAAGTGCTCGCGCAGGACGGCCATCGCCCGGTCGCGCTCGGCGTCGCCGATGCGCAGCTCACCGCTCATGTCAGGGTCACTCCTCGTCGGAGTCGGCGTCGGTGTCGCCGTCGGCCAGGATCTGGTAGAGCTTGCGCCGCGTCTCGTTGAGGATCTTGCGAGCATCGCGGACCTGTGACGGGGAGCCGGTCTGCGCGATCTGCATCATCGCGAAGGCCGACTGGCGGGCGACGTCCCAGAGGTCGGCGGTGGTGTCGTCGACGTCGGGGCGCATCTCCTCCCAGGGGGCGCGCACCTCGTCGGTGTGCGAGTCGATGTAGGCGCGGCCGGAGTCGGTGAGGCGGAAGGTCTTGCGGCCGTCGGCCTCCTCGGAGATGACCAGGCCCTCGTCGGTCAGCTGCTGGAGCGCCGGGTAGACGGCGCCGGGGCTGGGCTTCCAGCCGCCTTCGCTGCGCTCGGCGATCTCCTGGATGATCTGGTAGCCGTTGCGGGGCTCCTCGGCCAGCAGGGCCAGGATGGCGGCGCGGACGTCGCCGCGCTTGGCCTTGCGGCCACGCCCGCCCCAGCCGCCGTGGCGAGGACCGAACGGTCCGCCGGGTCCGCCCCAGGGGCCGCGGCCGAAGTCGAAGGGGAAGGGCCCTGGGCCACGACGGCCGCGGTGGCGGTGCTCGTGGGGGCCGCCTTCCGGGCCGCCGGGATGACCGTGGTGGCCGCCTGCGGGATGTGGGCGCTCGACGCGCTCCCAGGCTTCGGCAAGGTGGCGGGCGCCTTCGCGCAGCGCCTTCTTCAGTTCGCGTGCGTCGGGCCACTGCCCGCCGGCTGCATGGGTGTAACTCATGGTGATACTCCTTCGATCGTTCTTGATGCTTCTACGATATATCGACAACATGTCGTTGGCAATCGGGCATTCCCGGAGTGAGCCAGATCACGAAAAAGTCGCGGAATTCGGGAACACATCCCCCGGAAAGGCCGTTGGATAGTTCAGACGAGGTCGTTCCGCGTCGGCAGGGCTGGGGGGTGCTGTCGCTGCGGTAACGACCTCGTCTGTGTTTTCTGGGCAGAGCGGGAAACAGCGAGGGTCGGAAGCCGTCGGCAGCGCATCGGGATGTGCGTCACACACGGGCCCGGAGGCACGCGGAAGCCCACCCCGACTAGGTACCCTGTGATCATGATGGGGCACTCGCACGCCATGACCGGAGCCATCGCCTGGTTAGGCCTGGCACCGGCGCTGGCGGCGCTTCCGCTGCTCGCCGAGGAGTCGAGGTACTTCGAGACCGGCATCATGGCCACCGCCCTGACGCCCACCGAGCTGATCGCCGGCGCGCTCGTGTGCGCGGGCGCCGCGATGCTGCCCGATCTCGACCACCCCAGCGCCACCATCGCCCAGACCTTCGGCCCCGTCACCTGGGCGCTGAGCAAGGTCGTGGCGTGGCTGACCGGCGGCCACCGGGGCATGACGCATTCGCTGGTCTTCGCCGTCCTGATGGGGTTCGGCGCGCACTGGCTGGCCGACGCCTATCCGATCGGCCGCGACATCCTGGTCATCCTGATGGTGGGCCTGGCGCTGCGGGCGATCGGCATCGGCATCCCCGGCAACAAGTGGGGCTCGATGATGGTCAACATCGGCCTCACGGCGGGCATCTATGTCGTGTTCATGTCGTTGGGCGTGGGTTACGCCTGGCTGGGCCTGGCGATCGGGCTCGGCTGCCTGATCCACGTGGTCGGCGACTGCATGACGGAGAGGGGCTGTCCGGTGTTGTGGCCGATGGGCGCCAGGTTCGTGCTGCCGTGGAAGATCGGGATCAAGACCGGCAAGAAGTTCGAGCAGAAGATCCTCGCCCCGCTGCTGTCCGTCGTCATCATCGGGCTGCTGTTCCTGCGCCTGGCGCCCATCTAGCTACGGGAAGGCGATCTCCTTCCATCGGGGGACGTCGGCCGCGGGCAGGGCTCGCGCCAGGATGGCCATGCGGTCGACCGCTCCGGAGAGCCGCTGCCAGCCGTCCTGGTCGGCGGCGAAGCGCAGCGGCCGGGTGGCGCAGCCCATGATCCCGCCCGTCCCGGTCTGCCCGCCGCCCGCGCGGGCGCCGTCGACGTAGACGGTGATCACGCCGGTGCGGCCGAGCGTGACCACGAGCTCGATGAGCCGCCCGGCGGGCAGCGCCGCGTCGGTGGTGATGTTGCGTCCGGCGCCGATGAAGCGCAGGTGGCCGGAGGGCGTGACGTCGAGGATGATCCCGTCGTCGCCGGGGTTGCCGGAGGGCTGGGAGTCGAACAGCCGCCGGTAACCGGATCCGGCGATGCGGACCTGCGCGGCGAACGTCGCCTCGGGCAGCAGCCCCAGCGTGGTGGGCGCGTTGGTGAGGTAGGTGGAGCCGTTGAGCAGGAGCGTCCCTCCCGAGTAGCCGCCGGAGCTGACGATCGTGGCGGTGCGCCCGTTTCCGGAGGAGTCGGTCACCGTGGCGCCCGAGACGGGATCCCAAGCGACGACCGGCCGGTCGGCGGGTGCGGTGGCGCACGGTCCCGGCGAGCCGGTGAGCGTGTAGGTCCTGCCCGCCTGGGCGGTGAAGGTGAGCGTGTCTCCGGCACGCGTGTACGGCACGGCGGCGCCGGAGTCGTCCTTCAGCACGGCGAGCGGGGTGCGCACCCGCAGCGTGCCGGGGCCGCCGGGCCGCAGCGTGACCCGTTCGGCCGCCCGGTTGCGCCAGGTGACGTCGACGGCGACGTTTCCGCGCGCCCGCAGCCCGGTCACCGATCCCGCGGGCCAGGCGGCGGGTACGGCGGGCGCCGGATGGATGACGCCGTGCTGCGACTGCAGCAGCATCTCGGCCACGCCCGAGGTGGCGCCGAAGTTGCCGTCGATCTGGAACGGCGGATGGGTGTCCCACAGGTTGGCCAGCGTGGAGGTGCGCAGCTGCTCGGACAGCATCTTGTGCGCGTGGTCGCCGTCGAGCAGCCGCGCCCAGAAGTTGATCTTCCAGGCCTTCGACCACCCGGTGCCGCCGTCGCCGCGCGCCGTCAGGGAGACCTTGGCCGCCTGGGCGAAGGCCGTGCCCGGCTGGATGGCGTCGCCGGGGTGCAGGGCGTACAGGTGGGAGACGTGCCGGTGGTCGTCGGTGCGCGAGTCCCAGTCGGCCTTCCACTCCTGCAGCTGACCCCACGACCCGACCCGGAGGCCGGGATCGAGCGCCGCCAGCGCCTGCCGTACCTCGGGTTCGTCGGCGCCGAGGACGGCGGCGGCGGCCAGCACGTTGCCGAACAGGTCGGCGACGATCTGCTGGGACATGGCCGCCCCGGCGGAGAAGTCGCCGTGCTCGGGGGAGTAGCTGGGCGAGACGACCTTCCTGCCGTCACGCGGGTCGGTGTGCAGGTTGTCGACCCAGAACAGGGCGGCCTCCCGCATCACCGGATAGACCGACTGCAGGAAGGCGCGGTCGCCGCTGAACCGGTAACGCTCGTACAGGTGGCGGCACAACCACGCGGCGGCTTCGGGGAACCAGAAGGAGGTCGCCCAGTTGTGCACGCCCGTGAAGCCGAACGGGTTCGTCTCGTTGTGCACCACCCAGCCGCGCGAGCCGAACATCTCCTGCGCGGTCCTGCGGCCGGGCGCCACCATCTGCTGCACGTAGCGGGTCAGCGGCGCCACCGTCTCGGGCAGCGCGGTCTGCTCGGCCGGCCAGTAGTTCATCTGGAGGTTGATGTTGACGTGGTAGTCGGCCGACCAGGGCGGATCGGTGGAGTTGTTCCACACGCCCTGCAGGTTGGCCGGCAGCGAGCCGGAGCGGGAGGAGCTGACGAGCAGATACCGCCCGTAGGCGAAGAACAGCGCCTCCAGCGCCCGGTCGTCGGCGCCGGCTCCGCCGGTGTAGGCCGAGCGCAGCCGGTCGGTCGGCACCTGCGGGGTGCCCTGGCCGAGGTCGAGCCTGACCCGGTCGTTCAGCGCGCGGTAGTCGGCTAGGTGCGCCTGCTTCAGCGCGTCGAAGCCGCGCGCCGCCGCCTGGTCGACCGCGGCGGTGACCCTGGCCTGCGGGTCGGCGCCCCGGTAGGAGGGATGGGCGTCGGCGTAGTCGGTGCCCATGGACATGACGAACGTCGCGCTGTCGGCGCCGCTGACGGTGACGCGGTCGCCGACGTCGGAGCGGCTGCCGCCGCTCGCCAGCACCTGGATCTGCCCCTCGAACCGCATGCCGTTGCCGGCGAGCGCGCCCCGGATGCGCAGCCGCCCGTTCGACACGCTGACCTGCCGGTCGTCGCGCGGCGAGGTGGTGCGCAGCGTGAAGGAGACGCGGCCGGGCTGCGAGGCGGTCAGCCTGCCGACGATCACGTTGCCGGGGAAGCTCGCGAAGTACTCGCGGGTGTACTCCACGCCGCCGGAGGTGTAGCGCACGCGGGCGATCGCCTCGGTCAGCGACAGCTCGCGCCGGTAGCCGGTGGCGCCGCCGTGCCCGGTGTCGAGCCACACGTCGCCGAAGGTCTGGTAGCTGCCGAAGCCCGTCTTGCCCTGGCCGAGCCTGGCCGCCACCGCCTCGGGCGTCATGCGGGTGTCGCGGTCGATCTGCGCCTTGACGTCGCTGATGGCGCCGGGCCTGGGGCTCCTCCAGTTGCCGAAGTCGTAGCCGGGCGAACCGGGCCCGCCGGTCCACAGGGTCTTCTCGTTGACCTGCAGCTGCTCGGTGGCGACGCCGCCGAACACGGTCGCGCCCAGGGCGCCGTTGCCGATGGGCAGGGACTGGGTCTCCCAGTCGGTGGCGGGCTGCTCATACCAGAGGGTCTGGTTGTCGGGTACGGCTGCCGCCCGCGCGGCGGGGCCGGTGCCGCCGGCCGCCACGAGGGTGGCGGCCAGCAGCACGGCGGACATCAGGAGTCTCACGACTGGGCCTCGAACTGGGTCACCCAGTGCCTGGTCCGGTCGAGATAGGCGGTCTGGGCAGCGGCGCCCGTCTTGCCGTAGGCGCCCTCGAAGCTCTGGTAGCCCGAGCGCGGCACGGCGGGCTCGATGATGCTGCCTTCGTGCCACTCGTTGAACGAGGTGATGGATACCCAGGTGGGCCGGGTGTTCAGCGCGTTGGTCCACTCCCTGTCGTAGGTGGCGCCGTTGTCGCGGCCGAGCGTCGGGGTGGTGTTGCCGGGCACCGCGCGGTCGTCGATGTAGCCGGGTCCGACCGAGGGCGCCCAGACCAGGCCGTTGGCGCGGGCGTAGTCGGCGGCCTGCTGCCAGCCGGGCGCGGTGGCCCCGGCGATGGCGTCGTAGGTGTACATGCCGCCGAAGTGGGCGATCTTGGAGGTGTCGGTGGTCTGGGCCAGGATCACGTTGCCCTGGTTGACCTGCGACAGCGCCGACCAGTCGGTGATGCGCAGGCTCTCGAAGACGTAGAAGGCGTTGCTGAAGGCCGGGTGCGTGCCGTACGTCTGGTTGATGTAGCGGATGTCGTCGACGGTCGAGGCGGCCGTACGGCCCGCGTACGGCTCCAGGTGCCAGGCGACCTTGAGTCCCTGCGCGGCGGCGGCGTCCATGACGCCGCGGGCCAGGCCGTCCTCGTAGCCGCCTCGGCCCCACCAGCTGTAGACCAGCACCCCGGCGCCGGACTGCCTGATCCACTTCATGTGCTGGGTCACGGCGCCGGCGTAGTCGCCGGAGTCGTAGGCGCCGAGCGCCGGGTAGAAGTCGGCGCCGATGTTGTCGGGAGGGTTCTGGCCGCCCTGCTGCCAGTGCCGCCACGGGTTCGCGTCGTACCAGGGGTAGTAGAAGATGTGCGTCTTGGCCGAGACCGGAGCGGTCACGGGGGCGGTGTCGAGGGTCAGGGTGTCGACGTCGAACAGCGAGCCGCCACCGCCGGTGAAGGTGAGGAACAGCGGCCCGGACCCGGAGGTCAGCGAGGTGGAGACGGTCTGGAAGTTCTCCCAGCCGCCGGTCTGCGGCACCGCGACGGTGCCGAGCACCGGCCCGGTCTGCGAGCCGGAGCGGACCTGGATGGCGCCGCCCGCGCCGCCCGAGGAGATGCGGGCGGTGAAGCGGGTCGCCCCCGACACGTTGACCTGGGAGTATCCGGCCCAGTCTCCGTTGTCGATGTAGCCGGCGGTCTTGCCGCCGCTGGCGGGCGCGTGGTTGGCGACCTGCACGCCGCCGGTCGAGGTGTAGGCCTCGCCCTCGACGGTCGTGGTGCCGCCCGCCGACAGCTCCTTGATGCGGATGTTGCGGAAGGCGACCTGGTCGGAGGCGCTGTGGTTCTGGATGCCGACGTGTCCCTGGCGCAGCGAGCGGGCGGGGTCGGTGTTGGTGAAGTCGTTGATCTTCCTGCCGTTCAGGAAGACCTGCAGCCGCTCGCCCTCCACGAGCAGCTCGTAGGTGTTCCACTCGCCCGGCGGGTTGAGCGCGGCGTCGCGGGCGGCCTGGTCGGCGGCCTTGAAGCCGTAGATCGAGCCGGTGGTGCGGTCGGGGGTGTCGGAGGCGTCGATCTGGACCTCGTAGCCGTTGTTGACGGCCGAGTTGGGGTCGCCCGAGGGCGGGAAGCCGACGAAGACGCCGGAGTTGCCGTCACCGGTGATCTTCCAGTCGAGCTTGAGCGAGTAGGAGGCGAACTCGCGGGCCTGGTACCACAGCAGGCCCATGCCTCCCTGCGAGGTCAGGGTGGCGTCGGCGTTGGCGAACGAGCCGGGGCCGGCCTGCGACCAGCCGGTGGTCGAGCCGTTGTAGAGCGGCGTGTAGCTGGTCTCTGGACGGCAGTCGGCCTTGGCGAAGCCCGCCGCGTAGCGGATGCCGCCCAGCAGCAGGCGGCGGAAGTTCTGGTCGGCGTAGGACTCGATGGTGTGGCCGAGCCCGGTGTAGAACGAGCGCCCGCTGCCCTGCGGGTGGCACCAGGTGATCGGGTGGTCGCCCATGTCGCCGCCGCTGTAGCTCGACTCGTCGAGCGTCTGCAGCACCTTCACGCCGGGCCGCGGGTTGGTGCGGTAGTTGTACCACTCGTCGGTGCGGCTCCAGGCCTGGCCCAGGTGGGCGGTGGCCGCGTGGGCGCGGTCCTCGCTCCTGACGGTGGCCTGCTGGATGTGGGGATGGCTCTTGAAGTAGGCGCCGGCGAGCTTCTCGTAGTACGGCCAGCCGTACTCGGTGTCGGCGGCGGCGTGGATACCCACGTAGCCGCCTCCGCCGTCGACGTAGGACTGGAAGGCGGCCTGCTGGCTGTCGTTGAGCACGTCGCCGGTGGTGCTGAGGAAGACGACGGCCTTGTAGGGGGAGAGGTTGGAGAAGACCGAGGCGTCCTCGGTGGCGGTGACGGTGAAGTTGTTGGCCGCGCCGAGGTCGCGGATGGCCTGGATGCCTGCCGGGATGGAGTCGTGACGGAACCCGGCCGTCTTCGAGAAGACCAGGACCTGGTAGGCGGGATCTGGAGCAATGGTCATGAATCCTGCTAAGAGTGCCAGGGGAAGGATCTTGTTCAGCATGGCCCGCCTACCGCGTGATCGTGAAGGTGTCGACGTCGAACAGGAAGCCCCCACCGCCGGTGAAGGTCAGGAACAGCGGCCCGGAACCGGAGGTCAGGGTCGTGGAGACGGTCTGGAAGCTCTCCCAGCCGCCCGTCACGGGGACGGCGACGGAGCCGAGCACGGTGCCGGTCTGCGAGCCGGAGCGGATCTGGATGGTGCCGCCCGAGCCGGCCGATGACACGCGGGCGCTGAAGCCCTTCGCGCCCGCCGTGCTGACCTGCGAGTAGCCGGCCCAGTCGCCGTTCTCGATGTAGCCGGCGGTCTTGCCGCCGCTGGCAGGACCGTGGTCGGCGACCTGCACGCCGCCGGTGGAGGTGTACGACTCGCCCTCGGCCGTGGTCGGGGCGGCCGAGCGGCCGAAGGTGAAGGCGTCGACGTCGAACAGGTTGCCCTGGCCGGTCGGGCCCTTGAAGACGAGGAAGAGCTTGGTGGTGCCCGAGGGCGCGCCCGACAACGGCGCGGTGACGTCGACGAAGGTGTCCCAGCCGCCGGTCACCGGCACGGTCACCGTGCCGAGCAGGGTGCCGGTGGCCGAGCCGGCGCGCACCTCGATGGTGCCGCCGGTGCCGCCGGAGGAGACCCGCGCGGTGATGGACGACGCTCCTGCCAGCACGTACGGCTCGAAGGAGATCCAGTCGCCGTTGTCGGTGAAGCCGACGGTCCTGCCGCCCTCCGCGCCGCCGTGGTCGGCCGGCTGGATGCCCTGCATGGCGCCGTAGTGCTCGGCCTGGCGGTGCACCGGCTGAAGGGTGCGCACGCTGTGCGTGGTCAGCCCGCCCTTGTCGGTGTACTCGGCGTCGAAGACCCCGTACAGGTTGGCCGCGGCGTCGTGCTCGCCGTCGGCCGGGATGGTGATCGAGCCGGTGCAGCCGGTCTTGGAGGTGATGGCGTGGGTGTGGCTGTCGTGACCGACGAGGTAGGTGACCTTGACCTTGGTGCAGTCGACGGCGCCGTCCTCGGGGTCGCTGACGGTGACCTGGAAGGGTACGGCGTCGCCGTACGCGAACAGGCGGCCGTTGGGGGGACTGGCGAGCGTGACCGTGGGGGCGGTGTTGCCGACGGTCACCACCAGGCTGGCGGTGCCGGTCAGGCCCTCGGAGTCGCGCACGGTCAGCGTCGGGGTGAAGGTGCCGTTGGCGGTGTAGGTGTGGCTGGGGTTGGCCTGGGTGGAGGTGGAGCCGTCGCCGAAGGCCCAGGAGTAGGTCAGCGGCCCGCCCTCGGGGTCGGCGCTGCCCGCCGAGGAGAAGGCGACGGCCAGCGGCGCCGCTCCCGATGTCGGGCTGGCCGCGACCTTCGCGACCGGGCTGCGGTTGCCGCCGCCGATGTACTCGATGCGCCACAGCGCCTGGTTGCCGCCGCCGGTGCCGTAGTCGAGCACGTAGAGCGCGCCGTCGGGGCCGAAGCCCGAGTCGATGATCTGGGTGCCGGTCCAGGGGAAGGTGTCGATGACGCCGTAGGCGCCGTCGGACTTGACCTCGACCGCCTTGATCCACTTCCTGCCGAACTCGGTGGCGAAGTAGCGGCCGTCGAGCGACTGCGGGAACTTGACCGGCGAGTTGAGCGCGGCGTTGTAGCGGTAGACCTCGCCGCCCATGGGCGACTCCGAGCCGCTGCCGAACTCCGGCGGCGAGCCCGCGTCACCGGCGTAGCGGATCCAGGCGGGCTTGGCCGGGGGCAGGGTGGCCTGGCCGGTGTTGCGGAAGGAGTTGTTGGCCGCTCCGGCGGCGCAGGCGTACTTGGCGGCGGAGGGCCCGCCGGGGAAGGTGTACTCGTTGTAGGTCTCGGCCGCGGTGTTGGTCCCCGTGCAGTACGGCCAGCCGTAGTTGCCGGGCGCGGTGATGCGGTTGAACTCCACCTGCCCGCTGGGACCCCGGTTGGGATCGGTCACGCCCGCGTCGGGGCCGTAGTCGCCCAGGTAGACGATGCCCGTGGGCCTGTCGACCGACATGCGGAAGGGGTTGCGGAAGCCCATCGCGTAGATCTCGGGCCTGGTGTTCGGCGTGCCCTGCGGGAACAGGTTGCCGCTGGGGATCGTGTAGGTGCCGTCGGGCTGGACCTTGATGCGCAGCAGCTTGCCGCGCAGGTCATTGGTGTTGCCCGAGGAGCGCTGGGCGTCGAACTGGGGGTTGCGGTCGGTGCGCTCGTCGATGGGGGTGTAGCCGGCCGACTCGAAGGGGTTGGTGTCGTCGCCGGTGGTCAGGTAGAGGTTGCCCTGGGCGTCGAAGTCGATGTCGCCGCCCACGTGGCAGCACTGCCCGCGGTCGTTGGCCACCTGGAGCACGACCTTCTCGGTGGCCGGGTCGAGGGTGTTGTCCGCCTTGAGGGTGAAGCGCGAGAGGTTGAGGTGGCCCTTCCACGCCGTCCAGTCGGTGCCGGTGGCCGGCGCGTCTCCTGCCGGGGTGTTGAGCTTGGGCGAGTAGTACAGGTAGACGAAGCGGTTGGTGGCGAAGCCGGGGTCGGCGGCCACGCCCTGCAGCCCCTCCTCGTCGTGGGTGTAGACGTCGAGCTTGCCGGCGACCTTGGTGTTCCCGGCGGCGTCGGTGTGGCGCAGCGTGCCGTCCCGGGCGGTGTGCAGCACCGACCGGTCGGGCAGGACGGCCATGCCGATGGGCTCGCCCAGCTCGGCCGGGCCGACGGCCAGCTGGACCTGTTGGTAGTCAGCGGAGGGAATGTCCGCCACGGCGACGCCGGATAACACCAGCGACGCCGCGGCGAGCAGCCTGGACCACATGAGCTTCCTTCCTGACCTGGGGGGGTGTGTCAGGCAAGGCGCGCGATGCCATGTAGTGCCGTGTTTACCCACCCTCACGGAAGCTGTCAATACAGTCGCTGCAAGGGCTTCTTAACGTTTTGCGCGGGAGCTGGGCGTTTCGCGCGGATTTTCCCGTCGTTGACGCCCCTGTAGCCCGTATGTAACATTCGGCCAGCGGTACGCAAAAAATCAACAAGAACTTGTTGATTAGACGGCACCACCTCGCAACTCTCCATCTGTGCACCTGCCATCCACCCCCTGTCGTGCTCCGACGAGAGAAGAAGCGCATGAGAAAGCCCTTACGGCTGGTGGCGACCGTGCTCGCCGCAGCCCTGCTCACCTTCGGCTGGGGCGTGCCGGCCTCGGCCGCGGGCGGGCCCAACCTGTCGCCGGGCAAGGCGACCCAGGCGAGCAGCGCCGTCTCCGGATACCCGGTCTCGGCCATCAACGACGGCGACCAGGCCAGTTACTGGGAGAGCGCCAACAACAGCTTCCCGCAGTGGGCCAGGGTCGACCTCGGCAGCCCGACGAGCGTGGACCAGATCGTGCTGAAGGTGCCCGCCCCCAGCGCGTGGCAGACCCGCACCCAGACGCTCAGCATCCAGGGCAGCAACGACGGCACCACCTTCACCACGGTCGTGGCCTCCGCGGGATACACGTTCAACCCCGCGACCGGCAACCGGGTGACGATCGACTTCACGGCCGCCACCTACCGCTACTGGCGGGCCCACATCACCGCCAACACCGGATGGCCCGCCGGGCAGATCTCGGAGTTCGAGATCTACGGCGCCTCCACCGGCGGCGACACCCAGGACCCGACCGCTCCGGGCAACCTCGCCTACACCCAGCCGGCCGCTGGGCAGATCAGGCTGACCTGGACGGCCTCCAGCGACAACGTCGGCGTGGCCGGCTACGACGTCTACGCCAACGACCAGTTCAGGGCGAGCGTGGCGGGCAACGTCCTGACCTACACCGACACCCAGCCGGCCAACGCCACCGTCACCTACGTCGTCAGGGCCAAGGACGCGGCGGGCAACGAGTCGCCCAACAGCAACGCCGTCACCCGCCAGGGCAGCGGCGACCCGGGCACCAACCTGGCCATCGGCAAGGAGATGGCCGAGTCGGGCCACGTGCACACCTTCGTCGCGGCCAACGCCAACGACAACAACGCCGCCACCTACTGGGAGAGCAACGGCTTCCCCGGCACCCTGACCGTCAAGCTCGGCTCCAACGCCAGCGTGACCTCGGTGGTCGTCAAGCTCAACCCCGACCCGATCTGGGGCCCCCGTACCCAGAACATCCAGGTCCTGGGCCGCGAGCAGAGCGCGAGCGGCTACACCTCGCTCAAGGCCGCCGCGAACCACGACTTCCACCCCAGCAGCGGCAACTCGGTGACGATCCCGGTCTCGGGGACGGTCGCCGACGTGCAGCTGAGGTTCACCTCCAACACCGGCGCCCCCGGCGGCCAGGTGGCGGAGTTCCAGGTGTTCGGCACCCCGGCGCCCAACCCCGACCTGACGGTCACCGACCTGTCGTGGACCCCCGCCACGCCCAGCGAGACCCAGGCGATCACCCTGTCGGCCACGGTCAGGAACGCCGGCACCGCCGCCTCCCCGGCCGACAACCTCACCTTCACCGTCGGCGGCACGCCCGCCGGCACGGTCGCCGTCCCCGCGCTGGCCGCGGGCGCCACGACGACGGTGACGCAGAACATCGGCACCCGCGGCCAGGGCACCCACCAGGTGACCGCGACCGCCGACCCCGACAACACGCTGGTCGAGCAAAGCGAGACCAACAACGCCGCGAGCGGCAGCCTGACCGTCAGCCAGGCGCCGGGGCCCGACCTGCAGGTCACCGGCATCACCACCACCCCGCCGAACCCGGCGGTCGGCGCGCCGGTCTCCTTCACCGTCGCGGTCAACAACCGCGGCATCAGCCCGGCGCCCGCCTCGGTGACCCGCGTGACCGTCGGCTCCGCCACGCTGAACGGCAACGCCCCCGCGATCGCCGCGGGCGCCACCGCCAACGTCGCCATCAGCGGCACCTGGACCGCCACCAGCGGAGGCGCGACCATCCTGGCCGCCGCCGACGCCACGAACGTGGTCGCGGAGACCAACGAGACCAACAACACCCGCACCCAGTCGATCGTCGTCGGGCGCGGCGCCGCGGTGCCGTACACCTCCTACGAGGCGGAGGCGGCCGGCCACAACGGCACGCTGCTGGAGACCGACGCGCTGCGCACCTTCGGGCACACCAACTTCGCCACCGAGTCGTCGGGACGCAAGTCGGTGAGGCTCAACAGCACCGGCCAGTACGTCGAGTTCACCTCGGTCAACCAGGCCAACTCGATCGTGGTGCGCAACTCCATCCCCGACGCGGCGGGCGGCGGCGGCATCGACGCCACCATCAGCCTCTACGTCAACGGCACCTTCGCCCAGAAGCTCAACCTGACCAGCAAATACAGCTGGCTGTACGGCACGACGGACGATCCCGAGGGGCTGACGCAGACGCCGCAGGCCGACGCGCGCAGGCTCTTCGACGAGTCGCACGCGCTGCTGGCGCAGAGCTACCCGCCGGGCACGAAGTTCAAGCTGCAGCGCGACGCGGGTGACACCGCCTCGTTCTACATCATCGACATGATCGACCTGGAGCAGGTGGCCCCGGCCGCCTCGCAGCCCGCGGGCTGCGTGTCGATCACGCAGTACGGCGCGGTGGCCAACGACGGCATCGACGACACCTCCGCCATCCAGCGGGCGGTCACCGACGACCAGAACGGCGTGATCGGCTGCGTCTGGATCCCGCCGGGCCAGTGGCGCCAGGAGCAGAAGATCCTCACCGACGACCCGCTGAACCGGGGCACGCACAACCAGGTGGGCATCCGCAACGTCACCATCCGCGGCGCGGGCATGTGGCACTCCCAGCTCTACACGCTGACCGAGCCGCACCTGGTTCAGGGCGGCATCAACCACCCGCACGAGGGCAACTTCGGCTTCGACATCGACGACAACACGCAGATCTCCGACATCGCGATCTTCGGCTCCGGCCGGATCCGCGGCGGACCCGGCGGCGCCGAGGGCGGCGTGGGGCTCAACGGCCGCTTCGGCAAGAACACCAAGATCACCAACGTCTGGATCGAGCACGCCAACGTCGGCGCCTGGGTAGGCCGCGACTACAGCAACATCCCCGAGTTGTGGAACCCGGGCGACGGCCTGGAGTTCAGCGGGGTGCGCATCCGCAACACCTACGCGGACGGCGTCAACTTCGCCAACGGCACGCGCAACTCCAAGGTGTTCAACTCCTCCTTCCGCAACACCGGGGACGACGCCCTGGCGGTCTGGGCCAGCCAGTACGTCAAGGACACCTCGGTCGACATCGGCCACAGCAACCAGTTCGTCAACAACACCATCCAGCTGCCCTGGCGGGCCAACGGCATCGCGATCTACGGCGGCTACGGCAACAAGATCGAGAACAACCTCATCTACGACACGATGAACTACCCCGGCATCATGCTGGCGACCGACCACGATCCGCTGCCCTTCTCCGGGCAGACCCTCATCGCCAACAACGCGCTCCACCGCACCGGCGGCGCGTTCTGGAACGAGGACCAGGAGTTCGGCGCCATCACGATCTTCGCGCAGGGACGGGACATCCCGGGCGTCGTCATCCGCGACACCGAGATCCATGACTCGACCTACGACGGGATCCAGTTCAAGACGGGCGGCGGCAACGTGCCCAACGTCCAGATCACCAACGTCCGCATCGACAAGTCGAACAACGGCGCGGGCATCCTGGCCATGAGTGGGGCCAGGGGCAGTGCGACGTTGACGAACGTCACGATCACCAACTCGGCCGACGGCGACATCGTCCGCCAGCCGGGCACGCAGTTCACCATCAGCTGACCCCTGGCCCGGGTGGCCGGTCGCGTCCTGCCGCGGCCGGCCATTCGGCATTTAGCTTGATGTCGAGATATATTGGAGATATCTTGACGTCGAGACATCCGCTGCAACCTGTGGGTTAGGGTTACCTAACGTCGTATCGCCTCCCGAGGTGCGGCAGGATTTGACTGAGCAATGGTCCACCGAGGAGGCGATTCCCCGTGTCCGCGAACAGCTTCGGCAGCCGTGACACGCTGCGCGTTGGCGACGCGTCATATGAGATTTTCCGGCTCGACGCCGTCGAGGGCAGTCAGCGCCTGCCGTACAGCCTGAAAATCCTGCTGGAGAACCTCCTGCGCACCGAGGACGGCGCGAACATCACCGCCGACCACATCAACGCGCTCGGCCAGTGGGACCCCAGCGCGACGCCGAGCGTGGAGATCCAGTTCACGCCCGCGCGCGTGATCATGCAGGACTTCACCGGCGTGCCCTGCGTGGTCGACCTGGCCACCATGCGCGAGGCCGTGCGCGACCTGGGCGGCGACCCGGCCAAGGTCAACCCGCTGGCCCCGGCCGAGCTGGTCATCGACCACTCGGTCATCGTCGACTACTTCGGCCACCCCGACTCCTTCCAGCGCAACGTCGAGCGCGAATACGAGCGCAACCGCGAGCGCTACCAGTTCCTGCGCTGGGGCCAGACCGCCTTCGACGAGTTCAAGGTCGTCCCGCCCGGCACCGGCATCGTGCACCAGGTCAACATCGAGCACCTGGCCCGCGTCGTCATGGTCCGCGACGGCAAGGCCTACCCCGACACCTGCGTCGGCACCGACTCCCACACCACGATGGAGAACGGCATCGGCGTTCTCGGCTGGGGCGTCGGCGGCATCGAGGCCGAGGCCGCGATGCTCGGCCAGCCGATCTCCATGCTCATCCCGCGCGTCGTCGGCTTCAAGCTGACCGGCCAGCTCCCGGCCGGCGCCACCGCGACCGACCTGGTGCTCACCGTCACCGAGATGCTGCGCAAGCACGGCGTCGTCGGCAAGTTCGTCGAGTTCTACGGCGAGGGCGTCGCCTCCGTGCCGCTGGCCAACCGCGCCACGATCGGCAACATGAGCCCCGAGTTCGGCTCCACCTGCGCGATCTTCCCGATCGACTCGCAGACCACTGACTACCTTCGCCTGACCGGCCGCAGCGAGGAGCAGATCGCCCTCGTCGAGGCCTACGCCAAGGCCCAGGGCATGTGGCTCGACAGCGACAACGAGCCGGTCTTCTCCGAGTACCTCGAGCTCGACCTCGGCACCGTCGTGCCGTCGATCGCCGGCCCGAAGCGCCCGCAGGACCGCATCGCCCTGACCGACGCCAAGGAGGCCTGGCGCCGCGACGTGCAGGTCTTCGTGCCCGACGCGCTCGACGAGGAGGGCGAGGAGTCCTTCCCGGCCTCCGACGCTCCCGCGTCCAACGCCACGGCCAACGGCTTCCGGCCGCACAAGCCGGTCGAGGTCACCATGGCCGACGGCACCTCGTTCGAGATCGACCACGGCATCGTGTCGATCGCGGCCATCACCTCGTGCACCAACACCTCCAACCCGTACGTGATGCTGGGCGCCGCGCTCCTGGCACGCAACGCGGTCGAGAAGGGCCTGACCCGCAAGCCGTGGGTCAAGACCTCCCTCGCCCCCGGCTCCCAGGTCGTCACCGGCTACTTCGAGCGCAGCGGCCTGCAGCCCTACCTCGACAAGATCGGCTTCAACCTGGTCGGCTACGGCTGCACCACCTGCATCGGCAACTCGGGCCCGCTCCCCGAGGAGATCTCGGCCGCGATCCAGCAGCACGACCTCGCGGTCACCGCCGTGCTGTCGGGCAACCGCAACTTCGAGGGCCGCATCAACCCCGACGTGAAGATGAACTACCTGGCCTCGCCGCCGCTGGTGGTCGCCTACGCGCTCGCGGGCACGATGGACATCGACCTCGACACCGAGCCCCTGGGCGTCGGCGCCGACGGCGAGCCGGTCTTCCTCAAGGACATCTGGCCCTCCCCGCAGGAGGTCTCGGAGGTCGTCGGCAGCTCGATCGACCGCGAGATGTTCGCGCGTGACTACGCCGACGTCTTCAAGGGCGACGAGACCTGGCGCTCGCTGCCCATCCCGACCGGCGACACCTTCGAGTGGGACGCGGCCTCCACCTACGTCCGCAAGCCCCCGTACTTCGAGGGCATGCCAGAGAAGCCGGAGCCCGTCACCGACATCCCCGGCGCGCGCGTGCTGGTCAAGGTGGGCGACTCGGTCACCACCGACCACATCTCGCCCGCGGGCTCGATCAAGGTCGGCACCCCGGCCGCCGACTACCTCAAGGCCAACGGCGTCGAGGTCAAGGACTTCAACTCCTACGGCTCGCGCCGCGGCAACCACGAGGTCATGATCCGCGGCACGTTCGCCAACATCCGCCTGCGCAACCAGATCGCGCCGGGCACCGAGGGCGGCTACACCCGCGACTTCACCCAGGACGAGGGCCCGGTGTCGTTCATCTACGACGCCAGCGTCAACTACCAGGCCCAGGGCACCCCGCTCGTGGTCCTGGCGGGCAAGGAGTACGGCTCCGGCTCCTCGCGCGACTGGGCGGCCAAGGGCACCGCGCTGCTGGGCGTGCGCGCCGTCATCGCCGAGAGCTACGAGCGCATCCACCGCTCCAACCTCATCGGCATGGGCGTGCTCCCGCTGCAGTTCCCCGAGGGCCAGACGGCCGCGTCGCTGGGGCTGACCGGCGAGGAGGTCTTCGACATCACCGGCGTCGAGGAGCTCAACACCGGCTCCATCCCGCAGACCGTCAAGGTCAAGGCGGGCGGTGTGGAGTTCGACGCGGTCGTCCGCATCGACACCCCGGGCGAGGCCGACTACTACCGGCACGGCGGCATCATGCAGTACGTCCTGCGCTCGCTGCTGGCCAAGTAATCACCGCAGGTAAAGGCCGCCTCCGTTCCCTTGGAGGCGGCCTTTACCCATGGGAAAAGTGGTGTTCTAGGGTTCCCGCCCATGGAGTGGACAGTCCTGCTCGTGGCAGGTACGGCGGTGCTCGTCGGGGCGATCGTCCAGGGCGGGGTCGGCTTCGGGCTGGGCCTGGTGGCGGCGCCCGTGGTGACGATGCTCGACCCCGGACTGATGCCCGGAGCGATCCAGGTCGTCAACGTCACGCTGCCGCTGTTCACCCTGGCCGCCGAGTGGCGGCGCATCGACTGGCGCGGCCTCGGCTGGGCGCTGCTGGGCCGGCTGCCGGGCAGCGCGATCGGCGCCCTCATCGTCGTCTACGTCTCGGCGAGCACGCTCGGCGTGATGGTGGGCGTCATGGTCCTCATCGCGGTCGGCCTGACGGCACGTGCGCTGTCGGTGCCGCGCAACGGCCTCACCCTCACCGGCGCCGGATTCGTCTCGGGCATCACCGGCACCGCCACCGGCATCGGCGGCCCGCCCATCGCGCTGGTCTACCAGAGCGCCAAGGGCCCCCAGATCCGGGCCACGCTGGCGGGCTTCTTCTTCCTCAGCGCCGCCCAGTCACTGGTCATCCTGTGGGCGGTCGACCGGCTGCCCGCCAGGGCGGTGACGTCGGGGCTGGCGCTCATCCCGTGCCTGATCGCCGGGTTCCTGCTGTCGGGCCCGCTGCGCCGCTACCTCGACGGAGGGCGCGTGCGGGCCGCGATCCTGCTGGTGGCCGCCGTGTCGGCGGCCACCCTCATCGGACAGAGCCTGTACGGCTAGGCGGTGCGCTTGGCCGAGGCGGTGAAGGTGTTGCACACCTGCGGGCCCTTGCCGCTGAAGCCGCGCGTCAGCCAGTAGCGCTGGTTGGTGGGCTTGCCGTGGGTGGGGGAGGTGATCTCCAGGTCGGGGGAGTCGCCGCCGCCCTGGATGCCGTCGGTGGTGCCGCCGAGCTCGTGCTCGGTCAGGTCCTTGAACTCCGCCTTGGTCCGGCCGAGCGTGGACCACACGCTGCCGATGAACGCCCCGGCCAGGCAGTCGGCCTGCAGCTCGATCCGGCGGTGCATCGCGTAGTGGGCGTCGTCGCTCTTGAACTTCATCCTGTCGTAGACGGGGATGATCCCGGTGATCTGCTGGATGTGGTGACCGTACTCGTGGGCCATCACGCCGAGGTGGATCATGCTGGTCGGGTCGTCGAGCGCGTCACCGTCGACCAGCATGTAGAAGTTCTCGTTGTCCGGGCAGTAGAGGGCCAGCACGCCGGGACCGGGGAACTTTCCGCAGGCGCCGATCGGGTCGCCGATGTTGTTGACCACCTCGAAGTCGGGCGCGCGGAATTTCATCCCGGCCTTCTTGAAGTGGGCCTTCCACGAGGTGTTGAGGCAGCCCATGACGACTTCCAGGTATTCGCGGGCGGCCGCCATGTCACCCCGCTCCCAGTGGGTCTCGGTGCACTTCTTGGCGGGCAGTTTCCCGCTCTTGTAGAGGGCGTTGTTCGCCAGGGTCTTGGGGGGTGCGGCGGAGACAGCGGCCTGAGCCGTACCGGGCAAGAGACCGGCGGTGAGCGCGAGAGCCGCGCTGCAAACCAGCGCCTTCAGGGTGATACGCATGGCAGGTGACCTTATAGCAAGGCAAAGCGGAGGCAAAGAAACTATTGCACCGCTCCGGCTTTCACCGACCAGGTGTCGCAGGCCCACGGCGCCGCCTCGGCGAATCCGCGCCTCATCCACGTCGCCTGGGTCTTGCCCCGGCCGTGGTCGTTCTCGGCCCAGCCCTTGTCGCCGTTGCGCTGGAACCAGTTGACCGCGTAGTTCCATTCGGCCTCGTCCACCGGGAAACTGCGCTTGATGGTGGACATGAACACCGCCGACAGGCATTCGGCCTGCAATTCCGAGCGGCGGGTGAGTTCGAGCTTCCGCGCCTTGGTGCGGGCGGCGGCGCGGGTGCTCCAGTAGAAGCGCCAGATGCCGGCCATCTCCTGCACGTGGTGACCGTACTCATGGGCCAGCAGGCGGGCGATGCCGAGCCCGAACGGGCGGCGGACGGCGGCGGCGTTGACGACCATGTAGATGCTGCGGTCCTTGGAGCAGTAGACGCCGTCGGCCCCGGGGGTCCAGGCCCCGCACGGCGTGGTGGCCTGCGCGGCGACGAAGGTCAGCTTGGGCGGGGCGAAGCTGAGGCCCGCCTGCCGGAACTCCGCCGCCCAGGCGATGTCGAGGCAGGCCTTCAGGTGCTGCAGGAAGCGCGCGTAGCCCGCCTGGTCGTTCTTGGTCAGGGGTCCGGGGCCGCAGTTGGTGCCCGCGAGCTTGCCCGTGCGGTAGAGCGCGCTGTCGGTCGCCACCTTGCTCTCCGCCGACTGCTTCTTCTGGGGCACCGCCACGGGATCGGCGAAGCTCGCCGGAGCGTGCGCGGTTCCCGCACCGGCCACGGAAAACACCACCAGGAGGGCAACCAGTGACGAAGCTCGACTGAAGGGGCGAGTGTTCATCTTGGGGGAAAGACTAGGTCAAGATCGGGCATAGGCCGGGATTGTCCATGCAAGTGAGGCGGCACCTCCCTCACGAACTAGACTCGGTTCGAACGGCTAGCAGAGGGGACTGACTTCGTGGGCAAGCTGCTTGCTTCGATCAGGGGGCCGGAAGATCTGAAGAGGCTCGACGTCGGAGAGCTGCCAGGGCTGGCGGGGGAGATCCGTGACCTGCTGGTCGACTCCTGCGCCAAGACGGGCGGCCACCTGGGCCCGAACCTGGGCGTGGTGGAGCTGACCATCGCGCTCCACCGCGTGTTCGACTCGCCCGACGATCCGATCATCTGGGACACCGGCCACCAGTCGTACGTCCACAAGATGCTCACCGGGCGCGCCGAGGGCTTCAAGGCGCTCAAGCAGGAGGGCGGCCTGTCCGGCTACCCTTCGCAGGGCGAGTCCGGCCATGACTTCGTGGAGAACTCCCACGCCTCGACCGCGCTGTCGTACGGCGAGGGCATGTCCAAGGCCTTCAAGCTGCGCGGCGAGCGCGACCGCACGGTGGTCGCGGTCATCGGCGACGGCGCGCTGACCGGCGGCATGGCCTGGGAGGCGCTCAACAACGTCGCCGAGCACGACGACCTGCGCCTGGTCATCGTCGTCAACGACAACGGCCGCTCCTACAGCCCGACCATCGGCGGCCTGGGCCGCCACCTCGCCTCGCTGCGGGTCACCCGGCGCTACGAGGAGATGCTCGACTTCTTCAAGGGCAAGCTCGAGAGCGTCCCGCTCGTCTACGACGCGCTCCACGGCTTCAAGAAGGGCGTCAAGGACATCGTCGCCCCGCAGGTCATGTTCGAGGACCTGGGCCTGAAGTACGTCGGGCCCATCGACGGCCACGACGAGCAGGCCATGGAGGCGGCGCTGCGCAAGGCGCGCGACTTCGGCGGGCCGGTCATCGTCCACTGCGTGACCCAGAAGGGCCGCGGTTACGCCCCGGCCGAGAACCACGAAGAGGACCAGTTCCACTCGCCCGGCGCCTTCGACCGCGCCACCGGCCTCGAGAAGCCCAAGGGCCGCATCTGGACCAACGTCTTCGCCGAGGAGCTCGTGCGCCTGGGCGGCGAGCGCGACGACCTGGTCGCCATCACCGCGGCCATGCTGCACCCGACCGGGCTCAATGAGTTCGCCGAGGCCTTCCCGACGCGCACGTTCGACGTCGGCATCGCCGAGCAGCACGCTCTCACCAGCGCCGCCGGGCTGGCGCTCGGCGGCCTGCACCCGGTGGTGGCCGTCTACGCGACCTTCCTCAACCGGGCCTTCGACCAGTTGCTGATGGACGTGGCGCTGCACAAGCTGCCGGTCACCGTGGTGCTCGACCGCGCCGGCGTCACCGGCGACGACGGCGCCTCCCACAACGGCATGTGGGACCTGTCGATCCTGCAGGTCGTGCCCGGCCTGCGCGTGGCCGTGCCCCGCGACGGCGAGCGCCTGGAGGAGCTCCTGCGCGAGGCGGTGGCCGTCTCCGACGCCCCCACCGTCCTGCGCTTCCCGAAGGGCCCGGTCGCCGCCTCGGTCGAGGCGGTCGGCAAGCTCGGCGAGATGGACGTGCTGCGCGCGGGCGACCCCGACGTGCTGCTCGTGGCGGTCGGGCCGATGGCCCAGGTCGCCCTCGACGCCGCCGTGCTGCTCGACGCCCAGGGCATCTCCGCCACGGTCGTCGACCCGCGCTGGGTCAAGCCGCTCGACGAGGCGCTGGTGCTGGCGGCGGCGGCGCACAAGCTCGTCGCGGTGGTCGAGGACAACGGCAGGGTCGGCGGCGTCGGCGACGCCGTCTCCCGCCTGCTGCGCGACAACGACGTCGACGTGCCCGTGCGCACCTTCGGCATCCCGCAGCGTTTCCTCGACCACGCCAAGCGGGCGGCGATCCTCGGGCAGATCGGGCTCACGGGCCAGGACCTGTCCCGTGAGATCACCGAGGCCGTCGCCAAGCGCAGCACTCCCATCGACGCGCCGCACTAGCCCTTCCATAAATATATAGATCGGTCTATTATCTCCTTGTGGGACACAAGGGGACGGAAACGCGCGAGCGGATTCTCGACGCGTCGGAGAAGCTGATCGAGTCCGGCGGATACTTCAACGCCGGGCTCAATCAGGTGATCGCGGCCAGCGGCGCGCCCCGCGGCTCGCTCTACTTCCATTTCCCGGAGGGGAAGGACCAGATCGTCGGCGAATCCCTGCGGCGGGCGGGTGCCACGATCGGCGGCGTCCTGGAGGGGATGGCCGACTCCGGCGGCTCCGCCGAGGAGTTCGTCGAGGCGGTCATCGTCTACCTGGGCGATCGGCTCGAGGAGTCGGGCTGGGCCAGGGGGTGTCCGGTGGCCACCGTCGCGCTGGAGATGGCGGCCGTCAACGACGACTTGCAGCGAGCCTGCTCGGATGTGTACACCGCGTGGACGGCCGCACTGGCTTCCCGTCTCGACGGGCGCCTCGATGCCGACGACCTCGCGGTCACCCTGCTCGCGCTAATCGAGGGTGGGCTGGTGCTCGCCAAGGCGCATCGGAGCAGGGAGCCGCTGGAGCGTGTGAAGCGCCAGGTCGCCACGCTGCTGCGCTGACGAAGAGCCCGCCCATCCGGCGGGCTCTTTTGTGAGCATGAAATATGTAGACCAGTCTATATGGAGGTTGTCATGGACGCGATCGTCTTCGGCGCGACCGGCTTCATCGGCCGATCGCTCGTCGCGGAACTGCTCGGCAGGGGCCAGAAGGTCGCGGCAGCCGTACGCAAGGACACCCTCACACCCTGGCTGGAGGGACGCGGCGTCGACACCCGCGGCTTGACGCTGGTCCACGCCGACGTCACCCGGCCACTCGATCACGTGCCGGCCGCGCGCGACGTCTACAACACCGCCGCCCGCTTCGCCTTCGGACTCGGTGTCCGGGAAGCGCGGGCCGTCAACGTGACGGGCGCGCTCGGCGTCGTCGACTGGGCGGCGACGCTGCCGGAGCTGCGACGGCTCGTGCACGTCAGCGGTTACCGGGTCAGCGGGGCCCGGGTCGACTACGCGGGACTGGGCGCCTACGAGGCCTCCAAGGTCGAGGCCGATCACGCGGTCCGCGCGAGAGCGGCGGAACTGGGAGTCCCGCTGTCGATCGCCAACCCCAGCACGGTGATCGGGCCCGGCCAGTACCTCGGCCTGGCCTCGCTCATCGAGAACCTGTGGAACGGGCGGCTGCCGGCCCTCCCCGGCGGCGCCGACGTCTTCCTACCGGTCGTCACGAGCGACTTCTTCGCCGCCTTCCTGGCCGAGATCCCCGCCGAGCCCGAGGGCGAGGCCTACTGGGTGCTGGACGACAGCACCCCGAACCTGCCCGGTCTGATCGCCGCGGTCGCCAGCCACCTGGGGATGGGCGCCCCTCGCCGGCACGTTCCGGTCGGCCTGCTACGCCGGCTGCCGCGACGGCTCACCGGGGCCGATCCCGAGACGCTCTCGTTCCTGTCGTCCGACAGGTACCCGACGGCCTCGGCCCGCGCCCTCGCCGACCGGGCGGGCCTGCGATGGCCGCCCGTCAGCGACGCGCTGCGCACGTGGGCCGATGATCTCGTGGCCTCCCGCTTCGGCCGGGACACGCCCCGGATCACACCGTACGGCTTCCGCGATCGCACGTGGGTCGCCGGCGAGCCGGACCGGCCCGCCCACGTGCTGCTGCACGGACTGCCGATGAACGCCGATGTGTGGGCGCCGCTCGCCGCGCATCTGCGGGCTCCCCTGCTCGCCCCCGACCTGCCCGGACTGGGCCGTTCCGCGCCAGGCGAGCAGCCCACGCACGAATGGCTGGACCGGCTGATGGAGCCGGTGCGAACCCGGCCGGTGATGGTCGCCCACTCCCTGGCCTGCCTTCCCGCCCTGCGTTTCGCGATCGAGCACCCCGATCGCATCGACAGGCTCGTGCTCGTCGCCCCGGCCTTCCTCCAGGCGCCCGGCCCTCGGCTGCACCGATCGTTCCTGGCGGCGCCCCTGATGAGGCGGATGACCGCCGAGCGCCTGGCCGGCGCCCTCGGCCTGCCGGACGGGCCGGAAGTGGGCAGCGCGGCGGCCGATCTGCGCCGCCCCGGGGTGGCACGGCGTGTGGCCGCGGCGGCGCGCACGGCTCACGCCGAACGGCCGGTCGCGCGGGACCTCCTGGAGCGGGTGCGGGTACCCGTCGAGATCATCGTGGGCTCGGCCGACCCGCTGGTCGTGGAGACCCGCCATCCCGTGACGGTGGTGGCAGGGGCGGGGCACTACCCCCAGCTCACCCATCCGGCCGCGGTCGCCGGTCGTCTACTGCCCACAGGGGGCGTGTGATCACCTATTGTGTGGGCAACATCACAACGTGGAGATCTTTCGCACCAAGAGCGTTGAGCAGTCCATCCAGGACACCGAGGCACCCGAGCATCAGCTCAGGAAGCGTCTGAACGCCGTCGACCTCACGGTTTTCGGCATCGGCGTGATCATCGGTACCGGCATCTTCGTGCTGACCGGCCAGGTGGCCAAGAACACCGCGGGACCCGCGGTGGCCCTGTCCTTCGTCGTCGCGGGCATCGTCTGCGGTCTGGCCGCGCTGTGTTACGCGGAGTTCGCCTCGACGGTGCCGGTGGCGGGCAGCGCCTACACCTTCGCCTTCGCCACGCTGGGGGAGTTCCCCGCGTGGATCATCGGCTGGGACCTGATGCTGGAGCTGGCCCTGGCGGCGGCGGTGGTGGCGGTCGGCTGGTCGCAGTACTTCGTGTCGCTGATGAGCAGTATCGGGGTGGAGATCCCGTCGCTCGTCCTGTTCGGCAAGGATCTCAACGTGCCCGCGATGATCATCATCGCGCTGCTCACCGCGGTGCTGATCGCGGGCATCAAGCTCTCCTCGCGGCTCAACCTGGTGATCGTCATCATCAAGGTCAGCGTCGTGCTCCTGGTGATCGTCGCCGGCCTCTTCTACATCAACGGCGACAACTACACCCCGTTCATCCCGCCCGCGGAGTCGACGCCGGGTGTCGAGGGGCTCAAGGCGCCGCTGATCCAGGTGATGTTCGGCATCACCCCGGTGGCCTTCGGCGTGATCGGCATCTTCTCCGCTGCCGCGCTCGTCTTCTTCGCCTACATCGGCTTCGACATCGTGGCCACCGCCGCGGAGGAGACGGTCAACCCGCAGCGCAACCTGCCGCGCGGCATCCTCGGCTCGCTGCTCATCTGCACCATCCTCTATGTCGCGGTCTCGCTGGTCGTGGTGGGCATGCAGCCCTACAACGAGCTCAACGAGGAAGCCCCGCTGGCCGAGGCCTTCCGGGCGGTGAACCAGCCGTGGATCGCCTCGCTGATCAGCATCGGCGCGATCATCGGCCTGCTGGCGGTGGTGATGATCCTGCTGCTGGGCCAGACCCGGGTGCTGTTCGCCATGTGCCGCGACGGGCTGCTGCCCAGGGGCCTGGCCAAGGTGCACCCCAAGTACGGCACGCCCGCCAGGGTCACGCTGCTCGTGGGAGTGGTCTCGCTGATCCTGGCCTCGTTCATCCCGCTCAGCGCGCTGGCCGAGCTGGTCAACATCGGCACGCTCTTCGCGTTCGTGGTGGTCTCGATCGGCGTCGTGCTGCTCCGCCGTACGCGGCCCGACCTGCCCCGCGCCTTCCGCACCCCGCTGGTTCCGCTGGTCCCGATCCTGTCGGTGCTGTCGTGCATCTACCTGATGCTCAACCTGCCGGTGGAGACGTGGCTGCGTTTCCTCGTCTGGATGGTGATCGGGCTCGTCGTCTACTTCGGCTACGGATACTGGCACAGCAGGGCAGCTCGTAGGTAAGTTCTCGCGGACAACAAATGTTACCGTCCTGTGTCTGGCGCCTCTCATGGGCGGGGATTACGTTGTGCCAAACAACATTCACCCCCCCATGAGAAAGGCCCACGCGCATGCGCAAGGGGATTTTCACGATCGGCGCCGCCATGGTGGCGCTCTCCCTCGGTCTCACCGCCTGCGGGGGCGAAAGCGGTGAAACCTCCGCCGGGACCGGCGCCTCCGCCTCGCCCGGTGCTTCGTCGGCGGCCCCGGCCGCCAAGGGCAAGGTCGGCGTGATCCTGCCCGACAGCAAGTCCTCGGTCCGCTGGGAGACGGCCGACCGCAAGTACCTGGAAGAGGCCTTCAAGGCCGCGGGCGTCGAGTACGACATCCAGAACGCCCAGGGCGACAAGGCCGCCTTCCAGACGATCGCCGACCAGATGATCACCAGTGGCGTCACCGTGCTCGCCATCGTCAACCTCGACAGCGGCACCGGCAAGGCCGTCCTCGACAAGGCCAAGGCCCAGGGCATCGCCACGATCGACTACGACCGCCTCACCCTCGGCGGCAACGCCGACTACTACGTCAGCTTCGACAACACCGCCGTCGGCAAGCTGCAGGGCGAGGGCCTGGTCAAGTGCCTGACCGAGCAGAAGGCCGAGAAGCCGGTGATCGCGCGCCTGAACGGCTCGCCCACCGACAACAACGCCACCCTCTTCAAGCAGGGCTACGACGGCGTGCTGCAGCCCAAGTTCGACGCCGGTGAGTACGTCGCCGGACCGGACGACTCCGTGCCCGACTGGGACAACGCCCAGGCCGGCACCATCTTCGAGCAGCAGCTCACCAAGGAGCCGAAGATCGCCGGCGTGCTCGCCGCCAACGACGGCCTCGGCAACGCCGCCATCACCGTGCTGAAGAAGAACAACCTCAACGGCAAGGTCCCGGTCACCGGCCAGGACGCCACCGTTCAGGGCCTGCAGAACATCCTCAACGGCGACCAGTGCATGACCGTCTACAAGGCCGTCAAGCAGGAGGCCGACGCGACCGCCAAGCTCGCGATCGCGCTCGCCAACGGCGAGAAGCCGGCCGCGACCGGCACCGTCAAGGACACCGAGACCAACGCGGACGTCCCCGCCGTGCTGCTGACCCCCGTCGCCATCTTCAAGGACAACGTCAAGGACGTCGTCGCCGACAACTTCGTCACCAAGGAAGAGCTGTGCGCCGGCGAGTTCGCCGCCAAGTGCACCGAGGCAGGAATCAGCTAGTTCCCCCGCGTACGGCTACCGCCCGCCAGGGCGGTAGCCGTATCCCCTCTTCCAAGGAGCACCCACAGTGACCACCCCGGTCCTGGAGCTGCGCGGGATCGACAAGAGCTTCGGTCCCGTCCAGGTCCTTCACGACGTCGCCTTCTCGGCCTATCCCGGCGAGGTGACCGCCCTCGTCGGTGACAACGGCGCGGGCAAGTCCACGCTGGTCAAGTGCATCGGCGGCATCTATTCGATCGACTCTGGCGAGTACTACTTCGAGGGCAACTCCGTCACGGTGAGCAGCCCGCGCGAGGCCGCCGCGCTCGGAGTGGAGATCGTCTACCAGGACCTGGCGCTCTGCGACAACCTGGACATCGTGCAGAACATGTTCCTGGGCCGGGAGCGCAAGAGCGGCCTGGTCCTCGACGAGGCCACCATGGAGGAGATGGCCGCCAAGACCCTGGCGGGCCTGTCGGTCCGCACGGTCAAGTCGCTGCGCCAGCACGTCTCCAGCCTGTCCGGCGGCCAGCGCCAGACCGTGGCGATCGCCAAGGCGGTGCTCTGGAACAGCAAGGTCGTCATCCTCGACGAGCCCACCGCCGCGCTCGGCGTCGCCCAGACCGCTCAGGTGCTGGAACTGGTGCGCCAGCTGGCCGACAAGGGCCTGGCCGTGGTGCTCATCTCGCACAACCTCAACGACGTCTTCGCCGTCTCCGACCGGATCGCGGCGCTCTACCTCGGCCGCATGGCGGCCCAGGTCAAGGCCTCCGAGGTCACTCACTCGCAGGTCGTCGAACTGATCACCTCCGGCCGCAGCGGCACGCTCGGCCTGACGAACGGCAGTGGCTCATGAGCGTCGACACCCTGCCCCAGAAAGTCGAGTCGCAGGCCATCGTCAAGGAGTACGTCCAGCGGGTGCGCGGCGGCGACCTGGGCGCCCTGCCGGCCATCTTCGGGCTGGTCGTGCTCGTCGGCGTCTTCTCGGTGCTGCGGCCGATCTTCTTCTCGCCCGGCAACTTCGCCAACCTGCTCACCCAGGGCGCGGTCTACGTCGTCATCGCGATGGGCCTGATCTTCGTCCTCCTGCTCGGCGAGATCGACCTGTCGGCCGGCTTCGCCAGCGGCGTCTGCGCGGTCGTCATGTCGGTCACGCTGGTGAACGTGGGCGTGCCCTGGTACGTCGCGATCCTCGCGGCCATGGCCACGGGCGTCGTGATCGGCCTGATCCTCGGCTCGCTCGTGGCCAAGCTCGGCATCCCGTCGTTCGTGGTGACGCTGGCCGCCTTCATCGCCTTCCAGGGCGTCGTGCTGCTGATCCTGGGCCAGGGCAACATCATCTCGGTGCGCGACCAGACCATCTTCGCCATCTCCAACAAGAACCTGCCGCCGTGGCTGGGCTGGGCCCTGGCCGCCGCGGCCGTGGCGGGCTACGCCGCGGTGCAGCTCGTCCAGGCGCGCAACCGCAGCAAGCGCGGGCTGGCCATCGCGCCCCCGCTGGTCATCGGCGGTCGCGTCGCGGCCGTGGCGCTGGTCATCGGCCTGGCCGTCTACGTGCTCAACCTCGACCGCGGCCGGGCGATCCCGCTCATGGGCGTGCCGATCGTGGTGCCGGTCATCCTGTTCTTCCTGCTGCTGTGGACGTTCGTGCTGCGCCGTACCGCCTTCGGACGGCACATCTACGCGGTCGGCGGCAACGCCGAGGCCGCCCGGCGGGCGGGCATCCCCGTCGACCGGATCAAGATCGCCTGCTTCGTGATCTGCTCCTTCATGGCGTCGGTCGGCGGCGTGCTCGCCGTCTCGCGCGCCGCGTCGGTCGACCCGAACACCGGAGGCAGCAACGTCCTGCTCTTCTCGGTCGGCGCCGCCGTCATCGGCGGCACCAGCCTCTTCGGCGGCAAGGGGCGGGCGCTGGACGCGATCCTGGGCGGCGCGGTCGTGGCCGTCGTCGAGAACGGCATGGGTCTGATGGGATACGGATCCGGCCAGAAGTTCGTCGTGACCGGCTCGGTTCTGCTGCTCGCGGCCAGCGTGGACGCCCTTTCGCGCAAGCGGGCCGCGGCCACGGGCCACCGATAGGGTGGATCTCTCCCACCCGAAGGATGGAACGACGATGCGTGCTGGTCCCTCTCAGGAGGAGATCCGCAGGTACAACCTGGGCACCCTGCTCCGCCACGTGCATCTCGGCGGTCCCACGTCACGAGCCGAGCTCACCAGCCGGATGGGACTCAACCGCAGCACGATCATGGCGCTCACCGCCGACCTGGCCGCCGCCGGGCTCGTGCGCGAGGAGCTGCCCAGGGAGACCGGGCGCGCCGGCCGTCCTTCGCTCGTCGTGCGGCCGGAATCGGCCCGCATCTACGTGCTCGCGTTCGACGTGGGCGTCGACCGGCTGGTCGCCGCCCGCGTCGGGCTGGGCGGGGTCATCCTCGACCGCCGCGAGTCCGTACGGGAGCGCGGCACCTTCGACCTGGCCGAGGTGATCTCCACGCTGGCCGGGTTCGCCCGCCAGATGGTGCGCAAGACCCGCCCCGACACGGTCTGCGTGGGCGCGGCCGCGGCGTTCTGCGGCGCGGTGCGCGAGAGCGACGGCAGCGTGCACTTCAGCCCTAACCTGGTCGGCCCGATCGCCGAGCTGCCCTTCGGCGAGGAGCTGAGCCGCAAGCTCGCCATGGGCCTGCCCGTGCCCGTCGGCAACGACGCCAACCTGGGCGCGCTGGCCGAGCACACCAGGGGCGTGGCGCCCGGCTGCCGCAACCTCATCTACCTGCACGGCGACGTCGGCATCGGCGGCGGCATCATCGCCGGAGGCCACCTGCTCGGCGGCCACGAGGGCTACTTCGGCGAGGTCGGCCACATGATCGTCAACCCGGGCGGGCGGCCGTGCGGCTGCGGCTCACGCGGCTGCCTGGAGGCTGAGGTGGGGGAGCGGGCGCTCATCGACCACGCCGGCATGTACGGCAGGATCGGGCGCGAGGCCGTGCGCACCCTCGTCGAGGCGGCCGACCGCGGCGACATCGCCGCCCGCGACTCGGTGCACCGCGCCGGCGACTGGCTGGGCATCGGCGTGGCCAACCTCGTCAACATCTTCAACCCCGAGGTCGTCGTCTTCGGCGGCACCCTGCGCGAGCTCTACCTGGGCTCCGCGGCGCAGGTGCGCACCCAGATCAACACCAGCAGCCTGCCGGCCGCCCGTGCCAACCTGCGGCTGCGCACCACCGCGCTCGGCGACGACGTCACCCTCGTCGGCGCCGCCGAACTGGCCTTCACCCAGATGCTGGCCGACCCGCTGGAGATGCTCGCCCGGGTCAGCCCCTGACGCTCCCCGGGGAACCCTCCAGCCCCGGGCGGTGTATCCGGGGCATGAAACGCATTCTGCTCATCCTCGGCCTGCTGCTCCCCGCTCTGGTGGTGGCCACGCCCGCCAGGGCAGGGGGCTGGGCGGTGACCTACCTCGACCCGGTGCCCGCCGCTTTCCAGCCGGGCACCTCCTACACCATCGGCTCCTGGCTGCTGCAGCACGGCAACCACCCCTACCACGGCAACGAGAAGGACCTGAAGGTCGGGCTGAGCTTCTCCGACGGCAAGCGCACCCTGGCCTTCGACGCCGTACGGCTGCGCGAGCCCGCGCACTACGCCACCGCCGTCGCCCTGCCGGCCGGGAACTGGCGGGTCACGGCGATCCAGGAATGGTTCGCCCCCCACGAGCTCGGCACCCTCAAGGTCCCCGGCGCCTTCACCGCCCTGCCGCAGACGGCCGAGGCCAAGTCGTCGGCCGCCGACTGGCTCAACGGCAACGGCGGCAAGGACCCCTGGGGCGAGATCAGGCCGCCCGGGATCGGCAAGACGGCGACCGCCCCCGTGGCAGCCGCCGCCGTGCCCATCGCCCCCGCCTCGGCGTCCGTCGCCGCGGTCGCGTCACCGTGGTGGCGCTCGCCGTACACCGCCCTCGCCGTCGTGCTCGCCTGCGCGACACTCGGGCTGCTGGCGGTACGGCGGAGCAGGCGTCAGAACCTGTAGAGCGCGCCGCCCTCGGAGACCATCAGGCAGTTGTTGCCGAAGGTCCTGGTGAAGTCGACCCGCTTGCCGTACCAGCGGCCCTTCACCGTGACCTTGTGCGGCCTGAACTCCTTGGTGCAGATCGCGCCGGGGTTGGAGAGCCTGGCCGGGTTGCCCTTGACCTTGTTCAGGACGCGGCAGGCCGCGCGCGGGGTCGGGTGGCTGCCACCCGGCCATCCGCAGGTCAGCCGGACCGACTCGGCCGCGGCGCCCTCGGCGGCGATCGTGATCTTGAGGGAGGCCTTCGGGCGGTGTTGCCCCTCGGCCGCCATCGCCGGGGTCGCCGCCGCCGTCAGGAGGAGGCCGGCGGTGAGGAGGATCTTGAGCGCTTTCATCGAAATGGTGCCCCCGTACTCGGTTGGATGAGTGTCCTTTCTCTCAGAGGACGGGGCGGGCCCGCCGGAGGTTCACTCCGGCGGGCCAGGTGTACCGATCCGCTCTGGCGGTCAGGCGGGCACGGAGGCCACGCCGGGCGCCAGGAAGCGGGGCGAGGAGACGCCCAGCCGGTCCAGGTAGGGCGTGATGCCGCCCAGGTGGAACGGCCAGCCCGCGCCGAGGATCATGCACAGGTCGATGTCCTGCGCGGCGGCGACCACGCCCTCGTCGAGCATGATCCGGATCTCCTCCGCGAGAGCCGCGAGCACACGCTCGCGCACCTGCTCGGCGGTCGACGGGGCGGCGCCGCCGGAGAAGAGGGCGACGGCCTCCTCGTCGAGCGTGAAGTCGGGCCTGTAGACGCCGGGCTTGCCGGAGGCGACGAGCTTGGCCATGTTCTCCGAGACGCCGAAGCGCTCGGGGAAGGCGGCGTGCAGCGTCTCCGACACGTGGTGGCCGACGGCGGGGCCGACGAGCTGCAGCAGCGCGAAGGGCGTCATGGGCAGCCCCATGGAGTCGAGCGCGCGCTCGGCCACCTGGAGGGGCGTGCCCTCGTCGACGGCGGCGAAGACCTCGCCCATGAAACGGGTGAGCAGCCGGTTGACGACGAACGCGGGCGCGTCCTTGACCAGGACCGACGACTTGCGCAGCGACTTGCCGACGGCGAAGGCGGTGGCCAGGGTCTCGTCGGAGGTGGCCGAGCCGCGGACGATCTCCAGCAGCGGCATGACGGCCACGGGGTTGAAGAAGTGGAAGCCGACCAGGCGCTCGGGGTGCTTCAGGTTGGAGCCCATCTCGCTGACCGACAGCGAGGAGGTGTTGGTCGCCAGCACGCACTCGGCGCTGACGTGCTCCTCGACCTCGGCGAAGACCTTCTTCTTGACCGCCATGTCCTCGAAGACGGCCTCGATGACGAAGTCGGCGTCGGCGAAGGCGTCCTTGGTGAGCGAGCCGCCGACCAGCGCCTTGAGGCGGTTGGCCTCGTCGGCGGAGATCCGGCCCTTGGCGGCCAGCTTGTCGACCTCGCCGTGCACGTAGCCGACGCCCTTGTCGAGGCGGGCCTGGTCGAGGTCGGTCAGGACGACCGGCACCTGGAGGCGGCGGGCGAACAGCAGCGCCATCTGGGAGGCCATGAGGCCCGCGCCGACGACGCCGACCTTGGTGACCTTGCGGGCCAGCTCGCGGGCGGGCGCTCCCGCCGGCTTCTTGGCCCGGCGCTGCACCAGGTCGAAGGCGTACAGCCCGGCCCGCAGCTCGTCGCCCATGAGGAGGTCGGCCAGGGCCTCGTCCTCGGCGGCGAATCCCTCGTCGGCGGAGGCCGTACGGCTGAGCAGGATCAGGTCGAGCGCCCGGTAGGGCGCGGGGGCCGCGCCGTGCAGCTTCATGTCGACGAGGAAACGCGCGTCGCCGACGATCTTGTCCCAGTCGTCGCCGTCGAAGCTCGGGCGATCGACAGCGACGTCGCCGGACAGCACGCGCGAGGCCCAGCGCAGCGACTCCTCCAGGAAGTCGGCCGAGTCGAACATGGCGTCCGCGACCCCGAGCGAGAACGCGTCGGCGCCCTTGAGCATGCGGTTCTGCGCGAGAGGGTTCTCGATGATCAGCTTGATCGCCTTGGCCGGGCCGATCAGGCGCGGCAGCAGCTGGGTGCCGCCCCAGCCCGGCACCAGGCCGAGGAAGCACTCCGGCAGCGACACGGCGGGCACGTTCGCGGCGATGGTCCGGTAGGTGCAGTGCAGCGCGATCTCCAGGCCGCCGCCCATGGCCGCGCCGTTGACGAAGGCGAAGGCGGGCACGCCGAGCGAGCCGAGCCGGCGGAAGACGCGGTGGCCGAGCCGCCCGATCTCCAGGGCCTCCGAACGCGAGGACACGGTGGCCGCGCCCTTGAGGTCGGCGCCGACGGCGAAGATGAACGGCTTGCCGATGACGCCGACGGCCGCCAGGTCGGGGCGCGCGGCGATGCCGTCGAGCGCCTCGTCGAGGGAGGCCAGGCCGAGGGGGCCGAAGGTGTTCGGCTTGGTGTGGTCGAAGCCGTTGTCGAGGGTGATCAGGGCCATCGTGCCCGCGCCGTACGGAAGCTCGACGTCGCGCACGATCGCCTTGGTGACTACTTCTTCGCTCATGCCAGGTTCTCCCAGATCACGGTGCCGCCCATGCCCATGCCGACGCACATGGTGGTGATGCCGTAGCGCACGTCGGGGCGCTCGGCGAACTGGCGGGCCAGCTGCGTCATCAGCCGCACGCCGGAGGAGGCGAGCGGGTGACCGAAGGCGATGGCCCCGCCGTACGGGTTGACCTTGTCGGAGTCCTCGGGAATGCCGAAGTGGTCGAGGAAGGCCAGGACCTGGACGGCGAAGGCCTCGTTGATCTCGAACAGCCCGATGTCGTCGATCGAGAGCCCGGCCAGGCGCAGGGCGCGCTCGGTGGAGGGGATCGGGCCGACGCCCATGACCTCGGGGTCGACGCCGGCGAAGGCGTAGGAGACCAGGCGCATCTTGGGCCGCAGGCCAAGCTCGTCGGCGACGTCGCGGGCGGCGACGATGCAGCCGGTGGCGCCGTCGTTGATGCCGGAGGAGTTGCCCGCGGTGACGTTGCCGTGCGGGCGGAAGGGGGTCTTCAGCGAGGCCAGACCCTCCAGGGTGGTGCCGGGACGCGGCGCCTCGTCGGCGGTGGCCAGGCCCCAGCCCTTCTCGGCGGTCCTGATGCCCATCTCGACGAGGTCGGGCTGGATCTTGCCGTCGGCGTAGGCCTTGGCGACCTTCTCCTGGCTCAGGACGGCGTAGGCGTCGGCACGCTGCTTGGAGACGGCCGGGTAGCGGTCGTGCAGGTTCTCGGCGGTCATGCCCATGGACAGGGCGCTCGCGTCGACCAGCTTGTCGGCCAGGAAGCGCGGGTTCGGGTCGACGCCCTCGCCCATGGGGTGGCGGCCCATGTGCTCCACGCCGCCCGCGATGGCCACGTCGTAGGCGCCGAAGGCGATGCCGCCGGCGACGCTGGTGACGGCGGTCATCGCGCCCGCGCACATGCGGTCGATGGCGTAGCCGGGCACGGTCTTGGGCAGGCCGGCCAGGATCGCGGCGCTGCGGCCGATGGTCAGGCCCTGGTCGCCGATCTGCGTGGTGGCCGCGACGGCGACCTCGTCCACCCGCTCAGGAGGCAGGTTGGGATTGCGCCGGATCAGCTCGCGGATGACGCGGACGACCAGGTCGTCCGCGCGGGTCTCCGCGTACAGCCCCTTGGGGCCCGACCTGCCGAAAGGCGTGCGAACGCCGTCGACGAAGACGACGTCACGGGAGGAAGGCACTCTTACGCTCCTCGCTGAGGGTGGAAGCTTGCCCGTCCATATTACTCGCCAGTAACTAGTCCTCCTTGAACACCAGGTCCAGCAGGCCGGGGAAGCGGGCGTCGACGTCGTCGCGGCGCAGCGTCTTGAAGCTGTTGCGCCCGGCCTGACGCTCGCGCACCAGGCCGCTCTCGCGCAGGACTCGCCAGTGCCCGGTCTGGGTGGACTTGGGTACGGCCGGCAGGACCTCGCCGCACACCTTCTCCTCTCCCGACGAGAGATTGCGCACCATCTGCAGGCGGATCGGGTGGCCCAGCGCGGCGAGCACGTCGACCAGGCGGATCTGCTCGCGAGTGGGGTGGAGCGCTGTCATGTCCCCACTTTACAAAACAGTTCGATTGTACGAGTATCTCGTACTGTTCGTCCTTCCCGAACTATCGAAGGATTGTTGTCATGCGTAACTGGGCCCTCGCCCTGCTGGCGTTGTCGCAGCTCATCACCGCCTTGGACTTCTACATCGTGATCGTCGCCCTGCCCGACATCGCGGCCGATCTCGGATTCACCCCCCAGAACCTGCAATGGGTGGCCAGCGCCTACGCGGTGATCTACGGAGGCTTCCTGATGCTCGGCGGGCGCGCCGCCGACCTGCTCGGCCGCCGCAGGGTCTTCGTGGCCGCGATGGCGTTGTTCGCCCTGAGCTCGCTCGCCGGAGGCCTGGCCACCTCGCAAGAGCTGCTCATCGCCGCCCGCGCGGTGCAGGGCGTCGGCGGCGCGCTCCTCTTCCCCGCCACGCTCTCCCTGGTGAACACCCTGTTCGAGGAAGGACCCGCCAGAAACAGGGCGCTGTCGGTGTGGAGCGGCGTCGGAGCCTCCGGCCTGGCCATCGGCTCCCTGGCCGGAGGCCTGCTGACCGGCTGGATCGGCTGGGAGGCCGTCTTCTACGTCAACGTGCCGCTGGCGGTCGTCGGCATGATCGCCGCCTTCCGCGTGATCCCCGCCGACGGCCCCCGCGAGCGCGGCCGCCGCTTCGACCTGACCGGCGCCGTCCTCGTCACCGCCGGCGTCACCCTGCTCGCCTTCGCCCTCATCCAGGGACCGGAATCCGGCTGGGGCACGCCGCTCATCGTCGGGTCCTTCATCGTGGCGGCGATCCTGCTGGGCGCCTTCGTCGCGGTCGAGCGCATGAGCCGCGACCCGCTCATGCCGCTGCGCCTGTTCCGCAACCGCAGCCTCACCTCGGCCATCCTCATCATCCTGATCTTCGGCGCGACCTTCATGGCCCAGCCGTACTTCCTGACCGTCTACTTCGGCCAGGCCCTCGGCTACGGCGCCATCGCCACCGGCCTCGCCTTCGTCGTGCCCTCCCTGATGATCGCCATCGGCACCCAGCTCTCCGGCCGCCTGGCCGCCCGCCTCGGCTCCCGCACCCTGCTGCTGGCCGGCACCCTCGGCGGCGCCCTCGGCACCGCGGCCCTCGCCCTCGGCGTGAGCGCCGACGGCAGCTACTGGGCCATCCTGCCCGGCATCGCGATCATGGGCGTCAGCCAGGGCTTCACCTGGAACGGCATGTGGATCGCCTCCGCCACCGGCGTCGCCGCGGGCCAGCAGGGCGTCGCCTCCGGCATGGCCTCCACCGCGCTGCAGGTCGGCTCCGCCCTCGGCCTGGCCATCCTCGTCGCGGCCGCGGGCCTCGGCTCCGCCACCGGGGCGCAGCTGGCCGGGGGCGTGCGCACCGCGCTCTTCATCACCGCCGGCGGCATCCTGCTCGGCAGCCTCGTCTCGCTGAGCTTCACCCGCAAGAGCCCCACCACCCAGACGGGCGAGCCCGTGCTGGTGGCGGCATGATCGACGTCGCGATCGCCGGGGGCGGCCCCGTGGGCATGCTCCTGGCGGCCGAACTCGCCCTCCAGGGGGTGCGGCCGGTGGTCTTCGAGAAGCTGGCCGCCCCCTCCGGGGAGTCGAAGGCGGGCACGCTCCACGCCCGCGTCGGCCAGCTCCTCCAACGGCGCGGCCTGCTCGACGAGGCCGGCCGCGCCACCTACGGCACCGTGGGCTTCCACTTCTCCGGCATGTTCGGCCTGCGCCTGTCGGCCGCCGACGGCCCGGCGATCGTCGGCAGCCCCCAGGCCTGGGCCGAGCAGGTCTTCGCAGGCCGCGCCGCCGCCCTCGGCGCGCAGATCCGGCGCGGCCACGAGATCACCGGCCTCGTCCAGCACGCCGGCCACGTCACCCTCACCGCGGGCGGCCGGCAGGTGGACGCCCGGTACGTCGTCGGCGCCGACGGCGCCCGCAGCGCCGTACGGCGGGCCGCCGGGATCGCCTTCGAAGGCACCGGCGCGCGCGTGGCCGCCCTCATGGGAGAGGTACGGCTCGGCCCCGGCGTGCCGGGAGGCTGGCATCGCACCCCGCGCGGCTGGCTCCTCATCTGGCCCGACCCCCACGGCCACTCCCGCGTCACCACCTACGACTTCCGCGGCCCCCACCCCGACCGCGAAGCGCCCGTCACCCTGGACGAACTACGCGAGGCCGCCTCCCGCATCGCCGGACGGCCCATCGAGATGAGCGACGCCCGCTCACTGTCCAGGTACGGCGACGCGGCACTGCAGGCCGCCACCTACCGCGACCGGCGCGTCCTGCTCGCCGGGGACGCCGCGCACGTGCACTTCCCCTGGGGCGGCCAAGGGCTCAACACCGGCCTCGAGGACGCGATGAACCTCGGATGGAAACTCGCCGCCGTGGTGCACGGCCACGCACCCGAGCACCTGCTCGACAGCTACCACACCGAACGCCACCCCGTCGCCGCGCGCGTGTTGTGGAACGTACGCGCCCAGAACGCCCTGGCCCACCCCGACCCGGCGCTCGACCCCCTGCGCGAGCTGTTCGCCGAGCTGATGGAGATGGAACCCGTCAACGACTACCTGACCGGGATGATCAGCGGCCAGGACATCCGCTACGACGTCGGCGTCCAAGGCGCCGGATGGATGGCGCCCGACCTGCGGATCAAGACCGACGACGGCGACGTACGGCTCGCCGAGCTGCTGTGGCCGGGCCGGGCGTGCTTCGTCGACCTGGCCGGGCGCGACGACCTCGTCGCGGTCGTGGGGGAGCGGGTGCCCGTCGTGCGCGGCGTCGCCGAGAGCGAGCACGAGGCGCTGCTCGTCCGCCCGGACGGGTACGTCGCCTGGGCGGCCCCTTCGTCGGTGCGGTCGTCGGCCCCCTCGTCGGCCCCCTCGTCGGCCCCCTCGTCGGCCCGGGAGCTGGGCGCGGCGATCGACCGGTGGTTCGTCGCCCCTCAGTCCTCGCGGACGAGCACCCTCCTGAGGTAGCCGGGCAGCTTCGGGGCCGTGTTGGTGACCCTGATCAGACCCTGGAGCACGGGCTGCGGCAGCGAGGTGAACGCGCGGGCGATGTAACTGCGCAGCATGTCGTCATGCAACGGGCCGAAATGCTGCCGCAGCCCCTCCTGGGCCCGGGCGATACGCTCACGCGGCTCGGGCCCGGCACGAAGGCAGGCGCCCGCTATGCCGTACTGCAGGAGCGCGAGAAGCGTGTCGGGATGCCGATCGCCCAGCGCGGTCCGCAGCCCCTCGTACGCCTGCCCGGCCAGCTCCTCGGCCTGGCCGAAATCCTCCAGGAGCATCGCCACGCCGCTCAGGCAGTAGCTGATGCGCAGGTGGATCGGATGATCGTCGGCGTAGGCCGAGCGGGCGTCCTCGGCCACGGCCACCAGGATCGCGCGGCCCGCACCCGGGTCGTGCCATCCGGCCAGCTGGACGCCGTAGCCCGCCCTGATCACCAGGGTCAGGGGGTTGGTGGCGCCGAGGGTGCGCTCGTAGGTGTCACGTAATCGCGCCAGCTCGGCCAGCTGCTCCTTGTCCGTCCCGCCGCCGAAGGGATAGGGGCGCCGCGCGTAGGCCGCCAGCTCCGCACCCGCCAGCAGGATCGCCGCCTCCAGCGCCCGGGGATGCCCGGCCGATCCCGCGCGCTCGAACTCCTCCAGCGCGCGGCGGGCCGCGGCCGCCGATCGCCTGGGCTGGCCCAGGAGCAGCTGGAGGTGGCCCTGCTCCAGGTAAAACCCGGGCAGGCCGGTGGGCGCCATGCCCGCCAGGAGCCGCTCGGCCTCCTTCGGCAGGCCGCGCTGGCGCAACGCCCGAGCCCGGTCGACCCGCACGGCGTCACCGGGGCCCAGGGCCATCAGCTCGGTCCAGCACCGTTCGGCGTCGGGGAAGCGCGCCTGCCCGTCGAACGCCATGGCGAGCACGTGCAGGGCCTCGGGGGCGCCGGCGGTCTCGGACCCCGCCCCATCCGTCCTGGTTACCGCGGACCCGGCCAGCACGGACCCGGCCAGCTCGGCCGCCCCCTCGTAGTCGCCGTCCGTCAGCAGCCGCCTCGCCGCGATCAGGATCACGTGCGGGTCGACGTCACCGGTTCGCCGGAGCTGTTCCATCAGGCGCTTCAGCCGGGCAATAGCCAGATGGTCGACTGATCGTTCGTCAACGACGATCAACCGCCGGAGCAGTCGCACCGTGCTACTCTGCGCCAGCTCCTCGCACTCCACCAGCCGCCGCGCATGCGCCACCAGCGGATCGGTCGGCCCGGTCAGCTCCGTAAGCAGCTCGGCCACCGCGTGTCCCGCCGCGTCCAGGCAACCGCGCCGGGCCCGCTCCGGCACCGACCGCGCCACCCTAGGGTGCACCGCGACCGCGTCACCCTCCCCGACCACCAGCGACAGCCGAGCGAGCACCCCGAGCGCGGGAAGCAGCCGCTCCCTGGCCTCCTCCTCGCTCCAGCCACGCAACGACGCGACACCACGAAGCAGTACGGCACGCGGGATCGGCGTCTGCTGCGCCAGACCGCACGCCAGCCCCAGGACATCCATGGCCGTCTCGTCGAGCCGGCTCAGCGTGTCGTGCAGGATGTCGCCCTCGGCCCGCCGCAGATACTCCAGCGGCGACAGCACCCCCAGCGACGCCCGCAACTGGGAGTCGGCCACCCGCAGATCCTGCGGATGCCCGCCCAACTCCCGCACGAGCTCCTCGGCCTCCTCCCGGTGCCGTGGCTCGTAGGCGCCGTCGAGCATCGCCAGCGCCTCGTCCGCGGCGAGCCCGGTCAGGTGCACGGAGCCCCCGAGGTCGTCGAGACGCCTCTCACGGCTGATCAGGATCGTGCGCACCTGACGGAAGGGCACGACCAGCCGCCGCACGGCCTCGTCGGGCCACGACTCGGGAACGCGGTCGACGATCCACAACGCGGGCTCCCTGATCCGGCGCGTGAGGTGTAGGAGCAGCTGCTCGTCGTCGACTCCGTCCAGCGGGATGTCCCGCTCTGCGCCCAGCAGCCGCAGCTGGCGCAGGTACTCGTGCTCGCCGTCCCGATCGGTGAGGGTGAAGCGGTGCACGCCGCCGGGGAAGGCTGCGGAGAACTCCCACGCGTACTGCGTGACGAGGCTCGTCTTGCCCGCTCCCGGCATCCCAGAGACCACGGCCACCCCGACGGGGGGCGCCTGATCCACGAGCCGGAACTCACCCGCGTGGAGGGCGGAGTGCAGCGACCACAACTCCCGGAACCGGTGCACCGCCTTCCGATCGAGCAACGGATCGGCCGGCCACCAGCGCCCCGGCGAACCGGCGCGCACGGCGCCCAGCGGTCCCGCCAGAGCCGCCACCCGCCGCGCGACCGCCTCGGCTAGCGTCCGCCTCCCGCCGGGGGTCGCGGCAGGGCGACGGTACCTGAGGTCGCGCAGTTCCACGGGCTCGATGTGGTCGCCACCATCCTCGGGGTTGACGACGAGGACGCGCTTCTCCACGGACCCGGCCCGCTGGGCGAGCAGGAAGGCGAAGGTCAGCTCCAGTCGGCAGGCGGGGCGCTTGGGATAGGCGCGCGAGTAGTAGGCGAGCAGGACCGTGGAGTTGAGGAGCGCCTCGTTGATCGTGCCGGTGATGCTCTCGTGGTAGCCGATGGAGCGCTCGTCACGAAACACGCGCAGCCGCCTGCCGTTGACCTTGGTCCTGAGCAGGGCCGTCTCAAGCGCCTGGACCTCGGATCGGTCGTCACCGGCGTAGCTGAGGAAGACGTCGTACGCGTCAGGGTCCATGAGGCTACACAACACGATTCCGGCGAGGCCTGCCGGAGATCTCTGCCCGCGTATTTGTGTGAAATTTCCTGACAGAGTGGGTCGGACTCTGTTAGGAAAGATCGCGATCCACCATCTGCTGCGGAAAGGTTCACCGTGGAGCGCGACGACCGGACGCTGGACCCGGCGACGACGGGCGACGTGCTGTCGCCGCGTGGCGGGGCCGAGGGCGCGGACACCGCCGAGCAGGAGGCCGCCACCCTGGACGACCCGCCCGGCGGCCACCTCACCGATCCGGGGCCGATGGCGGGGCCGATGGCGGGATCGATGGCGGGGCCGATGGCCGGCCAGCCCTGGGGCCCGGGCGTCTCGGCGCTGCCGGGATCCGAGGCCAGCGGCCTGGGTGCGATGTCGACGGGGGCGTACTACCTGGGCGGGACCACCAAGGAGCCCGCCCCCGAGCCCGCCGCACCGCCTTCGGCCGGCCCTTCCGCCGGCCTCTCCGCCGGGTCCACCGCCGGGTCCACCGCCGGGTCCACCGCCGGGTCCACCGCCGGGCCGGCCACCGCGCCTGCCGCGACGCCTGGCATGGCGTCCACCACGGCGCCTGGCACGTGGTCCTCCGCCGAGGCCGATGTTCCGGCCGAGGAGGTGCCCGTCTCGGTGGAGCGCCAGGATCGGCCCCCCACCGCCGAGGAGAGCGACCTGGCCTTCTGGTCGTCCGACGTCTCGCCCCGCCACCTCCCCCTGGAGCAGGGCTACGACCTCACCGAGCCCGTCGAGCCCGTCCTGGTGCCGCCGCCGCCCGACCCCGAGCAGGAGGTGCGCCGCCGTACTCGCATCCTTGTCGCCGCCGCCGTGGCCGTGGTGCTGGTGGGCGGCAGTGCGGGCTGGTTGCTGAGCTCGGCCGGTCCGGAGGAGCGTTGCGAGGGCGGCACGTGCGTCACCGTGGAGCGGCTCGACGTCCCGCCGTCGGCGACGGTGGAGATCCCCGCCGTGCGTACGAGTCCCGCGGCCGTGCCGAGCCAGACGCCGAGTCGGACGAAGCCCACCGAGGCGGCCTCGGCCCCGCGCACCACGCGGCCGCAGACGGTGCGGCCGACGCGCGAGCCGCAGGCGAGTGACACCGAGCCAACGCAGGACGAGACGGGCGAGGGGGCGAAGGAGCAGGTCAGCACCTACGACAAGTCGGTGGAGTCGACCCCGGAGCCGGCGTCGCAGCAGGAGCCGGAGCAGAGCACGACCCCGGAGGCTAGCCAGCCGACGCCGGAAGAGCAGACGCAGCCGGACAAGAAGGACTGTAACCTGCTCGAGGCGCTCTTCGGCTGCCGGTGAGGCGGCCCGCGGGGGCGTAGCCGGAGGATGCGCGGGGCCACCTGGTTCTGGCAGACTGGGAAATCGCTTTCCGGGAGGTCTCGTGGTCACGCTGGAGGATGTCGCCAAGCTCGCCGGCGTCTCGCTCGCGACCGCCTCGCGCGTGCTGAACGGCAGCACCCGCCAGGTCGGCGCGGGCCTGCGCAGCCGCGTCGAACAGGCGGCCGACCAGCTCGGCTACCGCACGAACTTCGCCGCCCAGACCCTCGCCAAGGGCGCCAGCAACGTCATCGGCCTGGTGGTGCACGACCTGACCGACCCCTACTTCGCCGCGCTCGCCGACGGCGTCATGCGGGCGGCGGCCGGTCAGGGCCTGCTGGTCATGGTCGGCACCACGCACCGCGATCCGGAGCAGGAGATCGCCTACGTCGCGACCCTGCACGCCCAGCGTGTGCGCGCGGTGCTGCTGGCCGGATCCCGTGTGAGCGACGCGGCCGTCACCAAGCGGCTGCGCGACGAGCTCAAGCGTTACCTCGACACCGGCGGCCGGGTGGCCTGCGTGGGCCAGGACCTGCTCGGCGTCGACACCGTGGCCCCGGCCAACCGCGAGGGCGCCGCCGCGCTGGCCCGCTCGCTGGCAGAGCTGGGTCACACCCGCTTCGCCGTCCTGGCGGGTCCCGAGCACCTGGTGACCGCCAGGGACCGCGCGGAGGGTTTCGCCGACGCCCTGGCCGACCTGGGGCTGCCCGCGCCGAAGGTGATCCATGGGCGGTTCGACCGCGACGGCGGCCACGCGGCGGCCCGCGAGACGGGCGAGGCGACCTGTGTGTTCGCCGTCAACGACGTGATGGCCGTGGGCGCGCTGGCCTCCTACCGCGAGCGCGGCATCCAGGTGCCGGGCCAGGTGTCGGTGGCGGGGTTCGACGACATCTCGACGCTGCGCGACCACGTTCCCGCCCTGACGACGGTACGGCTGCCGCTGGCCGACATGGGGTCGCGGGCGTTCGAGCTGGCTCTCGGCGACGAGGGCGACACCCGCGTGGAGTCGGTGGCGGGGCAGGTCGTGTTGCGCGAGAGCGTGCGATCACTCGTCTGAAGGGACGTTGCGTGAAACTGGCGATGAGTACCCTCGGCATGCCGGGACAGGGCCTCGACGACGCCATTGCGGTGGCCGTCGCCCATCGGTGCGGCGGGCTGGAGTTGCGCCTGCATCCCGACACGGGGGTGCATGCCGGGCTCGACGACGGCGAGCGGGCCGGGGTGAGGGCGCGGATCGAGGCGGCGGGCCTGGAGGTCGCCGCTTTGGCTGGATATATCAGGATCTGCGGTCCGGCTCCCGATGACGAGGTCGTCGAAGGGCTGCTGCGCGACCTGCGCCTCGCCTCCGACCTGGGAGCGCCCGGCGTGCGGGTCTTCCCCGGCGGCGCCGACCCCGAGGTGGGCGCGCGGCGCCTGAAGGCTGTGGCGGCCGAGGCCGCGGGCCTGGGCGTGAAGGTGTTCGTCGAGACGCACGACCACATGGCGCTCGGCGAGGCGGTGGCCGAACTGCTCGACGCGGCGGGCACGCCCGAGACAACGGGGGCGATCTGGGACCTGCTGCACCCGTGGCGTCACGGCGAGCCGCCGGCCCGGACCCTCCGCCACCTGGCCCCGCACCTGGCGCTCGTCCAGGTGAAGGACTCCGTCTCGGCCACCGACACCACGCCGGTGCCGATGGGGTCGGGCTCGGTGCCGCTGGAGGAGTGCGGCGAGCTGCTGCGTGCCGCCGGGTTCTCCGGCTGGGTGTCGCTGGAGTGGGAGCGCACCTGGTATCCGCACGTCGCCCCGGTGGAGGAGATCCTGCCCGGAGCGCTGGCATGGGTGGAGAAGTTCGGTGAATAAGGTCCTGGTCGTCGGCATGGACGGGCTGCGCATCGACCGCGTGCACGCCGTACGCCCGCCCGTCCTGCTCGGGCTGATGTCCTCCGGGGCGTACGGCACCAGCAGGCTGCCGTACGGCGAGGCCGCGGCGCCGAGAACGGAGTCGCCCGGCGAGATCGTGGAATCGGCCGAGAACGACGGGAACGACGGGAACGACGGGAACGACGGGAACGACGGGAACGACGTGGGCGGGGCGGTCGCCGAGCCGGTCGGCCGGCGCATCACGGCCCGCACCGACTCCGGGCCCGGCTGGTCGTCCATCGCCACCGGCGTCTGGCCCGACAAGCACGGCGTGGCCGACAACGGCTTCGCCGGGGCCGACTACGCGAACTATCCCGACTTCCTGACCCGCGCCAAGCGCGCCGACCCCTTGCTCACCACCTACGCGATCTTCTCGTGGGCGGCCCTGGCCGAGCACGGCGCGTTCGGCGCGGGGATCGACGAGCGGGTGGTCCACGACGGCTACGCCGACGGTTTCGGGGCCTGCGACAAGAAGATCGCCGACGCCGCTGAGCGTCACCTGCTGCACGAGGATCCCGACGCGAGCTTCGTCTACTTCGGCGACACCGACGAGATCGCCCACGACCTGGGCCCGCTGTGCGAGGGGTACACCGCGGCCCTGCTGCTGCAGGACGAGTTCCTCGGCCGCCTGCTGACCTCGGTCCGCAGCCGCCCGTCGTACGCGGGGGAGCGGTGGACCGTGGTGGTCACCACCGACCACGGCCACGTCGACGCGGGCGGGCACGGCGGCACCTCCGACGAGGAGCGCACCGTCTTCGTGATCGTCGCCGAGCTCGACCGTGACCGTCCCGCCGACCTGGGGGAGCCCCGCCTGGTCGACGTCGCGCCGACGGTGCTGCAGCGCCTGGGCGTGGCGATCGATCCCTCGTGGGGCCTGGACGGGCGACCTTTGGGGTAACTTTTTCATCACCTGATGAATTAATCGATCCTTCCGGGTGCACACTGGTGAACAGCAGGCATCCCGGAGGGAAACGGCGCCATGACGCTCGCTTACAGCTTCCACGAGATCGACGCATCGATGCTGGCCGAGGTCGGTGGCAAGGCCGCCAACCTGGGCCTGCTGACCACGGCCGGGCTGCCGGTGCCGCCGGGAGGCTGCCTGTCGACCGAGGCCTACGGTCTGGTGGCCACCGGCCTCGACGAGCTCATCGCGCGGGTGCCCGCCGGCGAGCTGGCCGCCCGCGCCCGCGAGCTGCTGCTGGCCGCGCCGGTGCCCGAGAGCGTGCGCAAGGCCGTCGCGGGGATCTACCCGGGCGGTCCCGTGGCGGTGCGCTCCTCCGCCACCGCCGAGGACCTGCCGCACGCCAGCTTCGCCGGCCAGCAGGACACCTACCTCAACGTCATCGGCGAGGACGCTGTCCTGGAGGCGGTCAGGCACTGCTGGGCCTCGCTCTGGACCGACAGGGCGGTGGCCTACCGCGAGGCCAACGACATCGACCACGGCACGGTCCGGCTGGCCGTGGTCATCCAGCGGATGGTCGACTCGGCCGTCGCGGGCGTGATGTTCACCGCCAACCCGGTCACCGGCCGCCGCCACGAGGCCGTCATCGACGCCAGCCCCGGCCTGGGCGAGGCGGTGGTGTCGGGAGCGGTCAACCCCGACAGGTTCGTCGTCCACGAGGGCGAGATCCTGGAGCGGCACGCAGGCGACAAGCGCCTGGCCATCCGCTCGCTGCCCGGCGGCGGCACCGAGCGCGTGGAGCTCGACCACGGGGAGCTCCACCACGGTGAGCTCCACCACGGTGAGCTCCACCACGGGGAGCTCCACCACGGGGGGTTCTGCCTCACCGACGAGCAGGTCCTGGAGCTGGCCGCGCTGGGCCGTCGCGTCGAGGACCACTACGGCGCCCCGCAGGACACCGAGTGGGCGATCGACGCCGACGGCACGCTCTGGCTCACCCAGGCGCGCCCGATCACCACGCTCTACCCGCTTCCGGCGCACAAGGCCGAGGGGCTGCGCGCCTACTTCTCCTTCAACGTCGCCCAGGGCGTCTTCGGGCCGCTCACCCCGCTGGGACTCTCGGGCCTGAAGGTGATCACCTCGGGCGCCGCCGGCATGTTCGGCTTCCCGGTCGCCGACCGCCACGCGGGCGCCCCGCCCGTCGGCGAGTCCGGCCAGCGGCTGTGGATCGACATCACCCCGGCGCTGCGCAGCCGGGTCGGCCGTGCCGTGCTGCCGCGCATGTTGTCGGTCGGCGAGGCCCGCGCCGGCGTGATCTTCGAGCGGCTCACCGAGAACCCCGCCTTCTCGGTCACCCAGCACTCGCGCAGGCCGTTCCTCCGCCGCGTGGGCGGCTTCGCCCGCCGCATGCGCGTGCCCTCCCGCGTACGGCTCGCGCTCACGCACCCGGCGCGGGCGATCGCCCTGTCGAAGCGGATCGGCACCGAACTCGACGCCAGGCTGCGCATCGCCGGCACCGCGACCCCGCTGGAGCGCCTGGACCACGCCGAGCGGGTCCTGTACGCCATGCCGCCGGTCATCGCCTCGATCATGCCCATGGCCCTGACCGGATACGGGATGCTGGGCCTGGCCTCCAAGCTGTCGGGGATGACGTTGTCGCAGCTGCAGGACGTGCTGCGCAGCGTGCCCAACAACCCCACCACCGAGATGGACCTGGAGTTGTGGCACCTGGCCACCCGGATCGAGCCCTTCCCCGACGTGCCGGTGGCGGAGCTGGTCGCCGCCTACCACGCGGGCACGCTGCCGCAGCGCGAGCAGATCGCCGCCTTCCTCGACGTCTACGGCCATCGCGGGGTCGCCGAGATCGATCTCGGGGTGCCCCGCTGGTCCGACGACCCGACCCACATCATCGGCGTGCTGGCCAACTACCTGCGCATGGACACCACGGGGCCCACTCCCGACGTGCTGTTCGCCCGGGGCGCCGCCGAGGCGCAGGCGCTCGTCGACCGTGCCGCCGCCCGCGCGGGCCGGGTGAAGGGCCGGGTCGTGCGCTTCGCGCTGGGCCGTGCCCGCACGCTCGTCGGGCTGCGCGAGGTGCCCAAGTACTACATCGTCGTCACCCTCACGGTCGTACGGCGCAGCATGGCGGTCGTCGGCGAGCACCTGGCCTCCCTCGGCCTGCTGGACAAGGCCGACGACGTCTACTTCCTCACCCTGCCCGAGATCCGGCGGGCCGTGGAGGGCGTGGAGGGCGTGAACGGCGCGGAGCCGGACCGGTGGCGCTCGCTGGTGGCCGAGCGCCGCGCCGCCTACGCCCAGGAGCGGCGCCGCAGGCACGTGCCCCGCATGCTGCTGTCCGACGGCACCGAGCCGGAGGCCCTGGCCGTGGCCGCGGCCGAGGGCGACCTGGTGGGCACGCCCGCCTCCGCGGGCACCGTCACCGGCCCGGCGAGGGTGGTGCTCGACCCGCTCGGCGCCCACCTCGAACCCGGCGAGATCCTCGTCTGCCCCTCCACCGACCCCGGCTGGACGCCGCTGTTCCTGACCGCGGGCGGGCTCGTCATGGAGATGGGCGGCGCGATGTCGCACGGGGCCGTGGTGGCCAGGGAGTACGGCATCCCGGCGGTGGTGGGCGTGCCCGAGGCCACCCACCGCATCGCCACCGGCGAGGTGATCACGGTGGACGGCGCCACGGGCACCGTCACCCTGCCGTGAGCGGCGGTCAGAAGCCGCACACGCTCGCGTAACGCTCCTTCATGGTGGCGACCACCTCGTCGGGGTCGGCGGCCCACACGTCGGCGTTGAAGATCTCCACCTCGACGTCGCCGGTGTAGCCGGCCGCGAGGACGGCGCGCGTGATCGGCGCGAAGTCGATCACGCCGTCGCCCATCATGCCGCGCCCCAGCAGCACGTCGGCCGGGAGCGGGTGCAGGTAGTCGCAGACCTGGTAGGAGAAGATGCGCTCGCCCGCGCGGGCGATCTGCTCGAACACCTGCGGGTCCCACCAGACGTGGAAGGTGTCGACGACGACGCCCACCTGCTCGGCGGGCAGCCGCTCGGCGATGTCGAGCGCCTGGCCGAGCGTGGAGACGACGGCGCGGTCCGCGCAGTACATGGGGTGCAGCGGCTCGATGGCCAGCTTCACGCCGCGCTCGCCCGCGTAGGGCGCGAGCACGGCGAGGGACTCGGCCACCCGCTCGCGCGCGCCGCCCAGGTCACGGGAGAAGGGCCCGAGCGGCTCGCCGGGCGTCACTCCGGGCAGGCCGCCGACGACCAGCACGAGGCAGGCGGCCTCCAGCTCGGCCGCCTCGTCGATGGCCCGGCGGTTGTCGTCGAGCGACTCGGCCGAGCCGGTGGTCAGGAAGCCGCCGCGGCACAGCGAGGAAACGCGCAGCCCTGCCTCGCGCACGAGCTTGACCGACTCGGCCAGGCCCTGCTCGGCGACGTTCTGGCGCCACAGGCCCACGGCTTGCAGGCCGTGCCGTACGCAGCCGTCGACGGCCTCGGCGACGCTCCACCGCTTGGTGGTCCACTGGTTGAGTGACAGGCTCATCGGCCGTGCACCGCCAGGAAGGAGGTCATGCGGCTGACGGCCAGGTCGGGGTCGGCGAGCAGGCCGGCTTGGTCGGCCAGGCGGAAGACCTCCGACAGGTGGGTCAGGGAGCGGGCCGACTGGGCGCCGTTGACCATGGTGAAGGCGTCCTGGTGGCCGTTGAGCCAGGCCAGGAAGACGATGCCGGTCTTGTAGTTGTACGTCGGCGCCTCGAAGATCTTGCGGGACAGCGCCACGGTGGGCTCGAAGATCTCGTCGTAACGCGCCAGGTCACCGGTGTCGAGAGCGCGCAGCGCCGCCGCGGCGGCCGGGGCGATGGCGTCGAAGATGCCCAGCAGGGCGTGCGAGCCCGACTTGATCAGCGACGGGTAGTTGAAGTCGTCGCCGGTGTAGAGCTTGACGCCCTCGGGCAGCGCGGCGCGCAGCCGTACCTCGTGCTCCTCGTCCAGGAGCGAGACCTTGACGCCGTCGACCATGCCGGCGTGGGCGTGGACGAGCTCCAGGAACGACCGCGTGGCCGCCTCGACGTCTCGCGAGCCCCAGTATCCGGCGAGGTTGGGGTCGAACATCTCGCCCAGCCAGTGCAGGATCACCGGGCGGTCGGCGACGGACAACAGCTTGCCGTACACCGCGTGGTAGTCGGCGGGGCCGGAGGCCAGGCGCGCGAGCTGGCGGGAGGCCATGACGATGACGCCCGCGCCCGCCTCCTGGACGGTCTCGATCTGCTCGGTGTAGGCGGCGACGACCTCGTCGACGGAGGCCGCGTCGGGGCGGTGGTCGGTGCCGGCGCCGAAGGAGACCAGCTCGACGGGGTCGCCGAAGGAGCGGGCCTCGTCGGCGCTGCTCCGGATGAGCTGCTTGCAGGCGGCCCAGTCCAGGCCCATGTTGCGCTGGGCGGTGTCCATGGCGTCGGCGATGCGCAGGCCGTACGACCACAGGTGGCGGCGGAAGCGCAGGGTGGCGTCCCAGTCGACGACGGCGGGGGAGCCGGGGGTGTTGTCGCCGAGCGGGTCGGCCACCACATGGGCGGCGGCGTAGACGATGCGGCTCCGGGCGGGCCCGGCGGGCTTGCCCCAGGAGACGGGTTCGCGCAGGGTGTAGGCGCCGCCGGGCAGGTCGATCATCGTCACAGCGAGGTCACCTCGACCCTGCGGCCCTCGGCGGACGACTGCAGGCCGAGCTGGGCGAGCTGCACGCCGCGCGCGCCCGCGGCGAAGTCGTAGGGGAAGGGCGCGTCCTCCAGCACGTGGCGCAGGAACATCTCCCACTGGATCTTGAAGCCGTTGTCGAACTCACCGTTGTCGGGCACGTACTGCCAGTCGTCGACGAAGCGGTGGGTGACGGGCAGGTCGGGGTTCCAGACCGGCTTGGGCGTGCCCGCGCGCGACTGGAAGCGGCAGTTGCGCAGCCCGGCGACGGCGCTGCCGTGGGTGCCGTCGACCTGGAACTCCACGAGCTCCTCGCGGTTCACGCGCACGGCCCAGGAGGAGTTGATCTGCGCGACGATCCCGCCGGACAGCTCGAAGATGCCGTAGGCGGCGTCGTCGGCGGTGGCCTCGTAGGAGTTGCCCTGCTCGTCGACGCGGGTGGGGATGTGCGTGACGGCCTTGGCGTAGACGGACTCGACGGAGCCGAACAGGTTCTCCAGCACGTAGTGCCAGTGCGGGAACATGTCGAGGATGATGCCGCCGCCGTCCTGGCTGCGGTAGTTCCACGACGGCCGCTGCGCTTCCTGCCAGTCGCCCTCGAAGACCCAGTAGCCGAACTCCCCGCGCACCGACAGGATCCGGCCGAAGAAGCCGCCGTCGATGAGGCGCTTGAGCTTGAGCAGGCCCGGCAGGAACAGCTTGTCCTGCACGACGCCGTTCTTGACGCCCGCGGCGGTGGCGGCGTTGGCCAGGGTGACCGCCTCCTCGACCGTCTCGGCGGTGGGCTTCTCTGCGTAGACGTGCTTGCCCGCCTCGATCGCCTTGAGCACGGCCTTGACGCGGGCCTGGGTGACCTGGGCGTCGAAGTAGACGTCGGCCTCGGCGATGGCGGCGTCCAGGTCGGTGGTGTAGTCGGGAATGTCGTGCTTGGCGGCCAGATCGGCGAGCTTGGCCTCGCTGCGGCCGACCAGGATGGGCCGCAGCTTCACGCGGGAGCCGTCGGCGAGGGTCAGGCCACCCTGCTCGTTGATGGCCAGGACGGACCGGAGCAGGTGTTGCCGGTAGCCCATGCGCCCGGTGACACCGTTCATGGCAATGATCACAACGACTCCTCAGCAAGGGGGTGGGGAAAGCGCTTTCCCAGACGGTACGGCGAGGCGGGCACGGTCGTCAAGACGAGCTCAGCCCTTGGTCTCCAGACGCGTCAGCGCCTTGGCGATCGGATGGGCGGTCAGCTCGACCTGCCATTCGCGCGCGCCCAGCGAGCGCAGGCGCTCGGCCACGGTCAGGTCGTCGATCTCGGTGGGCGGCTGCCAGGTGAGGCGGCGCACGGCGTCGGGCTGCAGGAGGTTCTCGGTCGGCATGCGGTGCTCGTCGGCCAGCGCGGCCACCACGGCACGGGCCGCGGCCAGGCGTTTGGCCGCCACCGGATCGCGGTCGGCCCACCGGTTGGCGGGTGGCGGCCCGTCGCCGGGAGCGCTCGGCACCGGCAGTTCGGAGTCGGGCAGCGCGCGCGCCCGGCCGATGGCCGCCAGCCAGTCGTTGATGTGACGACGGGCCGAGCGGGCCGTGAACGCCGTGATCTCGGTCAGCGCCTTGCGGGTGCGCGGCGCCTCCAGCGCGGCGGCGACGATGGCCCCGTCGGGCAGCACCCGTCCGGGCGCGATGTCGCCGTCTCTGGCGATCTGGTCGCGCATGGTCCACAACTCGCGCACCACCGCCAGCGCCCGCGCGTTGCGCACCTTGTGGATACCGGAGGTGCGCCGCCACGGGTCGTTGCGCGGCTCGGGGGTGGGGGCGTGGAGCACGGAATCGAACTCCTGCATCGCCCAGCCGAGCTTGCCGCTCTGCGAGAGCTCTGCGTGGAGCACGTCGCGCAGCTCCACCAGCACCTCGACGTCGAGCGCGGCGTAGCGCAGCCAGTCTTCGGGCAGCGGCCTGGTGGACCAGTCGGCGGCCGAATGCCCCTTCTCCAGCCGCAGCCCCAGCACGGTCTCGACCATCGTGCCCAGGCCGACCCGCTCGTAGCCGAGCAGGCGCCCGGCCAGCTCGGTGTCGAACATCTGGCGCGGCTTGAACCCCACCTCGGACAGGCACGGAAGATCCTGCGACGCGGCGTGCAGCACCACCTCGGCCGGGCCCACCGCCGCGTCGAGCTCGGACAGGTCGGGGCAGGCGATCGGATCGATCAGGGCGGTGCCCGCGCCGGCCCTGCGCAGCTGCACCAGGTAGGCGCGCCCGCCGTAGCGGTAGCCGGAGGCGCGCTCGGCGTCGACGGCGACCGGCCCGCTGCCGCCCGCGAAGGCCGCGACGACGTCGGCCAGCGCGCGGGCGTCGGCGATCACCGGAGGGATGCCCTCGCGGGGTTCGAGCAGCGGGACGACGTCGTTCATCACTTAATCTTACTAACGACGATCATCCTCGCGTCGACGTGGCAGGGCCGCCACGTCGGGAGGCAACGGGGGAATGCCCGCGGCCAGGCACATCAGGTCGCACCAGGCCGCTACATGAGCGGACATGTCCTCTTCCAGCGGAGACCACGACGCCCGCAGCTCCAGCTCGGTCGTCACCGGATCCTCGGCCTTGTTGCCGAAGCCCTCGGAGACCGCCCTGGTCACCGTGCCGCCCGCCGCGCTGTAGGCGGCCAGCCGGGTGTCGAGCGCCTCGGTCAGCCAGCTCCACGCGACCGGCCCGAGCAGCGGATCGGAGGTGATCTCCGGTTCCATGTCGGCCCGCACGTAGGCCACCAGCCGGAAGGGTCCCTCCCAGCCGCGCTGGCCGTCGGGGTCGAACAGCAGGATCAGCCGTCCCACCGCCAGCTCGTCGTCGTCGCGGTAGACCGAGGCGCCGATGGCGGCCGAGAACGGCGCCAGCCGCTGCGGCGCCGGCAGGTCCTCCAGCTCGATCTCCGGCCTGACCTCCGCCGCCCGCAGGGTCTCGACCGCGCGCGCGAACTCCGGCGGGGCCGGCGGTCGCTCACCGAGGGTCATGGGGGAAGCGTAGGTCGCGGCGGGCCGGAAGGGGACCACGGGGGTAGTCGTCACGTGACGTCAAGCCGCGGTCCGCACGAGCAGGGCGAGCTTGGGCCCGGTGTGCAGCACGGTGGCAGGCAGGCCCAGGAGCACGGCGTGGCCGCAGTCGACGCACGCCCACTCGGGGCACGTGTCCGGCTCGTGTCCGTCGAGGCAGGGCGGCTGCTCGAACAGCCGCTCCACGGCACAGGTGGCACAGAACCTGTTCATCGCTCGCATGGCCTTTCGTCGGGTAGAGCACCGACGTTGGCACGGCTCAACGACAATTCCCCGCATCGTGCTCGGCGTGTCCCGAAAGTGGTCCTGAATCGATGCCGCGCGGCGGGTTTAAGTAGTTTTGGCCAAGAATTGAGGTTGACCGACCGGTGGGGCGACCGCTGACCCCGCGTGGGACCCTTGACGGGTGAGTTCAGCCTTCCTCGCCGCCTGCCGCCGCCAGCCCGTCGACCACACCCCGGTGTGGTTCATGCGCCAGGCGGGCCGTTCGCTGCCTGAGTACCTCAAGGTGCGCGAGGGCGTGCCCATGCTGCAGGCCTGCGCCACACCCGAGCTGGTCGTGGAGATCACGAT
>NZ_JBITGL010000033.1:0-37047 GCF_044456985.1 Nonomuraea sp. NPDC050663
GACCTCCCAGGGCTTCAGCTTCGCCATCGTGTCCCTCTCACTCGGGCTACAGCGAGAGATCAAACCACGACAGAGATCATTCTGTTAGGAGCTCTAAGTACAACCGGCACGATGCCACCGAACGGCGGGTCACCGACCTGTACACCAAGGCCGTCGAACAGCTTGGCCACAGCGCGGCAGCAGTTCGCCTCGGCGGACTGTATGCCCTGGAACGTGTGGCGCAAGACAACCCCGCGCACCGGCAGACCATTGTCAACGTCATCTGCGCCTATTTACGCATGGACTACGACAGCCCTGTGCAGGCCGCCGACGACGCTGGGACCACCGCCGCTATCAACCCGGCCGACAGAGCTGAGCTTCACGTTCGGCTCACGGCTCAGAGCATCCTGGCCGATCACTTGCGAGCTAAGCGCACGAGTGGATCACCCGCTTTACCAGATCGCACGGATCGTTACTGGGAGGGTATGCGCATAGATCTGAGCGGTGCCACTCTCGTCGATCTGGACCTTAGTTATTGCCATATCGCCGAAGCAAGATTCTCGGGCGCTACGTTTGTGGGCCCTGCAAGTTTCAGTCGAGCGACTTTTGACGGAAGTGCGAACTTTAGTGGAGCGTCCTTCAACTACACCGCAACCCTTGAAAGAGCGTCTTTCGCTGGGAACGCCAATTTTCATAACGTGCACTTCAGTGAGTCGGCGGCCTTTGCGAGGGCCTTGTTCGCTCGACGGGCCGGATTCTACAACACTGTATTCACTGGTCGTGGCGGGTTCGCCGGGACGAAGTTTGCCGGGGAAAATGACTTTAACATGGCAACTTTTGCCCAGTTGGGCGTATTTAGCGATTCTCGTTTTGGCGGCCCAGTCGAATTCGGCCATGCATCTTTCCATCACGGCGTGACATTTAATGATGCGCTCATCGAAGGGATTGCCGACTTTGTGGGCGTTTCATTTGGTCGGAGGGCTTCGTTCTTCCGAACCACCTTCACTGAGAGCGTCAATTTTAGCGATGCGCGCTTCGCTGGCCCAGCCAGATTCGGTGAGACATCTTTCGTTTACGTGGCCGACGTCCATGGCGCGACAGCCTCTCCCTCTGAGGACCATCAGTGGCCAGCGGAGTGGCACCTGGTGGTGGACTCCAAGGGTTGTGGCCGCCTCAAGAGCCCGTCCGACGATCTTGTCGTGAACAATCCAGACGGTCCCCCAGGGCATTTCAAGCGGGCCGCCAGGCCCAGATCGTGAACGTGATCGTCGGCGGAGTGCCCGACGCTGCGGCGGTCGGCGAGTAGAACTGCGCGTTGACCGTGTTGCGCGTGTACAGGTGCAGGTCCGTGGGCGCCTGCGCGAACGGAGCCGCCGCGCCGACGCGCGCCGACCACACCATGTGCGGGGTGGACGCCATCGTCGCGGGCCACGACACCACCACGTAGTAGGTCGCGCCGCGCGTCACCGTCGCCTCGAACATGATCAGCCCGGCGTTGCTGTTGGACGCGTGCGTCCACCTGCCCAGGTGCGAGGTCGACGCCTCCGAGATGCGCAGCTGCTGGGTGCCGTTCGTCGGGTGCGTCCAGCCCAGCAGCGCCTGGCCCTCATCGAGCCGCAGATACGCGCCGCGCTGGGCGTGGTGTTCACCCCGGACTCCATGACCATGGTCGCCTCACCCGGGTAGGTGAGCGCGTTGGAGTAGATCTTGGAGTAGTTGGTCGTCACCGACGACGGGATGAACCGGATCTCCGGGAACGGCGAGCCAGGCGGGTTGACCAGCACCCGGTCACCGGCCACGCCCGAGGCCAGACTGCCGACGATCGACACCTGCCCGGTGGAGGAGATGTCGACGGTCTGCATGCCGCCCGCGTCGAAGGCCTCCAGGCCGCCCGCGTTCAGCTCGACCCGTCCCGCGCCCGGGTCGCCGGCGACCAGGCGCGTGGTGAGCGTCATGACCGCCTCCAGCTTGGCGGCGGTCACCTGCCCTGCGGCGATCTTGTCGGCCGTGACGGCGTTGGCCGCCAGGTGCCCGGTCTGGATCGAGGACGCCGCCGCGTCGCCGGACACCAGTTGCACCGCGGCGATCGTCGCGACGGCCGAGGCCGCCGACGTGTTGCCGGAGTGGTCCACGCTGATCAGGCGGAGTCGCGGTCGGAGCCGTACGGCAGGCCGGGCACCACCAGCGCCCCAGCGCCGGGCAGCGTCCCGACCGGCGCCCAGCCGGGCGCGAGCGGGTCCTGCATCTCCACGATCACGTGCGAGAAGTCGGCCGGCATGCCCTCGCCGAGCGAGCCGAGCCCGTCCCAGGCGACGTGCACGACACCGAGCCGTGAGGCGAGGTCGGGCGTCGACGGCGTGGGCGGCGCGTCCGGGTCGTCGGGGATGGCCACGGTCACCACGGACGAGAAGGCCGACTTCTTGCCCAGGTAGACGGCGCGCACCTTGAACGCCCACGACTCCCCCACCGGCAGCGGGCCGCGCGCGGCATCGGTGTCGCCTGCCTGCGTAGCCGCCAGCAGAAACCACGGCTGGCCGGGCACGTCGCGGCGGGCGAACAGCTCGTAGCCGTCCGAGTCCAGCGCCACCCCACCGATGTCCTGCGTGACCGCGCCCCACGTCGCCACCACGAGGCCCCGGGCGTAGCCGTGCTCATCCAGGTAGGCGTCGGCGTCGACGACCAGGCCGGTCGGAGCGGCCGGGGTGCGCGGCGCGGGCGCGGGCGGAGCAGGCCTCGCTCCGGTGCCTCCGGACGCGGTCGACCCGCCGAGGATGCCCTGCGTGCGCCGGGCGAGCCGTACCGCGCGGTCGAGAAAGCGGTCGTGCAGGACGACGGAGCCGCCGAGCACGCCCTTGTCGTCGCGGGTCACCGTCACCTGGCGGACGCGCAGCGCCTGCTGCAGGCCGGCCTCGCCGGGCGCCGACAGGGTGTCGCCGGGCCGGAAGTCCCGCCACGGCAGGAACCGGGCCGGCGGGCCGATGAGGAGCCCGCGGGTGCGCTGAACCTTCTCCCGCGCGGAGCGGGCCAGCGTCGCCTGGGCGAGCACGCCCATGGTGACCGGGTCGGAGACACCGCCCTGGCCGACGTGGATCTCCCACCGGCCCACGGCGACGGGTTGCCGGCGTCGACCCACTGCTGGGCGATGCCCTGGTCGCCGGTCACCAGCACGGCGTTGGCGGTGTCCTCCCACGTGCCTTCGTCCGGCGCTTCGACGACCTCGCGCCCAAGGCGCAGGTCGACGGCCGGGTCGAGCGTGGTCAGGTTGCGGTTGAGCATGCTGTCGGCGTTGAACACCTGCAGGGTGCGGCCGGTCATGCGGAAGTCGAGGACGCCCTGCTCGGCGAGGTTGATGAGCATGGTGAGGGCATCGATGCCGGGCTCGTAGTAGATCGTCAGGACCTTGGCCCAGGCCAGGCCGCCCGAGTCGATCGTGGGCGAGAAGTCCCAGTCGAGCTCGGGCAGCACGCCACGCGCCTGCTCCTGCCGTCAGCCGAGATGCTCGAGTTTGTCGGCCAGCGCGACGAAGAGCTCGCTGCTGGCCGCTCACGCCGCGTGATCGGTCGTGTGCTCGGTTCCAGCGCCTTGATTGCCTGGAGTCGGCGGTGAACGATCCGCCGATGTAGCCGCTCCAGCACATCCGTGCCGTTGCCGCCCCGGAGCCCCAGACCGTCATCACAGCTGCGGGGCTTGCTGGGCTGCTTAAGAGGTGTTGAGATGGACGGTGCTAACGATAACCCCAGATGTGCAACCGCAGCGACCTGCGAACACGAACGGCGCGCGAGTTCAGCCAGCCATCGTCAGGGCGCGTTGTCGAGGGGCGTGCCAGCGGGCCCGCGCGCTCAACGGCTACGGGGTGCCCCCCACAGTTCTCCCTAACCCACTACAAGATCGCATCCAGAGCGTAGGCGTTGCCACATACGGCCGGCCTGAAGCTGAGGTAAGCCAAGCAACGTTTGACGTTGTCAGCATGCCAGCCGTGAAGGGAGGTCGGGTGCCAGACAGATGTCGCCGGCGTCGGCGGGCCTGTCTCCATCCATGCGCTGGTCACCACTCGATCGGTCCGCGGTGGCCGACCAACCTGTGCGCGAATGGTCGTCATCCTGTTGCGCAGAAGGAGAGGTCGGCAGCTCTCGATAGGCCAGCCGAGACAGCACCGACAGCCATCATAGGAGGCGGACGAAGATCAGAAACGGTAGCCGCAACGGCTCGAATCGTCGCCCTCGCGTGACGGCCTCCCGCGAGAATCCGCAGCCCATAAAAACGCCCGAGCCGTCTCCCTCCCGTAAATCCGTGAGTAGGCTCCGACTTACGTACGCCCTGCGTCTGGTTTTCGGCACACGCGGCGGTTTGCGATCTTTCGTCGTTAACTTCCTCGCCGCCGCGGGACTGATCTCGGCGGTGGTGCAGTTTGTCGGCCAGTTGTACTTCCGCACGGTATTTCCTGCGCCAGTGGCGGTCACCGTTGGTGCTGTTCTGGCTTGTCTAGCGTGGGGCCTTACCCGCACGTACCCGCGGTCGCAGATCACGCGCGCGTTCCGCCACCCGAGTACGACGATTCGCGTCAAAGTCGGGAATCTCTTCGAGCAGAAAGCGCACCTCGTGATCGGTTTCACCGACACATTCGACACCTCTGTGGTCAACGACCGGATCATTAACAGTTCGGCTCTGCAGGGCCAGTTCCTGCGGGAGTGGTACAGCGACGACCGCCACCGCCTCGACCGTGAGTTGTCACGAGCCCTTGCCCGGCACAGACCCGTCAGTGTGGAGAATCGCGAGACCAAGCGACTCGGTAAGCTGACCCGCTATCCGATCGGTACGGTGGCGGTACTCGGCACTACGGAACAGCATGTATTCGCCCTGGCGTATAGCCGGATGGGTAATGACCTCGTGCCGCGGTCAAGCGCCGACGACCTCTGGAGAAGCCTGTCGAGCCTCTGGGACGCCTTCTATGAGCATGGCCAGCGAAGGCCACTGGCGATGGCGGTGCTCGGCTCGGGCGCTGCCCGGATCGACCAACTAGACCGAGAGGCGCTGGTGAAACTCATCATTATGTCCTTCCTTGCCCGCGCCCGCCAGTCGCCGATCTGTCAAGATTTGCAGATTGTCATCCACCCTTCCGACGTAGATACAGTTGATCTCCTCGACGTTGCCGCGTTCCTGCGCGCCTTATGAGCAGATCTCAGTCACCTATGCCGGGCATGGGTGGCTGACGTGTGAAGGCGCCCAGGCCGTGGAAACGCTCCGCCCTGGCCCACTCGGTGCCCGAGTCGTCGACCTCGCAGCCGGCCACCCTCAGGCGTTGGATGAGCGCCTGGCGAGCAACCTCACCGCCGTCAAAGTCGACGTAGGCGACTCCGCCGAGGTCGGCCATCGGCCGGAGACCGCCCACCTTCACCACGACCGTGTGCTGGCGAAACACGAACAAAGCGGCACCGAGCTCCATCAAGACGTTCGGTCGAGGCTGACAGCTGGGCGTCAACTCATGCGGATCCTCTCGGGGATGGCGCAGGTCGGAATGTAAGGACACCACATCGTCCGGGGTCAGCAACGCTACGATCGCCTGCGCTCTGCTCATACCGTCGTGAATGACATCGCTTAAGATCGGCGCGGGCCCCTGCCCCGCCTCGGCCACAAGCGGTTCCCACTCCATGACCCGTAGCCCGAGCAGGCTCAGCAGCTCCCGCATACGGCTGGCAACCTCGTCATCACGACCGTGAATGAGGAATACTCGCCGTGCTCGATCCCTTTCGACGTCGAGCGTCCGCCTCGCACGCCCGTCTGGCTCCGGCAAGGACACCACCCGCTCTACCGTCTCGTTCCCAGGAACGAGGCCCATCGCGTCCGATGGCGAAAGCTGATAGGCGGCCGAGAAGCGCACCGTGAGCTCGCGCGCGTTAGCGGGCGTCTCCAGCACCAGCCATCCGATGTGCGAGCCGACCGGGACACCAGTAGCGGCGGTGGCGATGTGCCGCCAGCGCAGCGCCCGTCGGCCGATGCCGAACGCTTTGATCATCGGGCTGAGCCCCTCGAGCGTCATCACAAACGCCCGGCCATCGGCTGCCGAGACCATCGTCTGTTCAGAGAACAGCAGCTGCTGGGAGAGGGTGTAGGTGCGGCTGGTCAGCTCATGCTCAACTGAGCGCGGCACCGCGTCTAGCACGCACGCCCCGCCGCCGAACTCCAGCCCGACCTCCGCCCAGTCCGGCCCAGGTACCTCAGGCGCCAACTCCACGTCGAACATCACGCGAACGAGATAGGCGTCTGTGACATACCGTGGTGACGGCAGGGCATGCACTTGCATGGCGCCGAAGCGCACCACCCCGATATCGACCTCATCACGGTCACCGGGTGAGCGAACGTCGCCCCCCATGAGGAAGACCCGTACCTCCGCCAACGGCGGGGCAGCAGAGCTGTCAAAAGAGCCCATGATGGCCCCCTTCGATGATTCCTCCGTCAGCTGACATCGACCCCGATCCGCCGACAGCCTAGCTGGCGGCAGGCGGCGTGGCTCGTCCATAATGAGACATGCAGGACGACGCTCATCGATCTCCTGGCTTTGTCTCCGAGCTTGCCAGCCGGGCACTGGATGCCTTGGAGAATTACAAGCACGGCAGCGGCGAAACTGTCCTGCGCTCGGCGATCACCCAGGCGCGAGCTGCGGTCGCCGCGGCGCCCACCGACGACCCACAGCTGCCTGCCTACCTCTCACTGCTGGGCGCGACGTTGAAGTCAGCCTTCGACCGCAGCGGCCGAGGCGAGTTGATCTACGAGGCCGTCAGGATCGGGAGCTGGGCAGTAGAACTGGCAGTTGGCCAGCAGCGGGAATGGTGCCTGCTCAACCAAGCCGCGAATCTGCAAGCCCTCTATAGCCACGACCACAGCCCGCAGACGCTGACTGAGGCCCTTGCGGTAGCGCAGGCCTCCACCGAGGCCGCCCAGGACCCCGTCACCCGCGCGGACGCCCTGACCAATCTCGCCCTGGCCTTGCATCATCAATACGAACGCAACGGCGACCTCGCAACCCTTGATGAGGCGATCCGCGCGGCTCGGGAGGCTGTCGCTGGCTCCGCCCCCCACACCGGCGCGCACCACCACCTCAACCTCGCGGTGGTACTGCTGTCCAGATTTGAGCGAGCCGGAAAGTTGGCGACGCTAACGGAGGCGCTGACGTGCGCCCGATCGGCCACGGCGGCACTGCCGCCCGACGCCCCGACCGCAGTAACCTACGATCTGCTTCTGATCGAAGCACTGTGGCGGCAGGCCAAGGCGTTCGGCGATGCTCACCCAGCGGAGGAAGCGGTGTCGCTGTGCCGCAAATGGCTCAGCCGACCGCCGGCCGGCAAACCGACCCTGTTGCGGTTACTAAGCCACACCAGCCACGCGGCGCGCCAGCTCTACCTACTGACCGGTGAGCGCACCGCAGCCACCGAGGCGCTCGAGGCGGCCCGTCAGTTGGTCAGTCAGTCCGTCACGTCTGATCCTCGGCGGCCAGAACGCTTGAGCACTCTCGCCACTGCGCTCCTTACGGCTTTCCGCACCATGGGCGATCCAAGTTTGCTTGACGAGGCTGTCCGATCGGCGCAAGAGGCCGCCGACGCTGTCGATGAGGACAACATCGCCTTCCCATCCGTGCAGTCGGGCCTTGCCGCCGCGCTATCCGAGGCCGCCATCGCAACCAGCGACCCTTTGCTGGCCGAGCGGGCCGCCGTGGCAAGCCAGCGAGCGCTGGCCGCGACCCAACCCGATCACCCCGACCGTCCCGCACGCTGCGCGAATCTTGCCCTGCACCTGCTCGGCGTCTATCGCCACATCCGCTCGAAGGCCACGCTCGCCGAGGCGATCGAGCTGTGCCGCGTGGCTGTGGCCGCACCCACCGAGACGGACTCGGCGCGCCGCGTCTACCTGGGCAACCTCGCTATCATGCTCCAAGCCCACGCGGAGAGCACCGGTGAGCTGGCTAGCCTTGCCGAAGCCGCGGGTGCCGCCCGAGACGCCCTTGCGATCACCCCTGACGGTCACTCCAGCCGCGCCCAACTGCAGTCCAACCTGGCGGGCGTGCTGGTGCAGCTGGCCAGCCTCGACCCCACCGTGCCGGTGCTCGATGAGGCACGCAGCGCCGCCAGCGACGCGGTGCAGGCCACACCGCCAGGGCATCCGAGGCGACCGCAACGGGTGATTAACCTTGCTCTGGCCCACCACCTCACCTATGCCCTCACCGGGGAGGCCGAGCAGCTTTCAACAGCGCTGCAATGGGCCTATGAGGCCGCCGCCGAGATGCCGGCGAGACACGCAGACCGGGCCACCGTCTTGATGAACCTCAGCACGATGCTGCGGGTCTGGCACGCTCGTAGCGGTGCCCCGCAGTACCTTCAAGCTGCCGTATCGATCGGTCGCGAGGCCGTGTCCATCGTCGGCGAGGGGCACCCGGACCAAGCCGTGCACCGTGCCAACCTTGGCCTCACGCTCCTCGATCTTTACCAGCGCACGGGCCACTCGGCGCTGCTCAGCGAGGCAGCCGCGGCGATGGAGGCGGCCGCTGCGCAAACGGTGCCAGATGCGCAACAGAGCCAGTACCTGACCAACCTCGCCCGCGCGATGCACGCCCTGCACCTACGATCAGGCCGGCGTGAACCGCTCGAGCGTGCGCTGGAGGCCGCACACCGGGCCGTGGCAACTGGGCGCCAACTCGCGCCGGCGTATGCCGCGCTAAACACGTGTTTGAGATCGTGGTATCAGCTCACCGACATCCCGGCGGTCCTCGATGAGGCGGTTGAGGCCGGACGCGCTGCAGTGGAGGCTACCGGGTCGACAGAACCGCTCCGCGCCCTCTACCTGGCCAACTTGGCCGCCACCCTGCGCGTGCGCATCGGACTAGACCCCAGCGCCCGGCTCGAGGCGCTCGGTGAAGCTCGAAAAGCTGTCGCTCTCTTGTCGGACGAGCACCCAGAAGCCGCGACGGTCATGGTTTGTTTGGCGAGCATCCTCACAACCGCCCCGGCGAGTTCGCCGGACATCACTGAAGCCAAAGACTTGTACGCCCGCGCGGCCGCCAACGACACGGCATCGCCCCGCACCCGCATCCAAGCAGCTCGCGGGTGGGGCCGCACAGCGAGCGGAGAGGAGGCCGCCGACGCGTACGAACTGGCTGTTGGGCTGATCGACCAACTCGCCCCTCGTCACCTGCCACGACTCGATCGCGAGTACGGACTCGGCGACATCAGCGGACTGGGCGCTGAGGCTGCCGCCGCCGCGATCAAGATTGAGCGGATCGAACGGGCGGTCCAACTGCTGGAGCAATCGCGTGGTGTTCTTCTCGGACAGATGCTCGATGCCCGGGACGCGGAGCGCGCACTCACGCCAGCCCTCGCTACCCGCCTGCGGCGCATCCGCGAAGATCTCGACGAGACTGACGCCGACCTCCCACCTGAGGCGGTGGCCTCGCCACAGAACATCGCCGAACGTCAAGCCCTCCTCGCCGAGTGGGAGGCCGCACGCAGCGAAACCCGGGCGGTACGCAGGCAGAACGGATTCACCTCTTCCCCAGGTCGCGAGGCGCTGGTACGGGCAGCGCGCGCCGGACCTGTCGTGATCCTCAATGCTGCCCCCCAGGGCTGTGACGCGCTCCTGCTCACGGGGAACCCCGACGAGCCAGTGCACCGTCTGCAGCTCCCGTTTCCTGAGCAGACCATTATCGACCAGGCCAACGTCATGCTGGGCGTCATCGGCCCCGCGGCCCCGACCCGTGCGACATACGCTCAGTACCGTCGCCGAGACGAGGTGATGTCGGCGGTCCTGAGTTGGCAGTGGGACATGGTCGCCGGGCCGATCCTCGACTGGCTCAAGCTGGGCCCCGCACCAGCCTGCACCACCCCACCACGCATCTGGTGGTGCCCGGTCGGGGCAATGACGTTCTTGCCCTGGCACGCCTCCGGCTATCATGGCCCCGGCGACGAGGGCCGCGCCGTCCTGGATCGCGCCGTCTCGTCTTACACCTCCACACTTCGATTGTTGCAGCAAGCACAGCAACGCTCACCTGGGTCCGGTTCTTCGGCGCTGGCTATCGGCGTGCCCCATGCACTTGGAGCTGCCGACCTGGAGCGCGTTCCGGCTGAGATCGCTTGTATCCGCCGGTATCTACCGGACACCGAGGTACTCACCGAGAGCGCAGCCACACGCGACCTGGTCTTGACTCGGCTTGCAGCGCACGCGATCACCCACTTCGCTGGGCATTGCGAAAGTGATTGGCGGGTTCCATCAGACAGCCAGCTTCTCCTCGTCGACCATGAGACTGCCCCACTCACCGTGGCCAGCCTGGCCCGCGTGGACCTGCCGGTAGGCGAACTCGCTTTCCTGTCGGCATGCGCCACCACGCAGACGAACCTGCGACTGGCCGACGAGGCGATACACGTCACTGCCGGATTCCAGCTCGCCGGATTCCGGCAGGTTATCGGAACCTTGTGGCCGATCGCCGACGATGTCGCACTGCGTGTTGCTGACGGCTTCTACGCTGATATCACTGACGGCGGGTCACGGTCACCCCAGCTCGACGTAGCCGCGGAGGCTCTTCACCGTGCCGTCCGTCGCCTGCGGGAAGAACGCCCAGAAGCGATCCGACGCTGGGCCGGCTATATCCACGCGGGCCCCTAACATCTCTGCCTGCCACCAATCGGGACACCTGGCCGGTGAGCTCGGCCCGGTCGATCTCGGTGACGGTGATGGCCGGCACCCAGGACAGCGCGATCGGATCCACCTCGCCGATCAGACGTTCCAGCCGTCCATCCTCGGCTGCGGCGGCCGTCGGTTCGATGATGGGTAGTGGGCAGGACGGGGGCCGGTGGCGTTCCACATCACCATGCGCCCGCCGCCAGGCGGCCATCGTCCCCAGCACCACATCAGGGTCACGGCCGTCGACCTGGGGCTCTGCGCCGGAAAGGCTCACGGTCGTTCGGATGCCGGGGGTGCGGCGCTGACCGCGAGCAGAGCGGTGGCCAGCAGCCGGGCCTGCTGCTCGCTGACAGCCGCCGTGGCGGCCAGCGGGCGCGGCTGCCCGCCGACGTGCACGGCGATCCGCTGATCGCCTTCGCGGCTGACGGCTCCGATCATGCAGTCCGGCAGCGCCACGGTGGGGTAGCCTTCCTCCTCGGTCACCGGCGGCAGCACCAGCCCGGCGGCGAGTTGGGAGGCTCCCAGCGCCGTGCGGACGTGCTGCAGTTCGCGCTCCAGGGTGGCGCGGGCGGCTTCGGCGACCGCCGCGCGCAGCTCGGCCTGCTCCCCCTTGGCGCGGAACTCGGCGACCTGGGCCTCTTGCCGCTCGCGCGCCGCGGTGAGCTCGGTGCGCGCCTGCTCCGCCTGCCCGCGGGCGGCGGCGGTCTCGGCTTTGCGTTCGATGATCTCCTCGGCGGCCGCGGCCAGGCGCTCGCGTGCCTGCTCTCCCTGCTCGGTCAGCCGCTGGACGGTGGCGCGTTCGCCGGCCAGCTCGCCGTCGCGGGCGCGCAGCCGCTCGGTCAGGTCCTCGCTGGTGGCGCGGGCGGCCTGGAGCTGCTCTTGTTGCTCACGCGCTGCGGCCCGCAGGTCCCGTAGCTGGTTGGCCTGCCCGGCGACCAGGGTCTTCTCGGTGGCCAGCGCGCCTTTCAGCTCGCCCAGTTCCTCGCCGTGCCGCTGCAGGTCGGCCCGCCAGTCCCGTTCGATCCGGTCTCGGTCGGTCTCGGCTTCGCGCTGCGCGGTGACGGCGGCGTTGTGGCCGCGGACGGCGGCCTGGCGCTCGTTCAGCGCTACCTCCCGCTCGGCAAGCGCGACGCGGCGCTCCTCGCGGGCTTGCTCAGCTTCGGCCAGGGCTGCCTGGCGCTGGGTTTCGGCTTCCCCCAGGTGCTCGTCGATTGCGGTCACCGTGCGCTGCAACCGCTCGGTCACCGCGGTGAGCGGGCCGGCGAGCGGCTCCAGCACCACGGCGAGCGCGGCCACCGCGGCACTCAGCTCCGAGGCCGCCTCCTGGGTGGTGGCCAGCACGGTGGGCGCGGCGTTGCGTTCGACCGAGGCCTTGTTGCCGCAGCTCTTGCAGCAGTACTTGGGCGGCTGGCCCTTGCTGCCGGGCACCTTGTACGGCTTGGCCCGCGAGCAGGTGGCGCGCTCGCACCGGCACAGCGGGTCGCTGGTGGAGGCATCGCGGCAGTCCTTACTGTGCCCGGGCCCGCCGTAGACCGCCCGGAGCAATCCGGCAGCACCGATGCCGGTGTCAGGGGCGGCCTCCAGCGCCCTGTCCGCCTCCAGCGCGGGGGTCGGCAGCCCGCCGCGCGGCGCTGAGGCGCGCTCAGCGTCGCCGCGGCGGGGGTCATCGGGCTGCTCGGCAGCTGGGCCGACCGGGGTTCCATGATCCACAAATCCATTACATCACAGCCCAGGCAAGGAAGAAATATTTCTGCCATAAAGCCTATGAAGAAATTGCGAGCTAAGCTGACATGGCGCTAATCACGGTTATCGCCATGCCACCTGCTAGGATCGCGTCGTGCGCGTTTCGGGGTGGGCGTCAGCGGCCGGTCGCCACGCATCCTGGCCGGGGAGCGCTGCTCCACCCGGGCCCTGCGCCGTGAGGCCGCCCCGTTCGGGGCTGCGCGCCGGGGCTCGCGTCCGTACCGCCGCCGTGAGCACGGCCCGCAGGCCTGTGCTCACCAGCCCCCGGCAGGCTGTGGGACGGACGCAGTGCGCGAAGCGCGGCGGCCGAACGCTGGCCACAACCGAGGACTCACCCCCGATACTCCTCCCGCAGCCCCATGAACGCAAGGCCCTCGCGACCCGCCCGCCACCTCCCTGGAGCCCCGATGACCAGCGACGATCACGGCTACGACCTCGACCCGCAGGCGAACGCCAGCACCGCCTGGCCCCCGCCCGTCCGCCACCGGTGGCCGGAGAAACCTGGCCGCCTCGATGCGTGAGCACGGCACTGGCCGGCTGCTCACCTGCGACGAGCTCGCCGCGTTCCTGCGGGGCCCGGATAGAGCGCGGAGTGGCGAGCGGCGGTGACGAGCGGCAGGCGCTGCTGGAGCCGGGCGAGGCGGAAGCCGTCGCCAGCCTGCTGGACGAACTCTCCGCCCGCCACCGCGAGCAGCCGCTCGGGACGCTGGCCCGCGAGCTGGCGGTGCGGCTGAATGACCGGCTCGGGATCTAGACCACGATCGCCGGGCTCTGCCCCAGGGAAGCCGGGCACAGAAGAAGAAGTGCGCAGCTCGCCAGCGTGTCGACCACCCCGCCAGCTGCCGCCGGCGCAGGGCGCCGACTACACCGCCACGTACGCGCTGCGGTGCGCGTTCCCGGCCCGAGGAATGGAGTGACCGTGCAGGACCAGGGCGTGCAATACCCGGAACACCGCGAGTGCCTGGAGCGCCTGGAGCACTGGGAGCACCGCCTCCTATCCGGCGGCAAGGCCTCCACCGGCTCAGAGTCTGCCGACCGGCTGGCCGCCCTCGCCGATCCCGGACAGCCGGATCCAGCCAGCCGCCCCCGGGGCGGCAGCGGCGAGGACGGCGAGGACGCACAACCCGGGCCAGCCGAGCCGGTGGCGCACGACGCGGACCCGCTGGAGTTCCGCGCCCGGCCGTGCGCGGGCGCGGGCCGGATGTGCCCGTGGCTGCGTGAGGCCGACCTGACCGCCTTCACCGACCAGGACATGGACCGGCTGATCGCGGCCAGCGAGGGGGACACCCGCGGCGGCGCCTTCAGCCTGGACGTGGCCGAGCGCATGTTCGAGGGCCGCCGAATGGCCTGTCACCTGGACCAGCCCGGCACCGCTCATGCCATGCGGCTGTGCGCGGGCTGGCTGGCCGTAATCGGCCCGCATCACTTCCGCGCCCGGCTCAGCGTGCTGTCCGGCCAGCTCCCGGCCAAGGCGATCCACCCCGACATCAGCTCCTGGCCAGAGCTGGCCGACGACCTCGGGGAGCTGCTGGCCCGCCGCGCCGCTCAGCTCGCCGAGGCCGGCCTTGACGCTCTGCCCCCCGTCGAGGCCGCCGATCTCGCTGACCGTGGGTCGGGCCACGCCGACTCTGACCAGCCGACACCCACCTCTGCTCGTCCCGCGGCCGGAGGCCTCCAGTGAGCAGTCCGGCCTCCCCCGGCCACGGTACTGGCCACGGTCCGGGCAACCTCCATGACCGGGCCGACCTCGGGGGTCTGGCCGAGCTGGCCGTGGCCGGCGTCATCACCCTCGACAGCACGGCCGACGAGAACGAAGACGACGTCGAGGACTTCACCGAGCTGATCCCGCTCACCACGCTGCCCGTCCAGCTGCCAGCCAAGGGCAGCGCCCCGCCCGCCCGTAACGCCGCCGAGCTGGTCGCGCTGCTGCGCACCGCGCAGGCCAGCGACACAGTCCTGGCCGGAACCGCGGGATGGCTGCTGTCGGAGCGCAGGGCCTCTCCCCGCACCCAGGACGCCTACATCAAGGAGGCCTCCTGGTGGCTGTGGTGGCTCCAGGCCCGCGGCCTGGAGCTGGACCGCGTGCCGTATGCGGAGGCCGATCTGTTCGCCGCCGCGATGCGGCACGCCGGCTACCAACCCGGCAGCCGCAGACGGCGGCTGTCGGCGCTGTCTAGCTGGTACGGCTACCTGGTGCGGGCCCAGGCCGCCGAGACCAACCCGTTCGACGGGATGGAGTTGCCCAAACGGCGCAGCAAGCCCACCCGGCACCTGACCGAGGCCCAGCTCGACGACCTGGTCACCTTCGCCGTCGAGCGCGAGAGCACCCGCACCGCGGCGATCGTCGCCCTGCTGAAGGCCACCGCCTGCCGGATCTCGGAGCTGACCGACGTCGGCGTGGACGCGCTGGGACATGCCGGAGCACAGCGCATCATCACCCTGCTCGCCAAGGGCGGGCAGCGGCACCAGGTGGTCATCGCCGAGGTCACCGGCCGCATTTTGGACGCCTACCTGGCTGAACGCGGGGACGCGCCGGGGCCGCTGTTCCTCACCCGCACCGGGCTGGGCCTGCGCCGCTCCTACGTGTGGGAACTCATCCAGCGCCTGGCCGCAGCGGTGGATATCCCCGACCCCGCGAATCTGTCGCTGCACTCCATCCGGCACAGCGTGGCCACCGCGTTGCTGCAGGCAGGCGAGCCACTGGATGTGGTGCAGGCGCTGCTCGGACACGCCGACCCGCGTACCACCCAGACCTACCTGCACGTCGAGGAACTGGAGCGCAGCCCTGCCCACCGCGCCGACAGCCGCCTGGCCGTCGCTTTGGCCCGCAGCCGGCGTGCCGCCCCGGTCGATCCGACGTCAGCGGTTGCAGCGACGGACACGGAGCTCTTGACGCCGGACTCGCAGCCCTCGGCTTCATCGACCGCATCGGCAACCCCATGACCCAGACCCGGACGCACCCTCCGTACGCGTCCGTCTGCGTCACCCGGGGGTCGGACGGGTTGCGCGAGGCGAGTCCAGCGCGCCGTGCCCTCCCGGGCCGCCGACGCCCACCGCCCCCTGCCGCTCCTGCGGCAACGCCACCCCGCGCCAGCGGCGCTATGCCATCACCTGCGGCGACGAGCATCGCCGCCGCGCTTCTGCTGTGCGGGCCTGTTGGTCGATCTCTGCGTCCACGCCTTCGCGGAATGTAACGCTATGGCCGGCCTCACCGTTGGGTTGATGTAGATGCACCCGCAAGGAGGAGCCTGTGTCGGTGGAGGAAGCGTTCCGACGTATTCAGGCTGCTGACGAACACGGATTGAGTTTCTTGGATCTTTCCAGCCTCGGGCTCGAGGCTCTTCCCGGCGGCTTGGGTAACCTCACCGCCCTCACTCACCTGCACCTCTACGGGAATCAGCTGACGTCGCTGCCCGACGGCTTGGGTAACCTCACCAACCTCACTCACCTGCACCTCTACGGGAATCAGCTGACGTCGCTGCCCGACAGCTTGGGCAACCTCACCGCCCTCACTCACCTGCACCTCGACAGCAACCAGCTGACGTCGCTGCCCGACGGCTTGGGTAACCTCACCAACCTCACTCACCTGCACCTCGACCTGAATCAGCTGACGTCGCTGCCGGAATGGCTGGGCAACCTCACCGCCCTCACCACCCTGCACATCCACGGGAATCAGCTGACGTCGCTGCCCGACAGCTTGGGCAACCTCACCGCCCTCACCAACCTCGCACTCGGCGAGAATCAGCTGACGTCGCTGCCGGAATGGCTGGGCAACCTCACCGCCCTCACCACCCTGCACATCCACGGGAATCAGCTGACGTCGCTGCCGGAATGGCTGGGCAACCTTACCAACCTCACCACCCTGCACCTCGGCGAGAATCGGCTGACGTCGCTGCCCGACAGCTTGGGCAACCTCACCACCCTGACCCTGGGTAGTAATCCGGTGTTGAGTCCGCCGCCTGAGATCTGTGCGTTGGGGCAGGAGGCGGTGCTGGCGTTTCTTCGGGGGTTACAACGCGGGGACCATCTGCCGCGGACGTCGAAGATGGTGGTGGTGGGGCAGGCGGAGATGGGCAAGACGTCGGTGTCGGAGGCGCTGTGCGGGCGCCCGTTCGTTGCCAACCGGCCGACCACCCACGGAGTGCTCCTGGACAGCCTCCAACTGCCGCACCCTGATCATCCCGATCACCCCGGTGATGACATGCGGCTGAACATCTGGGACTTCGGCGGTCAACTGCACTACCGGGCCACCCAGCGCTTCTACCTCACCGACCGCTCCCTGTTCCTGCTGGTGTGGAACGCCCGCCGGGACTGGCGCACCGACGGCCAGCTGGAACCCTGGCTGGAAACCATCACCAACGCCGCCCCCCATTCGCCCATCATCGTGGTGGCCACCCGATGCGCCACCGCCACCCCCAACCTGGACGCCGCCGACCTGCGCGCCCGCTACCCGCAGATCCGGCAGATCGCCGAGGTCGACTGCGAGGACGGCCGGGGCATCGACCACCTGCGGGACCTGATCGCCGCCGAAGCCGCCCAGCTCCCCTTGATGGCGCAACGCTGGCCCCTCACCTGGGCGGCCGCGATGCACGAGCTCGGCTTCGCCGGCAGCCGGTGGATCTCCACCGAACAGAGCGACGACCTCATGGCCGCATGCCGGATGAGCGAAGGGGAGCGGATCGTGCTGCGCGCGGCCCTCCACGACCGTGGCGATATCCTGCACTACGCCCGCGAGCCGGAATTGCGTGACCGGGTCATCCTGCAACCGGCCTGGGTCGACGAAATGATCACCCGCGTGCTCGACAGCCGCCAGGTCATCGACCGGCACGGCCTGCTCAGCCGCGGCCATCGCGCCGAGCTGTGGCGCGACCTGAAGGATCCCGGCCTGTGGGACATGCTGACCGCGCTGATGGAGCGCTTCGACCTGGCCTACCGCCTGGATGCGCCCGGCCACGACGATGTCGCCCTGGTCGTCGAACGGCTGCCCGCCGGCGCGCCCGTCCTGCCTCCGGAGTGGGAGCAGCTGGCCTCCACCCCAGGGGTGGCGGAGGTGAACCTGACCTACCGGCTGCCGTCCCGGCAGGCGGGCATCCCCACGTGGTTCATCGCCCGTGAGCACCGCTACACCACCGGCGTGGCCTGGCAGCGCGGAGTCCTGCTGCGCCACCACGATCACGCGGCCGGGCCCGGCGGTGACGGCCTGCGGTCGATGGCGCTGCTGGTCGACGACGGCGGCGACCGGCCGGTGCTGCGGTTGTGCGTGCGCGGCCCACACCCGCACACCTTCTACTCCATCCTGGACGAGGCCTTCACCGGCATCGTCGCCGACCGCTACCCCGGCCTTCAGCTGCAGCGCTGTATCCCGTGCACCTGCAGCACCGCTCCCGAGCCGCCGTGCGAGCGCGAGTTCGCCTACGACGACGCTCACCGGGCGCTGGAACGGCAGGCGTTCCTGCAGTGCCCTAGAACCTTCGCCCAGGTCGACCCGCGCACCCTGCTGTTCGGGCTCCGGCCGCTGCGCCTGGAACAGGCCCTGCACGGGCTGGCCCAGTGCGCCGAGGACCTGCGCCACGACCTCGTCGCCAGCCACAGCGACCTGCGCGAGGGCCTGGGCCAGCTGGCCCGCACCACCTCCGCGGTCGGGCGCGGCCAGATCCAGTTGCTGGACCAGGTACGCGATCTGCTGCGCTACCGGGGCGAGCAGGTCGCCCACTGCCCGAGCATCTTCACCGTCACCAAGACCGGCGCCCTGTCGTATGAGCTGCGGCTGTACTGCGAACACCCCGAACAGCCCCACCCGCTGGACGACGGCGCCGGCGTATACGAGCTCAAGAGCCTGCCGCCGTGGCTGCGCCGCTACGCCCCCTACCTCAAGGGCCTGCTGACCGCCGTACGGCTCGCGGCCTCGGTGGCGGCGCCGTTCCTGGCCGGTGTCGGCATCACGCTGCCGGAGGAGACCAAAGCGCAGATCGAGGCCTCCAGCAAACTCCTCGACAGCCTCAAGGAGCCGCCCGAGAGCCAAGGCCTGCCCGAGCTCGAAGCCGCCTCCCGCCAGGGCGGGCAGCAGCCAGCCGGGCAGAGGCCCGTGGTGAATCTGGCCGAGCTGCGCCAGGCCCTGGTCGAGCTCGATCCCGCCATGGAGTGGGGCGGGCTGCGTGAGCGGGAGTGGCCGGAAAGCCGCAGCGTCGTCTACCTGTGCCAGCGGCATCGGCACGCGCTGCGCTACCCGGCCGAGACGCCGGAGGCGTGAAAGAGCTCAACGCGCGTCTGATCGCCATGTTCCCACGAGTCACAACGGCTTGCAGATGATCATCGACCGGCGTGGAGTTAGCAGCAACGGCAGGTGGCCAGGTGCGTCGAATCTCCGCTGGAGCCGACTTATCACTCTGGCCACTGCTTCGAGACTACGCCAACGCCTGATCACCTACGAGAGGTTTGAACAGGCACTAAAGGTGAGCATCGAGGCGACCGAGACGCAATCGCCTCTCGCTTTGCAGGCAGCAGTTAACCTTTGGGTTGCCGATGAGCCGGACCAGGTCAGTCGGGCCGCGCTGCTTAGCCTGCTGCGCCCTGTCAAGGGCGCAGCCAGTTGGGCGATCCGCTGCAGCTCGCCCTGCTATTCCGGCGGCATCTGGCTGCGCAGCACGGAGAGTCGCGCGTCGAACCACCTCTGCTCAGCAGGCTCCCATGGGCGGGCCCGGTCGAGGCCGGTGCGGTTTACGGCGGGTGGTACCGAGAAACCGCGGTCGATGTAGAGACGACCCGCGGGGACGCCGAGGGTCAGGAGTTGTTCGGTCTAGATGTCGACGTTTTCTCGTCGGTGGAACAGCGGGCGTATTCGACCCGGATTCCGTTCAGGCGGCTGATTGCCGGATAGCCCCCGTCACCGGAACAGCTACACGGAGCGTCCTGACCTGCGGGTCCGTCCGGACTGGACGGTGTTCCGATGGGGATCCGCTTACAGAACGCCACCATGATCACGCCATCGTCAGCCGGACGGCTCGTTCCTTGCCACATTTCAGAACCGTCCTTCCAGGTGAGTGATGGTGCGGATGGCAGCGGTCGGAACCTGGTAGGGGCCTTCGCTGTAATGCTCTCGGTATTCCGGACATGGGTTGGGTGCTGACCGCCCAGAGTGGGGAGACCGGATGGGAATCGATTCCGAAAGACGCTTCGAGGAGATCTACGGTTCTGCGTATGGCGCTCTCTTCGGGTATGCGTTACGCCGATGTCTCGATCCGGAGGATGCGGCCGACATTGTGGCTGAGACCTTCATAGTCGCCTGGCGGCGAATTGAAGAGGTTCCCAAGGGAGACGGCGCGCGACTGTGGCTGTTCGGCGTGGCGAGGAAGGTACTGGCCAATCATCGGCGTGGTGAACGCAGGCACGAGCAGCGCACCAGCGCCCTGCGGTCCGAACTCGCTGCCTCGCCACCTGTTGTCGAGTCGGCTGATAGCGACCCCTCCCCATTGCGGAAGGTCTTCCGTGCGTTGTCTGAGGATGACCAGGAGCTGCTAGCCCTGGTCGCCTGGGAGCAGTTGGATGCTGGCCAGATCGCGAAAACTCTCGGTATATCGCGCAATGCCGCACGAGTGAGGCTTTACCGAGCTCGTAAGCGCTTCGCCCGCGGTCTGGCCGAGGCCGACATAGATCACCCGCAGACCGTGGTCGTTGAAGGGAGTTTGCTATGAACATCGCCGATCTTGCGCGTCTGCGAGATGAGGACCTGGCTCGGGAGGTCTGGGCGCAACCGTCTGGAGCTGGGGCGCGGGCGCTAATGGAGTCGATCATGGCGGAGGGGCGCGTGCCCGCACACCGCCGCTCTCGGTGGCGCCGTGGCCTCGGGCTCGGGGTGGTGACGGCGGGGATGGTCGCAGCGCTCGTCATGGGCCCGCCGCTCAGCGGCCCCGTCACCGAATACGCTAACGCCGCCGTCTCGGTCAAGACCGGTGCGGATTACATCAGCGTCATGATCACCGACCCGGCTGCCGAGGCCGCGACGTTCGCCGAGGCGTTCCGCGCCGTTGGGCTGGACGCCGAGGTGACGAAGGTACCGGTGGCGCCCGAAGACGTGGGCGAGCTGCTCCTCCCAGCCCTGACGGGTGATCTACCACCCGGCCGGAAGATGACGGTCTCCCGGCAGAGCAGCTGCAATTCGGCCTGGTGCGGCACGGTCTCCATGCCTCTCGACTTCCGTGGGAAGGTTCACTTCGGGATTGGCCGCCCTGCCGCATCTGGGGAACGCTTTGCCCAGCCCATGCAAATCATCCCTCCTATTCCAGGTGGAAGCCCAGACGGCTACGACGGTCGACATAAGCCGGTCTCCCAGGTCCGCGCAGCGATGGAACAACGGGGGATGAAGATCACGTACGTGCTCGTGTGGTTGGAGTCCGACGGTAGCGGCAGCGGGTACCCTGTCGACGCTGGACAGATCAAGGACGGCTGGCTCGTGGAATCCGGTCATAAACTCGCGTCCGGCGAGGTAGAAATCGTCGTCAGAGCCCCCGATGCGCTCCATCCCAGCTCCATACCTAAAGCCGATCTTCCCATTCCACGTGCGTGGTGGCACGACGGATGAGCGCTATGAGCGTCGGCGAATCGTAACCCGTATCGCAGGCTCTGAGACGTCGGAAAACATGCGCAGGAGCTCAGAGCCTGCCTGTCTAGACCCCTCCTCGTTCAAGCCGCCGCCTCCAGACAGGTCGGGGATCTCGCCGAGTGGCCGCAGGCCCTCGGCAGGTGTTGAGGAGGAGATGGAGTAGCGGCCCAGGACATTGAGATGGGCGTGGCCCATCGGGGACAGCCGGGCAGCATCCTCGTCCCTGACCGGGACACCTTGGCCACGCATTTTCGGAACCGGCCCGGCCGCTGGTGACAGCCGGATAAGACCGCTCGGTCCGACGCCGAGGCACGCCGCCCCTTTTCGGGGGTCTCGACGTGGGGCCGAGCTCTGATCGGGTGGCTCTGCCTTCGGCCGGAGGTGGGCAGGAGGGCAGGGCCGCCCGATCCCACCCCCGGCCGCCCATCGCAGAAGATCTCGGGCGACGATCACACCCCGACGTCAGCCGGGTAGCCAGGTGGCGTATCCGACCGACGTCGCGTCCAACGTCGCCGTCCCGGACGTGATGCGCGCGAACCTCGGGTAGACGGTGCCCGCCGCGGTGAACGATCGCCAGAGCCCCTTGGGCTGAGCGCAGGTGGTAGAGCGCGTTGTCGGTCAGGAGTTCGTCGATCACCGCCAGGCAGGCCGGGCCGATCTGTTCGGCCTGCCTGCGGCACCAGTCAGGGGTGCGCATGTGGAAGGCGATCTGCTCCGGCGGGTAGTCGGCCAGGTCGGTCTGCTTGCCGCGGGGGTTTGCGCACGTGGGACTTGACCAGGTCGCCGTCGTAAAAGAACTGCACCAGGTTCACCGTCATCCGCACCGACAGGTGCTTGCCGACGTACTTCCACGGCACCGAATACAGCACCCTGTCCACGCTGCAGTGGATGTCGGGCCGACTTTCGCCCGAAACCATCGACACAGTTCGAAGGGATGGCGGGGCAGCGGTCGCAGGGCTGGCTGTTCGACCGTGTGAAAGACGATCAACGGGGCGGCGCCCTCCAACGGCCGGCACTTGCGCTGCCCGGCAACCTGTTCGCACCCAGTGAAATGCCGCGGCCTCCATGTCCGCCACCGAGGCGAAGCTGTCTTCGTCCGCGCCAGAAGCTGTCACGGATGTAGGGCATGGGTCGTTCGATCCGCGCCCTGTCGCGGGGTTTGCCGCTGCGGGCCGGGTCGATGAGGAGCTGGTAGTGCGCGCCGTTTGCTGCGAGGACCCCCTGGAGGCCGGGTCCGGACGGCCTCCACAGGACGGGCCCCGGCCTCGGGGTTGGCAGAGGCCGGGGTCCGCGAGCGCTATTGTGGCGACCCCTCGTCGACTCGCCGCACGCCAGCTCGATCACGCAGTGTAACAATGAACGCGACGGTCTTCACGTACGCGCGAGTGTGACCCCTCGCTAACCGGAACGATCACCGGGTTGGTGCGTAGGGGGTGCTGCCAGTTGGATGAGCTGATCACGTTCGTTCAGCAGTCGGGAGATCCGGTGATGCAACCGGTCAAAGCCCGCAGACTCTTGGACCAAGCGCCCCGGAGCATGTCGTCACGGGTCTGATTAACTGGTCGCGAGCTCCTCCAGCAGAGTCGGCCGCGCCGGGGTCCAGCCGAGTTCGGTACGGGCTTTGGCGCTGGTCGCCACCTGGTCGAGCAGGAAGGGCTTCGACCATGACACTCCAGTACCGTTGCGCGTCAGCTGGGTCCCAGTCCTGTACGGTCGCGCCAAACCTGTTGGCCACCACCTTCGAGGCGTCCCGTACCCGAACGGGCTCGTCAACGGTGGCGAGGTACGTCGAGTCGGCCGGGGCCTTCTCGACGGCCAGGGCGTACAGATCGCCCAGATCGTCGGCGTGGACAACTGACCAGCGATTCGAGCCGTCGCCGAAGTGGCCGACCAGCTTGCCGCCGTTGCCATCGTCCTGTGGGCCCAGCACCATCGGGATGTAACCGCGGCCGCCGTCGTACACCAGGCCGGGACGAATTCGGATCGTGTGCATGTCCTTCGCGTCGGCCAGCTTCTCCTCCACGGCGGGGCGCCACGACACGACCATGAGGGGAGCGAACGGCGACTTCTCGGTGGCCGCGATGTCACCGGTGTTGCCGTGCAGCCACAGGCCACTGGTGTAGACGAACGGCTTGCCGGTGCCGGCGAACGCCTCGATGAAGGTGTCCACCACTGCGTGGTCCAGCTCGGCAGACCGCTCGTCATTGCTCGAGGCGGCGTGCACGGCCGCATCGACGTCCTTCGCCACCCCAGCCAGCGCGCCAGCCGTGAACAGGTCGGCGACCAGGGGCTGCACTTGCACGGCCTGGTGAGCCTCATGCTGGACGGCCGGATCAGGGGCGGTCCGCGGCGGGCTCAGGAGTTGCTCGCCGATTTGACGGCTTCCTTCGCCGGAACCCCATGGCCGGTAGAGCGAAGCGCCCCTCGCATGAGGTGAAGGCACGGGGAGTGCACGGTGACGCAGAGCCGGTCACCGCGACCGAGAATGATCAGCTCCATGGGGACACCCCAGATGATCTCGGTGTAGGTCTCGGTGTTGTGCTTCGAATGCGGGCCCTGACCCAGGTGAGACGTGCGGTACGACCTGGTGGCGTGATGGCAACAGCGACCACCAACCGGCGTCCGGTCGTGCCCGACACGCTCCACACCAATTCTTAGAGCCTGCTGACGAAGGGATTAGGTGCCGGGGTTGGAGTCAGGAGACGGGGGCCGAAGTGCAGCGGAGCCAAACGTACGCTGAGGCCGTTCGGGCAGGTCAGTCGAGAATGCTGAGCGCAGAGGTCGGAAGGTTGTCGGACGTTTCCGTCCCATCAAACAGACCGCCGTTCACACCTCGGCGGAGGTCCCTCCCGGACTTGTGTGATCATGGTGATACTGTCCCCACCCGGGCCTCACGATCCCTCTCATGCTCGTTGTCACTGCTGCGGTGGACGGCAGGGGGACGGCAGGGGCTAGGAGTCTTCCGCGGGTGATGCGCCGCAACTCTTCACATGCCTCGAGGACGCAGCCCAACGCCGAAGACGGCTGGAGCGATTGGACCAAACCGCCGTCACCTGGACCCCGAAAATTCGGTGCCCGTCGCCTATGACCTGCTAGCTTCGATTCGTCAGGCAAAAGTGCCTGACCATTCGCCGGCAGGCCCGCAGAGAGATCTGGGGGCCTGCTTGCGTCTTGGCCACCAGCCGCCTGCCGACTTACGCGCCTCCTAGGCGACTATGCATTGGAAGAGCTCAAGCGTGGCAGGCTGGAGGGGCGTGCGCGTAATTCTCTTCCCAAACGGGAGGCCCGAGCGCCGCGAGGACCTCCTTCGGGATGGAGTAGTCCTCAGTATCGCGCGTCGGCTCGTGCGCCTCGACGATCTTAAGAAAGGCCCGGTAGCGCTCGCGGGCCTTGCGGTAGCGGGCCATGATCTCCGCAACGATCTCGGGAACGCCGAGCTGGTTGGCGACCACGAGCGGGTCGGCCGGGCCGCGCACCCACCCCTCGGGGGTCCGTACGGCAAGGCCGTGGGCGCCAAGCTCGTTCAGGCCGCCCGTCACCGCAGTGCTCCCCAGCGCAGTCAGGTACGGCAGGTCGATCGTGCGTACCGGGGAGGCGCTTAGTTGCTCGTACACGAACGCGGCCGACGCACCGAGCACCCGGAAGACGGGGTGGATGCCGCCCAGCCGGCCGGGCTGCCAGCGCCGCCACGCGGCCACTTCGGCGTACGCCTGCGGGACGATGAGCCTGTATATATCGGCTCTTTCGCCGCGGTGCTCTGCTACCCAGTTGATGAACGGATCGTCCTCCTGTCTGAGGAGTTTGAGAGTCTTGGCGACGGTCGATTCGTCGAGGCAAGCGAGCAGGGCCAGGTGTCGCACTCCCCACCCGATTGACGTGCTCCTGGACAGCTGCGCGGCCTTCAGCATGGCGAGGAGGACCCGGCGGATCGTGAGCGCCTTCTTCCCTTGCCAACGTCCTGACCGGACGGCAACGGTGAGGGCAGAGTGCCAGGCGCGAGCTTTCTGCAACTCCCCCACCTGCTGGCCTTCAGAGGTTGGAGGCCGCACCTCAACCGGCACCCCCTCGATCAGAACCCTGACAACCCCCCTGTGTGTATTCCCCCTTGTGTGGACCTCACGGCCAGATTCCCGCACCGCGATCCAGAGGTGTGCTCCTTTCCAGTCCCGAGTCAGGGCCTCGACGCGCTGCTTGTCGTCGCGGTAGCGGTCGTAGAAGGCGACAAGGCCACCCCAGTGGCCAGACCGCATTCGGGCGGCGACATTCGCCAGGCGCCACCCGCACGCGACCGCGCCGGCCACGACCGCCTGGCGGGCTTCGGAGGGAGAGCTGTACTGGCGGCGGTCGTACTGGCCCGTGCGGGCCAGGTGCTCTAGTCGGGGGGAGAGTCGAGGGAGCGGCCCGTCCGAGCGTGGATGCCACACCCCGCCGTGCTCGTCCCGCGCCCACGCCGCAGCCTTGGGCACGGCAGGCGATCGTGGCGCGCTAACGACAGGCTGCGGAGGGAGCTCAGCGGCCTCTAGCTCCGGTTGGAGCGCGTCGTGCAAGCCGTCCCACACGCTCTGGTCGTTGGGGTCGTCGAGTACGGTGAGCGCCTGCTGGACGGGGGTGGTGAGCTGTTGGTAGCCGCCCGACCGGTGCCACGCGCCCGGTGGGCGGATGAGGCCCTCCACCGCGTTCTGCAGCGGAGCCGGGTCGAGGGTGACGTAGCGGCGGGCGAGCGCCTCGGCCAGGCGCCGGATCTCGCCGTACGAGCGGCGCACCGCCCACGGCACGTACACGTGGCGGCCGCCGTTCGGTGACATGTCTGTGAAGCACTCGCCGCCCAGGCGGGCGATGAGTGCGGTGAAGTCCGCGGCCTCCTGTTCGACCAGCAGGGCGGGACTGGCGGCGCCGGCGGCCGCGGCCTTGCCTGTGTCGAAGTCGCCGACCAGCAGGCCGGTCATACCGCGGTCGTAGACGTACACCGCGGCGACGTGCGCGGGCAGCCCTACGGTCAGCTCGAGCTCGTCGCGGCGCCGGTAGTTGCGGCCGTCCTTGGCGAGCCGTACTCGTCCGTTGGCGCTGAGCCTGGGCGCGAACAGCTCCCACAGCCGCGCCGCACCGAGCGTGGCGTGTCCGGAATCGCACCCAGCGTAACGGGGTGGCGGTATGCGGTTGTGCAAGCCGGCTGTGTCAGAAATGCCCGGTTGCGACACGCCGATCTCGGGCATGACTGGCAGAGCCGGGGCGTCATCGTCTATCGTGAGCCTCAGCTTCTGGTGAACCGGCTCCAGGCATGCGAAAGCCCGCCGGGTGCCGGTTGCCTTTCCGAAGGTCCTTGCGCAGCTGCTTGCCGGTAGACAGCGCAGGGGCCTTCGTTCGTTTTCAGGTGTTCCGCCGAGCTACGGCGGTGGTTCTCCTCTCGTCCTCAGCCGGTTGCGAAGCGGCTAAGCGGCGACAGTCTCGAAGAGTGGCGTGGTTGGCTCGCCCCGCAGATGCGGCGGCGGCACTCTCACCCCACGGGCCAGGCCCAGAAGGTAGTCGGCAGCCTCGTCAGCAGACTCGAATCCGTACTCTCTCCACTTGCCGTGGGCAAGGGAGAAGGTAAAGTCCACGTAGTCGCTGAATGACGCGAATCCGAGTCGTTCCCACAGCTCAAGCAGGTCCGTGTGCTGGAAACGGACGCTGTGCCGTTTCCCACCCTTCGGGGCGGGCCCAGGCTTCACATGTCCACTCATGGTCACGGACCATACCCTGATTCAGAGTCAGGGCGGCAGACGCTTCCGGCGTGTCGCGCAACCCAACCTGGAAACCACTGTCCACTGACCGAACTGAGACCACGCCCATGGCTGGGGCTGGTCGCTTTGGTCCGAGTGTGACCGCCGACAAGGAGCTGAAGAGTCTGCTCGAGAAGATTGCCTCTCGGCTCCTTCACTACCTGCCAGCCCGGGGCGTTCGCGATGGTCACCTAGGGTGCGTTGAGGGCGCGAGCGCATAGGGCACGTGCGTGCCCGGCCAACGCGCCTCACCCGATGTTCGGGGGTTGTGCGGCACGTGGGGCCACATAAGACTGGCGCGATCCCGCCACGCCTCGACGGTCGTGGGGAGGCTCAGCCGTGTTCGCCCTCGTTGCAGTAGCGGACCACGATGTTGGCGACGATCTTCGGGACTCCGAGGTGGGTGGCGACAATTAGGGTGAGCGCACGCAGCGAGGACGAATACTCTCGACCGACGGGAGGCCATCCTCGGCGAGAGGACGGGCGCGGTGCTCGTTCCGAGATAGGCCAGGTAGCGCTACCTGCGAAGGCTCAGCCAGGTCCATCCTTGGCTGCCCTGCGGTCGATCGCCAGTGTGCGGCCAGTTCGCCAGGGTGCGCCGGTACAGCCACAGGAGGGCGAGGGTGGCGCACGCTGCGACAACGACAGCTGTTCCGAGGATGATCCACTCCAGCATGGTGGGGTTTTCCTGGACGGTGCGCGGGAGGATCACATTGTGGACCTTCGTCGTTCCATTGCGTGAGAGGACCTCGGCCTCCCATCCTTCCCACGACGTCGGCGCGGTCCACGACGGGTAGGGCCGGGGCTCAGGGGTCATGGCGGGCGACCCTACCGGCTTCTGGAGGTTTGCGGCGTGAGCCGGGATGTCAGCGGGCGTCGGTTCCGCTCACGCCTTTAGTGCCGTATCCAGCCCGGATCGTCTGCAACACCGAGAGGCCGCACCGTGCGAGAAGGAGGGTTGGCAATGTGTGGCACGGTTCAGCCAGAGGAGGACTGCTGGACGCGCCCGGCTGGCTGTTATTCGTCGCCATGTCCGAGTTGGCGGTAAATGTGAGCCGCACCGGCCTCGACGGTGGTCTCAGCGAGGAGGAGGTGGTGGGCAATCGACCCTGTTGGTGCGTCCTTCGGCCTTAGGCGAAGGGCCGCGTTGCCTGCGATCAGGTTTGCAGACGGCTACCCAAATGGCGTCCCGCTCGCCGGTTTCTGTCCGGACGGGGGCGAGGAGTTCTTCGAGGGTTTGACAGCGAAAGGCGGCCTGGTGGTGGCCTCTTTATAGGTGTCTCTGAACCCGATCGCTCAGAGTTTGATCATGCTGGCTTCCAGCGATGCCCGGGAGCGGCTCTGCCGAGATCGAAGGCGCGGGTTCGGTTAGGAGTCTGATTGCCGCGAGGGAAGACCTGTCCTAGTCGGCGATGCTAGCGCCATGAACACAGCGGGCTTTACAGGGGATCGGGTTGGCGGACCGAGAGCAGATGAGCAGTCGCCGGCTGACGCTTGGACGGTGATGCAGAAGTTCTACGAGGCCGAGGCTGCGTACGTGGCTGCAGGTGGCTTCGGTAGGGCGAGCTATGACCATGTCGCTGCTTACCTGGATCCAGAGGTGATCTTGCATCAGGCTCCCGGGCTGCCCTTCACCGGCACTGGTACCTGGCGCGGCCACGATGGCATGGAGCGATTTCTGGCCCGGTTTAGTGAGGTCTGGGAGTCGATGGAGTTCTTGGAGCAGGAGCATTGGGGTGACGAGGACATCGTGGTTGTGCGGAACCGGGTCCGCTTTCGCGCCCGTGTCACTGGCCAGGAAGTCGACACATTGATCGTGCAACTGATCACCGTCAGGAACGGACGCATGCTCGAGTGCCGTCCGTTCTATTGGGACCCCAAGGCCATCGCCGACGCCTGCCGACCACGTGACGCTGATATGCGTGACTCAGTGTCGGTCGAGCCCACCATGGCCTCTTGAACCAAGGGGGACTCTCAGGCGGCCCGTAGCGCAACCGCTGGTTTTCAAATCCATGCCGGCGGCCTCTTCCTGGTCAGCCGTCTAGTCGTCAGCGTGATCGAGGTAGCGGTCAGGTGGGCTTCGCTGTGCGAGGGCTTGCGTTCGTGGTCGATCGCATTGCGGCGTGCCGCAGGAGCGTGAGCGGCCGGTGACTGCTTCACGCACGGGCTGGGAGTCGATGATGCCCGTGACCGGGTTCGGGCGCCGCCCGGCGCGCAGGCGGGTGGCGCGGCGAAGCTGATCGCGGACCTGGTTGAGAACTCTGTTCCTTGCCCAGCGGGCGAGAAATCCGAACACGGTCTGGTAGGGCGAAGGGCCGCGGGCAGCGCTCGCCTTTGCGGCCGTTGTCGGTGATGTACCGGATCGCGTCCACGATGTCGCGGCGATGCTGCTTTCGGGACGTCCGCCCTGGCGGGGCTGGTCTGCTGGAACCGGGAGCAGCGGGAACTCGGGGGTGGAAGCGGTCGAAGATCGCGCTCTTGTGATGTAGAGACTCCCTTAGAAAATCTACGTTGTAAAGGTGCATGCTGAGATCCATCATCGAGGTTAAGAGGGTGGGGTCCGCCTGGGGCGGCTCCCACACCCCTGTCTCTCGAAGCCCCCTCATGTCGTCGATGCGGCTTGTGAACCGTTGTGCGGTCGGTCAGAAACGTGCGGGCCGGGATGGGAGATTTGTATTCTAGCCCGGCCTTTACAAAGTAGATTTATTCAGAGCGGTCCGCCGGATTGGGCTCCGGACGACGCGACGCCTTCTCCAGCCGCGCCCGCATCCTGGCCCGCGCCAGCGCCACCGTCCGCGGATCCGGCTCCTCATCGGCCACTGGCGGACTCCAGCGCTCCTCACGTCGCTGAGGAGCCGCAGCAAGCATCTCCTCAGCGGCCTGGTCGGCGAGCGCGTAGCGCCAGGCGCTCGCCTCCGACTGCCGCCTGCCGCGTTCCCACTCACGCATCACCGCGCTCGCCGCAGGCGAGGCCTGCGGCAACGCCAGCCGGACCAGCGCCCACCCTTCCTGGCGGTTCACGCACGACCTGCCAGCGCTCTCACCATAGCCAGCTCCTGATCCCGTCGGGACTGCTCCATCCGCGCCCGCACCGCCCGGTAGACCGCACTCGGTTCGGTGGCCACCGCCGAACGTACCGGTGCAACGAAATCCTCCACGGCGCTCACCTGCGTCGACCGCCATGGCGAGCTCTCCCCCGTCTCCTGCTCCAGCAGCTGCCACGCCTGCCGACGCGCCTGCTGCTCCATTCGCCGTACCGCCGCCGCCTGCTCGGCACGCTGAGCTCGTGAGGGCAAGACTGCGCCGTCGGCCTGCCACCACCCCAGCCGGAAACGGGCCCAGCCTGGGACGAACGCCGGCGCGTCGGTGAAGGTCCAGTCGCTGCCGTCGGGCCGGTGATCCAGCGCCCACAGCACATCCGCGGCCGTCCAGCCGCAGGCGAAGAACTCCCGCAGCAGCGAGCGTAGATGCCGCGCCGACAGGCGCCGCATTAGCCCGCTCGCGGCGCGCAGCGCCTCGGCGGCCAGCAACATCTGAGCTCGCGTTCCCGGCGTCGCGGTCAGCGGCCACTCCAGGGCGGTGGCGCTCCCGCCGGTGATCACGCAGGGGGCCCCTTCGGTGCGTCCGACGGCAGCCGGACTGTTAGCGGGCTCGTGCGCGCCCGCGATAGGGCGGAAGTGGCTGGTTGTTCTCTCTAAAGAGAGAACAACCAGTGGGGGGCGACTTTCGTCCCTAGAAGACGCGGACTTGCAGGACGCGTGCTTGTCCGCCCCGGGCTCAACGAGCCCGGGGGGCTGAAAGGGTTCGGCCAGGGGGCGGTGAAGACGCGGCCGCTCAGGCTCCAGCGGCACCAGCAGCACGTACTCGGCGGCGAGGTTGTCGGCGCCGTCGCCCTGACCGCTGATGCCGCCGTCATGGTCGCTGTCGGCGCCGCCGCGCGTGGCGGGCGTCGAGCCTTCGGTAACAGTCCCGAGGAAGCCGCGTTCGCGTAGCCAGGCCCGCCAGCGCTTGCAGGAGGTCTGCTTCAGGCCGGTGAGCTGCATGATGCGGTCGTTAGTCGGTCTGGACAGCCACACGCCCGGGTTGACCGCTGGCCGCCAGGCGCGCCACATGATGACCCGCGTCACCGCCACCAGGTTGCGCTGGCCGTCCCTGCGGATCAGTAGGAAGTCCGGGTGGTTCTCGACGGCCTGCAGCCAGGTGCGCTGCGAGCGGGCCACAATCACCGGGCCGACGACCTGATTGGTCGCCGCCATGGCAACCTGGATCGCCTCGCGCCATAGCACGCGGCATGCCGTACAAGCCGAGTCGTTGCCCAACCCATGCACGGCGCAAGGCGGGCGGACAGAGGGAGAAGACGCGCTCAGGCCGCGACACGCCGAAGGAGCTTCTTCAGGGCGTGCTGGGCTGAACGTCTGGCGCTCTGCTAGCATCCCATTCCAGACGTGAAGAAACCGTTCACGTCACTGGTACGTTCAGCTCTTCGCCGGCCAAAGCAATCGAGCTGAGTGGTCCAACAACGTGATTTAGGTTCTGAGGCGCCCCGCACTGCGGGGCGTTTCTTTTGTCCTGCGTGACTCCGATGCTCTGTGGGTAGTCAACGCCGCATCTTTCCATGCTGACTGGCTGTCGGGACAGCCAGACGCGCCGATTTCTCCCGTTGTGTCGAGACTGACGCCATTGGAGCGCCCGGAAGGGCGCAGATCAGACCACGCCCGTGACGGTTTGCGTCGCTGGCCGGGGCTGGCGTGATGAGTGCCTAGCGGGGCATTCACGGCAGGTGTGGGGCACATCCTCAGCCCGGGGCCCTGGGGAGGAGTGCGCGGGCTGCCCAGCTGATGCCGGCTGCTGCGCAGGACTGATGCTCGTGGTGTCTCTCACTTGTGCCTTACATGCGACGCTGCTCAGCGACGGGCCGTCGGCGGCCGCCTGGCTACCCCCCTGCATTGCAGCGGAGCGGGTCCGGTGCGCGAGCACCGGACGGCGTCGCATGACCGGAATCCAAGCGTCAGCGCGGCGATCATGGCCGCCAGGGGCTACACACAGGTCGCCAGCCACGAGCAAGCGCCAGTACTTGGGGGCGGTCGCTGTGGCTAGGGTCACGACTTCGTCGATCTGCCGTGGTTCACGGTCGGCAGTCGATGCGGTGAGCCCCCTGGCGGGGTCGCACCTGCTCTGGCATCCATGGCGACGGGCCAAGGTCCTAGAACGGGTTGAGTCTCGATGAACGAAACCCTGGCGAGCCTGGCAGCGACTGAAGCTTCTTGCCTTGTGTGGAGCCGCTTCTGCCGGAGGGCCCGGCAGCTACTGAGGGTTCAGCTACTAGACGCTCTTCGGTATCTGCTTGAAGAAACGAGAAAACCGCAGGTCAGAGAAGATTCCTGCAATGCGGAGCGACTGAAGCGACTCAGGGTTTGAGATATGAGAGCCATCGCCTGTGCGCGGGTACGTCATAGACACTGGTATTCAGTCGCTTCGGTCGCTTTCCGGCGCTGAAATGAGGGGTTCACCAGGGAGTCGGCCTCAGGGCCAGCGTCAGAGATCGAATACTTCCAGTCGCTACCGGCATCTTTTCGGTCGCTGGACAACGATCCCACCCTTCCAACAGGCATCCCGTAGCACGGCCTACGGTCACTTCCACCTGTCCGGCGTGTCGGTCGCTTGAGTCGCTGCGCTGCGCCTCTCAGGCCCACATATGCCTCTGACCTGGGGTTATGTCGGGCCGTCGCGAGCGACTGAAGCGCCCCACGGCCTCCTATGCGATTCGGACCTGTCCATGACAGCGACCGTCCCACTCCTGGCAGCGCAGATCCGCTAGCCTATGTTGACCATGTACGGAACTTGAGTCGCTTGAGTCGCTCCAGTCGCTGCCTTTGGGTCCTTGGCACGAGGAGCGAACACCAGGGGCAGAAGTTCACGAGCTGTGGGCCCGGGATGAGAAGAGACGACGGACGTGACGCCGCCCAATGACGAGCACGCTCAGTTCGGCGCGCCCCATCCGCAACCCATCGCGATCGCCCGTTGGTGTGCCCGGCAGGGCTGGCCCGTACATCCGTTGGCCCCCGGCAGGAAAACCCCAGCCGCCAACTGTCGCGACTGCCGGCAGGCAGACCATCCGGGCAACGAATGTCCTTGCCACCAGGCAGGCCGCTGGTGCCATGGTTTTCACGCCGCCACTACCGATGCCGAACGCATCACCGACTGGTGGACAAGGAGCTCTCAGTCGGGTGTGGGAGTCGCGTGCGGCCCGGCCGGCTTGGTCGTGATCGACATCGACGCGCATCGGGACGCTGTCCCCGACCGCGGACATCTCCTGCCAGGAATCCCGATTCCCGAGGAGGTCGACCTGGCTGGACTGGCATCTGGCTATCACACCCTCGGGCTGCTGGCCGCCCTACGCGGCGCGCCAGATCCTGCGCACGACACCAACACGCTTCGGGTGCGGACTCCCTCCGGCGGCTTGCACGTCTGGTATCGGACGAACGTGCCCTTGCTGTGCTCGGCTGGATCGAACTCTGGCAGGGCCCTGGCCTGGCAAGTCGACATCCGGGCCAGCGGGGGATACATCATCGCGCCAGGGACCCGGACGACCAACGGCACCTACACGGCAGTCGATGACTGTCGGCAGCCTCAACTCTTGCCCCTCTGGCTCCTGAAGGAGCTCGTGCGGACCGGTCATTTGCGCCAGCCCGACCAGCCAGCACCAAGCACTCCGCGTGTCCCTCCACGGGCGCTGCAAGCGCTCATCCGGGCCGGAGGACGACGCGGTACGGCGCTGCGAACCCTGGACGCGGTGCTGGAGGGAATCACCGCATGTTCAGCCGTGCCAGAAGGAGCAGCGTTCACCACCAAGCTCAACCGCGCGGCCTACACCGTGGGCGGTCTTGTAGCAGCTGGATATGTGACCCAAGCAGAAGCCGAGTCCCTGCTAACCGAAGCGGCCGATTACGCCCGTCCGGGCCAGCACCGCCGGTGCCAGAGCATCATCCGCAGTGGTCTGGCGGCTGGCGCTAGACGCCCCCTTAGCCTGGAGGGACGGTCATGAGTTCCGGGCCGATTCAAGACGGCTTCGATCCAGTCAAGGCCGCCCAGCAGATGTTGGCCTTCGAGTCACAGTCCGCCAGGACGATCATCAGCGCCCAGCAGGCGCCTGGCTTGGTGCCGGCACCGGCCGCGTCGCTGGAGACCGCGACGAAGAATGGCCTGCTGCCCGATTCCCTCTCTGATCGTGGCAACGCCAAACTCTTCGTGCAGCTGTACGGAAACGACTTCCGGCACGTGCCTGGCCTCGGCTGGTACCGCTGGGGAGGGCACCGCTGGGAGCTGGACGAAAGCGACACCGTCATCTGGTCGGCCGGCGAAATGGCGGAGAACATCGCCCTGACTGATCAGCGAGGCATCTACACCGATTCGGACCTGCGCCGTCATAAGCGCCGGGCTTTGTCGACGGCTGGAATGGGAGCGCTGCTGCTGCAGGCCAAGACGGCCCCTGGCATGGTCTTGCATGCCGGGCAGCTTGACGCGGACCCCTACGCCCTGTGCACGCCAGCAGGAGTCGTGGATCTGCACAGCGGGCTTATCGTTTCGCCTGACCCGAGCAAGCACTTCCATTCGCGGTCGACCACGGTCGCGCCTCGGCAGATGCCTACTCCCCGCTGGAAGCGGTTCCTCGACGACATCTTCGGCCCCGACGTCGAGGGGCAGGAGACGATCGACTTCTTGCACCTGCTGCTGGGCCACTCCATCACTGGCGATGTTGGCGCTCAGGTGCTCCCCTTCTTGTACGGTCAGGGCAAGAACGGAAAGTCGGTGCTCCTTGAGGTTATGATCCAACTGCTGGGTGACTACGCCGACGCCGCTCCCCCGGGCTTCCTGATGGCCAAGACTTTCGACTCCCACCCGACCGACCTAGCCGAGCTTCACGGGCGCCGCATCATCGTCTGCTCCGAGCTCAAGCCAGGAGACAGGTTCGATGAAGCCCGCGTTAAGCTCCTTACCGGTGGCGACAAGATCAAGGCTCGCCGGATGAGGCAGGACTTTTTCAGTTTCACACCCACCCACCATTTGTGGTTGCTGGGCAACCACCGACCGGAAGTCAGCGCCGGAGGCTTCGCGTTCTGGCGGCGCATCCGCCTGATTCCCTTCGAACGGGTCGTCCCCGAAGAGCGGAAGATTGACAACCTTGCGAAGGTTCTGGTGAGGGAGGAGGGCCCTGGGATCCTGTCGTGGCTCGTTGACGGCGCACGCCGCTACCTGTCGGGAGAAAAGGATCTCAGCGGGCCTCAGCGTGTGAGAGTCGCGACAAATGCCTATGCGGAGACCGAGGACCATATCGGTCGCTGGCTGTCGGACGCCTGCAAGATCGAAGCGGGTCTCCGTGCCGAGCAGGCGCATTTGTATGGCGCCTACGTCCGCTGGTGCGCTGATGAGGGGGCCAATCCGGTCTCGGCTCGGGCGTTTGCCACCCGGGTACGCGACGCTCTTGGGCTTGCTTCGCCCAAGGAGATGGTCTTCTCCAATTCACGCAAGTACTATCCAGGGATCGGGCTCCTCGCCGATCTTAATCCTGAGGAGCTCCAGCCGTGAGCGCGCTGATCGACCCGGAAGATCTCGCACACGAGACCGACCTCGTCTGGCTCGAGGACGTCTCAGAGCTGGACTACGTTCGGCAGAGTCTGGACAGGCTGTCCAGCCGTCGGCGCAAGCCCGCCTACCACCGCGATGGGCGGATGGTTGGGTATGCCGTCTTGGGTCCTGATGCGAAGGCATCCCCCGCCTCGGGCACTTTTCGCCGCAGGGTGTTCTGGTTGCTTCCGCATGACCGTGACCAGGAGCCCGACGGCCTGTATGCCAGCGGGGCTCCGTCCGAGGCGGTCGATCCTCGCACTTTGGCCCCGAAGGTGAAGGGCTACAAGACAGAACGCTCCGAGGGAGGCCCTGCCTCGGAGGCAATGCTGGAGCTCGGCCGCACCCTTCCCAAGGCTTGAGCTGCTCGAGGTCGGACTCTGTGAGGTTCAGGCACCGAGTGTGTCGATCAGGTGATCATCTAGATCGGAGACCCAGGCGCCGCCCCGCCAGCGCCTCTAGTCCTCACGAGCGTGTCGGAGCCGGATCGCGGCGATCGCCCGCCGGTCTGAGTCGCGGCGTCAACGCATGCGTGCCATTTGCCGGCGGCTGCCCGTGGATCGTTGAGACGGTTTCGGCTGGCAGGCCCTCGCCTAGTGAACCGGCTGTCGAGGGCGTCCTCAAAGGGGGGTACGCCCCCGCAGGCTAGGCATGAGCATCGGAGCATCGGAGCATCGTGGGGCGTGTGGCTCTCGGCGTGCCCCTTCTGATGGACCGTCCAGATGCTGGTCATCCGACCGGCGATGCTCAAGCGCTGAGGGAGCTGAGTCGGCGTCGTGGCATACACGCAAACACCACCTCAGGCTGAGGGCACTGCGAAGCCCTGCTGTGATGGCGAGGGCTTTCGTGTCGGTGGCGCTACTCTCGCGTGTTGCGCCCCAGGATCTCGCTGATGTCTGGGGGCTGCATCTCAGCTACCTGCTGAGCGATCTGGCCCTCGCGCGGCCGGGAGTTCAGTACCTGGCATCTGCACATACCAGTCGATGTAGTGATTGAGCGCCTCGGCCCGGTCCGTGTCGTTGAGGACCGCCACGGCACCGAACGTGGCCCACTTCTGCGGATCGACACCACCCCAACCAAGGCTGCGCTGCCGCGGCAGCGTGGACCATCGGCCTTGGGGCCGATACCGGGGATGGACATCATGACCCGATCGCCTGAAAGGACGGAGGCGTCCGCGGTCTACGAGGGCGCAGGCAACATCATGTGCAGCCGCGTGCGGGCGCTGGCCTCCGTTTTGGTGAGGCCACCTCTCAGCCCGGGTACCACGGCGCCAAGGCCGGTACGGCTGTCGGCGGAGGCCCGTGATACCAGGCCGAGCCGTCATGCACGATGTCGACCGTCATCGACCCCGTGCTGCCCCACGGAGATCTCGCACCGCTGAACCTCGCATACGGGGCACGAGCGTGCCCCGCACATGACCACCGCTCAGGGCAGCATCGCCCTGGCCGCCAAGCCCAGGGACATCAAGTTGGTCCGTCGCCCCACTCGCTGACTGGATGCTGCCCGCCCCTTCCCTCCGCCGAACGCGGTGCGGCACGTACCCGGGCACTCCACCGGCCTGTGTCAACGCTCTCTGAAAACTGGTTCAGGCACACATTCCGTGATCGGTTCGTGCGGGTAGGTCACGGTTCGGCTGTTCCGGTCGGTAGGTGCGGTCTTGATCAAGAGCATCGCGGC
>NZ_JBITGL010000034.1:0-31929 GCF_044456985.1 Nonomuraea sp. NPDC050663
TCAGGATGACCCGGACTGATCTGGCTAGCGGCGCTCGGCAGCGCGGTCACCTGAGTGACCGTCACCAGCGCCACAACCCCCGCTAACCAACGCGATGGTCGCCGCAGGATTGTCGTCGTGCCAAGGCGCGATGATTGGGCCAAGCCTTTCATGATGTCCCTTCCGCGGTCGAACGACACACGCCGCTCAACCACGGTCGGGGTCTCGGCTGCAACCCCGCTGTATCCCACCTATAGCGGTGCCATCTTCTTTCCGCAGTGCCGGCACAGCGCTCGGGCGGCCGCTGTCATCCGGCGGCGGCCGTGGCCCGTATGCGTGCAGACAACTCGCAGTATTCGCGGCTGCCGTACTGGTGGAACGTCGCCAGAGCCTCGGAGACCAACGCCGCGGCGCTGGCGGCGTCACCGCGCCTTCGGTGCACAGCCGCCAGGTCTCGATCAGTGCGGGCGCGGAACAGGTCGTAGTTCATTTCGATCCACATGTCCCGGGCGGTGCCCAGGCACATGGCTGCCTGCTCCAACTCCCCAGTGGTCAGGTGCAGTTCACCGAGGGTGCGCGCGACCAATGCCATCCCGAATCTGTCCTCGAAGTCCGTGCACATCGTGAGGGCCTGATGCAACTGAGCGCGCGCTGCTTCAGGCCGGTCCTGCCGGATCCACACCTTTGCCAAACATTGCAGGCTGTAGGCGGTCAGCAAGTCATCGCCGAGGTCCTGGAACATGGCGAGAGCTCGGCCGGCCAGCACCTCGGCGCGATCGAGGTCGCCTGCGGCTCGGTACACCATGGCCAGCGAGCGCAGCGTGAGTCCTTCGCCGCGCCGATCCGAGATCGTGCCGTATGCAGTCAGCGCGTGATCCAACGCGATCTCGGCGTCGGCGAAGTCACCGATCTCGCGGCGGATGTAACCAACGCCATAGGCGCAGTCGGCTTGTCCAGGACGGTCGTCGAGCTCGGCGTACAGCGTGGCGGCCCGATCAAGTAGTTCCAGTGCAGCCGGATAACGACCCTGTTCGCGGTGCGCGGCGGCCATCCCGACCAAGCAGTCGGCCTCGCCTCGTGGTTGTTGTTGGCTCTGGAAGGCCTCATGTGCCGCTCGGAAGTATTCCAAGGCTTCATCGGGGCGATCTTGCTCGTATCGGAGTTGGCCGAGACCTTGGAGCAGGATCGCCTCGCTGGCCCGGTCAGCGGCGGCGCGAGCAGCGTGCAGGCTCGCGTCATGAGTACGCCACCAGGCGTCGAAGCGGTTGCGGATCCGGAACGATGGCTGGAGCGTGGTGCTGAGGTCGCATGCGAGTCGGGACAGCCCGAGCTGGCTAGCCCGTTCTACGGTGAGTACCAGCAGCCATAGCTCCTGGTCCAGCCACGCGGCCAGGGCGCTCGGTTGGGTGGCGCCGCTGCTATCGATCGGATGTGTTCTCGTTCCGGATGGACGCGCCAGCTCCGCGGCCTCCCCGTTCGCTAGGCGTTGGTCCATCTCCCTCATGCGGCCAAGGAGATGTGCACCGAGCCGTGCGACAGCCTGTTTTTGCTCTTCCGGCAGGTCTTCGGAGTCGGCGCATTCCCGCGCGAAAATCCGGATGAGGTCATGTATGCCGTAGCGCACCTCGCCATCGACCCCTACGCCCACGGCATCGAGGAGTTGTGCATCCGTCAGCCGCTCGGCAAAGTACTCCGCGCGCTCTAGGGGGACGTCGAGCAGCGCGGTGAGCAGCGACGGGGAGAACTGCGCAGGACCGATCGTCCCGATACGGTGGAAGGCGAGACGGATGGGGTCGGGCAGTCGGCTGTAGCCGAGCTGTAGGCTCGCGCGTACCTCAAGGTCACCGGCGACGAGTTCGTCAAGCCTGCGGTGCTCGTCTCGTAGGCGGGCGGCGAGCACGCTTAGCGGCCACCGTTGCCGTACCGCGAGGCGTGCTCCGGCGATGCGCACGGCGAGTGGAAGCCCTCCGCACAGCCCGACGATCTCGCGTGCGGCGGATGATTCTGCCGCGACCCTGGTTTCGCCGGCCAGGTAGGCCAGCAACGCGAGCGAGTGCTCCGGAGAGAGAACGTCCAACCCAAGGCTGCATTGCGTCTCGAGTCCCGCGAGGGCGGCGCGACTGGTCACCAGCACAGCACTGCCAGCATGCGCGGGTACGATCGGCCTGACTTGCGTCTCCGAGCTGGCGTTGTCGAGGACGACGAGGATTCGCCGACCAGCGATTAGGCTGCGAAATTGGCTGCTCCGTTCGGCGACAGAGTCGGGCACCTGGGTAGCTGGCGTGCCGAGCGCCCGAAGGAATGTGCCTAGAATCTCGCGGGTTTCCGGGTCTTCACCGCTGCGCCACTCAGTGCCGAACGTGGCGGCCTCGCTTTCGTCACCGCGAAACGTGGCGTACAACTGTCCGTCGGGGAAAATCTCCCGGGTGGCGTGCGCTGCGGCGAGGGCCACAGTGGTCTTGCCGCTGCCGGCCTTCCCTGTGACGATGCAGGACACCGGCCGGTCCGCGTTCATCGCGACCAGCAAGGATTCACACAGTGTGATCATCTCGAGATCGCGCCCGATCACTATGGGTGCTCCCGGAGGCAGCTGTTGCGGCGCCCGTTCGTCGGTGTCCATCCCGGTTAGCGCCGGACGCCTGCTTGAGCCGCTGTCGCCTGCACGGGCTGCGTTGTCACCGGTGGCGTGGATGTCTCGGCTGACTGGGGCGTCTTTCGTCGCGGGGCCTCGCATTGTGGGCGATGGCATGCGTGAGGCTTCGTCGGCCGTTGCCTGCGGGGCATGTAGATTCAGGCGGTTCCCCCTGTTGACGAGAACGCCGTTGAGGATCGTCTCCTGTGCCCGACGCAGTTCCGGGCCAGGCTCGATGCCCAACTCCCCTTGCAGCACCGCCCGCGCCTGTCGGTAGGCGTCAAGGGCTTCGGCTCGGCGACCGAGGAGGAGCAGTACCTGCATCTGGCAGACGCGCAGCGTCTCCCGCAGCGGGTGCGCGGCGATCAGCTCCATCAACTCGGCGGCTAGCGGCGGCCCAACGCGGCCCAAACGAATTTCGGCGGCGATGCATTCTTCGGCGACGGAGATCCGCTGTTCCTCCAGCCCGACCGCAGCTTGCCGTAGGACTGCGGTCGTCAGTCCGTCGAGGGCGGGTCCCCGCCACAGGGCAAGGGCTGCTCGCAGGTCTTCGACGGCTTCCGCGTCACGTCCAGCCACGATCTCGGCTCGACCAGACGCGGCGAGTGCTTCGAACCGAGCGACGTCGAACTGGCTGTCGGTGATGCTGAACAGGTAGCCAGATGGCCGGGTGATGATCACCTGCCATTCGTTGACGTGCAGGACCCGGCGCAATCGCGAGATGTAGGAATGCACTAAAGCGCCGGCGGTGGCTGGCGGTTCGTCTTCCCAGATGGCGTCTATGAGAAGTGATGCGGAAATGACCCGGTTGGCGTGTAGCAAGCCTGCTGCGAGCATTGCCACGGGCTTGCTGACAGGAAGGTCGAGTAGCTGATCATCAAGCCGCACCTCAGGTGTGCCTAGGAGGTAGAAATCCACCGCTCCTCCCCCCGGTAGCGCCGCGTCGCAGGGGTCGCGGCGAAACGAGTCGCCAGTCTTATGGACGACTCGTCGATCTAGCAACCCCTGAACCCCAGTCAGGATCGGGCTAGTGAAATGATCGAGTGTTCGGCACCTCCGGCAGCGGGCCATAGTAGGCGATGGCAGCTCCCGTGCAGAATGCCCAGTACCGGTCGCCGATCGACCAGTGCCACCATTCGGTGGGATAGTTGACGAATCCGGCCGTTATCAACGCTTGGCTCAGAATATCGCGGTTGGCACGGCTGCCGGAGGAGATGTTGGTCGCGTCCGTGTAGCAGGCCCCATCGCTGTCCGCCGGCGAGGTGTTCACCTCAGTGCCCATCCAGCACAGGTGGCCGTCCGGACCGCGCAGAGTGATGTCGACGGCGCCACCGGTGCTATGAGGTGCCACCTCAGGTGGAGAGATGTACTCGCTGGCTGCTTCAGTGAGTCGTTCCTCGCTCCATTCGGGATGCCTTTTGGCCAGCAGCGCGACGTACTCGTTGAAGTAGCGCCTCTGGAGTTGCGGAGGCCGGTAGCCTTCGACAACGACGAGGCGGTAACCGGTAGGCAACGCTCGTTGCGCTGTGCGCAGCCGGGTAAGCGTCCCGAGCCGGACTTTCGCATAGGCACGGTCGGGATCGGCCTGTCGGTCATCGAGGTGGAGTTCGGCGGCATCACGCAGGTCCATCAAAGGCTCGTCGCAGTCAACGACGGGGATCGCGGAAATCCGCGCATCAATGAGCAGCACGATCTTCGACACCGCCATACACTGACGCGGGCCGCTGAAGGATTGCTGCAGCCGGCCTGCACTCGATGGAACGGCAGCAGGTGATGTCGGTAAACGTGACATAGCCCCAGCCCGAGCGGCGCCGCTCGCTCGCTACGGCACCTGCACGCCGGGTGGACGCCTGCGGCTCCACATGTTCGGCGCCTTCGACGCGTTCCTCCGCAACCTCATCGTTGAGGACCCTCTCGAAGAGCTTCGCCTCGGCCTGAGCACGTGGCCGCGTCGGTGGGGGAGCACGGTGCTGCCCTGATCCCTTGTCGCAAGACCCTGTCCGGTGGCCGAACGTCGAGCCCTGCAGGGCTTGGACGCGGCTGGACTGCTGCGATAGGCCGGGTGTGCAAGCTGGCCGCTCGATGTGCATATGCCGCGTGTCGTTGGCCCGAGGACTTCGAACGGTGCGAGGCGGGGCGGCTGCGCGCTACCGATCAGTTGGTTCCGCTTCCTCGAAGTGCTGCCTGGCTTCGTCGATCCAGCCGGCGTGGTCGATGTGGCCGGTGCTCCATGTTGGCCATGCGCGAAGCGTGGCGGGGAAGGGTGCGCCCGAGGCCTCAGGGAAGATCGACCCTGGGAGGGATGGACAGTGCGGCTGATCAATCCGGCTCGCTCGCCTCCGCGCAGCGTTATGGCCAACATCCGCTGGGCGATCACATGGATGTCGCGTTCCAGCTCGCTGAACCGTTTGGTGCCATCCCGCGCTAGGTAGTGACGTAGATCAACCACTTGTCCCAACCAGTCCGGACCTCCCATGCTCGGCAGTATGGCGACACTACGGTGTTCGCCTAAACATCCGTCGTCGGTCCTTCCACCTTCGGCGCATGGCTTCCGCCCTGACACCGGCACTGCAATGCGCCTGTCCAGGCAACCACAGGGCACTCCCGCACAATGGCGCCTGCAGGCATGACCCGTGAGAAGGGGTGCGGCTACCCCCGATCTCATCCGGACATGGCCCTGCAGTCATGTCCTTGGCTCAGGCTGCAGTGTTCATGGCTTTGTCCGATCAATATCCAGTTGCTGACCTGGACGGCGCCTGCCTCGCAGATGAGGCTGGAGATGCAACGCAGGCGAGGTGATGGGCGGTCGGGCATAGCCGGCGAGGGGCATCGGCCAAGTCTGTCCGTGTTAAGCCGCGCGCACGCTGAGCGACGCGTTGGGCTCGACGGTTTCGCCACGACCGCTCCGTGAAAGGGCCTACTAGTGATTGCCGACGAGCAGCAGATACGTAGTTTGATCGAGCGCTGGGCTGAGGCGGTGCGCTGTAGTGACCTGGCAGGAGTCATCAAAGGCCACGCCCACGACATCGTCATGTTCGACGTGCCCCCGCCTTACAAGGGTGTACGCGGACTTGATGCATACAGGCAAGTCTGGCCCTCAATCTTTCAGTGGCAGGCGCAAGGGGCTTCATTCGAGATCGAGTCGATGGACGTCACTGTGGGGCGCGATCTCGCCTTTGCCTACGCCCTGCTCCGTTGCGGCACCTCGGAGCAGCTCCGCAGGAACCCCGAGATGCGCCTTCGACTGACACTCTGCCTGCGTAAGGAGAATGACCGTTGGGAGGTAACCCACGAGCATCACTCCTTCCCCTTCACCGACGTCGGCGAGGAGGAGCCTGCCGGCCACATCTTCACCGCGGCGCAAACCTGATGATCCCTATTCTGTCGAGTGTGAGACACATTGCGCCGGAGGGGATGTGGGGCACGCTGGCCATGTTCGGGGCGAATCAGTCGAGAGTGGTATCAAGATCGCGGGCCAAAGGCTGACAGATGCTCGAGGGCCCATACCCCCGGTCAAATTCCTGCTCGGGAGCGATAAGTCCCCGGCGGGACGATGAACGTCACAAAAAGGCGGAGATGTAATGACACACGTGTTGATCGTGGGTGCCGGGCCCACAGGGTTGACGCTAGCCATCGAGCTCGCCCGCAGAGGTATTGCCTTTCGCATCCTGGAGCGCTCCCCGTTGCCGGCAACCGGGGTACGCGCCAAGGGGCTGCAGCCACGGACGCTTGAGGTGTTCGACGACCTCGGAGTCATTGGTGAAATTCTGGCCTCCGGCAGTGAGTATCCGCCCATGCGAGCCTATGAGGCCGACCGTGTGGTGTGGGAGGGACGCATGGACCGAATCCGGGAAGCGACACCGACACTGCCATATCCAAATATGATTATTCAGCCGCAGTGGCGCACGGAAAGCATTCTCCGTGCGCGGCTGGCCGAGTTGGGACGCCGAGTCGAGTTTGGTGCAGAGCTAACGGGATTCACACAGAGCGACTCTGCTGTGACAGCCACGGTGAGCACGGGGGAAACTATCGAGTGCGCCTATTTGGTCGGCGCGGATGGTGGGCGCAGCTTCGTGCGCAGAAGTCTTGGGCTCGAGTTCTTAGGGCATTCCAAAGCCGCTGGGCATATTATTCTGGCTGACGTAAAGACCCGTGATCTCGATCGGGATCACTATCATGTGTGGGCATTGGAGGATCAGGACAAGCATCTGTCTTTATGTCCGCTGCCTCACACGGACGTCTTTCAACTCATAACCGCCTATCAGGCATCCGATGATCTGCACGCTATCGTGGCCGCCTATGCGCCACACGTTCGATTAGACACAATCGAGTGGCGTTCAGAGTATAAGGCCAGCGTCCGCTTGGCGAAACAGTTTCGCGTGGGGCGGGTGTTCCTGGCAGGAGATGCAGCACATGTGCACTCCCCAGCAGGCGCTCAAGGGCTCAATACAGGCATTCAGGATGCTTACAACCTGGGATGGAAGCTGGCCATCGGAACTGCAGCCCTGCTAGACACCTACGAAAGCGAGCGCAGGCCAGTCGCCGCGTACGTGCTCGGGCTTAGCAGCCTCCTCCACCGCGAGAAGAACGCTACGCTCGGCGGCGCAACCACCCAACTCGGTTTATCCTATCCCGACAGTCGACTGTCCACGGGCGTTCAAGGTGGTCAGCGGCTAGGAACGCTTTTTGCCGAGCAACGTGGCACGGGCTTCCTGTTGCTAGGCGGCACCAAGCGCGATTACGGAATACCGACTTTCCCTACGCCGGAAGGCGAGAGTGGCGTGATGCTGGTCCGCCCCGATGGCTATATCGGTTATCACGGACAGGAAAGCGGACTGGCTAGTTATCTTGCCGCGTTCGGCATCGCCACCCCCCTCTCCGATCTGCCGGAAAGATCCGATGCTACGCATTGCAACCGTCAAAAGAGTGTCCCTTAGAACGTGTCAAGTAGATGTCCAGCTGATGGCCTGGATATGCCTTCTCGGATCACGAACCATGAGAGACGAGCGCTAGCCGATGCTCGTTCCATAGAGCCTCACAAGGTTAGCTGTGATGATTGTGCCGCTTCCTGAAGGAGTAGAGCCATGACGCTACTGATTTGTCGGACTGCAACAGCGCTGGGACTGAACAAGGGCAAGATGGGAGGCCGCTACCACTGGGCCTGGTAGAACATCGGCGACACAAGCTGTTGCAGTGGGCGGCCGGAGTATCCGGCCGCCCACTGGGCTGATAAGGACGGCATACAATGACAGTGTCAGAGCGCGGCGCATTGCCAGGCCCTAAAGGGCGCCGAATGGTAGGTAACACCTATGACTACGAGCAGGACCGTCTAGGGTTTATTGCACGCTGCCAGAAAGAGTTTGGCGATATTTTCCGCTTCAGTTCCACGAGTGTCGTGGCGACCCATCCGGCGCTGATTCAAGAAGTCTTTTTTCACACCAACACCGACTATCGGACCGAAGGGTCGCTATTCTCCGATGATCGCACACCTCCGGAGGAGCAGATGCAGGCGACCGAGATGCTAATGCTCACTCGCAGGCTGGGCTGGCAGGGTGTGAATAAGTCGGCGTCGACAGCACACGCCGCGCGTTTCCTCAGCCATCTAGATGGCGTTGTCCGCGAGGTTGACGGCCGCGTTGTCAATGTTGTGCCGATGATGAAAACATTTTTCAGTTTCGCGGTTGCTGACTACTGCCTCGGTGGTCACGGCGAGGATGTCACGGAGATCGCCGAGGCTCTTGACATCGCCGCCGAGTCCTCCGTCCCCCTCATGGCGAGCTCGATCAGCCTGCCTCGCTGGCTTCCCCTACCGACGGTCATGCGGTTCAAGAGGGCAGAGCAAAAGGCCGCGTCCATGCTGGGCCGGCAGGTGACCTCCCGGATGAAGGGGGTCACCACTGAGGTTCCACGAGATCTCCTCGACGTGCTCAACGCTCACCGCGATAGCGGCATCGACGCTGCTGCCATCGCCCGCCTGCTCGACATCGTCATTCGTGCTTCGCATGGCGTCCCCGGTACCACGATCGCCTGGGGGATACGACAACTTGCTCTTGAGCCAATTCACCTCGCAAGGATTCGCCGTGAGAGCGAAGCAGTTCGGGCGGCGGCGGGTGGGGAGGCTGTGGAAACTTCCGACCTCCCGTACACGACGGCGTTCCTTCAGGAACTGCTGCGCCTATATCCGCCGACCTGGCTGATGGGGCGGTGGGTGCACAGGGACACCAACCTGGCTGGCTATGACCTGAAACGTGGTGAGCAGGTGATGTTCAGCGCCTACCACGTGCACCGAGATCCACGGTGGTGGGCCGACCCGGAAGAGTTTCGGCCGGGACGCTGGCTTGGCTCAGGGCGCCCCTACGCCGAGCGAGCATATTTTCCCTTTGGGGCTGGTCCGCGTATCTGTTTTGGCTACCAGCTCGCTATGGTGCAGTTGACTCTCGCTTTCGCCTGGCTCGCCGCGAATTTCGACGTAGATGTGCTCAACGCTGCGGAGGCCGTGCCCACGCCCCTGGAACTGCTTGTCCCTCTTGGCCTCAAGGCGCGATTTCGGCCTCGTCTGTAGGAGGGAGCGCGGACAGCAACTCGTGGAGCCCCCATTGGTCAGCCTGCTACGCATCTTCGGCTGCCTCTCGCCGCCATCCGCAGTCTGTCAGGCCTGCAGAGTTTCCTACTCGCGTGGCCCTGTCCGCGACGTGGGCCCCACAAGTCTCTGTGTCGAGATAGCGCCAGCGGTCGCTAGCCAACGCCGGGGTTCGTTGCAATGGCGCTGCTGTCGGCGACACCAGTCGAGGGTGGTATCGCGCTCATGCCCGGCGAGCCCTGGCCCAATCACAGCCCATTGCAACCACAGGCTGGGCTCGTATAACCGACCGTCTTCAGGGAGGTAGGCAGCGGAGCCGCGCCAGCGGATGTTCAGCGCCGTCCAGTCCGGGGTGTAATCGCGATTGATCAGACCGGGCCGACTGGTGGCGTGCTGGCCAGCGCTTGTGGTCAGGTGCTGGCGGCCGAGCCCGACGTTCGAGGTGGGGCACACCTCGCAGCAGATCTGCCGGTCGGCCAGCCGTTCCATCAGCCGCGGCGACTCGGCGGAGCGCACGCCGTGGCCCACGCGGTCGGCGTCGAGGTCGTCGACGCACTGCTCGACCGAGCGGGGTCCCTGCAACTCGCCACCGTGCGGCACGGCCAGGAGCCCGGCCCGCTTGGCGATGCGGAAGGCGGCGTCGAAGTCGCGCGCCTGGCCTCGCCGCTCGTCGTTGGACAGCCCGAACCCGACCACGCCCCGGTCGGCGTACTGCGCCGCCAGCCTGGCCAGGGTCCTGGCGTCGAGGGGGTGGCGGGTGCGGTTGGCGGCCACGATCACCGCGATCCCGATGCCGGCCAGGGCGGCGGCCTTCTCCGCCGCGTCGAGGACCAGCTCCAGCGTCCCGGTCAGCCCGCCGAAGCGGCTGGCGTACCCCGACGGGTCGACCTGGATCTCCAGCCAGCGCGAACCCTCCGCGGCTTCGTCCTCGGCCGCCTCGCGCATCAGCCGGTAGACGTCGTCGGGCCCAGGAAGCGGCGGCTCGCCCGCATGCGCGAGCACATGGGAGCGTTGACATGAGCGTTGAACAGCAGCTCAAGGAGGCCATGGAACGGCACGTTTCCGGCGTGCAGGCCTCGCCGGGCCTGGGGCGCGCGGTACGCCGCGGCCGCCGGGCGAGCACGATCAGGTTCCGTACGGCAGGCGCCCCGCTCGCCGTGGCCGCGGTCGCGGGGGCCGTGCCCGCCTACCAGGCGCTCACCACGTCACCGAGCACACAGGCCGAGGACGTCGCCAGCCGAAGGTGACGACCGAGGTCGCGGTGCCCGATCTGATGAACATGACGTCGGAGCAGGCCGCCGCCGCGATCAGAACGGCGGACCTGGTGACCGACGAACCCCGCGAGGGCCAGGACAGGGTCTTCGAGCAGCACCCGGCGGCCGGGACCATGGTCGCGCCGGTCACCAAGGTCGAGCTGACCTTCACTGCTCCCGCCCCGGGTGATCCTTGTTCAGGATGTCGGCGGTCGCGTTCCCAGGGGAGTAGCTTCCGCCAGTTTTCTGAGGGCGAGGCCAAGGATTCGGTCGGCGGGGTAAGGGCCGTTGAGGCGGGAGTCGTTGCTCGCGTTGTTGTCGCCGAGGACGATCAGCGTACCGTCGGGGACGATCCGAAGGTTACCCGCTGCTTCCTGCACCGACGAGGGAATAGGGTCGCCGGGGAGTGCCGCGACCCGTTTGACCTGCCATTGCGTTCGCGCCGGCAGGGGGCCGAGGACCGTGATCTCGGGGGAGACGGGAACGCGTGGTGGTTCCAGCACCACAATGTCACCAACCTTCACCACGGAGATGTCGCACCGGCGTACGAGGAGCTTGTCGCCGGGTTGAAGGGTAGGCGTCATGCTCGTTCCGGACACGGTGACGACCACGATGCGTCGCCGCGCGAAGCCGATCGCCATCAAGATCGTTGCAGTCATCGCCACTGCGGCGACGGTCAGGGTGATCATGGCGTGGGCAGGGGCTCGTGGCCGGTGTCGTAGCCCGATGCCTGCATACGGAAGAGCCGGGCGTAGCTTCCGTCGCGCTCCATCAGTTCGTCGTGGGTGCCATGTTCGGTGATGCAGCCGTCGTCGAGGATGGCGATGCGGTCGGCCATCCGCACGCCGTTGAGCCGGTGGGAGATAATCACGCTGGTAGTGCCGTGGCGGAGTTCGACCAGCCGCTGGTGGATGGTGTGTTCGGCTTCGGCGTCCAGTCCTGAACTGGGTTCGTCCAGGATGAGCAGGTCGCGGCGGCCGCGCATTAGACCGCGGGCCAGGGCGATCCGCTGCCACTGACCGCCAGATAGTGTCATCCCCGTGGCAGAGCTGTTGGAGTCGGAACCCATGAAGAACATCCGGCTTAACAGGGTTTCGTAGCCATGGGGGAGGGCGGCGATCGTGGCATGAACTTCGGCGGACACCGCGGCAACACGGATCCTGTCCAGGTTATGCAGCGAGGGAAGGTCACCAATGCCGATGTTGTCCGCTGCTGTGAAGTCGTAGTTCATGTGGTCCTGGAAGACAGTACCGATGCGTCCGCGCAGGTCGGCGACGGGAATGTCGCGAATATCGACGCCGTCCCAGCTGATCGAGCCCCGGGTTGGCTCATACAGCCGACACAGGAGTTTGACCAAGGTGCTCTTACCCGCACCGTTCACTCCGACGAGGGCCAACAGTGAGCCTGCCGGAATCTCCAGGTTGACCCCGCGCAGCACCCAGGGTTTGTCCAGGTCGTAACGGAACCATACGTCGCGCAGCTTGATCGCGCTGTGCAACGGCGAGGCGGGCACCGGGTGCGCCGGTGTGGGCAGGTCCGGCTCGGCGTTGAGTATGGCAAGGTAGTGGCTGAACAGCAGCAGCGCCTGATGACCGCTGGCCAGCTGAGTGACCAGCCCGGACAACCCGGTCTGCACTCCCGCCACGGCGGCTATGAAAACGATCAGATCGCCCGGGGCCAGGAGACCAGCGCGCGCCTGCACGATGCCCCAGACTAGGCCGGTGCCTGCGACGGCGGAGGTCAGCGCGGTAAGCGCGAACTGGGTACGGAACACCCGCCGGTCCAGCCGTCGCTGTGCGGCATTGACCTGGCGCAGCTCGCTTAGCATCCGAGTACGGATGAAGTCCGCTAGGCCGAACAGCCGGACTTCCTTGGCGGCAGTGCGGTCGGTCATCAGCTGGGAGTAGAACACCTGCCGCCGCTCGTGCGGGCTGATGGTCCACATCATCCGCCCCCGGCTGTTGCTCAAGCTCAGCTCGGCGGCAACCACCGGGATGGCCGATACCAGCAGCATTGCGGTCATGGCGGGACTGGCCGCTAACAGCGAGCCGGAGAACCCCAGAACAATGACTACCGTGCGCACCCCGCCCAGTGTGGCGTCCAGGATCATGGGGGGTGACATCTCGCCAGCTTGCTGAGCCAGCCGGATCCGGTCATGAAAGACCGGGTCCTCAAACCTGGACAGCCCGTCCAGGCGAGACAACGCAGCGTACAGCCGGTCTTGGCTGTACAGCCGGACGGAGCGGCCCATTTCGGCATCGACGTAGTGGAGAAGGTGCGGTATCGCTGCCGCGATCAGTCCGAGCCCGGCCAGTAGCGCACCCTGCCCGACCAGCCAGCCGATAGGCCGCTGTTGCCCCAGTAGCTCATCCAATATCTGCTTGGTCAGCCACGCGAGCGCGACCGGTGTGGCGCCCGTGATCAGTGCCCCGGCCAACTGTGCGGCAAGCAGTACAGGCCTGGCCTGCCAGGCCAATCCCAGGGCGGTCACACACCGTTCCCACCAGCTCGATTCGCTGCCCCTCGCGTGGTCAGCCGCGGCTCCACCAGCAGGTTGATCAGGTGCGAGCGTCACGCCGAGACGGCCTGCTGAGATCGCGCCAGAGTCGCAATGCCGCCGGCGCTGTTCTGGACTGTGCCGTCCCGTTGCAGTACGACGAATGCGGGCCAGCCCTGCACATTGAATGCGGTCATCAGTGGACCATCCGTCGGCTCGACCACCACGCGGGCCATCGGTGAGACAACCTCGATGATGCCCGTGGCTTCGGCGGCCGATCCGGAGATCACTATCAGGTTTTGTTCCCGTCCACCTGGCGCGGTCCCTGCGTATTCGACGAAGCGAGGGAGCTCTTCATGGCAAGCCGGACATCCGATGGAGAAGAACCCGACCAGCAGCGGACCTCCCACACCGCTCACACCGGCCGAATCACGCAGGGCAATTTCGTCTCCGTCCAGCGTGGTCGCAGTGAAATCAGCGATTCGCGTTCCAGGCGGGGGAACCAGCCTGTGCTCCGCAAGGTTGTCCATGCCCGCGCGTGCCCACTTCTCGTCGTACTCCCGTAACCGCCGCAAAACAGCCAGCATTAGCAACAGGTTGAGCCCGCCCAGCGCACCGACAACGACAACTGCCGTACTCAACACCACGTCCATCGACATATCTTTCTTCAGAAGACCATATTCTCAGAAATTCGGAGACCCGGTGTCGGCGCCTTCAACGGAGAGGTCCGATGTCACATCTACGACGCCTTGGTTCTGCGTATCTCCGGCGAGGTCATGCCCCTGGCTGATCAACGATGTTGAAAGGCTACAGCGGGCGACAATGTCTCCATTTCGACGCTCTCTCGTACTGGTGCCGCCGTGGGCGTGAGGAGCGTGCCGCCGATGGCGGCTAGAGAGTAGCTCTAATACCTTGCCGCCTTTCTGTGGTCCCTTCTTGGATACTACCCTCCATGACTATGGTGCGAGGTGCGCGAAAATCAAGGACACAGAGTGGGCATCTGCTGGACATGGCGTGGCGCTGGCGTGCGGATCGCGATGATCAACCCTCCTACCAGGCGCTCTGTCATACCGCCAGATGGACACCCGAACTCGATCATGATGTGATCAACGCCCGTGTCGGAGGGCGAAAGAAGTCTGTTTCGAAGGAGTTGAAGCGACAATAGTCGGCGGAATGTCGCAATGGTCTGATCCGAAGATGCAGGACGGAACTCAAGGCTCGAAGTGTCCGATGAATGCCCTGCCGGCGGCCTGGATCTAGTATTTATTTAGCCCAATGATGGGCGTGGCTGACGGCATCCTGGTCGGCAAGGTGCGCTTTCATCTCAAGATAGTCACTCGAATTCACCCCGTCGTCAGGCCGCCAGGAAGGTAGGTTGCTTCGTGAGTGTAAATGAACGACCCAAGGTTGCGATCAGCGTGTCGACCGACTTCGGCGCCGTCGATCTGGCGCCAGATCCGAACCAGCCCGATACCTGGGTGCTGTTTTTGAATTATTTCCCGCAGTCGTATGTGAACCTTGCCGACCCGCGCTCCTTAAGACTCAAGTATATTCAATGGCTTGCGTCAATCGCAGACCGTGTCGCGGACCCTGGTGCGCCGATTAGAGCGCTTCACTTGGGCGGGGGAGGTCTCACGCTCCCGCGGTACGTGGCCGCCACCCGGCCAGGGTCAGTTCAACGGGTTATCGACCGGGATGCCGCGCTGATGGAGGTGGTCAGGCGAGTCCTGCCGTTGCGGGCTAATTCTTCAATAGAATTCCGCATCTCGGACGCGCGGGATTCGATACGAACTTCGCTTCCGCGGACCTACGATCTCATCATTACGGATGTGTTGACCAGGGATGGGGTACCCGCGCGGCTTACGAGCGTGGAGTTCGCCACCATGGTGGAAGCGGCATTGGATCAGGGCGGGCAATACGCACTGAACATCCTGGATTCGGCACCCTTCGATTACGCGCGTCGTCAGGTTGCGACATTGCGTGCGGCGTTCGGTGATGTGTGCCTGATCTGTGAGCCGGATGTACTGCACGGCGACAGGATCGGAAATCTCTTGCTCGTGGGCACGAACGGCTGCCTAGGGACATGGACGCTGACCGAGCCGGAGGTACATGCGTCCGCTCCGGTGCGACTGCTCGGTAACCAGTTGGATCGCTTCGTCGGTGATGCCCATCCGGTGGCCGATGCGGACGCAGTCGATTCGCCACCAGCTGTACCGATGTAGTTCCACCTGTCATCTGGGCCAGGACTCACGCGGCTCTTGCTGTGCCTTGGCACTCAGGGACCAATCAGGCTGCTGAGCGCCCAGTGGTTGGGAATCTTATTCAGTAGTTCGGCAACGGCTCGTGAGCGCAACCAATCGGGTCATGGCGGTGCCGGGCGGACGCTAGTGGAGCCGTTGTCCGCTGGCGCTACGACACGGACGAGACATGGAGTTCAGCCCTGATGTATTACGATACGGGGCGTGGCGTATCGAAATGGTGTTGAGGGGGCGGCGCGCGGCCGTCCCCGTGATGCAGCTCTGGATCAGCGGATCACTGCTGTCGTACTTGAGGTGCTGGCGGAGTCCGGATACGAGGGGGTGTCCTTCGAGGAGGTCGCCCGACGGTGCCAGACATCCAAGGCGAGCCTGTATCGACGGTGGGGGTCCAAGCGGGAGATGGTGATCGCTGCGGTCAAGGCCGGGCCCGCACAGCGCGGGGCCGGCGAGCCGATCGCCACGGGCAGCCTGCGCGGGGACGTGTTGAGCCTGTGTCGGCGCCTGGACCAGACCATGCGCGCTGCGGACAGTCAGACCGCGATGCTGCTCTTGCAGGCGGGACTGGAGGACCCGGACCTGTGCGAGGCCATCGAGAACGCTGTCGGCCCGACAGGGGCCCGGTTGCCGCCACAGGTCATCGACGCCGCGATCGCACGCGGCGAACTGCCCGACGGCGCGGACCCATTCGCATTCGAGGAGGTGGTCGGTGCCGCCCTCCTGCTGCGACGGGTCAACGACCTCGCAGTCGACGAGGAGTACCTGTCCGCACTCGTCGACACCATCGTCATCCCAGCCCTGAAGGCATCGTCCGTGCGGGCCCCCCTGCCCGCCGGGATCTTCTCCGGCCACCCAGCCCACACCGCCCATGAGACCGCCGCGCCTAACGCGAAGGAGAACGCATGACCAGCCGACTGACGATCAACGGCTTCGACTACCAGGCCATCCCCGGCGCCAACGGCGTCAACCTCAACGTCGCCGTCGGCGGGAGCGGGCCGGCCGTGGTCCTCCTGCATGGGTTCCCGCAGACCCACTACATGTGGCGCCACGTCGCGGCGAGGCTCGCCGACGACCACACGGTTATCGTCCCTGACCTGCGCGGATACGGCGACAGCGACAAGCCGGACGGGAGTGACCCCGCCACGTACTCCAAGCGCACGATGGCTCAGGACATCGTGACGGTCGCGTCCGCCCTCGGCGTGGACCACTTCGGGCTCATCGGGCACGACCGCGGTGCACTGGTCGCCGTCCGCGCAGGCTTGGACCACCCCGCCGTCGTGGACTACCTGGGGATCCTCGACGTCCTGCCCACCCTCGACACGTGGGCCGTTCTGAAGGGAGTCGACGCCAAGGTCGCCTGGCACCTATACCTGATGGCTCAGCCCATCGGGCTTCCCGAGAAGATGATCCGCGCAGTCGCTCCGGAGTTCTTCGGCTCCTTCCTGGACGCATGGGATCCCAGCGGCACGACTTTCACCCATGAGGAGCGCGCCTACTACATCGACAGCTCGGTCGCCGCGATCGACTCCATCGTGGCCGACTACCGGGCCACCGCGAGCATCGATCTCGAGATGGATCGAGCCGACCGTGAGCGTGGCGCGCAGCTCGCGATGCCGGTTGGCGTCATCTCTCAGGACTGGGGCTCCCAGCTTGGCTTCGACGCCGCATCGCTGTGGCGGGCCTGGGCGCCGGACCTGACCTACCAGCCGACCGCATCCGGGCACTTCATGGCCGAAGAGAACCCCGACGAGATCGCCGCCTTCATCACCACCCTTGCGACGCGCCCGAGCGCGCGGAACCACTGATCGTACCCACATCACCGCACCGAGGGGTCTGCCACCATTGGCGGGCCCCTCGACCTATCGAAGGGACGCCATACCCCAACCCAAACGCAGCCCTGACCCCGCGCCACGGCCTGAAGGTGGCTCGCCTCGTCGTCGAGGACGGTTGGCCCGTCAGTGAGGTCGCCGCTCGGTTCCAGGTGTCGTGGCCAACCGTGAAGCGGTGGGTCGACCGGTACCTGGCCGGCGAGCCCATGCATGACCGCTCGTCGCGGCCGAAGTCGTCGCCGAACAAGACGTCCAAGGCTGTGTCGAAGCGGTGCGTGAACTTGCGAATGCGGTTGCGGGAAGGGCCCGTTCAGCTCGCCGCGCGGCTCGGGAACATCCCCGACGGCGCTCACCCGACAGGCCAGCTGACCGCTCCTGATCGGTTGAGCCTGGTACTAACCGGGGAGGTGCAGGCCGCGCCTACCGCGGGGAGGACACGGTCGGAATGCTAGGCGCTTCGAGGGCGATGACTTGTTCCAGGGCGCGCCGCAGCATGGTGACCTGGTCCTTGCCGAGAAGCCGAGACCATCGCTGCTCGACGTCCGCGAGGATCCTGGCGGCTGCGGCCTGGGCCATCTGACCTTGGACAGTGAGCCGGATGATCTTCGCGCGACGGTCGGCCTCGTCGGCGACCCGCTCGAGGTAACCGTGATCCTCTAGTTCGCCGACTAGTTCGCCGATCGCCTGCTTGGTGAGTCCGGAGCGTTCGGCGAGCGTGGTCAGCCGCGAACCTTCGGCGTCGATATACCGGAAGACCGAGCCGTGAACATACCGGATTCCCTCGAACCCTTCGTCGGCGAGCTGCTGGTGAAGTCCCTCGATCGCAATATCCCTGACCTGTGTGAGCAGGGCAGGGAGTGGCAGCTTCGGTTGAGGTCGCCGCTCCTCCGTTCCTGAACGCGTTGTCATAGTCGGGCGGTCCTTCTTTCAGGCGAATTCGTCAGGCTGCTTGACATTATCAGCTAGCATGGTGGTAAGGTCGCCTGACTGTTAGGGGGCCTGACTAATTCCTGGAGGACGAAATGCCCAACATTGCCGAACGGCGCGAGCAGTTCGCGGCGATGTTCACCCGGCCCTTGCCCGCTGACGTCGACTCGTCGGCGACGACACTTGGCGGCCGGCCGGCACTGGAACTGCGGAGGGCGGCGCCCGCCACGGCGGGCGAGGACGTGCTGCTGTATCTCCACGGCGGTGGGTTCGTGGTCGGGTCGGCGCGTGTCACCGCCCACGTCTCCGCCGCGCTGCTGCGGCACCTGGACGGCCGGGTGGTCTCGCTCGACTACCGGCTGGCGCCCGAGCATGCATTCCCGGCCGCGCCCGATGACTGCCTGGCGGCCTACCGCGAGCTGCTGGACTCCGGCGTCGACCCGCAGCGGTTGGTGTTGGCGGGTGACTCGGCCGGCGCCGCTCTGGCTGTCGTCACCATGGTGCGCGCCCGGGACGCGGGCCTGCCGATGCCGGCGGCGGCAGTCCTGTTCTCGCCAGCGGTCGATCTGACCCTCAGCGGCGCGAGCATGCGGTCCAAGAACGGAGTGGACCCGTTCTTTGCTCCGGCCGATCTCGAGTGGCTCTTCGACCAGTACGCCGCCGGCGGTGACAGGTCGGCGCCCGAGCTGAGCCCGGTCTTCGCCGATCTCACTGGACTGCCGCCCTTGCTGATCCAGGTCGGCTCGAGCGAGCTCCTGCTGGACGATGCCGTACGGCTGGCCGGACGTGCCGGGACCGACGAGGTCGCGGTGGCGCTGGAGGTGGTTCCGAGCCAACCGCACGTGTTCCAGCTCGACGACGGATCGGCCGAGGCGGCAGCGGCGCTGGAGCGGGCCGGCCGGTTCCTGGCCACCCGGCTCGGCGGCGAGAAGGAGGGATCATGAACAGGCTGGCCGAACAGGTGATGGGACCGGTACTCGCGCCCCGCGACGAGGGGTACGACGAGGGAAGCGTCGGCTGGCAGACCGCCAGCATCGTCCCGACCTGGTGGTGGGCGCCGCCGGACCCGCCGACGTGCAGGCGGCGGTGACCTATCCAAGGGAGCGCGGGCTCCCGGTGGGGGTGCAGGGCACCGGACACGCCTCAGCCGCCGTCGCCGCCGAGGGCGGAGTGCTGATCACCACCGCGCGGATGGGCGCCGTTCGGGTGGACGCCGATGCCGGCACCGTGTGGGTGAGCGCGGGAACACGCTGGGATCAGGTGATCCACAGGACGGCGCCGGCCGGGATAGCGCCCCTGTACGGCTCGGCCCCGCGGTGGGCGCGGTCTCCTACACCCTCGGCGGTGGCCTGGCCCTGCTGTCCCGGAGCTTTGGCTACGCCGCTGACCATGTGCGCGGCCTCGACGTCGTCACGGCGGACGGCCGCCTGCGGCACGTTACCCAGGACATCGAGCCGGACCTGTTCTGGGCGCTGCGCGGCGGCCGGGACAACTTCGGCGTGGTGACCGGAATGGAGATCGTTCTGATGCCGGTCACCACGCTGTATGGCGGGGCACTGGTCTTTCCCGTTGTGAAGCCGCCGAGGTGTTCGGCACCTACCTTCAATGGGCCGCCACCGTGCCGGGGTCGATGAACTCCTCGATCGCGCTGATCTCCCTGCCGGATGTTTCAGTGATCCCGGAGCCGATGCGCGGCCGTCACGCCGTCCATATCCGCATCGCCTGCGCGGTCGGCGATCCCGGGGCCGGCGAGCGCCTGGTGGCGCGCTGCGGGCCATCGGCCCGATGAGCGACACCCTCGGTGAGCTGGCCTACACCGAAGCTGGGTTGATCTACAACGACCCCGTCGCGCCGGGTGCGGTCGAGTCGGGCACGGCCATGCTCGGCGAACTCGACGCCACTGCTGTGCAAGCCATCCTCGACCTGGCAGGCCCCCATGCGCAGGTGCCGCACATTGTCGAACTGCGCCACCTCGGCGGCAGGCTCGCCCACCCGCCCGCCGTGGACAATGCCGTCGGCAACCGCGACGCGCGATACCTGTTCAACGTGGTGTCTCGGCTGGAACGCGCCGACATCACCCAGATCCGGCCGGCGCACGCACGCATGTTCGAGGCGATCGCGCCGTGGAGCGCCGGCGGCCGGTTCCTCAACTTCATGAACGGCGAGAACGCCGCCACTCAGGTCCGCTCCGCCTACAACACTACGGACTACCGACGGCTGACCGGCCTCAAAGCCGTCTACGACCCGGAGAACATCTTCCGTCTCAACCACAACATCCCGCCCGGCTGAGGACCAATTCGGGCTTGAGGGGCTAATGTCCATGTTCGGCACCATCGCCACAGTGCTCGCCGGGATGGGCGGCGCGGGCATCATCTTCATGGTCGCCCGCGCCTTCTGGGCACCGCAGACCGCGGTCGGCTGCTCACCCCAGCCGGATGGCCCGGTCTCCAACTGACTCGGCGCGGATCAGAAGGCGCGGTAGAACGCCGGTAGTCGGCCAGTCAGGCGTGCGGATGGTCGGCAGGTGGCCGGTCAGCGCCCAGTTCCAGATGCTGTTGGGCGGTCGCCGACAGATAGAAGGCGGCGAGCCGCCAGGCTTCGGCTTGGTGGCTTTGCCGCTGTGGTGGATCGAGACCATCAGGCAGTCGAGCACCGCCCGGCTCGGCACCCGATGCGACTCGGCCGTACGCGACGAGGGGTACACGGGCACGTTGTCCTCGCCCCAGCTCTAGGCACCGCGGTACGTGCTCCACCACCGGCGGCACCTCGCGAGCCTTCGGGAAACGACCCAGCCGTTAAGCACTTCAGCGCGAGCGGCAGCGCCAGTAGGTGCTCATCGGTATCGGTCTTCTCCCGCGCCCACACCGCCTGCTCATCCGAGGGCGAGTAGATCAGGTACAGCTCACGCGTCATCACCGCCGCAGGAACGCCCGATAGGCGGTCCACTCCACCGACGTCACCACACACGCCTCCTGGCTCACTTTGCGGCCCCAGCGGGGGAGGGCCCTGCAGGAATGCCGCCTGAAAGGCGTGCTCCCTGTCGTCGATGAGCGCGTATGCGAGCCCAGAGCGGTCGCCGGAGCGCCGGTACAGAGTGCCGGCCCCGACTCCCGCTGCGGTCGCCACCTCTGCCATCGCGAGTCGCGAGTCCTTCGACGCCACGCTTAGCGACGTCGGCCGCGGCTTCGAGGATCTTCGCTCGGTTTCGCGCGGCGTCGACCCGCTCGCGACGCGGATTCGTGACGGCCTTCACGGTCACACGATACCCAGAGCTTGCAAGAGGAATTGGTTCCATATATGGTTAAGCGGAATCAATTCCGCTTAACGGGGGACGCATGGCACAGAGAGTCGCGCTTGTCACTGGTGGGAGTCGCGGGATCGGAGCGGCCATTGCCGCACGGCTGGCCTCCGAGGGCACCGACGTGGCGATCACGTATCAGCATTCGACCGAGCGTGCCGCAGCCGTGGTAAAGGAGATCGAGGCTGCAGGAGCGCGAGGGATGGCCGTGGCGGCTGACGCGGCCGACACCGGCGCACTTGTGAAGGCTGTCGAGCGCACGGTCGCGGAATTTGGCCGCATCGACATCCTGGTGAATAACGCCGGCATCGCCCCCTACGGGCCGCTTGAGGACGTGACGCTGGAAGAGATTGATGCCACGCTAGCGATTCATGCCCGTGCCTCGTTTGTTCTGGCACAGGCAGCCGCCCGGCACATGGGCAGTGGCGGCCGGATCATCTGCATCGGCAGCAGCCTCGCCGAGCGCGTGCCGTACCCGGGCTGGACTCTCTACTCCATGAGCAAGTCTGCCTTGATCGGCCTGACCAAGGGCCTGGCCAGGGATCTGGGCCCGCGGGGTATTACCGCCAACCTTGTTCATCCGGGCTCGACCGATACCGAGATGAACCCCGCCGACAGCCCTGAGGCCGAGGAGGAGCGCCGCTACACGGCGCTCGGCCGCTACTGCAGCGCCGCCGACATCGCCGCTACCGTCGCCCACCTGGCCGGTGAGGGCGGCAGGAACATCACCGGCGCAGCCATCGTGGTCGACGCAGGAACCACGGCCTGAGCATGGCGTGGGTCATGCTCCTGGTGGCGGCTGGGTTGGAGATCGTCTGGGCAACGGCGCTCGAGCGTTCCAACGGCTTCACCCGGCTCTGGCCTACCTTGATCGGAGTGTCGTCGGCGGCCCTGAGCTTCGCCCTACTCAGCTTCGCGCTTAAGAGCCTGCCCGTGGGCACCGCATATGCCGTCTGGGTGGGCGTCGGCGCGCTCGGTGTCGCTGCTGTGGGCATCCTCGCGCTCGGAGAGAGCGCCTCGCCCGCGCGACTGCTCTGCCTGGCTCTCATCCTGGCCGGGGTGATCGGCCTTCGGCTGTCGGGCTAGATCAGCCGGACCAGACCGCAGAGAATCCGAAGATCAAAGCCGTCCTGCCAGCTACTGCGGAGTAGGAGGGCCTGGTCTGACATTCAGACCAGGCCCCCGGTGTCCGTGGCTGTGGACGCTGAAACTTGACCCATCGAGGAGGGCAGGCACGACGACCCATCACCAGGTCAGCTCAAAGCCCTCCGACAGGCGCCGCCAGGCGCGTGAGAACGACGCTGAAGTCCCACCCTTGGCTCTTCGTAAATCCCAAGGTTTTGGCCGTGTTCAATTCTAGTTGATCGAGCGAGCCTCTGTCTTGTTGGTGCCGATTTGCGGCGCTTGTTCGGTTGGTAGCTGGGGGCGTTCATGGTGACTGATGGCTGGTGTTGATCAGCCTGTGCAACACGAGTCAGCGACGACGGGGTTGGGAAGAGGGATGCCAGTCGCTGGGAGCCCGGTTGCTGATGATCAGGGAGCGGCGCAGCCATCCAGATCCTCACCGACCTGTCCAGACGCGGCGTCCTGTTCGGACTCGGCGGCTCGGTTTACGGATAGGAAACGACCCGTTCGGGCGGCTTTCCTGCAGACCCTGGCGATGGTCGCCGAGTTCGAGGCCGACCTTGGAACCTGCGCACCCGCGAAGGCCTAGCGTTGGTCAAGAAGAACGGCAAGCTCAAGGGCAAGTAACCCAACCTGCCCGAACCCGCCCGGCGCTCCATCCGCCGCCGATACACCGAGGCGAAATATCCCTGGCTGACCTGGCCACCAAGTACAGCGTCGGACGCCCTACCATCCATCGCATCTTCCACGGGCCAGAGACCTCCAGGTAGGAGGTTCACAAGCCGAAGCCGAACGTCACCTTTGGCCAAGATCACTCTCAGCACCAACGGCTGTTCCTGGGTTCCTCAATTCCGGTCACATCGCCGCCCGACCAATCTGTGGCGCGGGCCTTCGCGTGCGCGGTTGTGGAGGCGACCGTAGCCACCGCGATGCCTGTCAGCAGCGTTGTGACAAAAGCCGTTGCCCTCGCTCCAACAGGTCGGTGTGACGTGCACTACGCGAGCGCGACCGCCCTTCCGATGCACGGTTGACCGCCGGTCACCAACGCTGCGCCGAGGTTCTTCATCTCGGTCCTCCCCGGCAAACGCGAGTTCGACTTACGGAGCGGGGCGTATGTGGGACCCGGTGGGACGTCGGAAAGAATCCGCCTCGGGGACGCAGGATGATGCCGAGGTCCCTGTCCCACCGGATCGTTGTCATACCTGTCGGCGGAGCTTGGCCGCGATGGCGGACAGGGTCAGCATCCCGAACAGCACGCCCACAGCCAGGGCGAGCGAAGGGGAGCCGACCTGGGCGCTTGCGATGAGATTGCCGATGATCACCATGGCAGCTCCGGCGAATGAGAGGGCAGCCCAGGCTCGCAGGCTACGTCGGGCGAACTGGCGTCCGACAATGATGAGTACGGCGGCCAGCGCGATGAAGGCAACCATCCCGACGATCAGGTGCACGATCGCGTGCCAGCTCAGCACCGCGGCGGTGTCGGTCGGTGTCCCGGCCGGGAACCCGCCTCCCGCGTCGAGGGTGAAGATGCCGGACAGGATGTAGCCGACGCCGTAGGTCACGAGGAGGCGAGGGACCCATCTGCTGCTGGGCAGGACCTTCTTCATCCCTGCCGCGCTGGCGACGGCGAGGCCGCCGGCGATGACGAAGTTGGCGATCTGCAACCAGGCCAGAGAGCCGGTCGCCAGCATGCTGAGCGGGTGTCTGGTCAGGTCGAAGCCCTCGCGCGTGACGGCCTGGGCCAGCGACACCACCGCCCACAGCGGGGACGACACGGCCAGCGCCGCGAGCCGGGCCCGGGTAGAGACAGCCGCACGGGAGGACCTCGAGACTGGCTGGTGCGACGTCGTTGAAGTCACCTACCCTCACCCCTGCCACTCGACGAGGTGGCGGATCTGCACCGAGCCGTAGCGCGCGGTGGGCAGCCTCTCAGCCCACTTCACGGCGGCTGCCGCGTCTTCGACCTCGACCACGACAAAGCCGGCCGCCACCTCCGGCCCCGTGCGGTGCACGCCGGGCTCGAGGGAGGTGGCGCCATCGCGCACCTGCACGGTCTGGGCCGTGTCCACCGCGTAGAAGCCACAGTCGTAGACCAGCACCCCCGCGTCCTTGGTCGCCTTCTCATAGGCGAACCATTCCGGGATCTCCTCCTCGGTCGGACCGGTGGCGGCCGGGTCGTACTGATAGATCAGAGCGAACTTCATGGATTTCTCCTTGGTGATGGTTGATGGTGGGGAGATTTCTGGGTCCTCCCGATCGACTGCCGCCGATGCGGTTGGAGCCAGGTAATGAACTCGCGGCCACCCGTTGGCCGCCGCAAGAAGGACAGCGCCGCGGGCGGTAGGCACGCTGCGGCCGTACCCGACGAGGTAAACGAGATCACCGCAAGCGCTGAGCTCGTGCGCGTGGTCGGCCACCCAGGACAGAACGGCAAGCAGGTCGCCGGCCGATGTTGCGGGCTCGCCGAGAACAAAAGGCTCAACCGCGAGCACGACCCGCCGGGCGGCATCGCGCTCGAGCCCCGACACGTCCTGCAACTCCTCTCGGCCGACTACAACTTGGACACGAGCCGAGGCTTCGACGGGCTCTGTAGGCCATTGCACCGTGACCGTCACTCGCCGGCCCTGGCGCGGGCGGATGTGCAGTCGCGCGGTTCGCGGTGATTCGGGTTGGGGTTGCGTCGGCATAGTTCGAGGTTGCCCGTTCGGTCCGGCTGAAGAGAAAGGCCGAATGGACATGAAAGTGATGCACGGGTTGCATGGCGTTGTCGTGGGCCCCGATCCGTTGACGGGGGCACACTGTCGGGTATGGACGATCGGGTTACACCACTCGGCGACGACAGTGAGAGTGGACAGGTGCTTTCGTTGTCTGCGGCACCGGGCGGGTTGGAGCTGCGGCACCTGCGCTCGTTTGTCGCGGTTGCCGAGGAGCTGAACTTCGGAAGGGCGGCGCAACGACTCCATCTGTCGCAGCCGGCGCTGAGCCGCCAGATCCGGGCTCTGGAGCGGCTCATCGGCTGCGACCTGTTCCGTCGATCCACGCGCCAGGTGGAGCTGACGTTGGCCGGTGAGGCTCTGCTGGATCAGAGCAGGTCGATTCTCGCCGCCGTTGACGGGGCGATTAGCACCGCTCGCTCCATCGGCCACGAGTTGACCGCCCGGGCCGCCCTGCTGTGGGAGCCGATGGCGGATGCCACGAGCCGCGACGATATTGAGTCGATGCGGCGCGCCTTTGAGGCCCTGCACGCCAAGGCCGAGGTCCCGGACGGGTTGCCGGTCCGGCCGGTCATCACCGGTGGTGTGGCCGGCTTGGAGGTCGGCCCTGCCTCGGACGCCCGTCCGCATGTGCTCTACGTTCACGGCGGGGGCAACATAGCCGGGTCGGCCTTTGGCTTCCGCGCGCTGGCGGGGGCTGTCGCGCTGGCGGCGTCTTGCCCGGTCCTGGTGCCGGAATACCGGCTCGCACCCGAGCATCCGTTTCCCGCTGGCCTGTCAGATGTGATAACAGCCTATTTGTGGATGCTTGACGAAGGAGTCAACCCCGCCCACATCACGCTGGTCGGCGACTCCTCAGGCGGCGCGTTGATCGTCGCCGCGATGGTTAGCCTGAAGCAACAGAATCTGGCGATGCCCGGTGGAGCAGTCCTACTGTGCCCCGGGCTCGTACATGTCCCGGCCGGTGTCGACAGCGAGGCACTGGCCCGCCCTTACACCGCCGATGAGATTGTGGTTCGTGCCCGGCTCGCGGACGACTACCTGGCTGGTCGGCCTCAAAACGACCCGCTCGTCGATCTGGTGCATGCCGATCTTTCAGGTCTGCCCCCCGTCCTTATCCAGGCGGCCACCGGCGACCCCGCGGTCGTGGATGCATACGCGTTGGCGAACCGACTCCGCGACCATGACGTCCCTGTCGATCTTGAACTGTTCCCCGTGGAGGCACATGTCTTCCACATGTTCTTCAGCTTCCTGCCTGAGGCCCGCGATGCAATCCATCATGTGGGCCGGCGCATCCGTACTACCGCGACCATGCACAAGGGATCCGCGGCCGATCCCGGGACTTCCGGCGTGGCTCAGCCCTGATCCATCGGTGCGGTGGTGTGCGGTCTAGGCGCCGGCGCGGCGTATGACTCATAGGCGTCCGCAGCAAATACTCATCGAGGCAGTTGCGCCGAAGGTGGCGTGGGTGAATGTCTCCCGATGTCGTTCCGGTGCGGGTGACGGTGGTTCGGGACGGCATGCTGCGGTGTCGCCTGGCAGCACCGGGGCGATGCCGATGGCGCGTTAGGGCGGCCTCCGACTCGTAGCCAAGGCGGGAGACAAAGCTCGGTGACCTGGGGATCGTCGGGTTGCAGCCAGTCGGGCGCCACGCGCATACGCCAGCGGGTGACGTACTGCATCGCTGGTTCGCCTGCTGTACGACGAGATCATCATGGACGCCGATGAGCGAGGGCCCGACCTGCTGCGCATCACCGAGAAGACGGGCCTGTGGAGAGTGTGCCAGTCGTCCTCGAACCCCGAGAACAACGGCGACTGGGGCTTCGATGCGGAGATCGATCCGACCGCCCCCACGGGGAGGGACGCGTGGTCGGTCACGTCCAGGACCCAACAGGCTGTGACGACGAAGGCGTGTGCCGGAACGGACTGGCAAGGACGTCCCGGCACACGCCTGTTCCTTCAGCCTCGTCTGGCTATGGTCTGAGTCTCGTCATGAAAATGTCGCAACATCGGGACAATCGCCAGTCAACAGACCGCGATCCCACAGATCTCGCCGAGCATGCAAAGTAGCACTATTCGTGTCCGATAAATGTCCCGTGGTTGTCCTGGTCCACCTCTGAGGCGGGCCATAAAGTAAAGGCGGCATGAATGCATGTCGTTTACGCATCTATTTCCTCCTCGTTAATGAGCGAGGTGAAATAGTAGGGACGAGCAGCGGGCTGGGCATCTACTGATCACGAACGAAAGCAAAGAAAGCGCGATGCTAACAGGATCAACGTCACAGCGACGCCAAACGCAGAGGGTTTTAGCACTGACTAAAGCCACCTTTGTCGGCCTCATCCTGGTTTTTTCGGTCGGTGCCGTGCCGGCGTCAGCAGCGCGGTCGGCCAGTAACGCCGCCCTCGATCCAGGATTCTATGTTGAGTCGGGTGATCCGAGGTACGGGACCACGTTCTACCCGTTTAACAGTCAGGGTGCCGCGGCCGCGACACGGGACGTTGCCGACAACTGCGGGATGGCCTTCTGCACCATCCAGATTGACAGATTCTTGGGGTATCCAAGGTACAAGGTATTTTGGCTATGGGGCAGGGGTTGTGTCGTATGGCGTCTGCATAAAATAGTCGGATCCTTTCACTCAAAAAATAGCACACCTTATACGACGTACTTCCTCGACTCGACGAGGGCGGTAATCGCTCACTACTGGAGTGGCAGGCACGACATCGTGAATTGGGATCCGGTCGCTTTTGTCAAGACCTGCAACTATACTTGAGCTAGCCAGCTAAGGGCTTGGCTGTTCCGAGTAGCGAGATTTTCTCGGACCCGCGAGTTCGGGCCCTTAGCCCAAGGGTCGCCGGGCGGCCCGGAAGTGAGAGTCCTTCGGACCGCCCGGCAGGGTGCGGAAAGCCTGATAAGCGAACGCGGAATTGATTGCGTCTACTTCGAAATCCCGTCCTGGTCAAAGAGGCACGTCGCAGGAAGCTGGGTTGGCTCGCCATCGTCGGTGAGTGGCCGGATTATCCTTAACGGGCGGGTTGTGCCGAGGTCCTCGGTGCCGCCCTGGGTGAGGACCGCCAACTCCAACAGTCCGCAGCCGGGATTGTGGCCAGCGTGGATTTTGCACTCGCAGCTTGCGCGCGGGGCCACCGTCGAGATTCACGATCGCGGTGAAGCCGACGCGCGCCATCAACTCGCTCTTGTTCGTGAACGTGCTGGGCGCGTACACGACGACCGCCCGATTGCCGGAGGCCGTCACGCACACGTTGCCGATCCAGGCGTCTGTGTCGAAACCCGGCTCTGACAGCGAGGCCACCGTCCGCCACCGGTAGCTCGTCCTTCGCATGGGCGACCAGCACATGACACACCTGGTGGCCTCCCCGCTGGTAGCCACCGCCCGATCGGAGAAGTTCCGCCAGCCGCTGCCCACCAACTCATCCCGTGTGCCAGAGTCGATGACCGCAGCGCGGCGGACGGTGCGGTCGTCACCCGGGAGGTCGGGACCTGGCGGCAGCTACTCCTGATCGGCCATTGACATCCACTCCGCCCTAAAGGACGGAGATTCCCGTCTGCCGCGCGTGCGGTTCCGGGTGGGTTACTGCTTCTTCGCGCGGTGCCGGAACAGGTCCCGGTCTTACCTGCGCTCCACAGTCGTTTAGCCTGTCCGCCTGCCCGGCGGCCAGGATGTTGATCGCTGCGTTGACGTCCCGGTCGTGGGCGGCCCCGCACGGGCAGGTCCAGTCCCGCACGTTCAGCGGCATCTTGTCCGCGATGATCCCGCACGCCGAGCACAGCTTGGAGGAGGGGAACCAGCGGTCGATCCTGGCGAAGGTGCGGCATACCGTTTCGCTTTGTACTCCAGCATGTTCACGAACTGGGACCAGCCCGCGTCGTGCACCGACTTGGCCAGCTTGGTGCGCGCTAGACCTGACACGGCAAGATCTTCCACATACACCGCTTGGTTGTCGCGGATCAGCATGGTGGAGAGCTTGTGTGCCCAGTCGCGGCGCGTGCCGGTCACCCTGGCGTGCGCCTTGGCGACCTTCGCCTTGGCTTTGGCGCGGTTCGCCGAGCCCTTCTCTTTGCGGCTCAGCGCTTGCTGCGCCTTGCGGAGCTGCTTCGCCGCCCGCCGCAGGATGCGCGGGTTGGCGACCTTCCGGCCGTCAGAGGTGACCGCGAAGTGGGTCAGGCCCAGGTCGATCCCGATCTGCGAGCCCGTCTCCGGCAGCGGCTGATCGGCCCTCTCCACGACGAACGATGCGAAGTACCGCCCGGCCGCATCCTTGACCACCGTCACCGACGACGGATCGGACGGCAACGAGCGCGACCAGCGCACCCGCACGTCTCCGATCTTCGGCAATCGCAGGCAGCCCGACTCGGGGACCCTGAACCGAGCGTTCTTCGTGAACCGGATCGCCTGCCGGGAGTCCTTCCGTGACCGGAAACGCGGCGGCGCCGCCTTCGGCCCTTTCCGCTTGCCGGAGATCGAGGCGAAGAAGTTGCGGTAGGCAACGTTGAGATCGGCTAACGCCTGCTGGAGCACGACCGCCGACACCTCGCCCAGCCAGGAGCGTTCCGGGGTCTTCTTTGCCTCGGTGATGACCCACTTGGACACGTCGCCGTCCGACATGTACGGCAAGCCGCTCTCGCGGGCCTCCTGCCGCATGCGCAGCCCGTCGTTGAACACCGTCCGCGCACCCGAACGCCCTTGCCAGCGCGATCTGCTGGCCTGGTGTCGGGTAGAGGCGGAAGTTGTACCTGAGCTGCACTGGTCCAACCTAGCGAGAGGTACCGACAGAACGCGGCCTGGCAGGTCAGGGCACGCTCGGGCCCGGCGGCCCTCCCGCGTGGGCTTTCACTCCCGGTTTGAAGGCCGGAGAACTGGCCCACAGTTCGGTAGCAGGGCAGGCGAACGCGCCGCGTCTCAAGGGGCCTAACGAAGGCGGTCGCGGAGCCGCACCTCTCCCGCTGCCCTGGCGGCTCACCCCCCGCAGGACGTCCACCTCGGATGACGATTGATGCACCGCGGCCACCCTCCAGCCGACAACCCCGGCTACGCTGCGATCCGGCCCGATATCAGCTGGCCGATGCGGAGGCTGTTCTGCCACGTGGCCGACGAGCAGATCGTACATCTGTGGCTCACTAGCGCGCGGGTGCGATGAGCTCCGCGACGCGGAGGGCGGCGGCCAGCGCGTCAGGGTTGCCGGTGCGGGTGTAAACCTCGGCGGCGGTGTCGGAGAATTTGATGACGTGCTCGTCGGCGTGGTCGATTGCGCGGTCCAGCACTTCGGCGACGGCGCCGGGGCCATCAGGGGCGGCGGGCAGGGCCGAGCGTGGCGCGGCCTCGAGAGGTGCGTACGCGGAGTAGATCGCCGCAGTAGTCGTCCAGATCGCGGTTAGGCTCGGCGCCCACAGCGCCAGGGGCAGCGCGGGCAGGGTGTGCAGGACCGCGTTGGGCGCGGTTGCGGTGTGCACCAGGAGGACAGGCTGTCCGTGGCCGTGAAACAGGTAGCGTTGCGTGGCTGCGGCCACCAGGTCTGCCAATCGGGTCGGCACCTCTCCCGCGGTGGCTGGGGGAGCAAGCTGGGCGACCGCTGTTTCCCAGCCGGGCAGGCGCGAGAGCTGGCCGAACCGGCTGGCTACGTTGCCTCGCTGATCGGGAATGCGGGGCAGGGACTCCAGGGTGGTTAGAGGGCTCAGTCGGCCGGAGGGCGGGCCCGCAGGCGGCAGCGGCCGGGAACGGGCCGCCCAGAATGCCAGCCCGTGGGCGAGTTCGCCCAAGATGGCGGGGTTCTCCGCGCCGGCCAGGAGCGCGCGCACCACGTGTCCTACCCGGATCACCCCGTGCGTGGTGCCCGCCACGATTCCCGGCAGTAGACGCTCCCACCAGGTAGCCAGCACCTCGCGCCAGGGCCCTTCGGCCAGCACCCGCTCGAAGTATGCGGTCCAGTCGCCTAGCCGCCGGCCATCGCCGAGCGCCTCGCGCCAGCCTTCGTCGGTGATGGCGGTAGTACCGGAGGGCATCGTGTCCAACCGGTCTATGTACGCGTCCACCCAGTGGCCCACGCGGTCGGCCCTCCCTCGCCGTACCAGGACCTCGACTGCCATCGGGCCGTGGTTGGTCAGCTGGTCCTCCCCCCATTCGGGGCCAGTGTGGTGGAACCGTTCGTACGCCTCGTGCAGCACGCTGCCGCTCACAGTCGTCACCTCGTTCGCATTCCCAAGTGCTCGGATTAGTTCAGTTCTCGCAGGCCACTAATGCTCCTGCCCTGCCCTAGATCGCACGCTGCATCGTGGGGTTCCACGCAGCGCAACGCGAGTGTTGATCATTGTCATTTCTGCGGGTGTCTTGGACACTCTGCCGCGCTGGGATCTGTCGGTTGTCTGGCAGATACGGTTGTGGGGCGGGACGGTTGCGGATGGGGCGTGGTCCCGCGTCCTCGGGACGGCCTCACGCGGCTCGTCGTAGTTTTGCGGCGGTCAGGGACAGGGCCAGCATGCCGGTGATGACTCCGGTGGCCAGCATGATCGATGGTGCGAGGACCTGGGCGGAGGACAGCACGTTCGCGGCGATGACAGCGATGGCGCCGATGCGGGCGGTCCAGGCCCAGCCCCGCTGGTTGTGTCGGGCGAAGTAGCGGCCGATCACGAACAGGGCGGCGGTCAGGGCGATGAAGGCGACGATGCCGACGAGCAGGTGGACGATGGTGTGCCAGGCCAGTGATCCGGTGGGCTCGGTGGGGGCGCCTTGGGGGAATCCGGCGCCCGGTTCCATGACGAACACGCCGGACAGGATGTAGCCGATGCCGTAGGTGATGACCAGGCGTGGCGCCCATGTGCTTGTGA
>NZ_JBITGL010000035.1:0-18316 GCF_044456985.1 Nonomuraea sp. NPDC050663
CCTCCCAGGGCTTCAGCTTCGCCATCGTGTCCCTCTCACTCGGGCTACAGCGAGAGATCAAACCACGACAGAGATCATTCTGTTAGGAGCTCTTAGGCAGCTCGGCCGGGTAGGGGGACTTGGCTGCCATGACTCGATCCTCTCAAGGGAACGAGCCTCCATCGAAGCCGGAGCGCTTCAACTGGGAACCGGCTACTCGTGAATGCTCCGTTGCGATCTGAATACCGTCTCTGCGCGGATGGTTTCCAGGATCTCTTGGAAGAATCCCGGGATGGTGTCGTCTCCTACGACCAGCACTCGATCCAACAGGACATTTGAGCGTTCGCACGACGTCTCCGCGACGAGTGAACAGCCGTGACAGGCCGCGCGATTGAGGCTGTTCATCCCTTGCCCGCGGCTCTCCCTGCAGAGCGGGTCTGAGGAGCACCAGCCAGCCTCCTCGATAGCTGCGACGAACGTGCGGGCGAGCCTGGGCGATTCTCCTTCGCGAACGAGTCCTCCGAGCGTGCCCTCGGAATCTCCGGCTGCCGTGTAGATCAGGAGTCCGGCTTCGGCCCGCGGTGTGGTCTCGGCGTAGACACGCTCACGTAGCGAAGCTGAGGAGTAGCCGCACGAGAAGGCGAGTCGACGCATCAGCAGGTGCGCCAACGTGTGGAGCAGCACGGCGCGGGGAGTCGCCTCGAAGAGGCGGGCCCCAAGAATGCTGCGGCGCCGTCGCGACTCGATGATCGCGACTCGCTCCTGGACCTCCTCCTGCCGCTCCCACTCGGCCAGCCGCTCCTGATCGAGTGAGATGAACACTCCCTCTCCGAATGATTCGATCGCAGGCAACCATCGGCCACGTCCCCTTCTGCCCAGATTCACGTCGACGAGATCGGCGTCGCCGGTATAGCGGCGGAAGCCGTGCAGCACACGGATCTCACGCAGCCGATGTGCCAACACGACCGTGTCGACGTACCCGTCCAGTTGGACGATCACCGGCGAGACATCAGGGTCCGGGCGTATGAATCTCGTTGCGCTGATGACGAAGTCCGGCGTTCCGACAGGTCCGTCGGGAGAGCCAGTCACCTGGAGGAAGGCGTCCCACTCGTCGCTGAGCAAGCCTCGCCGTGCGTCGCGCAGAACCTCGTTGGGGTCGCCATTCAAGGCCTGGCGGACTTGGCCTTCTTCGACTCCGAGGTCCTCGGCGATGAGCTCGATGAGTATTGCTGCTCGGGGGCCATGAGGTGCACTTTGGACATCCTCGAAGTTGCGGTGCTGACGTACCTCCGCTGCGATGTCCCGCACAGCACTTGATGCTTCGGGAATGTCGAGCGCTGTTGTCGTGTCGGGCAAGGTGACGTTGGTCGCCCCGCGCTGCAAGACTTCAAGAGGGTCGTCGCAGGGTGGGGTGTTGCGCTGCCAGGGTTGCCCGCCGGAACACCCTACGCCGATCCGCTTGAGTGCCCCTCTGGACGGGAGGTCGCCGAGATCGCGGGAGGCACCACAGGTTCGACAGCGTACGACGAGTCCTGATAGTCCTTCGTTGCCTTGGGCTGCTGTCTCGAAGATGAGAACGCGATCGTGGCAACGACGCTGGGCGTCGGACTCGGCTTCGGAGTGTGCCCATCCATCCCAGGGGATGTCCCGAATGTGACCCTTCGTTGCGCACACTGCAACGAATCGCATCGGCACCAGCTTCCCCTTGCACTGGCCGCATTGAGGAGGTCGACCGGTTTCCTGCTGAGAGCGATAGTGCTGCATTCGGCGGCAGTCCTGACAGAACAGCCAGCGGGGGAAGCGCTGGTAGTGAATACCTGGGCTATTGGTGGACGGCTTTGCTGGGACGCTCGGTGGCGAGCGTAGCTCCAACACGCCGAGACGTTCCTCAAGTCTCTTCGACTCCACCCTGACGGTTCGCTCATAGGGCCATTCGCTGATGTCCACGCCCATGAGCGACTCGCCCAGGACATCCACGATGGCCCCGACACCAAACGGAGAAATGGTCTGGCTCAGCCGAACGGTTCTCATCGGGGCACCTCTCCGACAGCAATGATTCGGACTTGGCGATCAACAGATCGCATGGAATGCGCGGTCGGCCAGCCCCCACCGCCCGCTCCGAAGTCTTTGAGCAGGGAAGCCTGGCCCCGAGCGTAGTAATACAGCCGCTCTCCCCGTGAGGTGATCTCCTCCGCGCGTTCGTGCCACTCCTCCGCGATCCGATGCAGTTCACGCTCGCTCGCCTCGGCCTCATCAGGATCGGCCAGGCGGGCAGCCTGGATCATCCGCGCAAGTGCACTCTGCACAAGCGGATCGTAGGTCGAGAATTCTCCGGCCTGGTCCTTTCGGCGCAGCCCGACGCCATGGCGTATGAGCAGGACGAATGCAGCCCGCAGCGATCTCTCTCTGGAGGCCAACGACCAGGGGGTCACACTTGTGGGCTCGACATGACGGTACAGGGATTCGTGGTAGGCGCGGAACGACTCGTAATGGGATCGGTCCCGCGGCTTGTTGGCCCGAAGCAGAGCGATGACCAGGCCGGGAACCGCGGACCGGCCGACCCGGCTGGTGGCTTGGATGTACTCCGAGGTGGTCTTCGGCTGGCCGTTCATGAGCATCACTCCCAGCCTGCCGATGTCTATGCCTACAGAGAGCATGTTGGTTGTGGCCAACACATCGACGGCATCCCCTTGCTCGACCCGCTGTTCGAGACGCGTGATGATCTCCGGCAGTTGGTCGGCGGGGACGTTGCTCGTGAGTTCCACAACCCCGTCGCCACGGAGCTCGCGGAAGGTCGTGCCATCGGTCCCGCGGGCCTGCAGCATGGCATCGACGTCATCGCGAACCTGAGTCACCGTACGCCCCAGTTCGCGAAGGCTGTTGTGATAGATGACCAGCGTCCAGTATGCGTCCCTCTCGTCACCGGACAGTTTCAGGACGGCGGGAGCTTGGAGAAGGGCAACAGTGCTCAGGATTGTGGCCGAGGCTTGAGTGAAGGCCTGGGGCATCAGTCCGAGGTACAACCTGCCCGCGCTTGACTTGTCCGTGTGCGCGAAGTAGCTGTCGTCGGCATCGAGTCCACCGGGAGGGAACAGCTCCACGGATGCGCCGTAAAGGCCACGCACCTGTTCGCTCGCCGCGCGGATGGTGGCTGTCGATGCAACAATCTTGGGCCTGCTTCCATCCCAGCCGAGCAGGGCATGGATAGCGGCCTCGTACAACGCGACCGTCGTTCCGAGCGGGCCGGACAGTAGGTGGAGCTCATCCTGGATCACCAGACTGGGCGCGTTGTACGGTACGGAGCCCCTTCCGAAGATCCGGCCGGCGTCTTGAACCCAGGGGAGACGGGCAAGCTTATCGACGGTAGCCAAGACCAAGGTCGGAGGCTCGGCGAAGATCTGATCGTCAACGACGCTTACGGGCAGGAGTTCGTGGAACGCGCAATCCGTGTGCGGGCAGAAGAGCTCAAACGTGCTCTTAGTGGCTCTAACCCCATAAGCAGGGCTTGGCCCTCCGCCAGGAGCGTTCGGTTGCCGCCGTTTCGGGACGATGAGAGTGCCGCACCACGGGCAATTCTGAAGCTGGAAAGGGTTCTCTGGCTTTTGGGCAAGAAAGAGCTCTTTGGTGCGATCGAGTGCATCCTTGTAATTGTTTGGGGTCGTGTCACCGCCGACCCACAGGCCGATGCTGAAGGGTGGAGCGTCCCGCAGCGCGGCATGGCCTTCTCGAAGTCGTTCCAGGGCGCAGATCAGCGTGGCCGCCCGCTGGAACTGCTGGCTGGTCAGGAGCCGGAGGGTGTAACGGGTGAGGATTGCGGTACCGCCTCCACGAAGGCCGTCCACGAGCCGTCTGCGGATCATCTCGAAGGCCGCGAGCCCAAGGTAGGCTTCGGTCTTCCCGCCGCCGGTGGGGAACCATATGAGATCGACGACATCGCGGTCAGAGTGCGATCGATCTGCGGTCGACGCCAGGCTGAGGAGCTGAAATCCGAGTTGGAAGTGACGCCAGTGAGGTTCCTCGGCGGGACCTCTCTCGGGTAGAGGTAGCCCTAGTACGCCTGGATAATCCTTTACGTGTCGGGTTTGGCGGATCTGTTCGTACATGGCTGCATTGGCGAGTCGAAAAGCAAGCAGGTATTTCGGGTTCTGCCTGAGGAGGGCGACCCCCTCGTGCATTCGTGCGGCTGCACGCTGTATGCGGCCGAGGAGTCTTTGAGCGGCCGGTCGGTGGAACTGCTCCAGGTCGTCGGCCTCGCGTGATCGATCAGCGATCCAGTCTTCGTATTCATGGACGAAGGCTGTGAGCTCTCGACAAAGGGTGCCGGTGTCGACTGATTCGTCCGCCAGATGGGCCAAGCGGAGCACCTGGCTCTCGCTTCCGGGAGACGCGACGCCCAGGACGATCGTACTGGGCAGCATTTCCGTCCGCACGCTGCGAACCTCCCCGTCGTCATCCGTGGTCCAGTCGACGGAGCATCCGTGTCCGATGCCGTAGACGCGGCGGTGCCGGTAGAGAAGTCGGAGTTCCTGGTCCTCGGGGTCGTCGGACAGATCGGCGCTGCTGGGGTACGGCAGGACACGGCCGCCTTGGACATGGCAGATGAAGGCGGCCTGGAAAAGGCACAGCTCTGCTGGCGGTGGAGATTCCGCCTCGTCGTGCTCGGCGAGATTCTCCAAGGCGACAGTGACGAGCCAGGCGCTGCCTGTTCGCCTCCAGACACAGATCAACCGCGCGCGTCCGTCGAAAAGATCGATCCTGTTGTCCTCAGCCGTACCATCTGCGCGTAGGAATGCTTCGCCCTGCCAATGATGTCTCTTCCAGTTGCTGCGGCGGCCGTTCGGTTCCTTCTCGTAGGTGCCTGCGGTGATCTGACAGCGCATCTGAGGTGCGTCGTGAAGGAAGGAGATGGCCGCGGAAGCCGGATGCCAACTGTTGGCCATCTCGATGGGTTCGTCCAATTCCTCGTCGTGGGCATCGGCCCCAAGGCTGTCGCCGAAGTGCCGTTCTCCGGCCAGGCCTTGTGGATAGAGAGTGCCGACGAGGTAGGTGTGCTCCGGCCTGGTGGCGAGTATCTCGTCATCGCCTGAGGCGGGCCCTAGGTATTGTTTGCGCAGGTAGTTCAGCAAGTCTTGGCGCACACTGATCGGTTCGCGGCGATTCATTGTGTGGCTCCTCTGCTGTGACCCTGTTCGATCTGCTGCCAGGCAGCGGCGCTGACGGCAAGCCAAAGGCTGATTCTGGGTCTGGTCATGGCCACGTAGAGTCGAGCTGCCCCGATGGGGTCGTTGATGTCCTCAACATCGACCAGGCAGACGTGCGCTGCTTCCAGTCCCTTGATCTGTGCTGTTGTAACCAGCTGAGCCGTACTGGTACGTCGTGTTCTCGCATCGGGATTATCCGTGAGCCTGCCGGAACGGAATGCTTTGGATCGGGCTGCGGAGCTGATCGGCGAACTGTCGCGAAGGGTCACGACGGCAACCTCGGCCAGATCAACCCCCTCTTGCCGGAGTTTGCCCAGGTAGGAGTCCAGCAGCTTGGCCGCATGAAGGTCGTCCTCGTAGCGCTCGTACATGACGGCGGGGCCTGCCCCTGCTCTCGCCACACCGAGGTCCGCACCAGTGACGAGATGGGTCTGCCGAACCACCGGGGAGGTGTTGCGGCAGTTGTAGGGCAGGTGGATGGACGAGGCAGAACCCACGAGTTCCCGAAATGCTTCTTGATCGAATGAGCCATCGACGTTCGCCTGGTTGTTGGGGTCACAGAAGATTCTCCAGCGTCCGTCGGCCCAGCCTCCTTGCAGCATCCCGTCCAGGCGCAACAGAGCGTCGACATCCATCAGATCTTGGGCTTCGTCGACGATCAGTACGTCGGCGGGCGGTATTCCGTCTAGTTCGGTCAATGCGCCGCATATGACGCCACAGTCGCCGAGGGCATCACGGAGGAAATCAGCCAGAAGCACGGAACGGCATGTCAATATGACTTTATGGCCGGAGGTCGCAGCGCGACGAGCCGTTTCCACGGCGAGCAACGTCTTCCCTGATCCAGCACCGCCGGTACACACGATGCGATCGTTGCTCTCGGCTCCGATGAGCAGATCATATTGGCGTTCGGCCAGTTGGACGTATTCCCGTTCGAGGCCGATCACCTGTGCAGCCAGGGTAGGCACACGATCAAAGTCGGGCCGCAGCACATTGAGCAACTGCCTGTAGGCACCCCCTCGTACCGGATGGCCGAGACGTTGGTGCCAGAAGGCGCGAGCGCGTTGAAGCACCCGCTCCATACCATGCACGGTCATCGCCTGTGGCCCGGCATGCTGGGCCGGCTCCCACTCCAGATCGGGATCGAGCTCTTGATTTGGAGTCACCACGAGAAAGCCGAAGGCGACGTCGAGGCTCGGGAGACGATCCTTGAGGCGCTGCCCTAGAGCGAACATTGCCGAGCTGGCTTGTTCGAATGGGCCTTCACGTTTGCGATGGGGTTGGCCGTAGCGATCGGTAAACGTCCATAGCCCATCGTTACGACTGATGCGTCCGCCCTTCACCTCAATGACCAAGACTGTGTCGTTCCACACCACCAGGAAGTCCACTTCGGCCATCCGCTTGTATTCGTGGACCGGCAGTCTCACCGAGTACAGGCAAGTCGTAGGCTCGCCGAGGTCGACTTGAGTGAGGAGCTCTGCGACTTGACGCTCCGCACGGCTCTGGATGTGGCCGAGGCTCTCGATGGCCGGGATCATTTTCATGTGTCTTGTCCGCCCTGTCTATCCCAGAGGTAGTCGAACTCCCGATAGGCGAGACGTTCTCCGAACTGCCCGAATGTGTCGTCAACGTTGACGACAAGGCAATGGGAATCACCCCCATTGGCTGGTCCCCGCAATCCACGTCCGACCATCTGGATGTAAGCGTTGGGGCTGAAGGTGGGGCGGGCGATGTACAGCGCTCTCACAGCGGGGACATCGAAACCTTGAGTCAGGACATTACAGTTGGTGAGAACCCGGACGTCCTTATTCCGGAATCGGTCGATGTTCCTGCGCCGCTCGTGGGTGCGCGTCGATCCGCTGATCGAGGCCGCGGAGATCCCTCGCACCCGCAGGAGGGCTGCCAGAACCTGGGCCGACAGCACGGACGCTGCGAACACCAAGATCTGCCAGTCCGATGGCAGGCCCTCAATATGCTCCAGCAGCCGCAGCGTTCTGGCCTCGTCACGTCCGATGCGCTCCAAGACCCGAGAGGGCAGCAGTCGTGTTCGCTCGGTGATCGCGGCTTCGTCGGCGTCGAGTGGCACTGCCCCACCGTCAAGTACCTGGTGTTCGATGCGGGACAAGATCCGCAAGCGTTGCAGGACCCCATAGGGGTCCTCGCCGAGGACGTCGATCATATTATTGCCGAACCGACCGGCCAATCTTCGCGTCATTTCCTTGTCGGTTCCCTTGAACGGCGTCGCCGTCAGTCCCAGCAATGGCCTGCTCGTGCGGTGTGCATCCAGTCCGAGCCACGCCAGGAACTTGGTGTAGTCCGTACCGGTTGCCTCGTGTGCCTCGTCGATCACGACCGCAGCCGGCTCGGCCAGCCACGCATAGTCCGGGTTGTCGCGGCAGATCGCGAGTTTCGCGTCGGTGGCCACGACCACCATGAGTTCGTTCTCACCTGCGGTGATCTCGTTGCGATCCCAGAGCCGGCAAATTCTGAGGGCACGATCGTCGCCGAGGTCCCGCCAGACGGTGGACCACGTCTGCACGGCCTGTTCACATAGTTCTTCGCTCTGAGCGACCCACAGGAGATGGCCCGTCAGTCCGTCTTCGAGGAACGCCGTGGCCAACGCATGGACAGTCACCCTGGTCTTCCCCGCGCCGGTCGGCAGGAACAACAAGCCTCGGTCCCGCTCGTCGATGAGGCATCGGATCCTGAGGGCAAGTTCCTGCTGGTAAGGATGCAGAGGGCCAAGGCGAGGAGGGCCGAAAACTGTCAAGTCGGGTTCGAGGTGCGAACCGCGCTCACCGGCGTACTCGGTAGGAAAGCCGAGTCTGCGGACAAAGCCCACGGCAGGCGGACTTCCGGCCCACCGGTCGGGAACGGGGTATCCGGCATTCTGCAGATCGTGACGAAGCTCTCTCAGTACGTCGTAGCCATAGACGTCGATCAGAAGTCTGGCGACCTGTTGTGCGCCCTGGTTGTCACCGAGCTTGCGCACGGTCTCCAGCAGCCCTGTCGGGAGCCTTGCTTCAAGCATGGCCGCATCAAGCAGAAGGAGCAGCTTCTTGGAATGGTCACGCTCAGCGTGACAAAGCGCGATGTTCCGCTCGATTGCCTCGTCCTGAGCATCGTCGAGAATCCGGCTGATGGAAATCGACGTCAGCTCGATGCCGAACTCTTCTGCGAGCCGCAGGAGAAGGTCCTCATCCCGCAGAGCAGCGCGATGGTAGACAACCTCGCCGTCACGCAAAAGATCAGCCGGCTCGCGGTCCACACCGTCTGGACCGGTGATCTGTCGGAAGAGTTCGCCGCATTCGATGAGCTCGACATGGTTGAGGCTCTCGGCTGCCAGCGGGCGGAGGCCCCTGTAACGATCCAACACAACGACGGGTTCAGCCGGGCTCTCGGCCAGCACCTCCACCCTCAGTTGGGAGGAGGCGAAAGCGCATCCCCACTTCTCGACCAGAACCGTGGCGAGCGCCTCATCGGAGACCGCGATGTAGGCCGGCCGACGTTCAGCGAGAACTCGTCGTTCCTCCTCAGTTCTGGCGATGAGGACATCCCTCCGCAGGACTCGACACCCTGTGATGCCGCTGAGCGCAGGGACATACTCGGGAACCTGGTCCTTGGGCACTCGGCGAGCTGCTTCAGCGACCAGCGCGCCGAGAGTCCACGGATCCTGCGTGGCCGGTATTCGATCCAGAAATTCCCGCCAAATGTCCGGAGAGATCTGGTCGAGAGATTGGGTGAGAGGCAGCTTGTCGCTTGCTGGGGCTTCGGCGACAGGAAGAAGGGGAGCGTACGCCGACACCGACCGGGCCAAACTGCCTGCTGCGGTCCGCGGCCCCCATGAGGTGGCCAGGAGCCCGTATTCCTGGGCTGCCCACACAGAGGGGGCCAGAACGGGGTCGCGGGGAAAGGACTTCCGAGTGAGATGGCCGAACAGCCATGTGTCGGGGACCTCGAGTTCGAGGAGGGCCTGGGTCCAACCTGTGCATGCCTCAAGATCGCCGGAATCGCGGAATTTGCGAAGCATGTGTAGCGGCCCCACGGGATCGTGGTCGATAAACCCGAGCTCTCTGTCGGATGGGCGCCCGCGTACCGGCAGCTTCGACAGGTAGGCCGTTCTGGTCAGCCGGAGGTACTCCAAATACGTCGAGTCGTGGCCCAAAGCTCGGCTGGTCAATGGGCGAGTAGCGATACCTAGGCGTCGCAGCAGGTCAGGCGGTAGATCGTGCCGGAATTCCTCGTGGAGCACCACTGCCGGGTTTCGGGGCGCCACCAGGCCTGAGATGATCACCTCATCCGAGTGGTGCCACCAGCCGTTTTGGCTTTTTACCTTGAGTCGATGCCCGGTGGCGAGGTGCTCCTCCAGGTGCTGCTCGGCCACGGACTTGGGCACCTCGGAGACCAAGCGCCAGAACTCGGCCCATTCGGTGCCAGTCCACTTCTTCGTGGTCGTTCCAGTCAGTTTGGCGAGCTCGTGGCCTGGATCTACGTCCTTGAACCCGAGTTCGCGAAGGAATCGTTCGACGTCGGGAAGGGTCAGTAGGGACTGTCTCACCAGGCCTATCTCGGCCTGGCTGGTCAGTACGTCCCCGCGGAGGAAGAGGTCTCCGGCTGATTTCAGCGCTCGGAGTCGTCCGTGCTCGTCAGGGAGAATCCTGGCGGAGAGGAATTCGCGACGGGTGTTCTCGTCCTTCGCAACCATGACGACGCGGAGGGCCGAAGCGCACTCCGCGTCCGTTGCATTACCGATGATCTGCTGTAGCCAGTCTGCTGCGTCCAGTTCGACCGCGGCTGCGCGGGTGTCGTCGGCCCGGATGAGACTACGCAGACGTGCCTGTCGGGTCGGGCTACGAAAGCAGTCGATGTGGGGTACCGAGCGGGGACATCCGGGTGAGGAGTACCACGCCTTGATCAAGGCGGGATCGAACCGAACGCGCTCCAGGTGGGGGAAGCGCAAATCGTTGACGCGGCGGAGGACCCCATCACGGTCCGGGATGCAGTGACCTGCGGCGACCATTTGGGGGATGCGAGCAGCCAGGAATCGGTCGGCGAAGTTGGGGGCTTCACGGCCTCGCGCGGGGAGGTAGTCGAAGTGGCGCGCAGGGTCTCCTGCGATGCTCAGGGTCGGGAGACCCTCCATCACCAGAGCCGCGACTCGCTCAAGGATCTCCTCATTGAACCGGCCCCGCAGGAGGCTGGTGCGATCGTCGTTGACCTGCCACGGAGCGTTGACGATGCCACGCAGTGACGTTGTCTCGGTCAGTGGGTAGTAGGCCCAGAACCGTCCGAGAGCGGAGACATCACCGGTCAGCGGCGCTGCCCAGGCGACATTGACTTTCGAGCGCCTGATGGCTTCGCTGACCTCTTTCAGGGCTTGGGGCGAGGGATGGTGGGACGCATGCCACACCCGCCAGTCGGAAGGCTCGCGATCTTGAGTTTTCAGGCGCCGCACTCCGTCGGCGAGGGCGATGCACGTGTGTTCCAGCTCGACTTGTGCGGATCCGGGACGGTCGATCACGATCCGTAGAGCTGACACCCTGGGTACGAACAAGAGGAACTCCACTGGGAAGTGTGCGAGTTCCTCCGCCAATCGAGCGGCGCCGTTCGACATGGGCAAGCGGATGATGGTGGTCGCCCAGGCGGCCAATTCGCCCAGTGATGCATCCTGACCGATGGCCTCGGCCGCGTCGAGATGGGCGGGCATACGGAGGATGGGGAACTTCGTCGCCGCCGGATCCAAGGCGCGAAACTCTTCGGCGGCGCGCTCAGCGTCGAAGCAGAAGCTAATTGATCGACTGAGGACGGCTGGGGAGTCGGTGATGCCCAGTACGGCTTTGAATCCGAGACCGAACCGGCCGATCTCTTCGTCTCGCTTGTCGCTGAGGAAGGCGTGGCAGATGGCTTCGAGACCCCTTTGGGTGAAGGCCTCACCTTCGTTGGCGCAGTACAGGGTGTCGCCGATCAGCCGTACTTCGACTCGCCCCGGCTGGTCCTCGTATTGCGCGTCGGCGGCGTTCTGGACGAGTTCGAGGATCTGCCGCCGTGAGTAGCCCCCGGTCCTGTAGCTGTCCTCCTGGTTGGCGTGTTCCCCGAGAAGGAGCCGATCCGCTGTATACGCCCCGAGTGTGCTTGTGCGATGCTGTGCGAGCCAGTGAACCAGATTCGGGTCTTCCTGCCCCCAGGCGGCGTCTCTGGTCACTCGTGCCCCCGTCGTGCGTTCACCATGGTCATCCCTCAGCAAAGCGCCTCCGGCCGAAGCGGAATTCTTCAGCGTGAAGTTCCCCAGGCGGTCGGCGTCCATGCCAATGCGGTTGGTAGATCATTGCGAGATTGAGCAAGGTTGCTGCCGAGTTCACCGGAAGGGCAATGTACAACCGGAGATCTCGGATCGTACAGGGCAGCGCGTGTCAGACTGTGCCCATGCGATCAGACGAGGAGCTACGCGCCGCTATCGCCGGTGCGCGCGACGCGTTGAAGGTCGCCACCGACCACCTGGACAAGATCGTCAATGCAGCCGAGGTGACGGAAGACGATTGGCAGGATGCCAGCGCTGCTGTGGGGCTCAGTATGGCGCTGCATCGTGAGCACATGGCGCGCGTCGGTGTCCTCCTCGGGATGGGTGGAGCTCAGAAGCGTCTGCTTCGGTATCTGCTGAGGCATGTCGGTGAGATCGTTTCTGGTCCGGAGTTGTCAGGGGTTTCCGGGATCGCTGAGTGGTCGCGTCGCGTCCGCGAGCTACGTGTCGAGCATGGCTGGCCTATCGAGAGCGGGGTGCAGTCCAGAGAACTGCGCTCCGATCAGTACATCCTGCTCCGAGCAGAGCCGGACGAAGCCCTGGCGAGGAAGTGGCGGCTGGCCTCGGACATTCGAAAGGGCGGCGGCACGGTCGGCAAGCGCATCCTGGCCTATCTGCAGGCCATCAGCCCTGAGGCGGCTGACCGTGAGGATCTTGATCATGTTGCCAAGTCCAGCAACTGGAGGAGTGCCATCGACGACCTGCGGGACGAGGGGTGGGACATTCACTCTGTCGATGAGGATTCATCTCTGGCGCCGGGAAGCTACCGTTTATTGCTGTGACCTGGGCAGGCTGAATATCCCTGATCGCTCTGAAGGGACGGCAAGACGAATATGAACAGGCTTTCAGCCACTGATGCAACACGTGATCGGATGAGCAGGCAGCGCAGCCGGAATACGAATGCAGAGATCTGGCTCCGCCGCGAACTGCACAAGCGTGGCATGCGATACAGAATCCATAAGAAACCGATTTCCGGCCTGCGACGTGAAGCGGACGTGGTCTTCGGCCCCGTCCGGGTGGCGGTATTCGTTGACGGATGCTTCTGGCACGGCTGTCCTGAACATGGGACATGGCCGCGAAACAATCAGGAGTTCTGGCGATCGAAGATTGAGCTCAACCGTAGCCGCGATGCCGACACCGACGCTCGTCTGGAGGCTGTTGGATGGCTTGCCGTGCGTGTATGGGAACACGAGGATCCATCCGAAGCGGCTGCGATGATCGCGGAACTGGTCAATGATCGTCGCAAGTCTGTCATGCCACATGCCAGTGGAACCGGATAGGAATCTTTTCGCCTGTCGAATTGGCGATCACGTATCTATATTCGTTCTTGCTACGGCGAGGTCCGGAAAGATCTCCCGGAGTGCTTCGTCTCCGAGGTTCAACGCCGCTGCGATGATATAAGCGGCAAGGCGGGGGGGAATGGCGTTGCCGATCTGTTGGGAGATGTCGCGACCACTCCAATGGTAGTCGGTTGGGAAAGTCTGCAGCTGTCCGGCTTCGGGGAGAGTGATGCGGGCAGGGTTCGCGTCTCGGCCGTCCATCGTTTCGACTCGATTCCGAGAGACCTTTCCGGTGACGGTGAAAGCAGGCTCGGAAGACGTGCGGCGGCCTCTTGCCTTGGGATCGCCACCTGTTCCGTAGTTGGATATCACGACGAACGGCTCTGGTCGTGTGAGGACATCTCCCATGGATACCCACGGAAGGCGGCTCTGGTCTCCGGCCCGGCGCGACACCTTCTTGTCATAAGGGCGATGCGTTGGCTTAGGAAGCCTGGCGACCCCTTCCAAGCGGGCGATCAATACGGCTCGACGACGGGTCTGCGGCACGCCGAACTCCTCGGCACGAAGTATTCCGTAGTCAGCTGAATAGCCCATTCCTTCGAGGATCCACTTCATGGCTTTCCACACAGGAAGGACCGAGGGGACCTGCTCCAGCATGATCACCTCGTACGGGCGTCCGGCCTTCTTCGCTTCGATCACCCACCGAAGGGGCTCCAGCACCAATGCCGTTCGCTCATCGTCCAGTCCACCGAGGCGAGCGGTGACGTCCTCGCCCGCAGCCATCCGTTCAGCGAAATACAGCACGCGATCCAGCGCTTCACGCCCCTTGCCCGCCCCGGCGACGGTGTACGTCTGACAGGGAGGACTTCCTGCTAGAGCGGAGGCGCGGTCGAAGTCTGCGGGGCCGTACTTACGGACGTCACCTTCACGGGTATCCAACTTCGCCGCCAGGCGAGTCTGGCAGGCATCGACATCCCACTCGATGCCCACCGCCGGCACGTTGAACCATCGCGCGGCTATGTCCCACCCACCCGGACCGGCGAACAGATCAACGATCTCGGGGAGCTGGGGCACTTGCACTCCTGGTTGGCGGCCATCGTGGGCATATCGATGTCCGGGTGAGTGTAGTGGCTGATCGTGCTGGCCAGCCAGCGGAAGACATACTCGTCCTCGGCGCGTGCGGACCCTGCAAGACGTGCCGTCTTGGTGAAGTCGCGTCAGCTTCGCGCGGGCTGACCCTGTACCGCTCAGCCATACACAATTGGAGATCCCGGAGCGGGAGGAGGATCATGTGGTGGTAGGCCTGGGATGGCCGTATTCCAGATATCCGGTGGCTCTGAGTGCGCGACACAGGCGATGCCAGACGTAGGGACGCAGGAGTTCTTCGGTCTCATGGGCGGGGACGAAGAACGCTGCTTGAACCCGCCTGAGCACCGCGCCACCACGATCAATTGATTGGTTCCCCCCAACCCGGGAGAATGCGGCGCGCCACGGACAGCGAATGGCGTCACTCGAGTTCCCCTGCCACGCTGGCGCTCTTGATCCAACGTCCCCACCTGGCGCTACGAGAGAACTGGTTCGCTATGAGTCTCCCAGGCGGTAGTCCTCCGTCCGGGAGTCTGTTGTCGAGCGGCCCAATGCCACGCCGCCCTCCGCAGGTCCAGGTCGGGCGTCTCTTGCTCCGCTGGACCGCACTGCCCGGGGTGAGGGGATCGGCCATAGCGAATCTGCCCCATGAGCATCTCGTACGCCCCGATCAGCGCGACCGCCGCCAGGCCGCGATGAGCCGTGCAATAGGAGTTGGGTCAGCGACGGCCACATTGGCCTCGAGACTTGCCAGGCTTCCGATGACCAGCAGAACCCAGGCCAGAGCTCCCCCACGACGTCCATAGCGGCTGGCCAGCAGAGTGGACATCGACGAGGCCACGATCATGCCGTCGACAGCGAGCGGGACCAGAGCGGCGCCCAGTTCGCTCTCCCCGTGTCGCAACGCGAGTTCGTGCATGTGACGGTAGGACACGACGGCCGCGATCGCCGCGACAAGGACCACCGATGAGGTGGTCGTTCAGAGAATCCAACGGTCTGGAGTCATCGACAGCCCTCGCCTTTGACCGCCTCCACACGGACCTCGACAACGAGGCGCCCACGCGGCGCCTCTGGAGTGCTGTGGTTTTGCGCCGTGACCTGCCGGGGGCACCTAGTCATCGTGGATGACCTGGTTTCCTGGCCGCAGGCCTTCTCGTTCGGCAGGCGAAGGCAGCAGAGAGCCGCTCAGTTGCCAGCTCGTTCCTGCCGGAAGGGTCTCGAGCGATCCGGGGCGGGCACAGCACCTATGCACAAGCGGCGGATTAGCATCGAGCGGACACTAGTCCCGCCTCCATTCCCGTTTCGCCCCACCTGAGAGTGGAAGAGACCCGATGTGGCAGCCGTGTGGGATGTGCTGGTGATCGGGGGTGGCCCGGCTGGGGCGGCTGCGGCTTTGCGGGCCAAGCAGTTGCGGCCGGATGCCTCGGTTCTGCTACTGGATCGGGACGACTTTCCGCGGGACAAGGCGTGTGGTGACGGCATCGCCGCTCATGGGCGGGACGAGCTCGAGTTGCTTGGGTTGCCTGAGCTCCTGGCCGATTATCGGCCGACGCAGCGTCTGTCGGTGATTTCGCCGGGTGGTGTGCGGGTTTCGGCGACGGTTGCGCGGCCCAATCATGTCGTGCCGCGGATGGTGTTCGATGCCCGGCTGGTTGAGGCTGCACGGGCTCGTGGGGTGGAGGTTCGCCGTCATCGGGTGCGATCGCTGGTTGCTGAGGCAGGGCGGGTCAGGGTTGATGACGCGTTGACGGCTGCTGTGGTGGTGGCTGCTGATGGGGCGAATTCTGTCGTTCGGCGCCTGCTCGGTGCGCGGGCGACGCCGGAGCGGCACACGGCGATCGCGGTTCGGGGGTATGCCGATCTGCCGGACACGGAAGATGCTCAGCTGATTGCCATGCAGAGGGCCGGGTGGCCCGCTTATGCCTGGGCGTTTCCGATTGGCGACGGGACGGCCAATGTGGGGTTCGGGATGCTTCTGCCCACGCTGCACGCTACGGGGCGGCCGGGGCGTGAGGTATTGCATGGGCGGCTGCGGGAGCTGCTGCCCGACCTGCCGGCGCGGGAGTTGCGTGCCCATCATCTGCCGTTGTCGCCCGGTCGGCCGAAGCCTGGGGTCGGGCGGGTGTTGTTGGCGGGGGACGCGGCCAGTCTCATCAACCCCTTGACGGGTGAGGGTATCTATTACGCGCTGTTGTCCGGGCGGCTGGCTGGACAGGCGGCGGTGCTTGCGCCTGATGATCCGCTGGGCGCCTACCGTCGGGAGCTGCGGGCGGCGCTTGGGCGTCACCTTCGGACCACCGATGTGCTGGCCCGTGCCGCGCAGTCGCCCGGGTTCATTGACGCGGCCATCGCCACTGCTGCGCGTCGGCCGGAGGTCTTCGATCTGCTGGTGGAAGTGGGGCTCGGGGCGGGCACGGTTCCGGCGTCGCTGGCCGGTGCCGTGGTGGGGCGCTGGGCGGGGAGGAGCGTGAGTGCCCTGGTCGGTCGCAGAAGTCGGTGAGCCGGGTGCCGTTGGCGGGAACAGCGTGGGCGAGCTGCTCAGTCGGAGAACCGGGCACCGTTGGCGCGGAGGAGCATGAGCGTGCTGGCCAGCCGGAGAGCCGGGCGTCGCTGGGCGCGGGGGAGCATGAGCGCGCTGCCGAGCCGTGGAGGCCGCGAGACAGGCGCCGTTAGCGCGAAGGAACATGAGCGCGCTGGTCAGCCGGTGAGCCGGGCGCCGTTGGTGATCAGGAGGATCACGTCGATCCCGGCGACCGCGACCGCTGCGGCGAACAGCGCTTTGGGTGCCCGTCGCATCATCGTCAGCCCCGCGGCGGTGACGATGCACGCCAGGACGAGAGCTCCCCAGGACAAAGCGGACGCTGTGCCGTACGGGCCGAAGGCGAGGAGGGCGGTGGCAGCTACGAGCGGGAGGGGCAGCAGGACGGCGATGCCTGTGCGGCCCAGGCGTTGGGGCCAGCCGCGGATGCCGCCGGCGAGGTCGGCCTCGAGGTCTGGGAGCACGTTGGCCAGGTGGGCGCCGAGTCCCAGGAGTGCGGCGGCTGATACCGCCCACCATGCGGGCCATGGCGCGCCCGGCAGGCCGAGTGTGACGAAGGCCGGGAGGGAGCCGAAGCCGATCACGTAGGGCAGCCAGGACAGCATGGTGGCTTTGAGCCACAGATCGTAGGCCCAGGCCGCGCCGACGCCGGCCAGGTGGACCAGGCCCGCCGCCAGCCCGGAAGCCAGCGACAGCGGCACGCAGAGGGCCAGGGCGGTGAAGGCCGAGGCACGTACGAGCCGGACGCTCACCAGGCCCGCCACGATCGGCTTGGCCGTCCGGCCGGCGGCTGCGTCGCGTTCAGCGTCGACCGCGTCGTTGCACCAACCGATGGACAGCTGGCCGGTCAGCACGGCGGCGGTGGCCACGACGCAGCCTGCGACGTCGCGCCCGCTGGCCACGATGATGGCGGCGACCAGGAGAGTGACGGCGGCGGTGGGGCCCGGATGGCAGCTGCCCACCAGTCCTCTGAGCGTTTTCGCCGAGATCACCGCCGTCCGCAGAGAAGAGAAGAGAAGAGAAGAGCAGAGAAGAAGAGAAGGGATGGGATGGGATGGGAAGAGCAGCAGAGTGGAGCAGCATGGCACGACACAGGTAGTCGAGATCATCGCCGTTCGCACGGCATAGTAACCAGGCTCGCGGGCAAATCACCTAGATGACCAGAATCGCGGCCGTTCATGCAGTCGTGCCCGAAAACCGCTATCCGCAAGCCGAGCTGACCGAACTGGCCGCACGAGCCTTCCTCCCCGAAGGCGCCGACCGCACACTACTGAACCGGCTGCACAGCAGTGCGCGGGTCGACTACCGCCATCTGGCGTTGCCCCTGGAGGACTACGCCAAGCTCGATGGCTTCGGCGCGGCCAACGAGGCGTTCGTCTCCGCTGCGGTGGAACTGGGCATGCGCGCCGTCTCCGGGGCTTTGGATAAGGCCGGTCTGGAGCCGGGTGACGTGGATCTGATCATGTTCACGTCGGTCACGGGGATCGCGGTGCCGTCGATCGACGCTCGTGTCGCCACGCGTCTCGGGATGCGGCCTGACGTCAAACGGCTCCCGATCTTCGGGCTGGGGTGTGTCGCCGGCGCGGCGGGGATCGCACGCGTGCACGACTACCTGCTCGGCCATCCCGATCATGTGGCGGTGCTGTTGTCGGTCGAGCTGTGTACTCTCACCCTGCAGCCGGGGGATGGCTCCACGGCGAGTCTGGTGGCCAGCGCGCTGTTCGGCGACGGCGCCGCGGCGGTGGTGCTGTGTGGGTCGGAACGCGGCAGTGCAGGACCGAACGCGGCTCACGGCGGTGGACGGCCAAGCGTGGAACGCGGCGGTGCAGGGCCGAACGCGGAACGCGGCGGTGCAGGGCCGAACGCGGAACGCGGCGGTGCAGGGCCGAACGCGGAACGCGGCGGTGCAGGGCCGAACGCGGAACGCGGCGGTGGT
>NZ_JBITGL010000035.1:18413-30745 GCF_044456985.1 Nonomuraea sp. NPDC050663
GCAGGGCCGAACGCGGAACGCGGCAAGCCGGGACCGAGGGTGGTCGCCACGCTCGCGCATCTCTACCCCGAAACCGAGCACGTCATGGGCTGGGAGGTGCGCGATGGCGGCTTCGGCGTGGTGCTGGACGGCAGCGTGCCCGACGTCGTGCGCACCTACCTGGCCGGCGACGTGCACGCGCTGCTGAGCGAGCACGGCCTGAGCACGCGTGACGTCTCCGCCTGGGTGTGTCACCCTGGCGGTCCCAAGGTGCTCGAGGCGGTGTCAGAAGCCCTCGATCTGTCGCCGGGAGCTCTGGACGTGACCTGGCGCTCGCTGGCCGCCAACGGCAACCTGTCGTCGGCCTCGGTGCTGCACGTGCTGAGCGACACTCTGGAGGATCATGCCCCGCCACCGGGAACCGCCGGCATGCTCATGGCGATGGGACCGGGGTTCTGCGCCGAGCTCGTCCTGCTGCGCTGGTAGCCGTCGATGATCTGGTACTCGTTGCTAGTCGCGGCAGTCGCGATCGAGCGGCTGGCCGAACTGGTCGTCGCCAAGCGCAACACCGCCTGGAGCATGGAACGTGGCGCGGTCGTGCGCGGGCAAGGCCACTATCCCTGGATGGTGGCGCTGCACACGGGCCTGCTCGCGGGCTGCCTGATCGAGACGTTCGCCGCCGACCGACCGTTCATCCCGGCGCTCGGCTGGCCCATGGTGGCACTCGTGCTCGCCTCCCAGGCCCTGCGCTGGTGGTGCATCACCACGCTCGGCCCGCAATGGAACACCCAGGTGATCCTCGTGCCCGGGATGCCTGCCGTACGCAGCGGCCCCTACCGCTTCTCCTGGCTGCGCCACCCCAACTACGTGGCGGTGGCCGTCGAGGGTGCCGCGTTGCCGCTCGTCCACACCGCCTGGATCACTGCGCTGGTCTTCACCGTGCTCAACGCCGTCCTGATGGTGGTGCGCATCCGCTGCGAGAACGAGGCGCTCACGCTGCTCGAGGAACGGCCGAGCCGTTGATCGACCTTCTCGTGGCGGGCGGCGGACCGGCCGGGCTGGCCACCGCGATCCACGCCGCGCTGGCCGGGCTGCGTGCCGTCGTCGTCGAACCGCGCGCCGTACCGGTCGACAAGGCCTGCGGTGAGGGTTTGATGCCGGGCGGCGTCGCCGCCTTGCGCTCGATGGGCGTGACCCTCCAGGGACACCCTCTGGCCGGGATCGACTACATCGGTCCCACGGCCCGGGTGCGGGCCGACTTCGCCCGCACCATGGGCCTGGGCGTACGGCGGACCGCCCTGCACGCCGCTCTGGCCGAGCGGGCGGCCGCCCTCGGGGTGCCCGTCATCGCCGCCAAGCTCGACGACCTGCGCCAGGACGAGCATGGCGTCGAGGCGGCGGGGATGCGGGCCAGGTGGCTGGTGGCCGCCGACGGCCTGCACTCGCCGATCCGCGCGAAGTTGCGGCTCGGGCTTCCCGACCGCAGACCCAGCCGGTACGGCTTGCGCCGGCACTTCCATGTCGCCCCGTGGTCCGACCATGTCGAGGTCCACTGGTCACCGGCCGGGGAAGCGTACGTGACGCCGGTGAGCGACGACCTGGTCGGGGTCGCGATACTCAGCACGCGACGCATGGGCTACGACGAACATCTGGCCGCCTTCCCCACCCTGCTCCCCCGGCTCACCGGCGAGCCCGCGACCGCCGTACGCGGGGCCGGACCGCTTCGCCAGCGCGTTCGTGCCCGGGTGGCCGGGCGGGTCCTGCTGGTGGGCGATGCCGCGGGTTACACCGACGCGCTGACGGGCGAGGGCCTGTGCCTGGCCGTACGCTGCGCGCAAGCCCTGGTCGGCTGCCTGGTCGAAGGGCGGGCGGGCGACTACGAGCACGCGTGGCGGCGGCTGTCACGCACGCACCGCCTGCTGACCGGCGCCCTGCTCGAGGCCGCAAGGCGGCCGGGCACCGCGCGGCTGGTCGTGCCCGCCGCGGCGCGCCTGCCCTGGCTGTTCACCGCGACGGTGCGCGCCCTGGCCTGACCCGGCGCTCCGGGAGAGGTTCGCGCGTGTCGAGAGAATCCCCAACATCGCGTCCGTGCTGGTCACGGGTTGCTGAGCCCGCTGCCGGATGGCTGGACCTTGCCGCGGGGGTAGGGGGGGAGTTGTGTCGCATCCAACGCTGCGCCGCCACATGCTTCCAAGCGCACGATGCCGTCGGACGTGTCCGCCCGGCTGTCATGGTTCGACCGGTTCGCCACGACCGCGGCCGGGTTCGTCTCCCGGGCCTGGTTCTTCGCCGCTTGTGTGCTGCTGGTCCTGGTGTGGATGCCGTCCTTCCTGATGATCCGCAACCTGGACACGTGGCAGCTGATCATCAACACCGTGACGTTCCTCCTGGTGGCACTGCTGCAGAACACCCGGAGCCGGGCCAACCACGCACTGCAGCACAAGCTGAACGCAGTCGCCAAAGGCCTGCTTGGCCCTGGTCATGACCGACCTCGCCGAGACGCGCGGCGACCAGCGTTTGAAGGCGGAGGTCCAGGACCTGCGCGCGGCCGTCGGCCTGGAGGACAAGGAGAGCGCCTGATCACCCCGCAGTCGTGCTGCGCCTGGCTCCGGCCGTGACGGTGCAAGCTGATGGCATGATGCCGTCAGCCCCCGTGGTCGCCGGACAGTGGTGGAATGACGGGGTCGCGGGAGGCATCGGTGCATGACAGAACGTTGGGACAGGGCCTGCGGGTGTCGGCCTTGGGGCTGGGCTGTATGGGTATGTCGCAGAGCTACGGCCCCAACCCGGGCACTCGCGAGGACATGATCGGCGTGATCCGGTCAGCGGTGGACGCCGGGGTGACCTTCTTCGACACCGCCGAGGTCTACGGGCCTTACGTCAACGAGGAACTCGTCGGCGAAGCCATCGGACCGATCCGTGATCAGGTGCAGGTGGCGACCAAGTTCGGGTGGGAGATCCAGGATGGCGCAGCGGTCGGCCTGAACTCACGGCCGGAGCAGATCCGCGCCGTCGCCGACGCCGGTTTGCGACGCCTGGGCGTGGAGGTGATCGACCTGTTCTACCAGCACCGGGTGGACCCGGACGTGCCGATCGAGGAGGTGGCGGGCACGGTGGGCGAGCTGGTGGCGGCGGGCAAGGTCAGGCACTTCGGCCTGTCGGAGGTCGGGGCCGCCACGCTGCGCAGAGCGCACGCCGTGCACCCGGTCACCGCGGTGCAGTCGGAGTATTCACTGTGGACGCGTGACCCCGAGCCCGAGGTGCTGCCCGCGTGCGAGGAACTGGGTGTCGGGTTCGTGCCGTTCAGCCCGCTGGGCAAGGGATTCCTGACCGGATCGGTGAAGGCTGGGTCCGCTTTCTCCGACGGCGACATCCGGGCCACCATCCCGCGGTTCGGCGCCGAGAACCTGGCCGCCAACCAGGCCCTGGTGGATCACGTCCGTGCCCTGGCCGAAGCCAAGGGTGCCACTCCGGGTCAGCTCGCCCTGGCGTGGTTGCTGACCCAGCGGCCGTGGATCGTCCCGATCCCGGGAACGCGCCGGCTGTCACGGTTGCAGGAGAACGTCGGCGCCACCGCGGTCGGGCTGTCGGCGGACGAGCGGGCCGACCTCGACGCGTTGGCCGCCAGGGTGGGCGTGGCGGGTGACCGCTATGGCGAGGCGCACCTGAGTCTCGTCGGCCGGTGACGCGAGCCTGCCGTACGGCACGCGCCGCGGACCCGGCCGCGAAGGCACGACGTGTCGCCGGCCTGAACGGTCAGGAGGCCGATCGCCAGGCTCGGATCCAGGCGGCTTCCGCGGCCGCATCGAGCAGATAGGTGGGTCGCAGGCGGCCGAGCGGCACGTAGACCAGGTCGATGGCGAGCAGGGTCGAGGCGGTGGCCAGCCCGATCCGCCGAGCATGCCGTACGCCCTCGGGAGTCTGCGCGGCGCGGACCTGGGACCAGCCGACGCCGATCAGCAGACCGGCCACCGTGCGCACCAGCCAGCGATCCGTTTTGGGGCCGAGCACCGCCTCGAAGCTGCGCATGTGCAGCAGCGGCCAGGCCCCGCCGACGATGTTGAACACCCCCTGCGACCTCGCCAGCCAGGCACCGCCCTTTCGGGGTTGGTCGCCTTCGCTCTTCATCCTTGACGGCTACCCCGGACAGGGATGGCGAACCGGCGATTTCCAGGCGGCCGGTGCGTCGCCGCGTGACGCGCGACAGCGCTTGGGCCCGGCCGACGGACCCGGCCACTCGTCGTCGGAGCGTCGATAGCGGGTCTAGCATGTCGCGGGTGATCCCCAACGTGATCCCCGACGTCGATTCCGATCCGTTCGAAGGCCTGGACGCCTCGGCCCTGCCGGAGCGTCAGCAGCGGATACTGGCCGCCATCCAGGACTGGGTGATCAACCATGGATACGCGCCGAGCACCCGCGAGCTGGGGCGAGCTGTTGGGTTGCGTTCCGCGTCGGCGGTGTCGAAGCATCTGAGAAGCCTGGAGGACAAGGGGTTCCTGCGTCGGGCCTCGACGCTGACCCGTCCGATCGACGTCCGTCTCTTCCTGCAGCCGGCGGCGTCGAGGCCGCCTGCCGACCTGGTGTCGGTGCCCGTGGTGGGCGATATCGCCGCAGGCACGCCCATCCTGGCCGATGAGCACGTCGACGATCTGCTGACGCTGCCGCGCGACCTGACCGGGCGGGGGACCGTGTTCGCCCTGCGGGTGCGGGGTGACTCGATGATCGAGGCGGCCATCTGTGACGGCGACATCGTGGTGGTGCGCCAGCAGCCCGAGGCGCACTCCGGTCAGATCGTCGCCGCGATGATCGACGGCGAGGCGACCGTCAAGGTGTTGCGCCGTCGCAACGGGCACGTCGAGCTCGAACCCCGCAATCCCGCCTACTCCGTCATCGACGGCGACGAGGCAGTGGTGCTGGGCGTCGTGGTCTCGGTCCTGCGCAACCTTTAGAACGGGCCGCGGCCGACCCACGAGAACGAGCTGCGGCCGACGCACCGGAGCGGGCCGCCGTCGACCCACCAGAACGGACCGCGGCCGACCCACTAGAACGGGCCGCGGTCGACCCACAGGCGCGTGGCCTCCGCCCGGTTACGCAGCCCGAGCCGCGAATACACCCGATGCAGATGCTTGGACACCGTCGCGGGCCGTACGCCCAGCCGCCGGGCGATCTGCGCATCGGTCAGCCCTTCGGCGACCAGCCGCAGCACCTCCCCCTCTCGCGGCGACAGCTCCAGGAGCGGCCGGGCCTGCCGCTCCCCCGCGACGGCGAGCGGCACCCGTGCTGCCTGCGGAGCCAGCTGCAACGCGAACTGTCCCTGCAACGGAACCCGGCCCACCGCCGTCCCCACGTGCTCGGCACACGCCACGAGCAGGTCGCGCTGCCGATCGGTGAACTGGCCCCGCTGACGCGACAACGTGATCGCCCGCAGCACCGGCCCGTGGAAGGAGAGCGGCAGGCACAACTGGTCGCTGGTGCCGTACATGGCCTCCCGATACAAAGGGGACGCCTGCCACTCGCGAGCGCCCACCACGTCCGAGATCCGCACCGGGAGCACGGACCCAGCACGCCGTACGGCGAGCCGCGACAACGGTTCTCGCAGCGGGTGCGTGTGCCCCAGCGCCGCATACGCCGGCAGTCGCTCGGCATCCGGCCGGTGAGCCGGCCAGAACACGGCGACTTCGTGCTGGGTCCGGAGGTTGAGCTGCGTGAGCGTCGCCGTGGCGCTGCCCACCACCCCCGCCACCTCGCCCAGCAGCGGCCGCAGGTGCGCGAACGTGCGCACGCGCAGCGTCGCGATGGCGAATTCCAGTACGGCACGCAGATCCTTGGCGCGCAACGACGACACCACGATGTCCCCTGTACGTCTCAAGCCCCCGGGAGAACGTACCTACGGCCATTGCATAGTTCTGCGTAATAAGTGGCATTCGATCAGAGAGTGCAGCCAATGATGGCTCCGACAATCCACCGCCGATGTACGGAGCTGACGCATGCGCGCACGCACTCTCACCGCCATCATGGCCGGGCTCATCCTGGCCGGCCTCGGTCAACCGGTCGCCACGGCAGCGGGTCCACCGGGCGCGTTATCCGTGCTCGCCCCCGGGGACGTCGACGAGGACGGCATCCCCGATCAGGTCGAGCTGGAGGGGATCAAGCGTCCTGACGGCAGCCTGTCCATGGACCTGGCCGCGCTGGGCGCGAGCCCCTGCCGTAAGACCGTCCTGATCGAGGTCGACTACATGGCCGACGCGGACCATGACCACCGGCCGGACCTGTTCGGCGGCTCGACCGGGCTGCCGCATCCCGATCTGGGCGTGAACGACACGCGCTTCGAGGACAACGGCCACAACCAGATCGCGGTCGGCGACTTCAACGGCGACGGGCGCGGCGACATCGCGATCGCGGACGCCTCCGAGGGCGGACGCATCCACGTCTACGACGCCGTCACCCACACCGCCCACCCCGACCTCGGCGTCCACGACACCCGATTCGAGGACAACGGCCACAACCAGATGGCCGTCGGCGACTTCAACAACGACGGACGCGACGAGATCGCCATCGCCGACCACTCAGAAGGCGGACGCATCCACGTCTACGACGCCGTCACCCACACCGCCCACCCCGACCTCGGCGTCCACGACACCCGATTCGACGACGACGGCCACAACCAGATGGCCGTCGGCGACCTGAACGGCGACGGGCGCGACGAGATCGCGATCGCCGACGCCTCCGAGGGCGGGCGGGTCCACGTCTACGACGCGGTCACCCACGCCTTCTCCCCCGACCTCGGCGTGCATGACACGACGTTCGAGAACGACGACCACAACCAGATGGCCGTCGGCGACCTCAACGGTGACGACCAGGACGAGATCCTGATCGCCAACGACTCGGGCGGCAGGATCGACGTGCTGGACGCGACGACCCACCTTCCCGACCCGAGCATGGGCATCAAGGACACGCGGTTCAACGACGACGACCACAACCAGCTCGCGGTCGGCAATCTGGACGGCGACCACCTGGGGACGGCGGAGGCGATGATCGCCGACGCGTCGGAGGGCGGCCAGGTCCAGGTGTTCGACGCGCGCCGTCCGGCGGGGCCCGTCGAGGAGGTGGCGGCCGCGTTCGCGAGCGCGCCGGTGCCGGCGGCGACGTCGTGCCCCTACCCGGGGGTGGACACAGAACCGGGCATCCAGCTCATCGTCGAGGTCAGTGGAACGATCCCGCACAAGCCGGTCCTGATCCCGTCGGAGTTCGCGACGATCAAGGCGGACCCGGCCAACTTCGACCCCGCCAGGGATCCTTACGTGCACTACAACCTCTGGGTGCACGATTACGGCGACGCGGAGGACGAGCCGTCCGGCAGCTCGGGGCTGGCCAACTTCACCGGCGACGGCCAGGACTTCCTGGTCAGCCTGGGCGCGTTCTCGGGAGGCAACGGCACCAATCGTGAGCAGGCGGGGACGTTCATGCACGAGCTGGGCCACTCGCTCGGCCTGGAGCACGGCGGCGACGAGGCCTTCGTCAACTACAAGCCCAACTACCTGAGCGTCATGAGCTACAACTTCCAGCTCATCGGGCTCACCTCGACCACCGGCAGCCACCGGACGATCGTCGACTACTCCGCGCAGGCGCTGGACGAACTCGACACGCTCCACCTGAACGAGCAGGCGGGCATCCAGCCCGACTCGCCGTTCTACACCCGGTGGTACGACGCGGACCGCGACCGCCGTACGGGCGCCGCCGACCAGCCCATCGACTGGAACGGCAACGGCACGCCGGGCGAGGCGGACGTGGCGGTCGCCGTCAACGGCGGCCTGTGCATCACCGCGGGCAAGAACGGCGAGCTGGACTCCGTGACCGACGCCAACGACAAGGAGGACGGAGACAAGATCCTCAGCGGCGACGACCACGTCTGCAACACCACGCGGGTCGACGACGACAAGCTGGTGATGTCGAAGGACAAGGGCCGCTTCCTGCACGGCTTCAACGACTGGGCGAACCTGAGCCTGGTCGCCGACCCCGCACCCGCCCCGGGTCGCGGGCCGGCCGAGCTGACCGCGGCCGAGGCCGACACCATCCACCAGTCACACGACCAGGCGCTGGCTCCGGACCGGAGCGTACGGCTGGCCAGCCCGCGCAGCGGTTTCCAGGAGACCGTGATGGGCGTGGCGATGGACAAGCACAACCTGTACGCCACCCACTACCACGAGACGATCGCCGCCCCCCACACGTCGGACGGCCCCGGAGCGCTGATCGTGCTGGACCGCAAGACGCTGCAGCGCAAGGCGCGGGTCCAGGTCGGGTACCGGCCGCACGCCGTGGCGGTCAACCCGCTCACCGAGCGCATCTACGTGCTCAACGCCGGCGAGCCGGGCAATCCCACCGTGAACAAGGTCACCGTGCTCAACAGCAAGACGTTGTCGGTGGTCGCGACGGTCGCACTGAACACCGGGCAGACCGCCACCGACGTGGTCGTGAATCCGCGCACCAACCGTGTGTACGTGTCCAACAACGCGATCGGCCGCCTGCACGTGATCGACGGCAGGACCAACACCGAGCTGCCCCCGATCATCACCGGCCCCGGGCCGCTCGGCATGGCGGTGGACGAGAACACGAACACGATCTACATCGCGATGAGCAGGCTGGCGGTGCAGCCGCCCGTGACCGCGCTCGGTGCGGTCACCGACGACGGGGTGACCCAGACGATCCATCCCCAGGTTCCGCTCGGTCCCGCGGGCACCCAGCCCTGGGACGTCGCCGTCGACCCGGCCAACAACCGTCTCTACACCGGCAACCTGGGCGGTGGGCCGATTCAGCCCAGCGTGACCGTGCTCGAACTGTCGTCGCGCACGATCATCAAGCAGGTGGTGACGCGGGGGCCGATTCGCGCCGTCGCCGTCAATCCGTACGCGCACCAGGTGTTCGCGGTCGGAGACCGGGGCGTGGACGTGGTCGGCGAGCAGTCGTTGTCGGTCGTGCGCACGATGCAGGTCAACCTCCCGTTCGCCGTGGCCACGGGGACGGGCCAGGACCGGCACCTGTTCGTCGGTGACGTTCGCAATGGGGAACTGACCCGGCTGTCCTACAGCAGCGGCACGCGCAAGTAAGCGAGGAGGCGGGTCACCTGGCCCGCCTCCTTCCGTTTCGTACCGCCACGAACAAACTCAGAGCTTGTACAACCTGGGGAACGGCGTGGTGATCCGTTCCTGCCGAGAACCGAAATCGACGAAAACGGCGACCTCGCCCTCGACGGCGGTGACCACTCCCAGACCGTATCGGTCGTGCGTGACCAGGTCGTCCATGCTGAACTGAACGACCGGCGGAGCCGGGGGCGGGGGCTTGAAGGGACTGGTGGGCAGGTGGCGACGGGGGGCGCCGCTGGCAGACTTCATCCTTCGTAGTATGTGTCACCGCGGGGAGTGCACGCCACAGCGGGGGCCTATCCGGTGCTCTCCTCGCCCGCGGCGGGTGTCCACAGGGGGTGGCCGGGCCCGAGGATCGCGTTGATCTCGGCCGGGTCTTCCACGAGGCCGCAGTGGGCGCACATCGTCTGCTCGGTGATGCCGTTGCCGCAGGTGGAGTGGACGTAGAAGATCGGCGGCTCGTCATCGGTCGCCCACTGGTCGCCCCACTCGGTGAGGGCGACGAGGGCCGGAGCGAGCGCACGACCCTTCTCGGTCAGCAGGTACTCGAACAGTTCCGGCTGCTCGGAGTTCCGGTGGCGGTACATGATCCCCGCCTGCACGAGGCTGTCGAGGCGCGTCTTCAGGACATTGGTGGCGATGCCCAGGTTGTGCTGGAAGTCGCGGTAGCGGGTCGCCCCGCCGAAGAGGGCGTCGCGCACGATGAGCAGGCTCCAGCGTTCGCCGATCACCTCCAGGGCCCGCGCGATGGAGCACACCTGAGAGTCGTACGTCTTCCCCAGCATGCCCTCATCCTATCGACGTGCTTGCGTCATGAAAGCGCGTCGCTCTAGAGTAACTTGCATGATGCAAGCGACTGAGCATTATTCGACCACCTTCACGGTGGACCGCAGCCCTCAGGAAACGTTCGAGTCGATCATTAACGTGCGCGGCTGGTGGTCGGAGGACATCAAAGGCGTCACCGACCAGGCCGGCGCCGTTTTCTACCACCACTACAAGGACGTGCACCGCTGCACGGTCCAGATCACGGACGTGTCAGCAGGTCGCAGAGTGGCCTGGCGTGTCCTGGACAACAACTTCAACTTCACGGCCGACCAGTCCGAGTGGACGGGCACCGAGATCGTCTTCGAGATCGCCGAGACGGACGGCGGCGCCGAGGTCCGCTTCACCCACGTCGGCCTGGTCCCGCAGCACGAGTGCTACGACGTGTGCTCCAACGCGTGGGGCGGATACATCGACGGCAGCCTGCGCAACCTGATCACCACGGGCAAGGGACAGCCCAACCCGAAAGAGGACGGCGACATCCCGGCCCATCAGGTCGCCGCGACCGTGGCCCGCGCCGGCCACCCGCAGCCGGCCGACGCCTGACACGTCACACCCGAGAGAGAGCTGATCATGAGTGCCCAGCCGGCGGATCCGCGGCCGAGCCGAGCGAACTTAGTCCTTGCCACGCTCTTCCTGGGAATGTTCGTCGCGGGCAGCAGCGAACTGCTCGTCGTCGGCGTGCTCGACCTGATCGCCGCCGACCTCCGCCTGACCATCCCCGCGGCGGGATCCCTGGTGACCGCCTACGCGCTCGGGCTGGCCCTGGGCGGCCCGATCATGACGGCCCTGACCATCAGGCTGAACAAACGGACCGTCCTCATCGGCGCGCTCGCGGCGTTCGTCGCGGGCAGCCTGGTCGTGATGATGACCGACAGCTACCCCCTGATGCTCGCCGCGCGCACCCTCACCGGCGCGGTCCAGGGCCTGTTCATCGCCGCCGCGTTCGCGACCGGCATCTCGGTCGTCCCGCCCGAGCGTATGGGCCGCGCGATCGGCGTCGTCGTCTCCGGCGTCTCGGTGTCGGGCGCGATCGGCGTCCCCCTGGGCACCCTGGCCAGCCAGTCGATCGGCTGGCGCGGCTCCTTCGCCGCCATCGCCGCGCTCTCCGCGATCATGCTGATCGCGACGCTCGCCGTCGTCCCGTCCGTGCCCAGCCAGGGCGCCGGAGCCAGGGACCAGGTACGGCACGCGCTCGCGCCCCGGGTGCTCGCCGTACTCGCCCTGGGCAGCCTGCTGTTCGCCTCGGTATACGCGGCGCTCACCTACATCGTGCCGTTCCTCCAGGAGGTCACCGGCATCTCGGGCGCGCTGATCAGCGTGTACATCCTCGCCTACGGCGTGGCCACGGCGGTGGGCTCCTTCGTCGGCGGCAGGTTCGCCGACACCAACGCCACGCGCACGCTGACGGTGGCGGCTATCGGGGCCACGCTCTGCCTGCTCGTGCTGCACTTCGTGGGCACCATCCCCGTCCTCGTGGCGCTGACCATCCTGGCCTGGGGAGTGTTCGCCTTCGTCACGGCGCCCGCCTTCCAGTACCGCGTCATCAGCCTGGCCGGCCCAGGGGGCGCCCTCGCCCAGTCACTGCCCGCCTCGGCGGCCAACCTGGGGATCGCTTTCGGCTCGTACGCCGGAGGGGCCGCGATCGGCGCCTTCAGCACCTCCGCCGCGATCACCGCCGCGCTGGTCCTCTCAGTGATCACCATCCCGGTTGCCTGGGCCACCGGCTTGCTGAGACCCCCACCGGCGACGCAACCCGCCACCCAGCCGGAGGAGGCCGGCGTCTGACTCCACCATCCAGGGGGCCAGATCTGGAGCCCTAGGAGCGCCGGGCATGAACCACCTGTCGCGCCACGGCGTCCTACTCTGCGCACATGCACTCTCACCTGGAGTAAATATGCGTGGATTTGGCCCCCTTCTTCCTCTCCTCGCCGTCGCCCTCGCCGCGTGTGGGGCCACGGAGGCATCCGCTCCCGTCGTCACCGCAACCGCGACCGTCACCACGAGCGTCGCGCCGACGACCACAGAGCCAAAGGCATCGGCCGTCGACTCGCAGCCGGACGAAGCGCGCCTCCCCGATGTCGTCGGCATGAACCTCCAGGAGGCGCAGGACATGATGCAGGCGTCCGGCTTCTACGTCCTCAACGACAAGGACGCCACCGGCCAGAACCGCTTCCAGGTCTACGACCGGAACTGGATCGTCACAGAACAGAGCCCCAAGGCTGGCAAGAAGGTGCCGATGGACACGCCCGTCACGCTCTGGGCCATGAAATACGGCGAGTAGGGCCCGGCTAGTTGTACTGACCACAGAGGTTGAGTACAGGGGATGATCGTTTTGGCATGAGGAAGGGCTTCCGGGTTCGGTGTGGATTGCGACATCTACCCCTGAAC
>NZ_JBITGL010000036.1:0-26881 GCF_044456985.1 Nonomuraea sp. NPDC050663
GGTAGATGTCGCAATCCACACCGAACCCGGAAGCCCTTCCTCATGCCAAAACGATCATCCCCTGTACTCAACCTCTGTGGTCAGTACACCTAGCCCTGGGCCTCTCGGAGCTGCTCTCGCAGAGCCTCGGGTGTCGTCACCGGCAGCCGGCAAGCGAAGTCGCGGCACACGTACGCCGCCGGCGCCCCGTCGATCAGCCCTCGTCCCTCCATCAGCGGCGCCCCGCCGTCCCCGAGGGCCACCACCAGCGGCACGTCGGCCAGGAACGCCGCCCGCTGCAGCGCGCGGGTGCGCGGGTCGTCGAGGGGGCCGCTGATGGCCACCTCCACCGGCCCCGCGAGGGCGGCGCGGGCGGCGGCGAGGCCCCAGCCGGCGAAGCGGGCGTGGCCGCGGGCCAGCACCGACACCGTGGCGAGCGCCGCGAGGGCCGCTTCGCGGTGGCGGGCGGAGCCGGTGAGGGCCGCGTATGACAGCAGCGCCGCGGCGGCCGCGTACTGCCCCGAGGGTGTGGCGTTGTCGGTCGGGTCCTGTGGCCGCTGGAAGAGGGTCTCGGCGTCGTCGGCGGTGTCGTAGAAGCCGCCCGTGCCGTCGGAGAACCGTTCGAGGATCTGCTCCAGCAGCTCTCCGGCCAGCTCGAACCAGCGTGCCCGCCCGGTCACGCCGTACAGCGCGATCAGTCCCTCGGCCACGTCGGCGTGGTCTTCGAGCACCCCGGCGTTCGTGCCGACGCGCCCGTCGCGTGAGGTCCTGCGCAGGCGTCCGTCGACCAGGTGCGTCTCGGCGAGCAGGATGGCGGCGCGCTCGGCTGCCTCGACCAGGTCGGGCCGCTCGAAGATCAGCCCGGTCTCGGCGAGCGCCGCGATGGCCAGGCCGTTCCAGGCGGCCACCACCTTGTCGTCGCGGCCGGGCCGTACCCTCCGCGCTCTGGCGGCCAGCAGGGCCGCGCGCACCCGCTCGAACCGTTCAGGGGAGCCGGGGTCGTCGAGGAGCTGCAGCACCGAGGTGCCGTGCTCGAAGGTGCCCGTGACCTCGAACAGCTCGATCGCCCAGTCGGCGTCCTCGCCGAGCACCTCGCGCAGCTGGTCGGGGGTCCAGACGTAGAACCGGCCCTCCTCGCCCTCGCTGTCGGCGTCGAGGGCGGAGGCGAAGCCGCCCTCGGGCGTGAGCATCTCGCGCAGCAGCCAGTCGGCGGTCTCCAGGGCGATCCGCCTGGCCAGCGGCGTGCCCGTCGCCTTCCACCAGTGGGTGTAGACGCGCAGCAGCAGGGCGTTGTCGTAGAGCATCTTCTCGAAGTGCGGCACGACCCACTGGGCGTCGACGCTGTAGCGGGCGAAGCCGCCGCCCAGCTGGTCGTACAGACCGCCGCGGGCCATGCGCTCCAGCGTGTGGCCGCTCATGTCGTGCTCGCCGCAGCGCAGCAGGAACTCCAGCGCCATCGACGGCGGGAACTTGGGCGCGCCGCCGAAGCCGCCGTGGACCGGGTCGAAGGTGGACCGCAGGTTCTGTACGGCTGCCGCGAGCGTTTCCTCCGTCGGGGCGGGTCCCTTGGGCAGGGCCGTGTTCTGGTTGAGCGCCTCGACGATCTTCGATCCCTGCTGCAGCACGGCTTCACGGTCGCCCGTCCAGGCGTTGTGCACGCCGGACAGCAGGCGCTGGAACTGCTCGCGGGGGAAGTAGGTGCCGCAGTAGAAGGGGTGGCCGTCGGGCGTGGCGAAGACGGTCATCGGCCAGCCGCCGTGCTGGGTCATCGCCTGGGTGGCGTTCATGTAGACGGCGTCGACGTCGGGCCGCTCCTCGCGGTCGACCTTGACGTTGACGAAGGAGGAGTTCATCAGCTTGGCGGTCTGCTCGTCCTCGAAGGACTCGTGGGCCATGACGTGACACCAGTGGCAGGCGGAGTAGCCCACGCTGATCAGCAGCGGCACGTCGCGCCGCCGGGCCTCGTCGAAGGCCTCCTCACCCCACTCGAACCAGTCGACGGGGTTGTCGGCGTGCTGGAGGAGATAGGGGCTCGTCGCGTGCTGCAGCCGGTTCACCAGTCCAGCTTAGGACGGCTCGCCGTGGTCTTCGGCGGGGCGTAGGCTCGCTGGCTGTGGACCTCGAATTCGTCTGCTCCTACTCCGAACGCCCCGCCCCCGATCTGACTCGCCGCGACATCGCGCGCGCGTTGCTGGCCGTGCCCTCAGGTGTGGCGCTGGTCGCCCTGCCCGACCTGCGCCGGGAGATGTTCGCCGCGGGAAATCCGATGACGCTGGTCTTCTGGGAGTCGGCCAAGCGGACTCTGAGCGCCATCGAGTCGGGTCAGGCGACCGTGGGTGACGTGCAGCGCTGGCTGGAGTCCACCGGCACCGAGCCGATCCTGCTCACCTCCGGCTACTTCCTGTGGCCGGAGGAGGACGAGCGCGGGCCGGTGGCCGAGGAGATGTACGTCAGGCTCGTGGGCTTCCTGGAGGAGCGGGTCGAGTCGGGTGAGATCGACCCCGACGCGCTGGCGGCCGGTGATCCGGCGGCCAGGCGGGCCTACGAGGAGCTGCAGGAGCGCTGGCTGAACAATCCGCTGCCCGACGGGCGGGTGCCGGGGTTCGCGGTCAGCGACGAGCAGGACGAGGAGCTGTTCGCCGCCTGGGACGAGCAGGAGGAGCTGGCGCTGAGCGAGCTCCACCGCATCCTGGCGGAGCTGCCCAAGCAGCCGGAGCTGCCTCCTGCGGCCCTGCGGGCGGCGTGCGCGCAGTTGCGCGAGGTGCTCGACTTCCCCGGCTACCCGGGCAGCGTGCTGCGGGCCTGCGCGGGTTTCGACGACCGCGCGATGCCCGACGACGACCAGGAGTTGTGGCTGACGGTCGCGGCGGGCATCGCCGGGCCGATCTCCGACCTGCCGGAGGCGGGCGACGACCCCGAGGAGTTCGCCGACCTCGAGGGCGAGCTCAGCCACGAGGACCAGGCGCTGGCGGCGCTCTGCTCCATCCAGCACGCCGACTGGCTGGCCACCGTGGCGTCGCTGGCGCGCACGGGGCCGGGCGCCCTGGCCTCGCCCGAGCACATCGCCAGGCTGGTGGGCGAGTCGGAGGAGATCGCCGATCCCGATGACCCCACGGATCTCGACGAGTTCGCCGACGAGCCCGAGGACACCGAGTTGTTGTTCTCGACGGTCGTCGACCTGTGGCGTTACCTGGGCGTGGTCGACGATTCCGACCTGTTGACGCCGCTCGGCTGGTGGGGGCTGCCCAGGGCGCTGGAGCGCGCCTGGTCGGCAGCCGGCGACTGACGTCCGCGGCCGAAGGGCCACCACCAGTTCCAGCGGCCCATCACGGCCACCATGGCGGGCATGAGCAGGGCTCTGATCACGGTGGCGTCGAGCAGGATGCCGATGCCCAGCGCGGTCGCGAAGAGCTTGACCTGCAGGATCGGTGCGGCGGCCAGCGACAGGAAGGCGAGGAAGAGCACGAGCGCGGCGCTGGTGACGAGCCGTCCGGTACGGCCCAGCCCTTCGGTGACGGCTGCCGTGGTCGAGCCGGTGCGGTCGTACTCCTCGCGCATCCTGGCCAGGATGAACACCTCGTAGTCCATGGTCAGGCCGTACAGGAAGGCGAAGATCAGCAGGGGCAGGAAGTTGTCGATCGCGCCCAGGCCGCCGATGCCCCAGATCGTCGCCGAGCCGTACCCTTGCTGCCAGATCAGGACGGTCGCGCCGATCGCGGCGGCCAGCGAGAGCAGGTTGAGCACGATCGCCTTGGCGGCCAGCACGATCGAGCGGAACGCGCGGGCGAGCACGCAGAAGGTGATCAGCATGATCAGGCCGAGCATCAGCGGCAGGTTGCCGTAGACCGCGTCGTTGAACTCCAGGTCGGCGGCGAGCGGGCCGCCCACGCGGGTGCCCGGCGGCGCCTGGGCCACGATGCGCTGCACGATCGCGGCGTCCTCCGTCTCGGGGATCACCGTGATCAGCCCGGGAGCGGGGGAGAAGGCCGCGTGCACGCCCTCGATGGCGCGGAAGGGCGCGGGGTCGGGGCCGAGCACCTGGACGGGCACGAGCGCGCCCGCCGGCATGCCGTCCTGGCGGAGCTCGACCAGCGCCTCGTAGGCGGGACCGCTCTTGGCGAGCGCGTCGCTGGCGGGCTCACCCAGCTTCAGCCCGAGCGCCCCGGCGCCCAGGGCCAGCAGGAGCGCGGCGGAGCCGATCAGCGCGATCCAGCGGTGCCGTACGACACCCGCGGCCCACGCGGCCCAGCGGCGTCCCACGGGGTCGCGGCGGCGCCGGTCCAGGCGCGGGCCGACGGAGTCGAGCAGGATGGGCAGCAGCGTCACCACGGCCAGCATCGCGATCAGCGGGATGAGCATGCCGCCGACGCCCACGCTGCGCAGGAAGGCCACGGGCAGCACGACCATGGCGATCAGCCCGATGGCCACGGTGGCGGCGCTCAGCACGACGGCGCGTCCCGCCGAGGCCATGGCGCGCCGTACGTCGTGGTCCTCCTCACGCCAGCGGGTGATCAGCAGCAGGGAGTAGTCGATCGCCACGCCGAGCCCGACCAGGCCGATGATGAACTGCACGAACATGCTGACCTCGGTGACGGTGGTCAGCCCGTAGACGGCCAGGAACGACACCAGGATCGCCACCGCGGCGACCACCAGCGGCACCAGGGCCAGCAGCGAGCCGAAGACGAACGCCAGCACCACCAGCGCGCCGCCCGCCCCGATGGCCAGCTCCACGGCCAGGCTCAGCCCCTCGCCGCCGCCCTCGGGCTCCAGCGGTTCCAGGCCGGTGGCGCCGTCGAGGGCGACGTCGTCGTCGTGGGGGTAAAGGAGCCGGTAGCCGTGCGCGTCGATCACCGTGCCGAGGTGCTCGACCTGGTGGCCCTCCTTGACGACCAGGGGAGTGCCCTGGATGCCGTAGCGTTCCGCGATCTCCCTGTTGGTCTCGTAGGCCGGATGGCCGGGCGCGCCGAAGTCCATGGTCATGCGCTCTTCGAGGCCGGTGACGGCGAAGGCGCCCGCGACGGCCAGGGCCAGCCAGGCGAGCACGATGGCGAGTTTGTGGCGTAACACGAAGTCGGTGAACATGGCCACCAGTGCAGCGCCGGGTTCTGCGAGCGCTGTCCGGGCACTCTGAGAGTTCTCTAAGAACGATCGATCAGACTCTTCGGTGTGAAGGGTCGCATTCTGGTCGTGGACGACGAGCGCAATCTGGCCGATCTGGTCGCGATGGCGCTGCGTTACGAGGGCTTCGAGGTGGAGACCGCGGGCACGGGCGCGCTGGCGCTGGCCAGGGCGGTGGAGCTGGCGCCCGATCTGGTGGTGCTCGACATCATGTTGCCTGATATTTCGGGACTTGAGGTGTGCCGGCGGCTGCGCAGCCGCTCCATTCTCACCCCGATCATCTTCCTGACCGCCAAGGACGCCACAGAAGACAAGATCACGGGGCTGCGCCAGGGCGCCGACGACTACGTGACCAAACCGTTCAGCCTGGAGGAACTGCTCGCCAGGGTGCAGGTCGTGCTCCGCCGTACGAAACCAGCCCAGGATGCCAAGCTGAGCTTCGCCGACCTGGTCCTGGACGAGGAGGCCTACGAGGTACGGCGGAGCGGCACGCTCATCGACCTCACGCCGACCGAGTACAAGCTGCTGCGCTACCTGATGATCAACTCCGGCCGGGTGCTGACCAAGCAGCAGATCCTCGACCACGTCTGGGACTACGACTTCGGCGGCAGCGACGGCGTCGTGCAGACCTACATCAGCTACCTGCGCCGCAAGATCGACGGGCTGATCCACACCGTGCCGCGCATCGGCTACGTCATGCGGCTGCCGCGATGACCCTGCGCCGCAAGCTCACGCTCATCGTGCTGGCCCTGCTCATGCTGGGCCTGACCATCGCCCCGGTGTCGACCTTCGCCGTGGCCCGCGACTTCGGCGGCGACGAGGCCAGACGCGACCTCAACGCCATCGCCCTGCGCCTGGAGCCGCTGCTGCGCGACGGCGCGCCGCTGCCGGGAGGCGACACGCGGCTGCTGGCCGTCTTCGGCGAAGTGTTCATCCAGCTCGACGGGGTGACCGTGACGACCTCGCAGGACCCGCCGGGCGCCGACTGGGACCTGGAGTCGCGCTGGAGCGACGGCGGAGTGGAGTTCCGCCGGCTCGACGGCGACGACATGCACGTCGACTGGTGGTTGCGCGCCTCGACCCTGGACGACGGGCGCTCCCTCGTCCTCGGGCTGCGGACCGCGGAGTACGACGACCTGCTGGGCAGGCTGATCGGGGTGCACATCGCGATCACCACGCTGGTGCTGATCCTGCTGGCGATCCTCGCCTACCGGGCGGTGCGCCGCGCCATGCAGCCCCTCGACGAGATCGCCGTCACCGCGCGCGCGATCGGCGAGGGCCAGCTGAGCCGCCGCGTCGAACTCAAGGACCCGCGCACCGAGCCAGGACGGCTGGGACTCGCCCTGAACGCCATGCTCGGCCAGATCGAGACGGCCTTCCGCGAACGCACCCGCTCCGAACAGCGGTTGCGCCGCTTCGTCGCCGACGCCTCGCACGAGCTGCGCACCCCCGTCGCGACGATCAGGGGCTACGCCGAACTGTTCAGGCGCGGCGCGTCGTCACGGCCGGAAGACCTGGCGCTCGCCATGGAGCGCATCGAGTCGGAGGCCACCCGCATGGGAGTCCTGGTCGACGAACTGCTGCTGCTGGCCAGGCTCGACCAGCGAAGAGCGCTCGAACGCCGCCCCGTCGACCTGGGCGCGCTGGCCGCCGAGGCCGTGGAGGCCGCCCACGCCGTCGAGCCCGACCGGCCCTTCACGCTCGACGTGGCCGACGTCGTCGTGACAGGCGACGCCGTACGGCTGCGCCAGATCCTCGACAACCTGCTCGCCAACGCCCGGCAGCACACCCCCGCGGGGACGCCGGTCACGGTCGCGGTCGCCGCCGACGGCGTGGTGTCGGTCAGGGACGAAGGACCCGGCATGACCGAGGAGCAGCGCACACGGGCCTTCGACCGGTTCTACCGCGCCTCGTCGGGCACCGCCGGAGCAGGACTGGGGCTGGCCATCGTGGCCGCCGTCGCCGAGGCCCACGGCGGGCGCGCCTGGATCGACTCGGCGCCCGGCCGTGGCACGACGGTGAGGGTCAGCCTTCCACCAGGTCCTGATACTCCGGACGCTTGCCGATGAAACGGGCCACGTACGGGCACAGCGGGCGCACCTTCAGCCCGGTGTCGCGCGAGGCGTCGAGGGCGAAGGCGACCAGCTTGCCCGCCAGGCCCTGCCCCTCGAAGTCGTCGTAGATCTCGGTATGGGTGAAGGTGACGGTCTTCTCGGTCAGGGTGTATTCGGCGAACCCGGCGAACCGGCCGTCGACGGAGATCTCGAAACGGCTCTCCGCCGGGTTGTCCTTGATGTCGACGCTCACGAGTCGGCTTTCTTGTCGAGATCGGCAGCGTGGGGCACCTCGATCTTCGCCATCTGCCTGTTCATCGACTTGATGAGGAAGTACAGGGCGACGCCGATGAGGGCGACGACGACGAAGCCGAGCAGCCCAGGGCCGATGTTCTCGTTGGCGAGTTGGCTGTTCACGCCCCCAGCCTACCTTTGGAGGGGTTCGGTCAACTCGTCGCAGTGGATGCCGTCGAACAGGTCGTCCTCGGGCAGGGTCGTGTCGACCAGCGAGCGGGCCAGGTGGTAGTCCTCGGTCGGCCAGATCTCCTGCTGCAACTCGCGCGGGCAGACGAACCAGAAGCCGTCGGGGTCGACCTGTGTCGCGTGGGCCAGAAGTGCGTTGTCGCGGGTCTCGAAATACTCACCGCACGGAACGCGGGTGGTCACCGGCCACTTCTGCGGGCGGTCCTCCCAGCGCGAGATCCAGTCGGCGTACGGCGAGCCGAACCCGCGGGTCGTCATCGCCTCGTGCAGAGCCTCGAACCGGTCCTTGGTGAAGCCCATGTGGTAGTAGAGCTTGAGCGGCTGCCAGGGCTCGCCCGCGTCGGGGTAGCGGTCGGGGTCGCCGGCCGCCTCGAACGCCTCGACCGACACGCGGTTGGTCATGATGTGGTCGGGGTGCGGGTAGCCGCCGTCGTCGTCGTAGGTGAGGATCACGTGCGGGCGGAACTCACGCACCGCGGCCACCAGCGGAGCGGCGGCCTTCTCCAGCGGCTGCAACGCGAAGCAGCCCTCGGGGAGCTCCTCCTCCTCCGACTCCGGCAGGCCCGAGTCGATGAAACCCATGAAGCGCTGCTGGACGCCGAGGATCTCGCGGGCGCGCTCCATCTCCAGGCGGCGGACCTCGCCGATGTTCTCGACGATTTCCGGGCGGTCCATCTTGGGGTTGAGCACCGAGCCACGTTCACCGCCCGTCAACGTACAGACCAGGACTTCCACGCCCTCCGAGACGTAGCGCGCCATGGTCGCGGCGCCCTTGCTGGACTCGTCGTCGGGGTGTGCGTGTACGGCCATCAGCCTCAGGGGTGCACTCACGGTCTGGATCCTCAGATAGTTTCACTGCGGGCGGTCGTGAGGGCGGTGCCCCCACGGGCGACAATTGTCTCGGATAACGCCGAAGGAGTGCAGGGAGATTCCGCATGGCCACCAGAGATGTCGAGAACGGCCGAGTCGACGGCCCCGTTCTCGGCACACCCGACGACCTGCCGGACCGACCGGAGAAGCGAGGTCGGCTCGTCGTGCACGTCGTCATCGGCGTGCTGGTGGCCATCGTCGCAGGCGGCTGGGGCTACGTGATGTGGACCGCCACGGGCAACTCCACGGTGGCCAACCAGATCGTCACCTTCAGCGTCAAGGACCCGGCGCGCGCCGAGATCTCGTTCACGCTCTCCAAGCCCGACGACCGGGCGGCGGTCTGCAGGATCCAGGCCCTGGACACGAATCATGTGGAAGTTGGCAGCAAGGAAGTAACGATTCCTGCTGGTGAGGGTATGACACTCCACAAGGAGTCGCTGAGCACGAGCGCTCAGGCGTCTTCCGTCCACATCCAGTACTGCAATCTCGTATAGTGAGACATTTGGGGAAGCGTTCGGACGGCTAAGTTGTTAGCCTTTCGCAATTCAGCCCCAGACATCAAGGGCCCCCTAGGCAAGCAAGGAGAACCCGTGGCCGACTCGCGCGATGAGAACGTCACCTGGCTGACGCAGGAGGCGTACGACCGCCTGAAGGCGGAGTACGAGTATCTCTCGGGCCCCGGGCGCGTCGACATCGCCAAGAAGATCGAGGCCGCCCGCGAGGAGGGTGACCTCAAGGAGAACGGCGGCTACCACGCGGCCAAGGACGAGCAGGGCAAGATCGAGGCTCGCATCTTCCACCTCCGCCAGACGCTCGACAGCGCCAAGGTCGGTGAGGCTCCTACCGCTGAAGGCATCGTGGGGCCGGGCATGACCGTCACCATCCGCTTCCAGGGCGACGAAGAGGAAGTGACCTTCCTGCTCGCCTCCCGCGAAGAGCTCGGCGCTCCGATCGACGTCTACTCACCCAAGTCGCCGCTCGGCGCCGCGATCAATGGCAAGAAGATCGGTGAGAAGGCGACCTACTCGATGCCCAATGGCCGTCAGAACACGGTCGAGATCCTCGAGGCCGTGCCGTACGTCGGCAACTGACTCCTGAGGAACGCCTCCGCCGGGCCGTCACGGGCCCGGCGGACTTTTCGCATGTCTACCGGCAGGCGCCGCCCCCGGTCGAGATCAAACCGGGCATCCGGGGCGACCTGGCCTTCCTCTTCCGGCGCAAACGCCGCCTTGACCTGCGAAGGTTAATCCCCTTCATCGTGGGCTCGCTCATGGCCGTGCTCACGCTCGACCTGATCATTCTGTACGGCCCGCCGTCGCAGTCCACCGCGCCCGCCGTGCACCAACGCGACTCCAGCCTCACCGGCGCCGTCACCGCGCCCACCCAGGCCGTGCCCCAGGTGGCGCCCCTCGGCAAGCTCCACGCGCCCAACCTCTTCGTCGTCACCCCCAAGCCCTTCACCAACGAGCTGCTGCGCAAGGTGGCCAAGCAGGGCGGCGTGCGCGCCCTGGAACTCGCCGACGCCGCCACCGTCACCATCGACGGCAAGCAGGTGCCGACCCTCGGAGTCGACCCCTCGACCTTCCGCGCCTACACGCCCAAGGTCACCGCCAGGGCCGACGCCCTGTGGAACCGGCTGGCCGCCGGAGACCTGGCCGTCTCGTTCGTGCTCGGCACCGACGGCGGGCTGTCGCTCAACCGCCAGGTCAGCGCCGCGGGCGGCTCCCTGCGCGTCGGCGCCTACGCCACCACCGGGTTCGGGACCATCGACGCGATCGTGTCGAAGCAGACAGGTCGCACGCTCGGGCTCCCGCGCGGCAACGCGCTCATCGTCAGCGCCCCCTCGGCCGACTCGTCGGCCCTCCGGCGAAGCCTCCTCAAAGTGCTGCCCAAGGGGACCCAGGTCGCGACCGTCAACCCCGTCGTCCCGGCACCTACCGCGTTCAGCGGGTCCTTCATGTCGCGCGACCAGCTGCTCGTGGCGCTGAAGGCGGCGATCAGCAAACTCGGGCGGCCCTACGTGTGGGGGGCGGAAGGGCCCAACACGTTCGACTGCTCGGGGCTCGTGCAGTGGGCCTACGCACAGGCCGGGGTGCGCATGCCGCGCGTCACCCACCAGCAGTGGGTGGCCGGGGTGCAGGTGCCCTTGAAGGACGCCCAGCCGGGTGACCTCATCTTCTGGCGCCACGATCCGACCAACCCCGGGTACATCTCGCATGTGGCCATCTACTGGGGCAACGGGCAGATGCTCCACGCGCCCCGGACGGGGGACGTGGTCAAGCTCGCCCCGGTCACGACGCGCAACCTCGCGGGAGTGGTACGCGTGAACCCCGCCGCGGCCTCCCGGGTGCGCTGACCCCCACCTTCCGCCCCCCCACCAGCACACGTCAGGCCACGTGTCAGCCCCGTGACAGTTCCATATCAGCACCCCCCGCCATCGTGTTCTCCACAGCAGAAAGCCCCAACCAAGGAGACACACCATGACGCACGGCAATTTCTCCGAGTCCGGTCTGCGCAACCTGCGCGGGGTGCTGGCGCGGCACGTCGAGTCCGGGGAAATCCCCGGCCTGGTGGCGCTCTACAGCCGCGGCGGTGAGACCCATGTCGAGGCGCTCGGCACCATGAAGCACGGCGGCGGCCGGCCGATGAGCCGGGACACGATCTTCCGTATGGCCTCCACCTCCAAGCCGCTCTCGATGGCGGCCGCGATGGTGTTGGTCGACGAGTGCCGGCTGCGGATGGACGATCTGGTGGATCAGTGGCTGCCCGAGCTGGCCGATCGTCAGGTGCTCAAGCGCATCGACGGCCCGCTGGACGACACGGTGCCGGCCCGCCGTCCGATCACGGTGCGCGATGTGCTCACCTCGACGTTCGGGCTGGGCATGGACATGACGGCGATCGGCGCCCCGATCATGAACGCGATCTTCGAGAACGGCCTGACTCCCGACCTGCCCACGCCGATGCCCGAGCCCGACGAGTGGATTCGCCGCCTGGGCACGCTGCCGCTGATGCACCAGCCGGGCGAGCGCTGGCAGTACCACATCAGCAACGACCTGGTGGGTGTGCTGGTGGCCAGGGTGACCGGGCGGCCGTTCGAGGAGTTCCTGCGTGAGCGGATCTTCGAGCCGCTGGGCATGAAGGACACCGGTTTCCACGTCCCGGAGGACAAGATCGACCGGCTGCCCGACCTCTACGCGCCCGACCCGCAGACCGGCGAGTTCCATGTGTGGGACGAGGCCGAGGGCGGCCGCTGGAGCGCGTCCCCTGCCTTCCCGGGTGGCGGCGGCGGGCTGGTGTCGACGGTGGACGACTACCACGCCTACTTCCGGATGCTGCTCAACGGCGGTGTCCACGGCGGTGAGCGGATCCTGTCGCGTCCGGCGGTGGAGCTGATGACGACCAACCGTCTCACTCCGGAGCAGAACGCCGCCCGCAACGCGCTGGCGACGAACAACGTGCACCTGTCGTTCGGGCAGGGCCAGCACGGCGGCTGGGGGCTGGGAATGGCGGTGCGCACCTACCGGGGCGACTACGCGCCCATCGGCCAGTTCGGCTGGGACGGCGGCAGCGGCACCTCGACGTACGCCGACCCGGACAAGGGCGTGACCGGCCTCCTGCTCACCCAGGTGGGCATGTCGGTGGGCAACTCGGCGCGGCTGATCCACGACTTCTGGACCAGCCTTTACCAGGCTGTCGAAGACTGACCCAAGCGGTCAGTTTTCGAGAAGCCCGCGGTTGTGCTCCCTTCTTACGATGAAATCCGACGGAGGGAGACAGCCGTGACGAAGGACGCCGGCAAGAGCTTCGAGGGTTTCAGCGAGGCCGAGCGAGACGCGATGAAGGAGCACGCCAAGGAGCTGAAGTCCGCCGCCGGGCGCCGTACCTCGGGTACGGCGAAGCGGGACGCGGAGCAGGAGGTGCTCGAGAAGATCGCGGAGATGCCGGAGCCCGATCGTGGGCTCGCGGAGCGGATCCACGCCATCGTCAAAACGGCGGCGCCGCACCTGGCGCCCAGGCTCTGGTACGGCCAGCCCGCCTACGCCAAGGACGGCAAGGTGGTCTGCTTCTTCCAGGGTGCCTCGAAGTTCAAGACGAAGTACGCGACGTTCGGTTTCCAGGACGCCGCGCACTTCGACGACGTGGGCCTGTGGGCGACGGCGTTCGCGCTGACGGAGCTGTCGCCCGAGCACGAGGCCATGCTGGCCGAGCTGGTGAAGAAGGCCGCCGGCTAGCTCTCCGACAGGTGGCGGGATTCGGAGGCGGCCCAGGTGAACACGCCTCTGGCCATGAGTGAGGCTTCGCTCGCGGCGCGCGTGCCGTACACCTCGGCCCGGATGACGTGCAGGCCCCGATCCGCGGGGGCGGCTTGGACGGCGAGTTCGGCCAGGTGTCCGGCGAGGCGGTGGTCGCCGTCGCGCAGCGCCTGCAGGGCGGCTTCGCCGAGCCGTACGGCTCCGCCGGCGAGGTCAGCGAGCCGGGCGGCGAGCACGGCGTCGGGCGAGGGCTTGAGCCGGGCGGGATTGCCGTCGTACCAGCCGCCGTACTGTCTCCACAGGTTGCGCACGACGAACTCGGGCTCGTCGTACAGCGCCTTGAGGTAGGGCCGCTCGCCCAGGTGCGACGGCGGGCGTACGGCCTGCACGATCGTGTCGAGCCGCTCGCCGGCGTTGAGCAGGTCGAGGGTCTGGCCGACCATCGACTCCAGCCATTCGGCGGTCTCGACGAGGGCCTGCTCGACGCGGTCGGCGCCGAAGATCGGGGCGCCGTGGCTGGGGAGCATGACCTCGGCGCCGAGCGTGGCCATGCGGCGCAGGGCGAGGGCCCATTCGCGCGGGTATCGCTGGACCTTCTGCGGGTTGCCGCAGTTGGGCGTGACCCAGATGAACATGTCGCCCGGCAGCAGCACCCTGGCCTCGGGCACGTAGGCGACGGTGGCGTCGTCGGTCTCGCCCTTGGCGTGGAACATCTCGAAGGTCCATCCGGCCCGCTTGACCGTGAGCTCGTCGCGGTAGGACAGGTCGGGCTGCCGGTATTCGGTGGGCCAGGTGAGCCCGGGCGCCTGGAACTGGCGCTGGTTGATGACGGCGTTGTAGCCGTTGGTGAGCACGTAGCGCTCGAAGCGGTCGACGATGGCCTCGTGGGCGATGACCTCGGTGCCGTGGCCTTCGGCGTCGAAGGGCTGCATGCCGGAGACGTGGTCGATGTGCCCGTGCGAGAAGATCGCGGTGACGAGCGGGTCGGAGCTCCAGCCGCGGATGCCCTCGTGGAGCTTGGCCGCGCCCATCGGGTTGCCGGTGTCGAACAGGGCGAGCTCGCCGGAGCCCTGGAAGGCGATGGTGTTGCCGAAGCCGCTGTAGAAGCCGATCCCGTCGACGATGTCCTCGACGGGGCGCCTGCCGGGGGAGAAGGAGGCGATGTTGTCGGACTTCTCGCCGCGCCAGACGGCGTCGGCGTGCTCACGGATGCTCATCTGCCCACCTTTCGTCACAGCGGGAGGCGGGCACAAGCGGCGCTCGTCCCCTTCACAACCCCACAGATTGTGAAATGTCACAATCTGTGGGGTGAGTGCAGAAGAGCTGGCCGCCGCCATCGCCGCCCGCTGCGAGACCCGCGTCAACAGCCTGACCCGCGAGATCGTCGCCGAGCACGAGGCGGTCCTGCCCGGTTTCGCCGAGCTGCACGGCGGGATGCTGGAGGTGGAGACCGCCTCGACCACCCGTCACGGCGTGCGGTTGTTCCTGCGGGTCGCGCAGGGGCGGGGCGGCTCCGACCAGGACATGCGCCTGTTCCGCGAGCGGGCAGCCCAGCGCATGAGCGACGGCGTGCGGCTGACCACGCTGCTCAGCGGCTACGCGGTGGGGTATCGGGCGATCTGGCGCATGCTCTGCGAGGAGACCAGGCAGGGGGAGGAGGCGGGGCTGCACCGGCTGGGCGAGCTGATGGTCACGGCGCTGGAGCGCACGATGACGGCCGTGTGCGAGGCGTACCTGCTGGAGGCCGAGCTGGCGCAGCGCGGTGAGGCGATGCGGGCGGTGGCCGGGCTGCTGCTGCAGAGCCCGGAGGCGCGGGCCGGGGTGCCCGGTGTCCAGACCCTGGCCGCCCAGCACGGCATCACCCTCGAATCCTCCTACCGCGTCCTGGCCTTCGCCCTTCAGCACCCCGGCGCGCCGCCCGCCGTGCGCCGTCGCCGCCATGCCGTTCAGGGCGCGCTCGACCGCCTGGCCGGCCAGCCGGTGCTCACCCTGTTCGACCAGCACACCGGCCACGCGCTGCTCCCCGGCCGCCTCGCCGTACCGACGGCCAAGCTCGGCAGGCGGCTGGTCGAGGCGGCGGGTCCGCTGCACGCGGGCCTGGTGACCGCCGCTTCCCTGCCCGACATCCCGGCGACGTCGCGCCAGGCCGCCCGCATCGCCCAGGTCGCCGCGGCCTACGCCCGCCCGCCAGGCGTGTACGAGCTCGGCGACGTGCTCGTGGAATTTCACCTGAGCACGCCAGGCCCGGCCGCCCAGGCCCTGTCACGCAGGCTCGTGCTCCTGGAGCCGTCGCTGGTCGAGACCCTGGAGGCCTTCTTCGCCGCCGACTTCGACCGCCGCGCCACCGCCGCGGCGCTCACGGTGCACCCCAACACCGTCGACAACCGGCTGGCCCGCGTCGCGGAGGCGCTTCAGGCCGATCCTCGTACGGCGGGCGGCATTCTGCTCGTCGGCGCGGCCCTGGCCGTACGGAGGCTCGAAGGGTTTCATTTCCCGCAAACTGTGTAATCATCATTACATGGAAAGCGATGAAGTGATCGCCCAGCTCAGAGGCTGGTTCAATGGCCGCCTCCCCGACGGCTGGTTCACCGGGCCGGTGGAGATCGTGCTCGATCGCGAGGAGATCGCCGTCGTCGGCAGGCTGTCCGAGCCGTCGACCGAGTCGGAGGTCGAGAAGGCCGCCCAGATCGACGGACTGATCAGGCGGTTCCGCGAGGAGACCAGGGAGCGCCGCATCGAGGTCGCGCGCGAGGCCGAGCACCGCTTCCGCCGCAAGGTGGCCTGGGGGGTCGTCTGCGGTGACGAGACAGTGATGTTCACCACACTGTCAGTGCCCGTTATGACCCGGTTGCGGCAGTCCGAGCGGCAGGTTCTCGACACGCTGGTGGCCGCGGGCGTGGCGCGCAGTCGCAGCGACGCACTGGCGTGGTGCGTCCGCCTCGTCGGCAAGAACACCGACACGTGGCTGAGCGAATTGCGCGACGCGCTGCAGCATGTGGACCGTGTCCGCGCGGCCGGACCCGACGTCGGCGGCGGGAAAATGGACTAAACCACTCGCGCTATTGGTTTAGACCACCCTGAATGGACTGAACCAATGGCGCGAGGTCTTTCTTTAAACCCGATCCTCCTGGGTAGGCTCCCCTTTCACCTGCGGCGACACTCGTCCAGAGGTCTATGCCAATTGGCCTTGAAGACGAATTGTCGTTAATGATGTTTGAGCCCAGGAGAGAGTGGAGGAGCCGAAGCCGTGTCCGTATCCGTCGAAGTAAAAGCCCCGACGACCAATGGCGAATTGGCCGCGTGGGTGAACGAGATCGCTGCCCTGACCCAGCCTGACCGGATCGAGTGGTGTGACGGGTCGGAGGCCGAGTGGACTCGCCTCACCAACCTGCTCGTCGAGCAGGGCACCTTCACGCGCCTGGCCAAGCGGCCCAACAGCTTCTACGCCAAGTCCGACCCGACCGACGTGGCCCGGGTCGAGGACCGCACCTACATCTGCTCGGAGCGTCGTGACGACGCCGGGCCGACCAACAACTGGATCGCTCCCGCCGAGATGCGCCAGACCTTCGGCGAGCTGTTCGAGGGCAGCATGCGCGGCCGCACGATGTACGTCGTGCCGTTCTGCATGGGCCCGCTGGGCGGCGAGATCTCCCAGGTCGGCGTCGAGATCACCGACTCGCCGTACGTCGCCGTCTCCATGCGGATCATGACCCGCATGGGCGCCCCGGCGCTGCGCGAGATCGAGAAGCGCGGCGAGTTCGTCAAGTGCGTGCACTCCGTGGGCGCCCCGCTCGAGGCCGGGCAGGACGACGTGCCGTGGCCGTGCAACAGCACGAAGTACATCAGCCACTTCCCCGAGACCCGCGAGATCTGGTCCTACGGCTCCGGCTACGGCGGCAACGCGCTGCTCGGCAAGAAGTGCTACGCCCTGCGCATCGCCAGCGTCATGGCCCGCGACGAGGGCTGGCTGGCCGAGCACATGCTCATCCTCAAGCTCACCCCGCCCACCGGCGAGACCCGCTACGTCGCCGCCGCCTTCCCGAGCGCCTGCGGCAAGACCAACCTGGCCATGCTGCAGCCGACCATTCCCGGCTGGAAGGTCGAGACGATCGGCGACGACATCGCCTGGATGCGCTTCGGCAAGGACGGACGCCTCTACGCGATCAACCCCGAGGCCGGCTTCTTCGGCGTCGCGCCCGGCACCGGCCAGACGACGAACGCCAACGCGATCAGGACCCTCTGGGGCAACAGCATCTTCACCAACGTCGCCCTGACCGACGACGGCGACGTGTGGTGGGAGGGGCTCACCGACGAGCCGCCCGCGCACCTGACCGACTGGAAGGGCCGCTCGTGGACCCCTGACAGCGACGAGCCCGCGGCGCACCCGAACGCCCGCTTCACCACCCCGGCCTCCCAGGCGCCGACGATCGCGCCCGAGTGGGAGGACCCCAACGGCGTGCCGATCTCGGCGATCCTGTTCGGCGGCCGTCGCGCGAGCGCGGTGCCGCTGGTGACCGAGTCGCTGAGCTGGCAGCACGGCGTCTTCCTCGGAGCCAACGTCGCCTCCGAGAAGACCGCCGCCGCCGAGGGCAAGGTCGGCGAGCTGCGCCACGACCCCTTCGCGATGCTGCCCTTCTGCGGCTACAACATGGGCGACTACTTCGGCCACTGGCTCAAGATCGGTGAGCGCCAGGGCGCCGAGCTTCCGCGCATCTACTACGTCAACTGGTTCCGCAAGAACGCCGACGGCCGGTTCATCTGGCCCGGCTTCGGCGAGAACAGCCGGGTGCTGAAGTGGATCGTCGACCGCCTCAACGGCGAGGCGGCGGCGATCCCTTCTCCCATCGGCCTGCTGCCCAAGGAGCTCGACACCGAGGGCCTGGAGATCGCGCCGGAGGACCTGGAGACCCTGCTCAGCGTCGACACGGAGGTCTGGCGCGAGGAGGCCTCGCTGATCCCGGCGCACTTCGAGACCTTCGGCGACCACCTGCCCAAGGAACTGTGGGAGGAGTACCAGGCACTCGTCGACCGTCTTGCCTAAGATGGGCGGTCTGTGAGCGCCATACTGACGATCGTCGCGGTCGGCCTGGTCGTCCTGACCTTCACGACCAGGTCCCTGCTCGGCCGCGCCCGTCGCCGCCGGCCGCCCGCCGACCTGAGCGGCCTGTCTCCCTACGAGCTGGCCTTCCTGGCGGGCGGCGCCCGGCGCACGGCCAACACCGTCCTGACCGTACTGGCCAGGGCGGGCGCCGTCCGGGTGGCGCGCGGCGGCTGGATCACCCCGGTGTACGGCGCGGCGCCCTCGCCCGTGCCCTTGGAGCAGGCCGTGCTCGACCTGCTGGCCCACTCCGGCGGCTACCGTGCCGCCGACCTGCGCCGGGCTCTGGAGGCCCACCCGGCCATGGCAGGGATCATCGGCTCCCTGCACGCGCGCAGGCTCCTGGTCTCCAGCCCGTCGGGCAACGTCGGGGCGATGGGCGCCGTGGTGGCGGTCACCGCCCTGTTCATCGCCGGGGTCGTCGTGTTGCGGCCGAGCCTCGGCCCCCTGCTCTTCGGAGGCATCGCCCTGCTGGCCGGCCTGATCTCGCTGGCCACCCTGGCCCGGCCGCTCCACAGCGTGCCCACCGCCGACGGCATCGGCCTGCTGGTGAGCGAGCGCCGTCGCCACCGCTCGCGCGCCGGAGCGCACTCCTCCGACGTCGCCTTCCCCGTCGCGCTGTACGGCCTGGGCGCCTCGGGTGACCCGGTGCTCACCGGGGAGCTGTCCACCTCGGACTCCGGTTCCGACAGCAGCGGCTCGTGCGGATCCGGCTCCTCCTGCTCCTCCGGATCGTCCTGTTCGTCCGGGTCGTCGTGCAGCTCGGGGTCGTCGTGTTCGTCGTCCTCGTCCTCCTCCTGCGGATCCAGCAGCTGATCGGGAACCACAACCAGAAGGCGATTCGTCTTACGGGCGTGGAGCTCGGCATCGGCATCGGGTGGCGGTCGGAGATCGACCTCACCGTGGAACGCCTGGAGGGCGTCGACTTCGTCGAGGTGATCGCGGAGAACCTGCATCCGCCTCGGCTTCCCGAGTCCTTGACGATCCTGCGCGAACGCGGCCTGCCGGTGCTGCCGCACGGCGTCTCCCTCGGCATCGGCGACGCCGCCCCGCCGTCCGCCCGCAGGCTGGCCCACCTGGCCGCCTGCGCGGAGGCGCTGCAGGCTCCCCTCGTCAGCGAGCACCTGGCCTTCGTGCGGGCTGGCGGCATGGAGGCGGGACACCTGCTCCCCGTGCCGCGCACCCGCGAGGCGCTGGACGTCGTCGCCGAGAACGTGCGCCGCGCCCAGGACAGCCTGCCGGTGCCGCTGGCGCTGGAGAACGTGGCCGCGATCTTCGGCTGGCCCGGCGACGAGCTCACCGACGCCCAGTTCCTCACCGAACTGGTCGAGCGCACCGGGGTACGGCTGCTCATCGACGTGGCCAACCTCTACACCAACCAGGTCAACCTGGGCCTGCCCGCCGTCGAGGCGCTCGACGGGCTGCCGCTGGAGAGCCTGGCCTACGTGCACGTCGCGGGCGGCTACGAGCGCGACGGCATCTGGCACGACACCCACACCACCAGCGCTCCACCGCAGGTGCTGGAGCTGCTCGGCGAGCTGTGCGCGCGGGTGAGCCCGCCCGGCGTGCTGCTGGAGTGGGACGACGACTACCCGAGCGACGCCGTGCTCGCGGACGAGCTCGGCCGGATCAGGAAGGTGGTGTTCCATGGACCGTAACGAGCTGGCCTACCTCAGCGGCGGCCGCAGCAGGGTGGCCCTGGCCGCTCTGGGGGAGCTCGTCCTCGACGGGAGGATCAGGGTCAGCCGCTTCGGGCGGCTGAGTCCTGTGGCCGGCGCCGTCGGGCGCGACGCGGTGGAGATGGTGGCGCTCAACCAGACGAGCTCGCTGCGCTCGGCCTGCGGGCGGGTCGCCCGCGACGGCGTCGTCCGCGCGATCGAGCCCGGCCTGCTCGCACGGGGGCTGGCCAGGAAGGGCTGGCTGGGGATGGGCCTGCGCCCCACCGCTGAGGGCAAGCAGGTGCTGAAGGAGGCGCGCCGGCTGGGCGGCGACCCAGGGGTGATGATCGCCCTCAACGGGCTGCGCGGCATCCCCGACACCAAGGTGCGCAAGGTCTTCGGCCGCGCCACGTCGTCCTCGAGCGGCGGCTTCGTCCACGGCGGCGGCGACGGAGGCGGATGCGGCGGGGGCGGATGCGGTGGTGGCGGGTGCGGTGGCGGCGGTGGCTGAGCCCACCGGCGGCGCCGACCGCAACGGACTGGCCCAGTTACGCGGCGGGGCCCGGCGGGTGGCGCTCGCCGCGCTGGCCGAGCTCCTGACCGACGGCCGCCTGCGCACCGACCACGCCGACCGGCTCTACCGGGCCGACGGGGTCCAGGCGGACGACCCGGTGGAGGAAGCCGCGCTGGAGCTGCGCGGCGACGTGCGCGGCGCCCTGCGCGAGCTGGCCAAGCACGAGAGCGTGCGAGCCGTGGAAGAGCGGGTACGGCACGGCGGGCTGATCCGGCGGGGGATCCTCGGCACGAAACCCACGGCGGAGGGCGCCAGGCTGATCGAGGAGGCCAGAGGCCACCGGCGCAGGGTCGCGATCCGCGTGGCACTCGACGGGGTCGAAGGGATCCCGGAAGGGCCGATCAGGAAGTTGTTCGTCAAAGCCGGCGCGGGGTCGATCCGGGGCACGGGCGACGGCGGGTGGTCCGGGGGAGACGGGGGCGGGAGCGGTGGGAGCGACTGACGCCCACTCGGAGGAGGCCAGGCGGCGGCTGGGCGAGGCGCAGGAACGTCTGCTGGCCGCCCTGGTGGCCGGCGGGGAGCCGCCCGCCGGCTTCGATCCGGTACGGCTCGGCGCGCAGGCCAGGAGCCTGGTCGCCAAGCGGCGCTCGGTCGTCGCCCGCCTGCGGCCCGACGCCTTCGAGGCTTCGGGCGCCGATTTCCGGGCGGACTTCGACGCCTACGCGGCGTCCAGGAGCGCTCCGCCGCCGGGCTACCGGGCCGACGCGGACGACTTCGCCGCCTGGCTGGCAGCCCAGGGCAAGCTGAAGGTGAGGCGCACGCCGCTGAGCCGCTGGCGACGCCGTAAGGGGTGAGTCCACGGGCCCCTACGACCCCGGCAGGCTGACGGTGACCTCCAGGCCGCCCTCCGGCCGTGCGCGCAGGTCCAGGGTCCCGTGGTGGGCCGCCACGATGGCCGCCACGATCGACAGGCCGAGCCCCAGTCCGTCGGCCCTGGCCCGGCGCCCGTCCTCCAGCCGCTGGAACGGCTCCAGCAACGCCCCCACGCGCTCCTGCGGTATGACGGGCCCGCTGTTGGCCACGACCAGCTCCGCCCTGCCCTGCCGTACGCCCGTGGACACCCGCACCCACCCGTCCGGCACGTTGTGACGGCGGGCGTTGTCGAGCAGGTTGCCCACCATGCGCTCCATCAGCGCCCGGTCGCCCAGGAACGGCGCCGGCCGGGTGCCGCCGGCCAGCCCGGCCAGGTCGAGCGGCTCGCGCCGGGTCAGCCCCTGCTGCCCGCGCGCCAGGATGAGGAGCGCCTCGATGAGCCGTTCCTGCTCCTGCCCCGCGGCCACCATGCGCTCCAGCACCGCCCGCAGGTCGGCGCCGGGGTCAGCCAGCGCGACCTCGGCCATGGCCCGCTGGAGCGTCAAGGGGGTGCGCAGCTCGTGGGAGGCGTTGGCGACGAAGCGCCGCTGCGCGGTGAAGGCCGCCTCCAGCCGGTCCAGGAGCTCGTCGAAGGTGTCGGCCAGCTCCTTGAGCTCGTCGTCTGGTCCGGGGGCGGCCAGGCGGCGGTCGAGCCGGTCGGCGGTGATGCGCCGCACGGTGGCGGTCATGCGCCCGAGCGGGGCCAGCACGCGCCCTGACATCACCCAGCCCAGCCAGGCCGACGCCAGCGCCATCACGCCGAGCCCGATGAGCGCGCTGCGGACCACCCGGTCGCCGTCGGGGAACGGGGAGGGCACGTCGAGCTGACCGGGCGCCACCGGTGCGGGTGGCGCGGGCAGGAACCTGAAGACGAAGAAGACCACCACGATCAGCGCCACGCCGCTGGCCAGGAAGAGCCCCGAGTAGAGCACGGTCAGGCGCAGCCGTACGGTCCGTCTCATATCCGGTATCCGGCGTGCGGCACCGTCTCGATCAGCGGCGGGTCGCCGAGCTTGCGCCGCAGGCGGCTCACGGTGACCTTGACGGTCTGGCTGAAGGGGTCGGCGTATTCGTCCCAGGCCCGCTCCAGCAGCTGCTCGGCGGAGACGACGGCGCCGCGCGCCGCCAGCAGCAGCTCCAGCACGGCGAACTCCTTGGGGCTGAGTGCCAGGCGGCGGCCGTCGCGAACGGCGATCCTGGTGGCGGGATCGAGCCGCAGGCCGCCGTGGACCAGCACGGGCGGCAGCGCCTGGACCGCCCGCCTGCCCAGCGCCCTGATCCTGGCCACGAGCTCGGCGAAGGCGAACGGCTTGGCCAGGTAGTCGTCGGCGCCGAGGCCGAGCCCGGTGACCTTGTCGTCGATGGTGCCGGCGGCGGTCAGCATGAGCACCCTCGCCGGATGCGACGCCAGGGCGCGGCACACCTCGTCGCCGTGGACGACCGGCAGGTCGCGGTCGAGCAGGACCACGTCGTAGTGGTGGACGGAGGCCCGCTCCAGCGCGGCGGCGCCGTCGAGCACGACGTCGACCGCCATGCCCTCGCGGCGTAAGCCGGCGGCCACGGTCATGGCCAGCTCCTCGTGGTCTTCGACCAGCAGCACTCTCATGATCCCTCCAGCATGCCCAGCCGGTGGTTACAACGCGGTAAGCGTCGCCGTTCCCGTGCGGTAACCGGTAGGCGGCTTGTCTTGGAACCATGAGAATCCTGTTCGCGACCGCAGCGGTCGCCATCGGCCTGTGGGCGCTGCCCTCGGGCGCCGCCACCGCCGGCTCGGGCCCCGCCTTCACGGCCTGCATGCGCGCCCACGGCCTGCCGGACTTCCCCGACGTCACCTTCTCCTCCGACGGCCTGGTCAACCTCGACATCAAGGGCGAGCGGGTGGACGTGATGTCCGACACGTACGGCGCAGCCGTCGAGGCCTGCGATTACCTGCTTCCTGACGGCTCCGCGGTGCCCGGCAGGCCGCAGGCTCCGCCCGCACCCGACCTGTAGACATCGCGGGGCAGACCTCCTATGTTCGCCCCGTGATTGTCGACGCGCACCAGCACTTCTGGAACCTGGAGACCGGCTCCTACCCGTGGCTGACGCCGGAGCTGGGCGTGCTCCACAGGACCTACGCCCCCGCCGATCTCCTGCCCCGTCTGGAGGCGGTGGGGGTGGAACGCACGGTGCTCGTGCAGGCGGCCGATTCGCTGGAGGAGACGGAGGCGATGCTCGCGCTCGCCGCTGAGCACGACTTCGTCGCCGGAGTGGTCGGATGGCTGCCGCTGATGGATCTCGGTGACACCCTGGACAGGTACGGCGACCGCCTCAACGGCGTCCGTCATCTGATCCACGACGAGCCGGATCCCGACTGGCTGGTCAGGGAGCCGGTGCTGGAGTCGCTGGGCAGGCTCGCGCAGGCGGGGCTGAGCTTCGACGTCGTCTCCGATCTGCCCCGTCACCTGGAGCACGTCGAGACCGTCGCGGCCAGGCACCCGGAGCTGAGGCTGGTGATCGACCACCTGTCGAAGCCCGGCATCAGGGCGGGGGAGTGGGAGCCGTGGGCCGCGAACCTGGCCCGGGTCGCCCGCTTCCCCAACGTGCACGCCAAGGTCTCGGGGCTGGTCACGGAGGCCGACCACGAGAACTGGACCGTCGAGGACCTGAGGCCCTACGTGGAGTACGCGCTGGAGCTGTTCGGGCCCGAGCGGCTGATGTGCGGCAGCGACTGGCCGGTGGCGTTGCTGGCGGCCGACTACGAGACGGTGTGGACGGTGCACAGCGCGCTGCTCGCCGGGACCGATCGTGACAAGGTGCTCGGCGGCACGGCTATTGAGTTTTATCGCCTATAGGGCGGGATATCTCTCCTGAATGGGAGGACTTCGTTGCGTTGACGGTTCGTATCTGAGCGTGACGCCCGTGGTGTGCACCGACAGCGTCGGCATGCCGTACGAGGTCACCCTGGCCCTGCATCGCGACGGCTCGCCGTACGGGACCGTCGGCGAGCGGTGCGGGTGGTTCCTCGCGCGGCTGGCGCGGGGCGTGGACGAGGCGCGGCGTTCGGGCGGCTGGCCCGATCCGGAGGACAGGTTCCCCGACGACGAGCCCGACAGCGAACTGTTCTGCTTTCGTTATCGCTCCCGCTCGGGGCGCATGGGCGGCGGCGAGCTGCGCTGCCACCTGCGCACGATCCCGATCTGGATGCCGACGGGCGAGTGGCGTCTGACCAGGCGCGCCTACGTGGAGGCGTGGGGCAGTCAGGGCGCGGGACTGCGCGCCGTCCTGACCTCGTCGGAGCTGGCCGACTTCGTGCACGGTCTCGTCGAGGAGGCCGAGCGGTGCCTGGGCGGCCGTGATCTCACCAGGAATCCGATTGAGGGAGCGGGCAGCCGCCATTCGCGGTGATAATTGCCTGTTGAGGCAATCACCACCGGGAGGGCTCCGTGGGCCTGCGCGATTTGGTCTACCGGCTGTACGAGCGACGGCTGGAGGCCAGGTTGTCCGGCGCCGACGGCATGCCCCGGCACGTCGGCGTCATCATCGACGGCAACCGTCGATGGGCCAAGTCCATGGGGCTCGACGACGTCAGCCGGGGTCATCGCAAGGGCGCCGACAAGATCTCCGAGCTGCTGTCGTGGTGCAGCGAGGCCGGCGTCGAGGTGGTCACGGTCTGGATGCTCTCCAGCGACAACCTGAACCGTTCCAAGGACGAGCTCGACTCCCTGCTGCGCATCATCGAGGACGTGGTGCAGGAGCTCATCGCCGAGGGCTGGCGCATCTGCCCGGTCGGCGCGCTCGACCTGCTCCCCGACAGGACCGCCAATGTCCTGAAAAATGCTAAAGAAGTCACGTCGCATCGCCCAGGTCTGATTGTGAACGTTGCAGTTGGGTATGGTGGAAGACGTGAGATTGCCGATGCGGTGCGCTCACTCCTCCAGGAGCACGCCAGCAAGGGGGCGACCATCGAGGACCTCGCCGAGGTTCTCGATGTGGAGCACATCGCGGAGCATCTCTACACTCGCGGCCAGCCGGACCCCGACCTCCTCATTCGCACGAGTGGGGAGCAGCGGTTGTCCGGCTTTTTGCTGTGGCAGAGTGCCCATTCGGAGTTCTACTTCCACGAGGCCTACTGGCCCGACTTCCGGAGGGTCGACTTCCTTCGGGCACTGCGCGACTACGCCGCGAGGCATCGGCGTTACGGATCCTGAAACTGGGTATCCAGAACGTAGCGTCGAACGCTCTGGAGAGGGCCCGCCCTTGCGCATTGACCTGCTGAGGGGGGCCGGAACCCGGCACCTTGACGTGGGTGCGGGTCCGGTCCGATTCCCACCTCGTCTGCAGGGTGCCCACCCCACCGGGCACCCGGGGGAGAACGTGTGGCAGTGTCCTCGAGTAACAACCCTCCCACCAAGCGCACCTACGTGCTTGACACTTCGGTCCTGCTGGCCGATCCGGCGGCGCTGACGCGCTTCGCCGAACACGACGTGGTCCTCCCGATCGTGGTGATCACGGAGCTGGAGGGCAAAAGGCATCACCCGGAGCTCGGTTTCTTCGCCCGGAAGGCGCTGCGCTACCTGGATGACCTGCGCGTGCAGTACGGCAAGCTGGATGAGGCCATCCCGGTCGGCGAGGGAACGATCAGGGTGGAGCTGAATCACAGCGACCCCTCGATCCTGCCCGTCGGCTTCCGCCTCGGCGACAACGACACCCGCATCCTGACCGTGGCCCGCTCGCTGGCCGCCGAGGGCTGCGACGTGGTGCTGGTCTCCAAGGACCTGCCCATGAGGGTCAAGGCGGCCTCGATCGGCCTGACGGCCGAGGAGTACCGCGCCGAGCTGGTCGTCGAGTCCGGCTGGACGGGCATGGCCGAGATCCATGTGAACGACGAGGACATGGCCTCGCTCTTCGAGAGCGGTTCGGCCGAACTGGAGGAGGCCAGGGAGCTCCCCACCCATACGGGCCTGCGGCTGCTGTCGACCAAGGGGTCGGCGCTCGGCCGCGTGCTGCCCGACAAGTCGGTCAAGCTGGTGCGCGGCGATCGCGAGGTCTTCGGCCTGCACGGCCGCTCCGCCGAGCAGCGCATCGCGCTCGACCTGCTGATGGACCCGGAGATCGGCATCGTCTCGCTGGGCGGCCGGGCCGGCACCGGCAAGTCGGCGCTGGCGCTGTGCGCGGGCCTGGAGGCGGTCCTGGAGCGCCGCCAGCACCGCAAGGTGGTCGTCTTCCGTCCCCTGTACGCCGTGGGCGGCCAGGAGCTGGGCTACCTGCCCGGCAGCGAGGGCGAGAAGATGGGCCCCTGGGCGCAGGCGGTCTACGACACGCTCGGCGCGGTCACGACGCCCGAGGTGATCGAGGAGGTCCTCGACCGGGGCATGCTCGAGGTGCTGCCGCTGACCCACATCCGCGGGCGCTCGCTCCACGACGCGTTCGTGATCGTCGACGAGGCGCAGTCGCTCGAACGCGGCGTGCTGCTGACGGTGCTCAGCCGCATCGGCGCCAACTCGCGAGTGGTGCTCACGCACGACGTCGCCCAGCGCGACAACCTGAGGGTGGGCAGGCACGACGGCGTGGTCGCGGTGGTGGAGAAGCTCAAGGGCCATCCGCTGTTCGCCCACATCACGCTGACCAGGTCCGAACGCTCCCCGATCGCCGCGCTGGTGACCGAGATGCTGGAGGACGTCACTCTCTAGTGGCCTTGAGGTCGGTGGCGCACTCGTAGGTCCCCTCGGACGTCACGGTGGTCCCGTCATCGGCCTCCCGCTTGATCTCCACGCGCAGCAGGAAGCTGTCGTAGTTGCGGATCGCGGTGCAGACGATCTGCGTGGTGGGCCCCGGCGGGGGGGGGGCCCCCCGGGGGGGGCCCCCGGGGGGGGGGGGGGGGCGCCCCCCCCCCCCCCGCCCGTACCCCCCCGCCGTGTTGGGGGGCGTGCCCGCGGCCCCCAAAAAACTGTGCAGCACCC
>NZ_JBITGL010000037.1:0-21377 GCF_044456985.1 Nonomuraea sp. NPDC050663
GGCCCCGTCAACACCCCTCTCTCCCCTCCGGGGGGTTGGGCGGGGGGGCCGGGGGGGGCGCCCCCCCCCCCCCCCCGGGGGGGGGGGGGGGCCCCCCCCCCCCCCCACCCCCTGAAACCGTTGTTCACCTGTTGGTCGGGAACCCGAGGTTCACGCCGCCGTGCGAGGGGTCGAGCCAGCGGGAGGTGACGACCTTGCCGCGGGTGTAGAAGTGCACGCCCTCGGTGCCGTGGACGTGGGTGTCGCCGAAGAGCGACGACTTCCATCCGCCGAAGCTGTAGAAGGCCATCGGCACCGGGATCGGCACGTTGATGCCGACCATGCCCACCTCGACCTCGTTCTGGAAGCGGCGGGCCGCTCCCCCGTCGTTGGTGAAGATCGCGGTGCCGTTGCCGTACTCGAGGTTGTTGATGACCTCGAGCCCCTCCTCGTAGGAGGAGACGCGCACGACGGACAGCACCGGGCCGAAGATCTCCTCGGTGTGCACGCGCGAGCCGACCTGGACGTGGTCCAGGACGGTCGGGCCGAGCCAGAAGCCCTCGCCGCGCCCGCCGAGCACCTCGGTCTCGCGGCCGTCGACCACGATCTTGAAGCCCTCGTCCAGGTCGAGGTAGGAGGCCACCTTGTCGCGGTGCTCGCGGGTGACCAGCGGGCCCATCTCGGCCTCGGGGTCGTCGCCCGGTCCGATCTTCAGCTGCTCGACCCGGGAGACGATCTTGGAGACCAGTTCGTCCGCGACGGGCTCGACGGCGAGCACGACCGAGATCGCCATGCAGCGCTCGCCCGCCGAGCCGAAGCCCGCCGAGACCGCCGAGTCGGCCACCAGGTCCAGGTCGGCGTCGGGAAGCACCAGCATGTGGTTCTTCGCGCCGCCGAGCGCCTGCACCCGCTTGCCCGCGGCCGTACCGGTCTCGTAGACGTAGCGGGCGATCGGCGTGGAGCCGACGAACGAGACCGCCTTGACGTCCGGGTGCTCCAGCAGCCGGTCGACGGCGACCTTGTCACCCTGCACGACGCCGAAGACGCCGTCGGGCAGCCCCGCCTCCTTCCACAGCCTGGCCATCAGCAGCGAGGCCGACGGGTCCTTCTCCGACGGCTTGAGGATGAAGGCGTTGCCGCAGGCGATGGCGATGGGGAACATCCACATCGGCACCATCGCCGGGAAGTTGAACGGCGTGATGCCGGCGACCACGCCCAGCGGCTGGCGGATCGAGTAGGAGTCGACCCGCGTCGAGACACCTTCGGAGAAGCCGCCCTTGAGCAGGTGCGGGATGCCGCAGGCGAACTCGACGACCTCCAGGCCGCGCGCCACCTCGCCGAGCGCGTCGGAGTGCACCTTGCCGTGCTCGGCGGAGATCAGCCCGGCCAGCTCGTCGCGGTGGGCGTACATCAGCTCGCGGAAGCGGAACAGCACCTGCGCCCGCTTGACCAGCGAGGCGTCGCGCCAGGCGGGGAAGGCCGCCTTGGCCGAGGCGACGGCGGCGTCGACGTCGGCCGCCGCGGCCATCGCCACCTGGCCGCTGACCTGGCCGGTGGCCGGGTTCGAGATCGGCGCGGTGCGGCTGTCGCCTTCGTGTTCGGCGCCGTTGATCCAGTGCTTAACGAACTTCATCCTGAATGACTTCCAGAGCGTTGACGATGATGTCGAGGCCCTCGTGCGCCTCTTCCACGGTCAGGGTGAGCGGCGGGGCCATGCGGATGGCCGTGCCGTACAGGCCGCCCTTGCCGGCGAGCAGGCCGAGCTTCTTGCTCTCCTCCATGAACCGTCCGGCATGGGCGGGCTCGGCGAGCTCGATGGCGAACATCAGGCCCTTGCCGCGCACCTCCTTGACGATGGGCAGGCGCTGGGCCGCCTCGCGCAGGCCGTCGATGATGATCTTCCCGGTCCGCGCGGCGTTGGCCTGCAGGTCGTGGTCGAGCACGTAGTCGAGGGTGGCGTTGGCGGCGGCCATGGAGATCGGGTTGCCGCCGAACGTCGACAGGCCCACCGCGTGCAGCCCGTCCATGAGGTCGCCCCGCGCGACGATGCCGCCGACGGCGAAGCCGTTGCCCAGGCCCTTGGCGAAGGTCATCATGTCCGGCGTGACGTCGTGGTTCTGGATGCCGAAGAACGCCGAGCCCGTACGGCCCCAGCCGGTCTGCACCTCGTCGGAGATGAACAGGATGCCGTGCTCGTCGAGCACCTCCTTGTAGGCCTTGAACAGCCCGTCGGGAGCGGCGGTGAAGCCGCCGACGCCCTGGATCGGCTCGGCGATCAGCGCGGCGACGTCGCGTGAGACCACGGTGGCCAGGGCGTGGCGCAGGTCGGCCACGCACGCCTCGATGTACTCCGCGTCGCTCATGCCCCTGAAGGCCGGCAGGTGGCGGTCCGCGCCGTGCAGGAAGTGCACGTTCAGCGGCGACATCGAGTTGTTCTTCCACGTGGTGTTCGAGGTCACCGAGATCGCGCCGAAGGAGCGGCCGTGGTAGCTCTGGCGCATCGCCAGCACCTGGTCGGTCTTGCGCGCGTACGTCGCCAGCAGGAGGGCGGTCTCGTTGGCCTCGGTGCCGGAGTTGGTGAAGAACACCTTGGCGTCGGGGATGCCCGACAGCCTGGCGATCTTCTCGGCGAGCTCGATCTGGCCGCGCAGCAGGTAGACGGTGCTGGTGTGCACGACGCCGGTGGCCAGCTGACGTTCGACGGCTTCCCGCACCTCGGGCACGTCGTAGCCGATCATGTTGGTCAGGATCCCGGCGAAGAAGTCCAGGTAGCTCTTGCCCGTGTGATCGACGACTCGGTTGCCCTTGCCGCTGACGATCTCGATGGGTTCGGCGTAGTTGAGTGCCACCCAGTTGGGGATGACGGCCCGGTGGCGTGCGAGAAGGTCGGACATGTTCCGAGTATCCCTGCTCAACGCGCCTACTCCCACCGTCAGACTGTCGGCGCGGCGCGAAATCCCCTTACATCCTGTCCATCCCCTAGGGGATCTCCCGTCCACCTGGCGCGGTACACGGGGCGTTGTGAATGCCTCCCAGCGGGCGACGACCGGTGAGGGCCTGTCACCGCACCATCAATGCATGACAATCACCATCGAAAAGCCGCAGACCCTCACCGGACCCGTCAAGCTCACCCGGGAGCAGCTCAAGCAGGCGCAGCAGGAGACCCTCGACACCCCGCGCATGCGCTACAGCCTGCTGGCCAAGCTGATGTTCAAGCCCGTGGACCTCCTGTACGGCAAGCAGGGATCGTTCACGAAGTTCGCCATGCTGGAGATCATCGCCCGCGTGCCGTACCAGGCCTGGGAGCGTATGGGGTACTGGGCGGTCCATCGCCATCGCAGCCGGTCCCACCTGGCCCGCCGGGTCTTCGAGCGCATCGTCGAGGCCCGCGAGGACCAGGACAACGAGCAGTTCCACCTGCTGATCATGGAGGACCTGATCGACCGCCAGGGACTCAAGCGCAACTGGCTGCTGCACCGGGCGGCGCCCTGGGCGATCTCGTTCTTCTACTACCACGTCTCGTGGCTGCTGTTCCTGGTCCACCCGAAGTCGAGCTACCGGCTGAACGCCGAGTTCGAGGACCACGCCGAGCACGAGTACATGACCTTCGTGGCGGAGAACCCGGACCTGGAGTTCGTTCCGGACCCGGGCACCTACGCCGACGAGTACGGGCGGTACCGCTCGGTGGCCGACCTGATGCGCCAGATCGGCCACGACGAGCGGGTGCACAAGCTCGACAGCCTGGAGAAGATGGCTCAGCCGACCGTCACCGGTTCCTGAGCGGCGGGCTTCCTGCCCCGCAGCACGAAGGCCCCGTACACCGCCGCCGCGAGGCTGAGCGCGGCGGCGACCCAGGAGCCCGTCGACATGGCGGCGCCGAGCGCGGGCTCGGCCGCCGCCGGGAACTGGGCGAACGACAGGTCGATCGAGTCGGCGACCGCGACCGGCACCTGGGAGGGCATGTTGGAGGCGAAGACCCCCGCCAGGACGCTGCCCAGCAGGGCGATGCTGATGGCCATGCCGACCTGCTGGAGCGTGTCGTTCATGGCCGAGCCGACCCCGGCGTGCTCCAGCGGGATGGCGCCCATGATGGTGGCGTAGCCGGCGGGGCCCGCCAGGCCGCCGCCGACGCCCATGACCAGCATCGAGGCGAGCACCGCGCCGTAGCCCTCGCCGAGGGCCAGGATCGCGAAGGCTCCGGAGATGATGACCAGGCCGGAGACCATGAGGGTCTTGTTGCTCAGCTTCTTGCCCAGCGTGGCGCCCAGGCCGTTGAAGACGGTCGCGGCGACCGCGTAGGGCAGGAAGGCCAGGCCGGCCTGCATGGGGCTGTAGCCCAGGACGTACTGCAGGTAGTAGGTGAGGATCAGCATGACGCCGCCCATGCCGAACGACATCAGCAGCAGGGTCGAGGCGGCGCCGCTGAAGTCGCGGCTCTTGAAGACGCCCAGCGGCAGCATCGGCTCCTCCGAGCGTCGCTCCCACCAGATGAACGCGCCGAGCGTGACGACGGCCAGCGCGATGACCGGGATGTTCCACTCCCGCTCGATGATCACGTAGACCGCCGAGGTGAGACCGACGACCGAGAGCACCACGCCCACCGGGTCGATCCTGCGGTGCTCGTTGCCCTTGCTCTCGGGCATGAGCACGAACGCGGCGATGATCGCGATGATCGCGACGGGGATGTTGAGCAGGAAGACCGAGCCCCACCAGAAGTGCTCCAGCAGGAAGCCGCCGAGCGTGGGCCCGAGGATGACGCCCACCATGGAGACGGTCATCCACCCGGCCATGGCCTTGCGCCGTTCCTCCTCGTCGAAGACGGTCATCAGGATGGACAGGGTCGAGGGCATGAGGATGGCCGCGCCGATGCCCATGAGGGCGCGGGCCAGGATGAGCATCCACGGTTCCGTCGACATGACGGCCACCACGGAGGCAAGGCCGAAGACGGTCAGCCCGATGACCAGCATGAGGCGCCTGCCGTACCGGTCGGACAGGCTGCCCGCCGTCAGCAGCAGACCCGCCATCGCCAGCACGTAGGCGTCCAGGATCCACTGCACGTCTGACGTGGAGGCCCCCAACTCCTTGCCCAGGGAGGGGATCGCCAGGTTCAGGACCGTGCCGTCGATCACGAGGACCAGCAGGGAGAGACACAGGACCGCCAGGATCCACCAACGGCGGGGGTCTCGTACAGTGTTCGATTCCACTCGCACACTGTACGACGAAACTCGCACACTGTGCGACAGCATTTATGCTGGACCTTGTGACCAAGCAGTTCAGCTCCGTGTGGGCCCGCGAAGAACGCGCGCCCAAGGCGCCAGGGCTCAGCCGTGACCAGATCGTCAGGGCCGCCCTGGAGCTGCTCGACGCCGAGGGCATCGAGGGGCTGAGCATGCGCAAGCTCGGCGCCAGGCTCAACGCGGGCGCGACCAGCATCTACTGGCACGTGGCCAACAAGGACGAGCTCCTGGAGCTGTGCTACGACCGGGTCTGGGTCGACGTGGTGGTCCTCGACCCGGAGACCGCCCACTGGCGGCCGGCGCTGTCGACCTTCGCCCACAGCCTGCGCTCGACCATTCTGCGCCACCCCTGGCTGGCCAGGGTGCTGGGCCGCCTCCCCGGCCTCGGCCCCAACCTGCTGAGCGTCAGCGACCGGATCATGCGCCTGCTGCAGCGAGCCGGGTTCGAGGGCCTGGAGATCAGCTTCGCCACGGGCACGATGATGGCCTACGTCATGGGCCAGACCATCCCGGAGGTGACGTGGCGCGAGACCATGGGCAAGCAGCACATCCAGCCCGGCGACCTGATGGAGATCCTCGAGAAGACCACCGCCGACGACTTCCCCGAACTGTTCGCCGCCTTCCGCGACACCAGGGACCTGGATCCCCTGGAAACACAGCGCATGTCGTTCAGCTACGGCCTCGAGTGCGTGCTCGACGGCCTTGAGGCACGGGTGAACGCGTAGCAGGATCGGAAGCATGACCGACTTCCGCACCGCCCGCGATCTGCTCCTCGACTCCGACTACGCCACGGCTCGGCGCACGTTCCGATGGCCGGAGCTCGGGGAGTTCAACTGGGCGCTCGACTGGTTCGACCACCAGGAGGGCATGGCGCTGAAGTTCGTCGGCGGTCCGTCCTACGGCTTCGCCGAGCTGGCCGCCCGTTCCAACCAGGTCGCCAACTGGCTGCACAACCAGGGCGTCCGCCGGGGTGAGCGCATCCTGGTGATGCTCGGCAACCAGCCGGAGTTGTGGGAGGCGATGCTGGGCGCGATGAAGCTGGGCGCGGTCATCATCCCGGCGACCACCCTGCTGACCGCCAAGGACATCACCGAGCGCATCGAGCGCGGCGAGGTCAGGCACGTCATCGCCAACGCGGCCGACGCCGCCAAGTTCACCGGCGGGCCCTACACCAAGATCGGCGTCGGGGAGGCCTTCGGCTGGCTGCCCTTCCACGAGGCCTACGGAGCCCCGGAGGAGTTCACCCCCGACGGCCCGACCCGCGCCGGCGACACGTTGCTGCTCTACTTCACCTCCGGCACGACCTCCCAGCCGAAGCTGGTCGAGCACACCCACGCCTCCTACCCGGTGGGCCACCTGTCCACGATGTACTGGATCGGGCTGCGACCCGGCGACGTGCACCTCAACATCTCCTCACCGGGCTGGGCCAAGCACGCCTGGAGCAACGTCTTCGCGCCGTGGAACGCGGGAGCGACCGTGCTGATCCACGACTACCAGCGGTTCTCGGCGGCCAAGCTGCTGGAGGTGCTGCGCGACGAGGCGGTCACGACCTTCTGCGCGCCGCCGACCGTGTGGCGCATGCTCATCCAGGAGGACCTGGCCGCGTGGAAGCTGCCGCTGCGCACGGCGGTGGCCGCCGGGGAGCCGCTCAACCCGGAGATCATCGACCAGGTCGCGAAGGCGTGGGGCATCACGATCCGCGACGGGTACGGGCAGACGGAGACGACGGCGCAGATCGGCAACGTGCCGGGGATGGCGGTCAAGCCGGGCTCGATGGGGCTGCCGCTGCCGGGGTACGAGATCACCCTGCTGGATCCGGTGACGGGCGAGCCGGGTGACGACGGGGAGATCTGCCTGCCGTTGGGCGAGGGCCGCCCCCTAGGCCTCATGTCCGGATATGTCGGGCGGTCGATGGACGACCGGGGCTACTACCACACCGGCGACGTGGCCACCCGCGACGCCGACGGCTACATCACCTACGTGGGCCGCACCGACGACGTCTTCAAGGCCTCCGACTACCGCATCTCCCCCTTCGAGCTGGAGAGCGTGCTCCTGGAGCACGAGGCGGTGGCCGAGGCGGCCGTGGTGCCCGCGCCCGACCCGGTGCGCCTGGCCGTCCCCAAGGCCTACGTGGTCCTGGCGCCCGGTTTCGAGCCCTCCGAGGCGACCGCCCGCGCCATCCTCGACTACTGCGGCGCCAACCTCGCGCCCTACCAGCGCATCCGCCGCCTGGAGTTCGCCGAGCTGCCCAAGACGATCTCGGGCAAGATCCGGCGGGTGGAGCTGCGCGAGCAGGAGCCGGGCACCGAGTACACACTGTGATCTTACCGCGACACGTAGCGACAGGAGAGGCAACAAGCTGTAAATGGATAATTAACCCTATTTACAAGCTGAACGGATAGGCTCGCTCCCGTGCTCCCTACCATCGCCGATGTCCTCGCCCTGGAGACCGTCCGCCGGGGCAATCCGCGCGTGGTGGCGGGTGCCGACCGGCTCGACACGCGGGTGCGGTGGGTGCACGTGGGCGAGATCGCCGACATCGCCCACCTGCTGCGCGGCGGCGAGCTGGTGCTGACCACCGGCGTCGCGCTGCCGGAGGATCCGGAGAAGCTGGCCGCCTACATCGCCGAGCTGGCCGGGGTCGGCGCGTCAGGGCTGGTGGTCGAGCTGGGCAGGCGCTTCGTGCGCGAATTGCCCAGGCCCGTGGTCAAGGCGGCCGAGGACCACGGCCTGCCGCTGATCGTGCTGGCCCGCGAGACCCCGTTCGTGCAGATCACCGAATCGGTGCACTCGCGCATCATCGAGATCCAGCTGGAGGAGCTGCGCGCCTCCGAGCAGCTTCACGAGGTCTTCACCGAGCTCTCCGTCGAGGGCGCCTCCCCCACCGAGGTGCTGGCCCAGGTCGCCCGGTTGTCGGGCCGTCCCGTGGTGCTGGAGAACCTGGCCCACCAGGTGCTGGCCTGCGAATCCGCCGGGCGCGACACCGGCGCCCTGCTCGCCGGCTGGGAGTCGCGCAGCAGGGCGGTCGCCCCCGCCGGGCGCACCGCCTTCGACCCCTCCTCCGGCTGGCTCGTCACCGTGGTCGGCGCGCGCGGCCAGGACTGGGGCCGGCTCATCCTGGTCTTCGACGCCCCGCCCACCCCGCGCGACCTCGTGCTCGCCGAGCGCGCCGCCACCACGCTGGCCCTGGGCCGCCTGCTGGAGCGCCACCAGGAGTCGCTCGAACGGCAGGCGCACGGCACGATCCTCACCGGCATCCTCACCCACGCCTACTCCGACCCCGACGAGGCCGCCGCCCGCGCCCGCGCGGTCGGCGTGCCGCTCACCGGGCGCAAGCTGATCAGCGTCGTCATCAGACCCACCGAGCCGACCGAGCAGGCCCCCAGTGTCCCCGGGCTCAAGAACTCGCCCCTTGACGGCCAGGCCCAGCTCGGCGAGCTCGCCGAGGCCACCGCTGCGGCCTGCCGCGACGCCCGCCTGCCCGCCCTGGTGGGCGCGCTCGACCAGGACCGCGTCGGCGTGCTGCTGCCGCTGCCGCCGCGCACCAGCGCCGAGCCCGCGCTCACCGCGCTGGCCGACCGCCTGCGCATGCTCTGGCGTCCAGGTTCCGCGTTCGTGCTGGCCGCCGGATCGGTCGTCGAGAGCATCCGCGACGTGCGGCGCAGCTTCCTGGAGGCCGAACAGGTGGCCGACGTCGCGGTGCGCCAGCCCGACGGCCGCGCCTACTACCGGCTGCCCGACCTGCGCCTGCGCGGGCTGCTGCACCTCCTGCGCGACGACGCCCGGCTGCAGACCTTCGCCGAGCGGGAGCTGGGGCCGCTGCTGGCGCACGACGCGCAGCGCGGCGGCGACCTGACGCGGATCCTGCGCATCTACCTCGACGCCGGGCGCAACAAGGCGGTCGCCGCGCAGAAGGCCCATCTGTCGCGTCCCGCCTTCTACGACCGGCTGCGGCGGCTGGAGCGCATCCTCGACACCGACCTCGACGACGTCGAGTCGTGCCTGTCGCTGCACGTCGCCCTGCTGGCCCTGGAGTCGTTCCGCCGCGAACCTCGCTGATCCGCCCTCACCACGAACCCCATCCGAGGACCACCATGCGCGCCTTCTCCGTCCGCGACGCCGTGCTCGAAGCCGACGAGCTCGACCCCGCCCAGATCGTCTCAGGCACCCCCGCCGTCTCGGTGCTGGAGCTCGGCGAGGGACGCGGCATCTGGGAGATCACCCCGGGCGTGGTCACCGACGTCGAGCACGACGAGATCTTCGTGGTCCTGTACGGCAGGGCGACGATCGAGGTGGAGGGCGGCCCGGCGATCGAGGTGGGCCCCGGCGACGTCTGCCTGCTCGACGCCGGAGCCAGGACCACCTGGACCGTGCACGAGACGCTCCGCAAGGTCTACCAGGCGCACTAGAGGGGCCCGAGCTCCTCCACGGCGGCGCAGGTCTCCATGATCCGGTCGCCGTCGTTGCCCAGCGCCACCGCCAGGCGCCCCACCAGGTCGCGGAAACGCTCCGCGTCGTCGCCCAGCGCCGCGAGCACGTGCTGCTCCACTCGCGCCAGCCGGTCCTGGAGCCGCGCCCAGACCTCGCGGCCGTGGGCGGTGGCCACGACGCGGCGGTTGCGCCGGTCGGAGGGGTCGGGCCGGCGTTCGACCAGGTCGAGCCCGACCAGGTCGTCGACCAGGTAGGTCATCACCGTGCGGTCGATGCCGAGCTGTTTGGCGATGGCGCCCTGGTTGGCGGGTGTCTCCTGCATGGCCGCGGCGAGGATCTGGAAGCCGCGCGGCCCCCCGGGCAGGCCGCTGATGACGGCGCCGGCGGCCTTCACGTACGTGCGGAAGACGGTGCCGAGTGCCCAGCCGAGGTCGGCGTCGAGCCCGGTGTCCGTGGTCATGGCGTCATTCTACCTAGCTTGATTCGTCAATCTTCTGCCTGATATATCATCTTGAAGACAGACGATTGGAGCGTCATGCCGACCTATGGCCACGAAGTGAAGTTCGGCGTCTTCCTCACCCCCACCCCCGACCGGGTGCTGGCCCTGGCCCAGCTCGCCGACGCCGAGGGCCTGGACCTGGTGACCATGCAGGACCACCCGTACCATCCCGCCTTTCTCGACGCCTGGACCCTGGCCGGCGTCATCGCCGCGCGGACCGAGCGTGTGCACGTGAGCCTCAACGTGGCCAACCTGCCGTTGCGCCCGCCGGCGGTGCTGGCCAAGAGCGTCGCCACCCTCGACCTGCTCAGCGGCGGCCGTGCCGAGCTCGGGCTCGGCGCGGGCGCGATGCCCGATGGGGTGGCCATGCTGGGCGGCCCGCGGCGTTCGCCCGGCGAGGCGGTGGCGGCGTTGGAGGAGGCCATCGAGCTGATCCGCGCGTTGTGGACGCCCGGACCGCCCGTCACGTTCGAGGGCGAGCACTACCGGCTGGAGGGCGCGCCGCCCGGCCCGATCCCGCCGCACCGGCCGCAGATCTGGGTCGGAGCGCTCAAGCCGCGCATGCTCCGGCTGGTCGGGCGGCTCGGCGACGGCTGGTGGCCGAGCGAGTCGTACGTCCCGCCCGAGCGGCTCGCCGAGGGCAACAAGATCATCGATGAGGCGGCGCTGGAGGCGGGGCGCTCGCCGCAGGACGTGCGCAGGCTCTACAACGTGGGCCGCCACCAGGGCTCGGCGAGGGAGTGGGCCGAGCGGCTGGCCGAGCTGAACCTCACCTACGGCATGGCGACGTTCGTGCTGGCCGACGACGATCCTCGCGCGATTCAGCTGTTCGCCGCCGAGGTCGCGCCTGCCGTACGCGAGCTGATCGAGAGCGAGCGGGGCGCTCCCGCCGGCGAGCCGGACGCGCCCGCCGTCCACGAGTCCACGACCATCTCCACCCCCGCCCCCGGCGTACGGCACAGCGGCGAGCGGGCGTGGGACGAGTCCACCCGGCCCACCGCCCCCGTGCCCGCGGGGGCGCGTGCGCTCACCCACCAGGAGCAGGCGGCCGGGCAGCACCTGATCGACGTCCACGACCACTTGCGCTCCGAGCTGGAGCAGGTCAGAGACCTGATCGAGCAGGTCGTAGCCAGCCGCCTGAGCGCGGGAGACGCCCGCGCGGCGATCAACCGCATGACGATGCGGCAGAACGACTGGACCCTCGGCGCCTACTGCTCGGCCTACTGCCGGGTCGTGACCACCCACCACACGCTGGAGGACCAGTCGCTCTTCCCGCGGCTGCGGCGGGCGGAGCCGGGCCTCACCCCGGTGCTGACCAGGCTGGAGGAGGAGCACCACGTCATCCACGGCATCCTGGAGCGGGTCGACCAGGCCCTGGTCGCCACGGTGGAGTCCCCCGGCGGTCTCGACCTGCTGCGCGCGGAGGTCGACCTGCTCACCGACGCGCTGCTGTCGCACCTGTCGTACGAGGAGCGCGAGCTGGTCGAGCCGCTGTCGCGCGTCGGCTTCTAGGCCAGCAGCCTGGCCAGGTCGAGCCGGTGGTTGACGCCGAGCTTGGAGTAGATGCGGCACAGGTGGTTGCCGACCGTGCGCGGCGAGACGGTGAGCAGGTCGGCGATCTCACGGTTGGTCAGGTTCCACGACGCCAGGCGGGCTATCTCCTTCTCCCGGCCGCTCAGCTCGGAGATCTGCTGATCGCCGGAGGAGAAAGGGATGACCCTGGCCAGGTGGCCGCGGGTGCGCACGGGGCCGGTCCAGGTACGGATCACCTGGGCATAGAGCGGGTGCGCGAGCTGGACCCGCAGGGGCTGCTCGCCCACCGAGATGAGGCCGCGGCGCTCCATGCGCTCGACCGGCTCGGTGCCGGCCAGCTCGATGAGCGTGGCCAGCTCCAGCGGCTCGCCGAAGGCGACGTACTCCAGCACCGACCGCTCCTGCTCGTCGACCTCGCCGATCGCGGCCTCCACCAGCAGCCGCAGCCGCTCGGTGAGGACGATCTCGCCGGGCCAGCGCCACAACCCGCCGCTGTGAACGAACGGTCCCGAGGTGACGAGCTCGACCAGGAAACGGGCGTTGCCGCGGGTGGCGTGCCACAACCTGCGCGAGGTCAGCCCCTCGACCTGGCCGCCGAGCGCCAGCGACAGCAGCCGCGCGCTGTCGGGCGCCGGCAGCGGGCCGAGGTCGAGCCTGGCCAGCCGCCCTTCCTTCCACAACTCCACCAGCGGCCGGGGCAGTGCCGCCCCGCTCACCGCGGCCGCGGCCAGCCGTACGCCGTAGTGTTCCGCCAGGTGCCCGACCAGCGCCGCCGAGTGCGGATCGAGCAGGTGCGCGTCGTCGACGACCAGCACCTCGGCCTCGATCTGCCCGGCCGCCCAGCGCACCGGGTTGAGCCCTTGCGGTTCGCCGGACAGCAGGTGCGCGAACGCCCCGAAGGCGATCTGCGGCCCCGCGCCCGACACGCGCACGACGCCCGGCCCGCGCACCGCCTCGGCCAGCAGCCTGCTCTTGCCCGCCCCCGGCTCACCGACGACGAGGATCCCTGCCCGGTCGCGGAGCGCGTCCCTGATCGCGGTGCGCTCCGCCGTCCTTCCCACGAAGGCGACCATCTCCCCCACCTCCCAGACAATGACGTTAGGGACGCGGGGCCGCCAAGGGATCCGAGGTAACCCTGAACCTGTCCGCGGACCGCTCAGTGGCACGACGGTCCGCGGGACGGAGCACGGCTACAGCGGCGACTTGTAGATGATCTTCCAGGTGCCCGAGTAGCGGCACGAGGCGGACGGGGCCGCGGCCTTGGCCTCGGAGCAGACCTTGAGCTCTGCCTGGTAGACGTCCTTGTAGACGAGCGTGAACTTCTTGGCCGTGCCGTACGAGCAGTCCCGCAGGTTCTTCTCCTTGATGACGAACTGGTTGCCCTTGCGGATGGCGAACTGCCACATCACCCAGGCGCAGGTGCCGGGCGAGCGGGCGTAGTCGGTGAGCTTGCCCTTGACGGTCAGGGTGTCGGCGGTGGGCAGCACGTCGTGGTCCTCGCCGACGGCGATGTAGGTGCCATGCACCTTCGCCTTGCCGCCGGGGGTCTGGTACGGGCCCCACTTGACGGAGGGGACGGCGCTCGCGGGCTGGGCGGCGAGAAGGACGGCGGCGACGGCGGGGGCCAGGAGGGCCAGCAGGGTTCTCATGGCTAGAAGTGTCCGGGTGATGCTTGAAGAACACCTGAGTATGCCTATACCTAGCCCTTGCAGCCACCTGTCATCTCCCACGGGCTCACGGCCCGAACGCGTAGCCCATCGCCTGCCGTACCTCGTCGAGCGTGCGCACGGCCACCTCGCGGGCCCGCGCGTTGCCCTCGCGCAGCACGTCGTGCACGTCCGTCTCCGCCAGCGAGCGGCGTTTGTCCCTGATGGGGCGGAAGAACTCGTTGACCGCCTCGGTGACCAGCCGCTTGAGCCCCGAGGCCCCCGCGTCGCCCACCTCCTCGGCGATCGCCTCCGGCGACCGGCCCGTGCACAACCCGGCGATGGTCAGCAGGTTGGCCACCTCGGGCCGCCGCTCCGGCTCGAAGGTGATGTGCCGCTCGGCGTCGGTCACCGCCCGCCTGATCAGCGCCGCGGTCTCGTCGTCGGTGGCCTTCAGGGCGATGGCGTTGCCGCGCGACTTGCTCATCTTGCCGCCGTCGAGCCCGTTGAGCAGGGGCGTCTCGCTGAGCAGCGCGTCGGGCACCGGGAAGACCGGCGCGTAGCGTTCGTTGAAGCGCCGCGCGATCACGCGGGTCACCTCGATGTGCGGCAGCTGGTCCTTGCCGACCGGCACCAGGTCGCCCTTGCAGAACAGGATGTCGGCCGCCTGGTGCACCGGATAGGTGAACATCAGCCCGCTGACCGCCGCCTGGGAGCTGTGCGCGATCTCGTCCTTGACCGTGGGGTTGCGCTGCAGCTCCGAGACCGTCACCAGGCTCAGGAACGGCAGCAGCAGCTGGTTCAGCTCGGGGATGGCGCTGTGCTGGAAGATCGTCGTGTTCGACAGGCCGATGGCCAGGTAGTCGAGGACCACGTCGACGGTGTTGCGCTTGATCTCGCCCGGCAGGTCGCGGTCGGTGATCACCTGGTAGTCGGCGACGAGCACGTAGACGTCGTGCTCGTCCTGCAGCCTGATCCGGTTGGCCAGCGATCCGAAGTAGTGGCCGATGTGCAGCGGACCGGTCGGCCGGTCGCCGGTCAGCACGGTGTGTCTCATCTGGGTCTCCATCGACGAGGTCCCCAGGAAGGCCGTCCCCGGGGACGGCCTTTGCGCAGCATGCGAAAGTCAGGGGCCGTCGGGCGGCCGCCACCACATGCTGACTCGAGTCATGGGTCCATTGTGTCCCAATCCTGTAACCACTCCAACCGGGTTTGCGTGTTCTGCCGCGCCGTCCATGATCACCTCGCCAGGATGGTTCGGTCCCGTTAGGTCCCCTCTGGAGTGTTCATGTCACGACGCACCCTCGTCGTCGGTCTCGCCACGGCCACCTGCCTCACCGTTTCGGCGGCGACGGCGTACGCCGCCGACCTGCCCGCCTCGGAGTTCCCCCTGGGCGGACCCACGGCCAAGTCCGTGTCCAGCCTGGGGCAGGGCGTGGAGTTGTTCACCCTGAAGGCCGGCAAGGCCACCGACGGTTACACGGTCACCATCCTGATGCCGAACGGCCGTGATCACGGCACCCTCCAGGACGCCGAGCTGAAGGCGGCCGAGGTGGAGGCCGCCGGCGAGACCCCGAGCCTCCAGCCGATGGTCAAGCCGCAGGTCTCCGACGGCCCCGCCAAGGAGTACTTCACCGTCCGCGTGGGCCTGTGGTCGCTGAAGGACAAGGACGAGGCGGCCAAGACGATCAAGGCGCTGAAGGAGGCGGGGATCAAGTCGAAGCTCGACTTCCTCGGCGACGACGGCGTGCAGACCACCGGACCGTGGAACATGAAGGTCCTCATGATCGACAGCCGGAGGTTCCGCGGCTCGTACGCCGCTAGCCTCGGCACCAGCGTGGCCAAACGCGAGACCACCTCGTCGATGGCCAAGGCGGCGGGCGCGCTGGCCGCCGTCAACGGCGGCTTCTTCAACATCCACACCCTCTCCGCCCTGCGCGGCGAGCCGGTCGGCGTCTCGGTGGTCGGCGGCAGGCTGCTCAGCGAGGCCGTGCCCGGCCGTTCCGCCCTGGTCCTCAAGGGCCGTACGGCACGCGTCACCGAGATCAAGACCACCGTGGCGGCCGTCGCCCAGGACAGCGCCCGCGTCGACGTCCAGGGCGTCAACCGCAACGCCGGCGCCGACGAAATGGTGCTCTACACCGAGGAGTGGGGAGCCAAGACCCCCAACAACGGCGGGGCCGACGCGGTGATCGACGCCACTGGCAAGATCGTGCGAGTGCGCGCCTCGGGAGCGGCGATCCCGGCCGGCCACCGGGTGCTGCACGCCTCGGGCATCGCCTCCGACTGGCTCTACCAGCACGCCTGGGAGGGCTGGACGATGGCCTTCGACACCAAGGTGATCGACCTGCGCACGGGATCGGCCCTCGAGCTCTCCCCCGACCTGCACGTCATCGGCGGCGGCGTGGGCCTGGTCCGCAACGGCCGGGTCCGGGTCTCGGCCAAGCGCGACGGCCACGACTCGGTCAACATGGTGCTGCGCCGTCACCCGCGCACGATGGTCGGCGTCACCCGCAGCGGCGGCCTCATCGTGGCCACCGTCGACGGCCGCAAGCCCGGCGTGACGGTCGGGGCCAACATGATCGAGGCCGCACAGCTGATGCGCTGGATGGGCGCCGTCCAGGCGATCAACCTGGACGGCGGCGGCTCCAGCGCGATGGTGATCGGCAAGAAGGTGGTCAACAAGCCGTCCGACGGCCGCGAGCGGGCCGTGGGCGACGCGTTGCTCATCTTGCCGTGAGCTCGGCGATGTAGCCGCGCACGTACAGGTGCTGGGGGTGGAGCCTCAGCACCTGGCGGAACTTCAGCAGCGCGGGCTTGTGGCGTCGGGCGAAGTAGTCGTCGAGCGCCGAGAAGTACAGGCTCGAGGTCCGCGACAGGACCGGCGTCACCCCCGCCTCGGCCAGCTGCTGCCTTATCACACCGACGGGCAGCACGAACGTGGAGTTCTCGGTGGCCCCCCCGACCCGCTCGTCGGTGGCTACGGCCACGGACGTGCCGACGACCTTGCCGTGTCTGTCGAACACCGGCCCGCCCTGGCTGCCCGGGTAGATCGGCATCTGCGTCTGCAGGTACGTCACCTTCCCGACGGTGACCCGCTTGGCGTTGACGATGCCCTTGGCCAGCGTCGGGCGGGCCGCGGACTTCTCGTCGAACTCCCAGCTGACCTCCGGGTAGCCGTTGCCGTACAGCATGTCGCCGACGGCCACCCCGCCGCCGAGCGGCAGGGTGGGCAGGTTCTTCATGCCCCTGGCCTTCAGCAGCGCGAAGTCGGCCCCCGGCCAGCGGGCGCCCCTGGCGACCACGCTCAGGGCCGGAGCGCCCTTGCCGACCAGGACGATCGTCGTCTTCGACTTCGTCAGCCTGCGGTGCTTGTGGTCGAAGGCCGTGAACAGGCGGGTGGCCAGGTCGATGAGGTCCGCCTCGGTGATCTTGTGCTTGGCGGTGAAGGCCTTGACGTTCTCGGTCATGAGCCCGGTCGTGCCCTGGGCGAAGTAGGCCAGCAGCGCCTTGCCCTCCAGCCCCGTGCAGGACGCCGCGGTGACCATGTGCCCCTGCGGCGTCACCCAGAAGCCGGTGCAGCCGACCTTCCTGGTGCCGCCGACCTCCTTGTACGGCTTGGCGGGCGCCAGGTGGCGGTCCACGTCGGCGAGGGCGGTCGTGAGCACCCACCTGAGCTTCGCCTGCCGCGTGGCCGGGATGCGCCCGGCCTTGGCGTGCGCCTCCGCCTTGGCGAACAGGGCGGTGAAGGCCCTGGTCGGCTTCGGCGTGGCGACGGCGACGGCGCCTTCCTGGGTGGTGGCGATCTGGCGCACGGCCGGGTCGCTGCGGGCGGCGATCACGGTGGCGTCGGCGGGGACCATCAGCAGGGCGCCGATCAGCAGGGCCTTAAGCATCGTGTCCCCCCGACTTGTCGCGCCCGGCGGCGACCGCCTTGGTCGCCTGGTCGATGTAGCCCTTGACGTACGGGTGCGCCGGATACAGCGCCAGGACCCTGCGGAACTTCGGCAGGGCGAGCTTGTAGCGGTCGGCGAAGAAGTCGTCCAGCGCCGCGTTGTAGAGCGTGGTGGTCGGCGAGGCGGCCGGCGCGAAGCCGAGCTGCTTGGCGATGACGCTCACCGGCAGCACCACGTTGGCGTTCTCCGTCTCGCCGCCCTCGCGCAGGATGCTGCCGAGGTTGCCGACCAGCATGCCGACGAGCGTGCCTTCCTTGCTGAAGACGGGGCTGCCGGTGTTGCCGCCGTAGGCGGGCACCTGCGTCTGCAGGTAGGGCACCTTCTTGATCGTCGTACGGCGGGCGGTGTAGAGGCCCTCCACCAGCGTCGGGCGGAATCTGGAGGCCTTGTCGAACTCCGGCAGCTCGACGGCCGCCGAGGGGAAGCCGTTGACGTACAGCACGTCGCCCACGCGCACGTCGGTGTCGCGTCCCAGCGGCAGCGACGGCGCGTTGCGCACGTTCCTGGCCTTCAGCAGCGCGAAGTCCAGCCCCGGCCACGACTCCCCCTGCTTGAGCAGGGTCAGCGCCCGATTGCCCGCCGGCGTCGCCAGCTCGATCGAGTGGCGCAGGTTCGTCAGCTTCGTGTGCTTGACGGCGAACCCGGCGAACAGGTCGAAGGCCAGCCGCTCGACCTCCTGGTCGGGCTGGGCGAGCTTGTCGGTGCGCTTGAGCAGGTTCTCGACGTCCTTCTGGACGAGCTTGGCGCCCTCGTCGATCGAGAACAGCAACATCATCAGGTCCTTGCCCAGCTTGCTGACACACTGCGCGCCGGTGACCAGGTGCCCCTGCGGGCTGGCCCACCAGCCCGAGCAGCGGTTGACGAAACGGAGGTCGCGGTGGGTCCGGTACGGCTTGGCGGGCGCGACATACCTGCCCACATCCGCGGCGGCCGTACGGAGCACCCACTTGAGCTTGCTCTGCCCGTCCTTCGCCTTCGCCTTGGCGAACAGCTTCCAGAAGGCGGGCTTGAGCCTGGGCGTCGGCATGACGCCGTCGGCGGTGTTGGTGGTGACGACCTGCTGCACCGCCGGATCCGTGCGCGCCCCGACCCACGTCCCGGCGGGAGGCTTGGCGTGCGCCACGCCGGGAGCCAGCGCGACGAGCGCCACGCCGATGATGAGGAGTGCCCTACGCACTGGTCTTCCCCGTTTCGATGGCCTTGATGAAGTCACGGACGTACAGGTGCTCGGGGTGGAGCGCGAGCACCTCGCGGAACGCCGGCAGCGCGGCCCGGTAGCGCTTGGCGAAGTAGGCGTCCAGGGCCCGGTCGTAGAGCTCGGTGGTCTCGGAGACGACCGGCTTGACCCCCGCCTTGGCCAGCCGTTCCCTGATCACGCTGACCGGGAGCACGAACGCCGTCGACTCGGTCTCGCCGCCGATCCGCCAGTCGACCAAGCCGAAGATGAGCGTCCCGATGAGCTTGCCGTCCTTGCCGAAGACCGGGCCGCCCGAGTTGCCGCCGTACGACGGCGCCTGGGTCTGGATGTAGGGGATCTTCTGGACCGTGGTGCGCCTGGCGTTGTAGATGCCCTCGGTGAGGGTCGGGAGCAGCTTGGAGCGTTTGCTCAGGGCCTGGCTCTGGTCGACCGTGCCGGGGTAGCCGTTGATGTAGAGCGTGTCGCCCACCCGCACGTCGCCGTCCTGGCCGAGCCGTACGGTCGGGAGGTTCTTCAGGCCGCTCGCCTTCAGGATCGCGTAGTCGGCGCCGGGCAGGTTCTTGCCCCTGGCCAGCAGCCTCAGCTCCGGCGCGCGGCCGGACAGCGCCTGCTCGAAGCCCGACAGGTAGACGGCCTGCGTCTGCTTGACCGGCTTGAGGTGCTTGAGGGCGAACTCGGTCAGGATCTGCTCGGCCAGCTTGGTGACGGACTCGTCCGCCTCGACGCCCTCGGTGAGCCGGGGCACGTCCTGCTTGATCAGGGCGGGCAGGTACTTCTGGGCGAAGATCTCCTTGCTCTCCTTGGCCGGCTGGCCGACGCAGTGCGCCGCGGTCAGCAGGTGGCCCTGGGGTGTCACCCAGGAGCCGGTGCAGGAGCCGCCGTAGAAGGCGTTCCTCGTCACGCGCGGGACCCTGCCGGGCTTGAGGTAGCGGTGCACGTCCTTGGCGGCGGCCCGCAGCACCCACTTGAACCGGCTCTGCTGGTCGCCGGGGATCCTGCCCGCCTTGGCGTGCGCCTCGGCCTGGGCGAACAGGGCCCGGTAGTCCCTGGTCAGCCTGACGTCGGCCGCTTCCAGCCTGGCCCTCACGACGAGGGAGATCTGGCGGACGGCCGGATTGGTCTTGGCCGCCACCACCGTCCCGGTCGCGGGCGCGGTTGCGGTGGTTGTCATTGCCCACGCTGGTTGACCGGGCACCGCCACCACCGCGAGCCCCACCATGACCAGAGCGGTCAGCGATCTACGCATGGGTGGAGCTTGCGGTGATCCGTCTGCGGTGGACTTACAACCCGCTTGCATCATCAGCGGCTCTTGTCGCGTCCTGCGGCGATCGCCTGCTTCGCCTGCTTGATGAAGCCCCGGACGTACAGGTGCTGCGGGTGCAGGCGCAGAACCTTGGCGAACTTCGGCAACGCGGCCCGGTAGCGGTCGGCGAAGAAGTCGTCGAGCGCCGAGTAGTAGATCGTCGAGGTCTGCGACGTCACCGGGGTGACACCCGCCAGCTTGAGCTGGTGCTTGATCAGGTCCACGGGCAGGACCAGCGTCGAGTTCTCCGTGTGCCCGCCGATATTGTTGCTGACCAGCACGGCGATCGCGATGCCGATGACCTTGCCGTCCTTGTTGAAGACCGGGCCGCCCGAGTTGCCGCCATAGGCCGGGACCTGCGTCTGGATGTACGGCACGCCCCTGATCGAGGTGCGCATCGCGTTGAACGCGCCCTGCGTCAGCGTCGGATGGTCCTTCGACTTGCGGCTCAGGTAAGGGCTCAGGTCGACGGTGCCCGGGTAGCCGTTGATGTAGAGCGTGTCACCCACGCGCACGTCCCCGTCACGGCCGAGCGGGACCGTCGGCAGGTTCCTCATGTTCGACGCCTTCAGCAGCGCCCAGTCGAGCCCCGGCCAGTCCTCGCCCTTCTTCAGCAGCGCCAGCCTGGGCGCCTTGCCCTTGGCGTAGGCGTCCATCGAGCCGAGGTAGACCGCGCTGCGGGCGTTCTTCAGCTTGAGGTGCTTGACGTTGAAGGTGCCGAACATCGTCTGGGCCAGCTTGGTCAGGCCCCCGTCGATCACCACGTTCTTCCTCATCGGCTGCAGGAAGGCCTTGGCGTCGTCAGCGGTCAGCTTCGGCAGGAACGCCGTGGCGAAATTCTGCTGGAAGTACGCCTTGCTCCAGCCCACGCAGTGTGAGCCGGTGACCATGTGGCCCTGCGGCGTCACCCACCAGGCCGTGCAGATGCCGGGAAGCTCTCCCGGCGCGACGCGAGGCGCCTTGCCAGGCCTGAAGTACCTGTCGACATCTCCGCCCGCCGTCTTGAGCACCCACTTGAGGCGGCTCTGATTGTCAGACGGGATCCTGCCGGCCTTCGCATGGGCTTCCGCCTTCCTGAACAACTGGTAGAACGCCTTCGTCGCCTTCGGCGGCGGGACGCTTAACGTGGCGCGGTACACCGTGGTGATCTGCCGCACTGACGGATCCGTCCTCGCCGCCAGCCTGGTACCTATCGACACCTCAGGCGACGTTCGTGTCGCCTGTTGGGTGGTGGTGGCCTGCTCCTGTGTCACACGTTCCTGGGCCACGCGTTCCTGGGCCACGGCCTGCTGGGCCGGTACGACACTCAGGCCGGCCAGGCTCAAGCTCACCAGGGCCACACCATTGCGCAGTGATCGCCGCATCTTCGCACTCCTCGTCTCTCCGTTGGAGCGAGGGTGCGCTTCGGCGATGTCAGGCGGCTGGCAGGAGTTTGCCGCTCGGTTGCAGGCTGGTTTCAGACCGCCTGTTCGATCAAGAAACGCCAGAAGGCCCGCACCAGGTCACCCCGGGCGGGCCTTCTGAACCAACATTTGTGCGGCGGCGACCTACTCTCCCACACCCTGGCGAGTGCAGTACCATCGGCGCAGAGAAGC
>NZ_JBITGL010000038.1:0-18878 GCF_044456985.1 Nonomuraea sp. NPDC050663
GCTACACGCCTACAATCACCACCGCGGTCACACCGCACTCGGTGGCCAGCCACCTGCCAGCCGCGTTCCTAACCTCTCAGGTCATTACAGCTAGGACACGCCTCGAGGAAAGGATGCTCGTGATCAACCCAGTGACCCCCGCCATGGTGGACCACTACGTGAACCTGTTACGGGATGGCCACCACACCAATCCCTACATCGGCAACTCGATGGCGTGGATGGTGGTACGGGGCAGGCACCACCGCCTCACGATCACCGAGCTGGCCCGTCGCCTGGGCGCCGACCCCGGCACGATCACCCCCTGCGTACCGATGAACCTGGACCCCGATCCGGGGCATGTGGCGCTGGGCCGGCACGAAGAAGACGTCTTCTTCTGGGCTCGGAACGGCTGGTTCACGCCGCAGACACTGGCCCGCGTATCGGCCGACGCTCAGGCGTGGGGCTTCTTCTGGCTGGTCAACAACGCCAACGGGCTCATCTACGCTGCCGACGGCGAGGTCGTCACCGAGCTGGACGTCCTGCATCCCTCTCCCGAGGAATGCTCCGGCCGGGACCCGCGCGCACTCGACGCCCACCTTGGCGCGATCCGGGCTCTCGATCGGCGGAAACAGGATGAGGAGGAATACGACGAGGACGACCCTGGAGCATTCCACGAACTCCCTCCCAGCCCCTACCTCCACGACCCGGATTGGGAGACCGCGCTGGCGACCGTGGAGGCGCTGACCGGCGTACGGCTCGACCTCGGCTGGCTCACCACCGAGCAACCCTCGGTCCACGCCTCGGGCAGCCTCGGCTAGACGTACTGAGACGAGGCAGCGAGCAGCGGACACTCGGTGCCCGCAGCCAGCGGGCGGCAAGGACAGCCGGGATGAAACTGCGTTGGCCGGGCGCGGAGTAGTGCCGGCTGGGACGCCCGCAGGATGGGTGGGTGGAGCGCGTGAACATCGACCGCCGGCCGTGTCGACCCGTCAACGATCGCGAGTCTGGTGTGCCACACCGAGGCGGGCTCGCCTACCCACCACGTCTGTGCGTCCGGCCCACGCCTCCCCATCGGCTTCAACGCCGACTCCGAACTCGCCCCGGTGAATCCGGCTATTCCACACACGCGCGCGGGGTTGGCGCTCGCTCGCGCCCTTGCCGAGGTAGCCGCGGCTTGTCCCCGTATCAGCGGGCGTCGGCGCGCCCCGGTTGTTCGAGCAGGGCCGCCGCGAGCATGGCGGCGAGCCACTGTTCGTACTCCGTTTCGCTCCACCCGCATACTTCGGTGAGCTTCTCGAAGGTTTCCGTCGAGGTGAGGACGTAGATCTGCTCGGCCGCCCGGCCCGGCGGGAGTCCGCGGCGCAACGCTCCGAGGGCATGGAGATGCTCGGCCGGCCCGCGGCTTCCGGCCAGCCGTTCCCGTTCGATGTCGATCAGCAGGTCCTGGAGGCCTGCGTCGGCCGGGGACGCGGCCGCGGCGGCTCGAAGGACGCGGTGCACGGGTTTGATGCGCCGCAGGATCGTGGTGGCCATGGCGGCATACAGGGTCAGCTTGCGCACCGGATCCGCCTCGTCGAGGATCGCCTGGATCGCGGGACGGTCGCTCTGCGCCAGCCTCTGGCTGTCCCCGGCCAGGGTGATGTCGTAGACGAGCTTGGCCAGGGAGGGCTTGCCGCCCGGGCAGGACGAATACAGCGTCTGAACGGCCACGCCGGCCTCGCGGGCGACTTCCGCCATGGTGGTGTCGGCGTAGCCCTTGGCGACCATCAACTCCCCGGCCGCCGTCGCGATCTTCTGGCGCGTGGCCTGGGCGTGCTCCTGGCGCAGGGGGCTGGAGTAGCGGCGGCGCTTGCTCTGCTCAGTCATTGAGGACCATGGTTTCAGACTGTATTGACTAGAAGAATATCTAATGAAAAGGTGCGATTCAATTCAGGGTTGGTTCTTCAGGAGGCGTCCGGTGTCCGTGGCTCTCACCGCGTCCAGAACGGTCGCGCTGTTACTGGTTGGGCTGTATGCGGGCGGGGTCCTGTTCGCGGTGCTCGCGCCGTCCGTGGGTGGCCTGCCCGGGGCCGCGTACGTCCGCTACTGGCAGGCGCTCAACGTCGACTACGGGCGTGCGATGCCGCCGCTCCTTCTCACTGGCATCGCGGCGACGGCCGTCACCTCAGCCCTGTCGTGGCCCCGCGGATGGCTCGTCCTCGGCCTCAGCTCGGCGGCCCTGCTTCTGGTGATCCTCACGGTCGCCCTCACCCTGGCGGGCCTCGAACCCCTCAATCGGGTCGCGGACTCCTGGAACCCGGACAAGCTGCCCGCCGACTGGCACGAGATCCGTCAGCGGTGGCTCAACCTGCACCTCGTCCGGGCCGTACTCGCCGTCGCGGCGTTCGCCTGCCTGATCACTGCGCAGGCCGTCGATCACGGCTAGACCAACTGAGACGCGGTGGCGGCAACGGACACACTGTGCCGCACAGCTATCGGGCGCCTCCCAACGGGTTCTCAAAGCGTCCCGGCACGCTCAGAGCGGTCGATCATGGAGCGCCATCAGGAATCGGGCCAGGTCCTCGCAGTCACGCGTTGTGCGTGATCGTGGTTTGGGCGTCCCTCGGTACTCCTTTGCCTGCCTCCTTCCGCCCATCGCCGGCGAGGAGGCGCGGGCGTTTCGTTCAAGACGTCTCGTCCGGTGATCGGCAGGCTGCGGGCATGACATCGTTCACGCCCGCGGCCGGCCGCGCCTCGCTCACCCGCTTCTACGACCCGCTGATCGCGCTGACCCGGGAGCGGGTGTGGCGCGGGCTGACCGCGATGCACGTGGCGGCGCGGCCCGGCGACGTCATCGTCGACGTCGGGTGCGGCACCGGGTCGCTGGCCGTGTTGCTGAGCCGGGCCGAGCCCGGGGCGCGGGTCATCGGCGTCGACCCCGACCCGGCCGTCCTCGCGGTCGCGCGGCGGAAGGCGCTGGCTGCGGGGGTGGCGCCGGACTGGCGGGTCGGGATGGGGGATGCGCTGGAGGGGCTCGTCGGTGGGGAGCGGGTCGACACGGTGGTGTCGAGCTTGGTGCTGCACCAGTGCCCGATGGCGGTGAAGCGGGGGGTGCTGGCGTCCATGCACGCGGTGCTGCGGCCTGGGGGGAAGGTGGTGATCGCCGACTTCGGGGAGCAGCGGACGGCGTTGATGCGGTTGGCCTTCCGGGTGGTGCAGTGGGCGGACGGGAAGGAGGACACGCAGCCCAATGCGGAGGGGGTGGTGCCGGAGTTGATGAGGGAGGCGGGGTTTTTGGGGGTGCGGGAGGCGGACGTGGTGGCGACCGTCAACGGGTCGATCTCGCTGTACGTGGCACGGCGCGCCTGAGGCAGGTCGGCGGTCCGGGCTGGCCCGCTGCTCTGACGTCCGCTGCTCTGACGTCCGCTGGGCCGGCTCGGTGGGTGGGGCTCGGTGGGCCCTGGTTTGTGGCCCCGGGCTAAGCATTTGCGCGGCTACGGGCGTACGGCGCGGGCCACGGCGGTCGGTGTCAGCCCGATCATCTCGCGCATCCGCCGGTGGAAGTGGGCCTGGTCGGCGAACCCCGCCACGGCAGCCGCATCCGCGGGTGTACGTCCTTCGCGCAACGCCTCGGCGGCGCGGCTGAGACGCTGCCAGATCCGCCACCTGGCGAGGGGCATGCCGAGCTGCTCGCGAGCAAGAGTCCTGAGACGCTGCGGCGACAGGCCGACCTGCGCGGCGATCTCGGACATCGCGACGCCTTCGCGAGCCCGTCCAGGCAGAGCATCGTTCTCGGACACATGGCCGCGTGCCGCGCGGTTCCCCGGCATCAGCCTGGATGTCGCGCCGTTGCCCGGCCTCAGCCCGGATATCGCCTGCTTCTCCGGCCTCAGCCGGGATATCGCCTGCTTCTCCGGCACCAGGCCGGCCGTCGCGCGGTTCTCCGCCGACAGGAGCCTCATCGCCTCGACCAGGCGCGGGTCGAGCTCCCCCGAAACACCCCACCGCAGGTCCTCCACCCGCAGATCCCGCAGCTCACTCACCACGCTGATGCCCTCCCCGCCCAACCGCCGCAACCGGTCGGCGAACACCGAGTGCGGCTCCACGAAGAACACGCGCAGATCACCCCCGGCCAGCAGTCGGTGACGCACCATCGGCGGCACCACCAGCGCCGGCCCCCGATGCTCGACGCCCGTCTCGTCCACCATGCCCACCTCGCCGCCCACCCCCACCGCGACCTGGAAGGCGGCATGCCGGTGGGCCGTGCTGTCCATCGATGGCCCGTGATACCACGCATAACCGTCACCGAACGCGAAAGGCTCACCCACGGCTGCCAGGGTAGGCGCGCCGACCTTCGGCCGTGGCGTCAGCCGCGGGGCACGCCCCACTCCCACCCGGTGACCGTCGTCCGCATCAGCCGCGCGGCAGCCGACAGGTGGCTTCCCGCGCCCCAGTACAGCACCACCTGCCGCCGGCAGTCCGCGCTGTCGACGGCGATCCACGCGCCGGGTGCCTGCGTCGCGCTGCGGCGGGCGATGGCGGGGACGAGCCCGACCCCGAGGCCCGTGCTGATCAGGTCCGCGATCGCGCTGTGCTCGTCACTCTCACACACGATCCTCGGCGTGAGCCCGCGCGCCGCGAAGAGCCGGTCGAGCAGGCGCCGAATCCAGTGCCCCTTGCGAGCGGTGACGAATGGTTCGTCCGCGAGTTCCTCGATCATCACCGATGTACGGCCGGCGAGCCGGTGTCCCAGCGGCACCGCCAGCCCCACCGCCTCGTCGAACAGTGGCGCCCACTCCAGCCCGTCGGCGTGGATGGGCTGCGAGGCCACGCACAGGTCGACCTCCTGTGCTCGCAACCGTCGCGCCATGTCGTCGGCCGGTGACCAGTGCAGCTCGATCTCGACGTTCGGATGGGCCTGCTTGAAGACGGCCAGCGGTCCGGTGAGGGTCAGGAAGGTCTCCGACGCCAGCTTCGAGGGCTACCGGGGGCGCTACCTGTTCCACTGCCACAACGCCGAGCATGAGGACATGGGCATGATGGCCAACCTTGAGATCGTTTAGGTGATCCAGTGGCGGTGGGCGGTCAGGCGTCAGGGTCGACTTCGGGGTGGGTGAACCGCGTGGGCTTGCCCAGCGATCGGGCGTAGGCGATCTCGGCCCGGGTGCTGTCTCCGATGTAGTCGCCGACTATGAGCACCTCATCAGCCAGCCGGATCTTCGCCCGGTGCAGATCGTCGAGCCGAACCTTCAGCGCCTCGGCCGCGACAGGATCGGACCAGAGCTCGTGCGGCGACTTCAGGTCACAGCCGGGCTTGACGACGATCCTTCCGGCCTCTGTCTCCCGCAGATCGGCCTCGTTCATCTCGGGCATGAAGCGGGTGGAGCCGCAGATCGCGACGATGCGGGGGAGGCCCAACAGCTGCTTCGCTTCGGCGAGCTTCTCCTCGGGGGTGAGCTGCGGGAGTGACACTGGTTCCTCCTGGAGGCGGGGCTTAATCACGTGGCAACTCAGATCCTGCTGACTACCATCACCTGAATGGAAGATCGCCTCGCTGACCTGTACCTGCTCGCGGGCGCGCCAGGCTCGGGCAAGACGACGCTGCTACCCCACCTCCTCGAAGCGGCCGGCGGGCTGGTCGTGATGGACATGGACGAACTGCTCGAGGACGGCGAGCTGATCGGCGTCCCCATCGCGAAGCCGGAAGCCGCGCCGATCTGGCCCGCGTATGACCGCCTGTGGGGGCGCGTCGTCACCATGGTGCGCCGGGCCGGTCATCCGGTGCTCCTGATGTGCCCGATCCCCGACGCCGACGAGGTGCCGGCGTTCGCCAGGTGGGACGGGCCGGTGCACTGGGCTTTGCTCGACTGCCCGGATGGTGAGCGGAGGCGCCGCCTACGGGAGCGCGGTGCGCCGCAGGGATGGATCGACGACGCGCTGGTGGACGCGGCCCAGGGGCGGGAGTTGATCACGACCGTGTTCCATGCGGTCGGCGGTGGACATGCTGGGCTGGCGAAAGAGGTGCTTTCGTGGGTCGCTCGCGAGGGCGAGGGACAAGACACACGTCGCGCGGGGGGTGGCCAGCTCACCTAGGAATTGACGAGCGTCTTCCTGCCCTTGAGCCCTCGTCCCCCGTAAATCCTTCACCCACGGCAACGACCGGGGGTCCGGGGGCCGGAAGGCCCCCGGCAGGGGGTCTTGGGGGGCTCGGCCCCCCAATGAAGGGAGCCCAAGCCCGCCCCGCGCCGAAGGCGCACGACCAGCGAGGCCCATGCCGGAGGCGCTCGACTAGCGAGGCCCATGCCGAAGGGGGGCGGCCAGCGAGGTCAATCCCCTCAGAAGAGCGGCGGCTCCTCCCCAGACCCCGCCGAAGCGTCCTCCCCAGCCCCCAACGACCCGCCCACGGCCCCGATGGTGTGGGTGAGCCGCAGCCCCGACCCGTCACGGCGGCTGATCTCCTCGGGCAGGGGGATGGGCTTGCCCGTCCCCGACACCGCCTTGGCCGGGGCAGGCCCGGCCCAGGCGAGCAGCAGCACGTCTTCGCCCTTGAGGAAGCGCTGGGCCCGGACGCCGCCGGTGGCGCGCCCCTTGGGCGGGAACTCGGCGTAGTCGGAGACCTTGCCGCCGCCGACCTGGGTGCCGGGCAGGGCGGTGGAGGAGCCGGCGACGGTGACGACCTGGGCGGGCCTGGTGGAGTCGACGATGCCGAAGAAGACGACGCTGGCGGAGCCGTCGAGGCGGATGCCGGCCATGCCGCCGGCGGGCCGGCCCTGGGGGCGGACGGCGGAGGCGGGGTAGCGCAGCAGTTGCGCGTCGGAGGTGATGAAGACCAGGTCGTGCTCCTCCGATTCGAGTTCGACGGCGCCGACGACGCTGTCGCCGTCCTTGAGGGTGATGACCTCGAAGTCGTCGCGGTTGACCGGGTAGTCGGGCACGACGCGTTTGACCACGCCTGAGGAGGTGCCGAGGGCGAGGCCGAGGCCGGCCGGGTCGAGGGAGCCGAGGCCGACGACCTTCTCGTCGGGTTGGAGGGTGACGTATTCGGAGACGGGATGGCCGCCCGACAGGGAGGGCGGGTTGGCGGAGGGCGGCAGGATGGGCAGGTCGAGCACGGAGACGCGGATGGCGCGCCCGTGTGAGGTGACCACGCCGACCTCGGCGCGCGCGGTGGTGCGCACGACGGAGACGAGCACGTCGTGGGCGTTGCGGTCGCCGTCTCCTGCCAGGGGGGAGGCGTCGGAGGTGCGGGCCAGCAGCCCGGTCGACGACATGAGCACCAGGCAGGGGTCGTCGGCGACTTCGAGGGTGACGGTGGCGGAGCGGGTGACGCCGGAGGCTTCGAGGAGGATGGTGCGGCGCGGCGTGGCGTACTTCTTGGCCACTTCGGCGAGCTCGCCGGAGACGACCTGGCGCAGCCGTACGTCGGAGGAGAGGATCTCGGTCAGCTCGGCGATCTCGTCGGTCAGCTGCTGCTTCTCGCGGTCGAGTTCGAGCTTGTCGAAGCGGGTGAGGCGGCGCAGCGGCGTGTCGAGGATGTAGGTGGCCTGGACTTCCGACAGGTCGAAGATGTCCATGAGGCGGGCGCGCGCGGCGGCGGAGTCGTCGCTGGTCCTGATGACCTGGATGACCTCGTCGATGTTGAGCAGGGCGATGATGAGGCCGTCGACGAGGTGCAGGCGTTCCTCGCGCTTGCGGCGGCGGAACTCGGAGCGCCGCCTGACCACTTCGAGGCGGTGGTCGACGTAGACGTGGAGGAGTTCGCGCAGTCCGAGGGTGCGGGGTTCGCCGTCGACGAGGGCGACGTTGTTGATGCCGAAGGTCTCCTCCATCGGCGTGAGCCGGTAGAGCTCCTCGAGGACGGCCTCGGGCACGAAGCCGTTCTTGATCTCGATGACCAGGCGCAGGCCCTTGTGCCGGTCGGTGAGGTCCTTGAGGTCGGCGATGCCCTGGAGCTTCTTGGAGGTCACCAGCTCCTTGATCTTGGTGACGACGCGCTCGGGGCCGACGTTGTAGGGCAGTTCGGTGACGACGATGCCGCGGCGGCGCGGGGTGATCTGCTCGATGGAGCACCTGGCCCGCATGCGGAAGGTGCCGCGCCCGCTCTCGTAGGCGTCGCGGATGCCGTCGAGGCCGATGATCGAGCCGCCGGTGGGCAGGTCGGGGCCGGGGACGTAGCGCATCAGCTCGTCGAGCGTGGCGTCGGGCTTCTTGATCAGGTGGCGCGCGGCGGCGATGACCTCGCCGAGGTTGTGCGGCGCCATGTTGGTGGCCATGCCGACGGCGATGCCGGTGGTGCCGTTGACGAGCAGGTTGGGGAACGCGGACGGCAGGACCGTGGGTTCGGTCTCCTGGCCGTCGTAGTTGGGCTTGAAGTCGACCGTGTCCTCGTGGATCGACTCGGCCATCAGCATGGCCGCCTGGGCCAGCCGCGCCTCGGTGTAACGCATGGCGGCGGGCAGGTCGTCGAGCGAGCCGAAGTTGCCGTGCCCGTCGATCAGCGGCAGCCGCATGGAGAAGGGCTGCGACAGCCGTACGAGGGCGTCGTAGATCGCGGTGTCGCCGTGGGGGTGCAGCTTGCCCATGACGTCGCCGACCACGCGGCTCGACTTGACGTGCCCGCGGTCGGGGCGCAGGCCCATCTCGCTCATTGAGTAGAGGATCCGCCGTTGCACGGGCTTGAGACCGTCGCGCGCGTCGGGCAGGGCGCGCTGGTAGATCACCGAGTAGGCGTACTCGAGGAAGCTGGTGCGCATCTCGGAGGAGACGTCGATGTCGACGATCCGCTCCTCGAAGTCCTCAGGCGGGGGCGTGGTGGTGCGTCGGGCCATGTCGAACATTCTGCCGAACATCACCGACTGTCCGCGACTCCACGGGCTTTTGTACGGCTTGCAGCGCGATTCCGGCCGGGGGAGCGGCAGCTCGGGTCAGCCTCTCGCGCCTGGCCAGGGGCCTGGAGTCGAGCCCGTGTCCTCGTCGCCGGGCTCGTTGAGTCGTTCGTCGAACACCCGGTATCCCCGCGCGAGATAGTTCCGCAGCGCCACCGGACCGTCGAGCGTGCACGTGTGCAGCCACACCCGCCGGGTGGGTTCGCGGCCCTCCATGCGGGTGTGCAGGTCCCACGCGCGTGCCGTACCGGCCGCGAGCAGGTGTCCGCCCGCGCCTGCTCCCATGGCGTACGGCAGCAGCCCGAACGAGGTGATCTCCACCTCCCCGTCCTGGTGTGCCTGCAGCTCCACGTATCCGGCGGGCGTGCCGCGGTGCCAGGCCACCCAGGTCTCGACCCCTCCGGCCAGGAAGGTCTCCCATTGGGCGTAGGACCACGGCAGCCGCTCGGTCCACTGCCAGTCGCCGCCGACCGCGGTGTAGAGGAACCGGCTGAACTCGGGTGAGGCCACCTCGGCGCGCACGACGTCGACGGCCAGGCGAGGCGGACGCGCGGGGACCAGGTCGGCAGATGACGTCATTTCCAGATATGTGGTGGTCACATCCATGTAGTCCAGTCTCCTCTTGACCAAGCAATTGCTTGGTATTAGGGTCCCCTTATGATCGAGTTTCACCCCGTGACCAGGCACATCGGCGCTGAGGTGACCGGTGTAGACCTGCGCAAACCCCTGTCCCAGGAGCAAGTGGCGACCCTGCGCGCGGGGTGGCTCAAGCACCTGGTGCTGTTCTTCCGGGACCAGCACATCGACGACGAGCAGCACCTGCAGTTCGCCCTGAACTTCGGCACGCTGAACCATCCGGCGTTCAAGAAGGACAGCGGCAGTCCCATCCACGTCCTCGACCAGACCGACCCGAAGGGGGAGGGCGGCGACGAGTGGCACAGCGACAACACCTTCGAGCCGACCCCGCCGATGGGGTCGCTGCTGCGGTGCGTGCAGCTGCCGAGCATCGGCGGCGACACCTGCTGGGCCAACACCTACCTGGCCTATGAGACGTTGTCGAAGCCGATGCAGCGCCTGTGCGACGAGCTGACCGCCGTCCACGACATCACCATGTCGATGACGAAGGCGATCTCCAAGGGCCACCCGTTCGTCCTGGAGGAGATCCAGGCCAAGTGGCCGCCGATCGAGCGCCCGGTCGTGCGCGTGCACGCCGAGACGGGGCGCAAGGCGCTGTTCGTCAACCGCGCCTCGACGACCGGCTTCGTCGGGCTGAGCCCTCGTGAGAACGAGGCGCTGCTGCCGCTGCTGATCGACCACATCCGCTCGCCCGAATACCAGGTACGGCTGCGCTGGCGTCCGGGCACGATGGCGTTCTGGGACAACCGGCCCACCCAGCACTACGCGGTGGCCGACTACACCGAGCGGCGGCGCATGCACCGCGTGACCGTCAACGCCTTCCCTGAGCACCAGGACAAGTAGGACGCCTGGTAGATTCCTTGATTAGGAAAGTTTACTAATCAAGGAGTCCAGCGTGAAACTCGCTGTCATCGGGGGCGGTTCCACCTACACCCCCGAGCTCATCGACGGCTTCGCCCGCCTGCGCGACGACCTGCCGCTCACCGAGATCGCGCTCGTCGACCCCGACGCCACCCGCCTGGAGCTGGTGGCCGGGGTCTCGCGCCGCATGCTCGCGAAGGCAGGTCATCCCGCGCGCGTCGTGGCCACGGCCGACCTGGCCGAGGGCGTGCGCGGCGCGCAGGCCGTGCTGTTCCAGCTGCGCGTGGGCGGCCAGGCCGCGCGCAACGTGGACGAGACCTTCCCCCTGCAGTGCGGCTGCGTGGGCCAGGAGACGACGGGCGCGGGCGGACTGGCCAAGGCCCTGCGCACGGTGCCGCTGGTGCTGGAGCTCGCCGCCCAGGTCAAGGAGCACGCTCCCGACGCCTGGATCGTCGACTTCACCAACCCGGTCGGCATCGTCACGCGTGCGCTCCTCGACGCGGGCCACCGCGCGATCGGGCTGTGCAACGTCGCCATCGGTTTCCAGCGCCGCTTCGCCAAGCACCTGGGCGTCGAGCCCTCGCGCGTCGAGCTCGGCCACGTGGGGCTCAACCACCTCACCTGGGAGCGCTCGGTCCGCGTCGACGGCAAGGACGTGCTGCCCGACCTGCTCGTCCAGCACGGCCAGGCCATCGCCGACGACCTGCACCTGCCGCTGGAGCTCATCCAGCGCCTCCAGGTCGTGCCCTCGTACTACCTGCGCTACTTCTACCAGCACGACATCGTGGTCGAGGAGCAGAGATCGGCGCCGTCACGGGCCTCGGAGGTGGCCGCGATGGAGGAGCGGCTGCTGGAGATGTACGCCGACCCGGCCGTGGACACCAAGCCCGAGCTGCTGTCCAAGCGGGGTGGAGCGTTCTACTCCGAGGCCGCCGTGGCGCTCATCGCCTCGCTGCTCGGCGACCGCGGCGACGTCCAGGTGGTCAACACGCGCAACAACGGCACCCTGCCGTTCCTGGGCGACGAGGCGGTCATCGAGGTGCCCGCGAAGATCACCTCCGCCGGTGCCGTACCCCTGCCCGTCGAGCCCGTCGAGCCGCTCTACCGCGGCCTGATCGCCGGTGTGTCGGCCTACGAGGAGCTGGCGCTCCAGGCAGCCCTGCACGGCGGCGAGGGACGGGTGCGCGACGCGCTCCTGGCCCACCCGCTGGTCGGCCAGGAAGCGATCGCCGCCGAGCTCACCAGGCTGATGCTGGAGCGTCAGTCATGACGACGCTGATCGCCGTCGACGGGGGCAACAGCAAGACCGACGTCGTCCTGCTGGACGCGGAGGGCGAGATCCTCGCCCGCGGGCGAGGCGGCGCCTTCCTGCCGCAGAGCGAGGGCGTCGCCACCGCCACGGACGTCATCGAGGTCGTCGTACGGCAGGCGCTGGGCTTCGACGGCCGGGCCGACCACCTGGTGGCCTTCCTGGCCGGAGCCGACCTGCCCGAGGAGGAGGTGGCGCTGGAGCACGAGATCTCGGGGCGCGGGCTGGCCCGCGAGATCCTGGTGCGCAACGACACCTTCGCCCTGCTCAGATCGGGCGCCTCGGGACCCTGGGGTGTCGCCGTGGTGTGCGGTGCGGGCATCAACGCGGTCGGCGTCGCGCCCGACGGCTCCGTCGCCCGTTTCCCGTCGCTGGGGCCGATCAGCGGCGACTGGGGCGGCGGCGGAGGGTTGTCGGCCGAGACGCTCTGGCACGCCGTGCGGGCCGAGGACGGCAGGGGCGCGCCGACGGAGCTGGCCGCCCTGGTCAAGAGCCACTTCGGAGCGGCCACGGTCGAGCAGGTGGCGCTTGACCTGCACTTCGGCCGCCTGGAGCGCGAGCGGCTGCTGGAGCTGACGCCGGGCCTGTTCAAGGTGGCCGCGGCGGGCGACGAGATCGCCGTGAGCCTGGTCACGCGGATGGCCGACGAGGTCATGGCCATGGCGGGTGTGTGCCTGAAGCGCCTGGACCTGCTCGGCACCCCGACCGAGGTGGTCCTGGGCGGGGGAGTGCTGCGGGCCCGCGACCCGCTGCTGACGGCGTTGCTGGACGAGCGGTTCGCCGAGAGGGCTCCGCTGGCCACCCAGATCATCGCCGAGCTGCCGCCGATCGCCGGCGCCGCGCTGGCCGCTCTGGACCGCATCGGAGCGGGCGAGGAGGCCAAGGCCCGGTTGCGCGAACAGTTCTGACGGCACTTGCGCCACAGACCCGAGCCCTCTACAGTCAGCGGCTAACCGTCTGGAAGGTATCCAGACGGTTAGTCGTCCAGGAGGATCCATGTCCCCCAACCGCCGCGACGTCCTGCGCGGACTCGGCCTCGCCGCGCTGGCCACGCCGCTCGCCGCCTGCGCCACCACGGGCCGCAGCGCCGCCCCCACCCCCACCGTCACCGCCGCCGCCACCTCCGCGGCCAACCCCCTCGGCGTGACCGCCGCCGCCCCGCTCGAAGTGGTCATCTTCAGCGGCGGCAACGGCGACAAGTACGCCGTCGACCTGCACGAGGCCGCCTACAGCAAGGCCTACCCGCAGTCGAAGCTCAAGCACGTCGGCACCCAGAAGGTCGGCACGCAGCTGCGCCCCCGCTTCATCTCCGGGGACGTCCCCGACGTCGTCAACAACTCGGGACCCGAGGCGCTCGACCTCCAGGCGCTGGTCCAGGAAGGCCAGCTCGCCGACCTCACCCCGCTCTTCGAGGCCCCCTCGCTCGCCTTCCCCGACAAGAAGGTCATCGACACCCTCGTCGGCGGCGTCTACGAGAACTCCCTGATCGACGGCGTGCCCCGGGTCCTGCAGTACACCGTCGGCCACCGCGCCCTGTGGCACAACGCCAAGCTCTTCGAGTCGAAGGGCTGGCAGCTGCCCAAAACCTGGGAGGAGTTCAACGCCCTGGGCGAGGAGGCCAAGAAGGCCGGCATCGCGCTGTTCGCCTACCCCGGCCAGGTCGGCCCGTTCTACCAGGTCTGGAACCTCGTCTACACCGCCGCCAAGATCGGCGGCAACAAGGTGATCATCGACATCGACAACCTCGCCGACGGCGCCTGGACCGCCGAGCCTGTGCGTCAGGCGGTCGCCGCCTGGGCGCAGATCCAGAAGGACTACGGCGACAAGGCCTACTTCGGCCTCGACCACACCCAGACCCAGGTCAAGCACCTGCAGGACAAGGTCCTGTTCTACCCGTGCGGCTCCTGGCTGGAGAACGAGATGGCCAAGGAGAAGCCCGACACCTTCGAGTACGCCATCGCGCCGGTGCCCTCCGTCACGGGCACCGACGCCATGCCGTACGAAGCGATCTTCGTGGGTGTCGCCGAGGCCTTCTTCGTCTCCGCCAAGGGCAAGAACCCGCAGGGCGGGCTGGAGTACCTGCGGATCATGCTCTCCAAGGAGGGCGCCCGCGGCTACACCGAGCAGACCAGGAACCTCACCGTCGTCAACGGCGTCGTGGACGGGCTGAACCTGACCTCCGCGGTCAACAGCGCCGCCAAGGCGCAGGAGGCGGCGGGCAAGGACATCATCACCGACGCCCGCTTCGAGACCTGGTACAAGGAGCTGTTCGACTACTCCCAGACCCAGACCAACTCGGTCATGGCCGGGCGCATCACCGCCGACCAGTTCTGCGAGAACATGCAGAAGAAGGCGGACGAGCTCAAGAACGACTCCTCCATCTCCAAGCAGACCCGGAGCGTCTGACGATGCGGCGGCACGGCTTCGTCGCGGGATTCCTGCTCCTGCCCGTCGTGGTCTACCTGGTCTTCGTGATCAGCCCCTACGTGCAGGCGTTCCAGATCGCGCTGACCGACTGGCGAGGGGTGTCGTCCGGGCTGAACTTCGTGGGCCTGGACAACTTCCGTCGCATGTTCGGCAACGACTCCTTCTGGCAGGCGATCCGCAACCACGCGGTCCTGCTCGTCGCCATGCCGCTGGCCATCATCGCGCTGGCTCTGGCCTTCGCCTACCTGCTCAACGCGCCGCAGGGCCGCTCGGTCCGCGGCGCGGGCTTCTACCGCGTGGTCTTCTTCCTGCCGCAGGTGCTCGCGGTCGCCGTGGTCGGCGTGCTGTTCAAGGCCGTCTACCGGCCCGACGCCAGCGGCGTGATCAACGGCGCGCTGATCCAGCTGGGCATCGAGCCCGTCGGCTGGCTGACCGACCAGACGCTCGCACTCTGGTCGATCATCGCCGTCATGGTCTGGCAGGCCGTCGGCTTCTACGTGGTGCTGTTCTCGGCGGGCATGGCCGCCATCCCCAAGGACGTCTACGAGGCGGCCGCCCTCGACGGCGCGGGGCGGCTGACCACGTTCTTCCGGATCACGCTGCCGCTGCTGTGGGAGACCGTCCAGGTCGGCTGGATCTACCTGGGCATCGCGGCGTTCGACGGCTTCGCCCTGGTCAACGTGCTCTCGGTCGAGCAGGGCGGGCCCGACGGCGCCACCACGGTGCTGGCCACCGAGATCTACAAGAACGCCTTCGGCTACTCGCGCTTCGGCTACGCCTCGGCGCTGGGAGTGGCGCTGTTCTTCCTGACCCTCACCTTCGCCGCGGTGACGATGCGGGTCACCAGGCGAGAGAGGATCGTGTACTGATGGGCCGCAAGCTGGCTCAGGCGCTGCTCGCCGTATGGGCGCTGCTGATCATCGCGCCCCTGGTGTGGACCCTGCTGGCCTCCTTCAAGAGCAACGCCGAGATCTTCGGCGACGCCCTGCAACTGCCCGGCGAGCTGCGCTGGGACAACTGGGTGCGCGCCTGGGAGAAGGCCAGCGTCGGACGGTACCTGCTGAACACGGTGATCGTCGTGTTCTTCGGGGTCGCGGGCACCATGCTGCTCAGCTCCATGGCCGCCTACGTGCTGGCCCGCTACCGCTTCCCCGGCAACCGGCTGATCTACTTCCTGTTCGTCTCCGGCATGGCCTTCCCCGTCTTCCTGGCGCTGGTGCCGCTGTTCTTCGTGGTCGACGGCCTCGGCCTGCTCGACTCGCACGTCGGCCTCGTCCTGGTCTACATCGCCTACTCGCTGCCGTTCACCGTGTTCTTCCTGACCTCCTTCTTCAGGGGGCTGCCCGACGCGGTGGCCGAGGCGGCGATGATCGACGGCGCCTCGCACACCAGGACCTTCTTCCAGGTCATGCTGCCCATGGCCAAGCCCGGCCTGGTCAGCCTGACCATCTTCAACGTGCTCGGCCAGTGGAACCAGTACCTGCTGCCGCTCGTGCTGCTGCCTGGCGACAAGAGCAAATGGGTCATCACCCAGGGCATCGCCGACATCTCCACGATCGCCGGATACGAGGCGGACTGGCCGGCGTTGTTCGCGGCGCTCAGCATGACGGTCCTGCCGGTCGTGGTCGCCTATATCGTCTTCCAGCGACATATCCAGTCCGGGTTGACGTCAGGAGCCGTGAAGTAGTGTCCACCGGGAACCAAACCGTCTTCCGCACCCTCAACGAGCGCGCCGCCCTGGAGCTGCTCCTGCGCCACGGCACCCTCACCCGGGCCGAGCTGGAGTTCCACACGGGCCTGTCCAAGGCCTCGGCCGCCGAGGTGCTGCGCCGCCTGGAGAACGGGCGGCTGGCGCGCAAGGCCGGCACCAAGCCCGGCAACGCCGGTCCCGCCGCCCAGCAGTGGGAGCTCGACGGCTCGGCCGCCTGGGTGGCCGGCGTGGACCTCACCGCGCGGGCGGTGGATGTGACCGTGGCCGACCTGAGCGGTCGGGCGCGCGGCGACCACCGGGCCCAGGCGCCCGGCGAGGGCGCCGACGCGGTGGAGTTCCTCACCTCGGCCGTCGAGGCCGCCGCGCACTCGGCGGGCGTCGGGCTGGAGCAGCTCGACCAGATCGTGCTCGGCGTTCCCGGCATCGTCGACGCCGGAGGAGAGCGGCTGCGCCAGGCCGTGCAGCTGTCCGGCTGGTCGCACCTCGACGACCTCGGCGACCTGCGCGAGCGGCTCGGGGCCGAGCGTTTCCGCCTGGAGAACGACGTCAACCTGGTGGCCATCCGCGAGCTGGCCGAGCACGAGGGCAGCAGCTTCGTGCTGCTGTGGGTCGGCAGCGGCGTCGGCGCGGGAGCGGTGCTCGACGGCTCGTTGTGGCGCGGCGTGACCGGGCGCGGCGGCGAGGTCGGCTCGGTGATCGTGCCCGACCCCGTCAGCGTCGGCCGCGTCCACGGACCCGACGGCGGTCCCGTCGGCGTGCTGCTCGGCGCGCAGCCGCTGGCCGAGCTGGCTCGCGCGCACGGCCTGGAGGTCGGCTCCGGCCTGTCCGAGGTCGTGGCGTTCCTGCGCTCGCACAACCCCGACCGCCTGGAGGCGACGCAGCCGCCCGGCGGTCCCTACGGCCGCTTCCTGGACGACTTCGCCCGGCGTGTCTCCATCGCCGTCACCGCCGCCGTCGGCGTGCTCGACCCCGGCCGCGTCGTGCTCGGCGGGCCCGTGTGCATCGCCGCGGGCGAGCCGCTGCGCGAACGCGTCGCCGGCCTCCTGGCCCCGACCGGCCTGGCGCCGGTGGCGGTCTCCGTCAGCCGCGTCGACGGCAACGCCGTGCTCGACGGCGCCGTCCGCTACGCCCTCGAACTGGCCCGTGAACGGGTCTTCCAGGCCGGTACGGCAGGCCGTACCGGTGATCACATCCCCTAACGAGAGTTGAGCCATGTTGCGCACCCTGGTGATCGCCGCCCATCCCGACGAACCCGAGATCTACGCGGGGGGCACCTCCGCCCTTTTGGCCCAGGCCGGTCACGCGGTGAAGTTCCTGACCCTCACCAACGGTGACGGCGGCCACCACCGGCTGGAACGTGTTCCCCTTGCGCGCCGCCGGGCCGAGGAGGCCTGGCGCGCGGCCGACGCGCTCGGCGTGACCACCTACGAGATCTTCGACGACGTGCACGACGGTGAGCTCGAACCCACCGTCGAGCTGCGCCTGCGGGTCATGCGCGAGATCCGCGCCTGGCGCCCCGACCTGGTGATCGCCCTGCACGGCGACGGCTCGGGACACCCCGACAACCGGGCCGCGGGCCGGCTCGCCGAGCAGGCCGTGGAGCTGGTCACCGTGCGCAACCTGGCGTGCGGCATGCCCTCGCTGCCGCGCCAGCCGGTCTGCCTGCTGATGACCGACTACGCCTCGCGTCCGGTCCACCGTGACGACGTCGTGGTCGACGTGGGCCCGGTACGGCAGGCCAAGCTCGACGCCTGCCTCGCGCACGCCTCGCAGTTCCTGGAGTACGCGCCCTACCAGCGGGGGCTGCTGGAGCACGTGCCCGACGCGGGTGACGTCGAGGCCGGCCGGACGTTCGTCGAGAAGTACTGGGCCGAGTTCCTCGGCCCGGAGACCTTCCAGCTCGCGCCGTACGGCAGGCAGGTCTCCGAGGAGGAGCTGCGGCGGCTGATGCCGTTCATCGCCTAGCCGTACGGCGGGGCCTGGCCAGGATCCTGACGGCGGCGCCCAGCCCGAGCAGGAGCGCGGCCCCCGCGGCCAGCCAGGCCGTGGGCGCGCCGGTGTACGGCAACCGCGGCCCCTGGCTGCCCCCATGGTCGGGCCCGTGGTCAGGCCCGGCGCCGGTCCCCGGTCCGCCGGTGTCGGTGGGCGCCGGGGCGCTGGTCGGCGTCCTCGTGGGAGTCGGCGAAGGCGTCGGCGTCGGCGTCGGCGTCGGGGTGGGCGTGGGCGTGGGGGTGGGCGTGGGCGTGGGCGTGGGCACGGTGACGGTCGTCTTCACGCAGGAGCCGTTCTCCCGCGTCAGCGCCCGCCGCGTCGTGGAGTAGACGACCGCGCAGTTGTCGACGGTGGTCCCCGCCGGGGCGTCGTCGTCGACCCTGACCGTGATCGTGAAGGTGCGCTCCTCGCCCGGCTGCAGCACGGCGACGGCACAGGCCACCTGCTGCGCGGTGACCACGCATCCGTCCGACGCCGACACCACGGTGAGGTTGGAGTCGATCGGGTCGTGTACCACCACGTTGTAGGCCGGAGCCGTACCGGTGTCGCGCACCACCAGCGTGTAGGTGTAGGTGTCGCCCACCCCGGCCGTGGCGGGTCCCGACTTGGTTGCGCTGGTGATCGGCATGCCGGTGGTGGTCGGCGTGGGCGTGGGGTGCACGACGGTGTCCGCGCACGAGGAGTTGTTGTCCCAGTCCGTCTCGCGGCTGCCGGTGTAGACGGTGGCGCAGTTGTCGATCTGGGTGTCGTCCGGCTGCGGTTCGACGATCTGGACCCTGAACACCAGGACGCGTGTCTCGCCCGGCCCCAGCGTGCCCAGCGGGCAGGTGACGGTCAGCCCGCTGGGCGGGCATTCGTCCGGCAGCTCCACGATCGTGACCAGGTTGCCGTTGGTGGGGTCCTGGACGGTGACGTCGACCGCGTCGGAGGGGCCGTGGTTGGTGACGGTCAGCGTATAGGTGATGATGTCGCCCGGCGCGGGGGGGGGGGGGCCCCCCGGGGGGGGGGGCCGCCCCCCCCGCGGGGGGGGGGTGGGGGGGTTTATCATCGTGGTGGTGGGGGGGCCGCCCCGCGGGGGGGTGCTGACCAGCGCGCGGGT
>NZ_JBITGL010000039.1:0-17814 GCF_044456985.1 Nonomuraea sp. NPDC050663
GGTTCCCTTCCAGGAGGCAGAGGCCACGTCAGCCCCTGTCACCTCCTAGGTCGAACGGGTCAGCCACCAATCGACACCCCAACAACACCCGTCGATACTGGAATCCGATTCGCGCGCTGCGCGAATGCCCGCTCCAGCCGTTCTGTGACTAACACGTTCAGAGCATGACTGTAATATCCGGCGCTGGTGACCCTCAGCATCGCCGCGCAGCCGAGCGGTCCGGTTACGATCCACGGCTGCCCCCTCTGGAACACCCAGTGGAAGCTCGTGGCCGCAAGGAACAGAATCAGACATCGTGGTGATTAGCCTGAACAGCGGGTTGAGAACGGGGACACGAGTGCCGCTCATCCTGGTCACCTAGGCCGCCCGACGGCCTAGCCAGGCCGAGCTACTCCACATGAATGCGGCGTGGAGCCCCGTCCTGTGACCCGCTGCGATCATGGCCAGCAGGTCAGGGGTTTATGAAACCCTCCAGATTCCGGTCGCCGCGGTCCTCCGGGCGTAGTCGTCGAAGTCGCGAGGCTCGCGCCCCAGCATCCGTTGCACGCCGTCGCCGACACGCTCGTTGCGCCCGTCGAGCACGGTGGTGAACAGGTACACCAACAGGTCCGCGATCTCCGCCGGAACGTGCTCTGCGGCCAGTGCCGCCGCGTACGCCTCGGCGGGGACCCGGGTGAAGGTAATGTCGCGACCGGCGGCCTTGCCGATCGAGGCGACCGCTTCCTCCAGGGTGAGCAAGCGCGGACCGGTCAGTTCGTAGATCTGGCCGTTGTGCCCGTCTTCGGTGAGCGCTACAGCCGCGACGTCGGCGATGTCCTCGACGTCCACGAATGGCTCGCCGATGGGGCCGACCGGGAGCACCACGTGCCCGGACAGAACGGGGTCCAGCAGGAAGTTCTCGCTGAAGTTCTGGCTGAACCAGCTGGAGCGCAGCACCGTCCACTCGGCACCGGCCGCCGCCACCACCTCCTCGGCGGCCTCCGCCTCCTCCTCGCCCCGCCCTGACAGCAGGACCAGGCGCCGTACCCCGCGGGAGACGGCGAGCTTGGAGAAGGCTCCGACCACCTCGGCGGAGCCGGGGATGGCCACATCCGGGTAGTAGGAGATGTAGACGGCGGTGACACCCTCCAGGGCGGCCTCCCAAGTGCCGCGGTCCTGCCAGTCGAAGGGAACTCCGCCGGAGCGCGTGCCGATCCGAACAGGACGGTCGAGTCGGGTCAGCCGCTCGACGATCCTGCGGCCAGTCTTTCCGGTTCCCCCGGTTACCAAGGTCAATCCCGTGTTTTCCATGTCTCGAGCTTCTCGGTTCGACAGGCTCGCAACAACGGTCAGCCACGCAACAATCGTTAACATAGGTGTTTATGGAACGCAGAGATCTTGAGATCTTCCTGGCTCTCGCCGAGGAACTACATTTCGGTCGGACAGCCGAACGCTTGCACGTCTCCACCGCCCGCGTCAGCCAGACGATCAAGCACATAGAGCGGCGCATCGGCGTCCCCCTCTTCGAACGCACCAGCCGTCAGGTCGCCCTGACCCCAGTGGGACGTCAATTCGATGCGGACGTACGGCTCCCGTATCAGCAGATCGAAGCCGGCATCGCCCGAGCGGTAGCGGCTGGCCGCGGCGTCACGGGTGCCCTGCGGGTGGGTTTTGTCGGGACGGCGATCGGCCAGTTCATCATCAGCGTCGCCGACCGGTTCTCGGCCCGCTACCCTGAGTGCGAAGTTCACATCGTCGAGAACCGGTACGCCGACGGAACTTCTCAGCTCCACAACGAGGAAATCGACGTACTTTTGGTCGGCACCACGTCGCTGGAGGACGATCTGGCCGAGAGCCCTGTGCTGTTCCATGAACAACCGGTGCTTGCCGTGTCGTCACGTCACCCCTTCGCACGTCGCACATTCGTCACCGTAGCCGACCTTGCTCGCGACAAAGTGCTGGTGCCGCGGGATTTCACTCACGAAGTGGACGCTCTCGTAGTGCCCCCGCTGGAGGACCTGCGGCGCGGTCCTTCCTTCAGCACGATCCAGGAGATGCTGGCGCTGATCGGGGCTGGGAAGGGAGTGTTTCCGGTACCGGAGCACGCCATGCACTACGACGCTCGGCCAGATGTTGCCTATGTCCCAATCCAGGATGGGCAGCCGTTCGGTTGGCGACTCATCTGGCGTGCTTCCGCCGAGTCGGCGCGTATCCGAGCCTTTGTCCAGGCAGCTCAGGACGCCGTTGAGTTCGGCGCCAGCCCGCTCATCCCGTAGCGGGTCCGTTGCCGTCACTCACCGAACGGGATCCGAAGGAGTTGAAGACGACGGAGCTGCCCGCTGGAAGGGCCGACGTTGACCATCATCGAGCTCCACTAGTCTTCCGCCAGCGCCGCTTCAGCGGCCTTATGGTTTTCCGTCACGAGCTCTTCGCCCTGCCCGAGCGCGTCCAGCACCTGTTCCGTGCTCGCTCCTGCCTGCGCGGCGACCGTCGCCCACTTCGTGTCCACATCCAGATTGGCGCCCGCCTCGGCGATCAGGTCCACCGCTCTCCCAGGACCCGGCCTCCCGTGACAGCAGCCTGGAGGATCGTCTCCAACGGAGTAGTATCGCCGGCCGCTCACTCGTCGACTGCGCCGCGCCGGCGAGCGCTGGCGAGAACTGGCGAGAACTGGCGAGATCAACCGAGTGGCCATCAGCAGCGCGGACAGTCCAGCGCGTCATCGATCGCCTCAGCTCCAACGACTGGGTCATCTTGAGCATCATGGCCGTCTTGCAAGCCTCGGAGAGGCGGGCCAGCAGCGGCGCTTGGTGCCCGCCCGTGCTTGGCCAGCGGCTGGAGATTCTGGCTGTGGCGACGTTGCCGGTGACCTCGTCGCCATACCGGATGCCCTCCTGGCGTCGCTTGGCCTCTCGATCGCGCTGGGGGTTGGGATGATCGAACTGGGGCTGAGCTCAGACCCAGGGGCGTAGTGTCCGGAGCCCAGGTGTCAACGATCTCCGTCAGCTTAGACTCACAACAGGTTCGGCTACTCCGTGATCTCGGCGGTACAAGAGGCCACAGCCTGCGCAGGAGGACAGTCAGAGCTTGCCTGATGGATGACTGCCCTACGCTAGGGCCAAAGTGCTGAGCGGGAAGGGGCGGACCTTATGCCCCGGGCGGAGGACCGGCTCGCGGCGCCTTCCTCTACTGATGATCTTTCAATACTGTGTTGATATGCCTCCACGAAGTAGGCCCCGCATCGGGAAACTCGCAGGTCAGAAGCTGGTTGACAGGATCGTCGATCGTCACGATCGGTATGAGGAACCGCCCGCCGCCGTTGACCGCGACAATCCTCTGGCGGTGTTGAACCACGTTTTGTCCTCACGGCGCAGCCTCCCCGACGGCCACCTTGCTGATGACGTCCTCGACGCACTCTCGGTAGTGGGATACCTCCTGGAGGAGATCTCTCGCGTCGAACACGAACTGCTGGAAATGGGCCTACGGCTGCGCATTCCGCAGTCCCGTATGGCTGAGCCGCTGGGGTTGCGCTCCGCGCAGGCGGTCGACAACCGCATACGCCGCGGCCGCGCCGAGCTTCAGGGGCTCCCTCGCAATGAACGGCTTGAGCGGGCGCTTCGGCTCACGGCAACAACTACTTCTGATCCACTGAAGCGGGAGGCACGATGGTTCGACCCCAACGCACTCGCCTTCTGCGAGGCCGCCGGGAACCTAGCCTCACTGCGACGAGCTCATCCCCAGCTCATCGATGACGACCTAGATGAGAGCCTGTCCTACCTTGCCCAAGCGGTGCGAGACGTGCCATGGCCATACTCATCCCAGTCGCTGCCGGCTTTGCGCGTGATGGCCGCCTGGTCTCGAGTCGTCTTGGACGACCTCGAAGAAGAACAGTATGCACTCCTTCGACAGGAAGCTCTCCCCGCCATCAACCGTGTTCGGCACTTCGCCAGCGAGCACCGGAAGGTGAGTGACAGCCTCCGATAGGAAGGGCATCGACTGCCGAGTTTCCGCACTGCCCCCTACAGCACACGACGAAGGCTGACCTCCCCGGGGCACGAGGATGACACGGTGCGGGCTACGCCTCCGGGATCAGACGCTGGCTCCTGCCCCGGAGGGCGGTGCCATGACGAGACTGAGAGTGCTAGCCGACGGACGACGAAGCGGGCGAACGCTCGCTCGCACCTTCATAGAAGGGATACGCCGATGAGTGACAGGCGCTGTTCCCTTCCTTGTGCGGTTACGAAGACTTGTCGCCTGTCCGCAGAAGATTCGGACTTGACCACTCCAGTAGTGGGCGGTGAGGGTAGCGAATTCTGCTGCGGTGTGGGTGGCGCAGCAGGCCGAGTTCCCTTCCCCGTTGCCTCGAACGGGTGTTGATGCTCTCCCTCATTGATGCCTTCGATTGCGTTAGTGACGACGTTGCCCTTGAAGACTGAGGATGACCATCAGGTCTCTAGCTAGAAGGCCATCGATGCAGGAGCGCCGCTAAGCTCGGCACATCACCGCAGGTCAGTGCGACCGATAGTTCAACCGATAGCTCTACCAGCGACGTCAATAGTAGTCGAAGAAATATTACTTAAGATCCCTTCAACAAGCTCTATCGGAATAGCGACAGCGATAAGAGTCCATGTAGCAGGGAGCATAGTTTCAACTATAGAGCTTCCAGTCTCTGCTCCTATATTTTAAATCATAGTGATTCACATGTTAGAGAAGATAGCCATGAAAGTCGTCTCACAACCGTTGGCTTGCATAGTGATGACAGCCGATAGATAGGCAGATAGGACAGAGGGTTAGACAGAAGGCAGTTCTCAAGAAAGCTTGATCAGCGAGCCGGGCGTCAGACAGCATCCACGTGGCCCCATTCGTCGCCCTTGACCTACGGACAGTCGCCCGCCATGTCCGTAGCCACGCGATTCGGACACGCCGACAAATGGACGTGCACGCTACGTCTTGAGCTGCTAAGAAGATGTCCACGTGGAACAACTGAGGCGCGGGGGATCGGTGCGGTGGTTACTACGTCGGCAAGTTGCAGGTCTAAAAACCACGACAGGAGTCCGGACGCATGAGCAGCAGATTCTCACCTCTGACGGCCAATACCAAGACGGCCGAGCAGTTGAACCAGGAGAGCATTGACTCGATCCGGGACCTACTCGGGCGCGTCATGATCGTCCTCAACAACAAGGGTGGGGCTGGCAAGACCACTACGACAGCCAACCTCGCAGCCCAGCTGGCAGCAGAGCTGGAACGCCAGGGATCTGCACGCCGCGTACTCGCTGTCGACCTCGACCCACAGGGAAACCTCGGCCTCGATCTCGGCTATCAGGGGAAGGCCGGTGACGACGCTGGTGCCAGCGTCATTGCCGTAGTGGCCGGGCTCGGCACGCTGAATGTTGTGCGCGAGGTGCGCCCTAACCTAGATGTGGTGCCGGGCGGCCAGCGTCTCAACGCCATCACGGCCACCATCTTCGCTAGCCAGCAGGGACATCCCAACCGCAACCCCATGCTGTCTCTTGCGCAGGCTCTGGCTGAGGTCGCGGCCGAGTATGAGTGGGTCTTCATCGACTGCCCGCCCAACATGCCTGACCTGCAACACCTTGCGGGTATTGCCGGACGGTATGTCCTGATTCCCGTCTGCTTTGATCAAGGAAGCATTCAAGGCCTCGAAGGCGTGGCCAGCGTCTTTGACGCGGCGGGCAGGTACAACGACACGCTAACGCCTCTCGGGGTGGTGTTGTTCGGGTTCGACCGCAACAACATCCGCAAGATCAAGGATCATGAAGGTAATGAGATCGGCCTCAGAGAAGTTGGTGTTCTAGCCGAGACCAGGCGGGAGATTCTCGAGCTGATCGACCGGTCCGGCCTCGACATGCCGGTCTTCCAAACCGTCATCACCCGCGCTGTGAGCGTGGCCAAGCTCTGCCGCAAGCGGGGGAGGGTCTTCGCCGAGGTAGCCGATGCAACCGCTGGCGCGGACTGGAAGAAGATGGCCCGGCAGAACAAGGTGACTGTGAGTGCCGACTCAGCCGAGACTTCAGCCCTTGAGATGGAGGAACTCACCGTGGAGGTCATCACCGAGGCTCTGAGTATCGAGAGAGAGATGCAGGGATGAGCGACATCTTCCACGAGGAAGCTCCCCAGCCCAAACTCGGAGGGATGACCCGGCAGCGCAGGCAGCGGGGGCAGAACGGCCTGGGCGAGATCATGGCGAAGCCGTCCGATGCCCAAGGCCCTCCGACGGCGAAGGCCATCGTAGAAGCTGAGGTTGTTCTGCCTCCGGCTGAACCAGCCGCGCAGCCGGAGGCAGGGCCCGCATCACCGACCGGTGTGACCGCCGAACGTGCGGGCCTGCCGGGTCCGCCAGTGAGTGGCCAGACGGTCGCCTCGGGTGAGGACAACGGACAGGTTCTGCTTGCGGCTCCCGTGGAGCTGGCCAGAGGTCTGCCGCATCCCGACACTCTCCCCGCTGTTCCGGTTGCTGTTCCGCAGCCACCGACATCCGATGTTTCTCAGCCTGCTGCGGCCACGATCGGAGCGCAGCTTTCCGCACCACCTCGAGCTCCGCGAACTCCTCAGCCAGGCAAGCGTCAGCCAGCAAAACGAAGGCCTCCCAAGCCGTCAGCGCAGTATGGGATGGCCACGGAGTCCGGCCCCACCCGCCAGGTAAACGTGTACATCCTTCCCACGGCGCTTCGGGAAGCGCGCCGTATGAAAGATGATGGCTTGCCGTATGCGCAGTTGGCGCTGAACGCCCTTGACTGGGCCCTGGACCAGGGGATTCTGTACGGTTTGATTGAGGATCGCCTGGCCATACGCCGACCGGTAGGAAGCAGGTTCCCTCCCAGGGTGACTCGACGGACACAGCCGAACCAGGAGGAAGGTTCTCGCGTCTTGTGGCCCGTCCCGCTCACTGAAGCCGAGATCGCCGTGGTGGATGACTTCAGGATCGAGGTGGGCGCCAAGCACCGCTCGACTGTGATCGCCGCAGCCGTCGAGGCCTACCTACGACCGGATGATGATCTGCCCCACTCCCAGGATGAGGAGTAGTCCACGTGGCCCGGACGCCCTGTCCTCAGCGCCGTCCGGGCCGCCCGCTTGAGCTGAGGCATGGGAGGGGAAGCTGGATTACCTTCGTACGGAGACTCCGAGCAGGGGGCAGCGCCATCGACACCGACCGGTGGCACGACCCGCTCTGGATCGTCGACTCCACACCCATCGAATGCGGCCGCTCCCGCCCCACCGCGCCGTTCTAAGCTGGTCGGCTGGGCCGGCTACGGCTACTGCCGCTCCCACACACCTGGTTCTGGGGGCCGCGCTTGCACCTCATCTGCACCCCCCGCAGGCCCGCCCATCACCTGGGCCCTGGCCACCCCGATCATCGACGAACGCCAGGTCCTGATGGCCATCTGCGAGCACGACCCCGCCTTGCCCATCACGCCCATGATGGTGCGGAAGGTGTCGCGCCAGCTCCAGGAGTCGGCGAAGGGGGTGGCGAAGTCCGCGATCTCGAAGGCGTACTTGCCGAGGAAGATCAGCGCCACGACGTACACGGCGAAGGCGATCACGGCGGGGATCAGCCCGAACAGCCACCACCGGCCGTGCTTGGCCACCCAGCCGATGCCCTGGAAGAAGAAGCCCACACCGCTGAAGAAGTCGCGTGTCGCGTATGCGGGGAAACCTAGCGCCAGAAGTCGGTCACCGCGTAGCCGAGTTCGCCGAGGAGGGCGCGCACTCTGGGCAGGGAGATGCCCAGGACGTTTCCATGGTCGCCGTCGATGCCCTCGACGAACCAGCCGCCGAAGCCGTCGAGGGTGAAACCGCCGGCGACGGCGAGGGGTTCGCCGGTGGCGACGTAGGCGGCGATCTCGGCGTCGGTGGGGGTGGCGAAATGGACGACCGTGGTCTCGGCCGCCGAGGCCTCGCGGCCGGTCACGGTGTCGATCAGGCAGTGGCCGGTGACCAGGCGGCCGGTGCGGCCGCGCATGAGGCGCCAGCGTTCGGCGGCGACCTCGGGGGTGCCGGGCTTGCCGTACGGGCGGCCGTCGAGTTCGAGGATGGAGTCGCAGCCGATGACGACGGCGTCGGAGAGGTCGGCGGCGACCTTGCGGGCCTTCTCCTGGGCCAGGAGGAGGGCGAGCTGGGCGGGAGTGGGGGCTGAGAGGGCTTCCTCGTCGACGCCGCTGACGATCACCTTGGGGTCGATCCCCGCGCTGCGCAGGAGAGTGAGGCGGGAGGGTGATGCGGAGGCCAGGACGATCATTTGGTCAGGTTACCGGTCGGGAGGTGGTGCAACTCGGGGTTTGGAAGGGCATGGGCGGACGCTGCCGGCCTGATCGGCTGGGATGTCAGTGTGGATTCCACGGTGCGCGCTCATCAGCACGCCGCCGGAGCCCGGTCGCTCCCGCAGAAGGAATCCGCCGGTGGCGTCGTCACCGAATCCGCCGATCACGCGCTGGGCCGGTCTCGGGGCGGTCTGACCGCGAAGATCCACCTGTCGTGCGAGCCGGGGCAGAAGGGGTTGTCCCAGTTCCTGACCGGCGGGTAGCTGGCCGCGCGTGGACTGCTCGATCAGTTCGTGCAGTCCGCCGTGGCGGGGCACCGGCACGCCGAGCCGGGCGTAGTCCTCAGCGCTGACCTGGCTGCGCTCGTCCAGGCCGAGCATGCCGGACTCGACATCCCAGTGGGCGGAGAGGCCTCTCCGGGGGCCATAGGGTGGCGGCTTTCGCCGCTAGTGGTCCTGCCGCGCCGCGCGGACGGGCTAGCGAGGGCGGCTTCGTCGCGGCCGCCCGCTGCCGGCGGCGACGAATGGCCGTAGCGGCAACGGGGCTGGCAGGAATGCGCGCAGGACGTTGACGGGCCCTAGTGATCGTGGGCAGGGTGGCACGGGGCTCTATCCGTCAGGGCGATGTCTCCGGAAGGAGAGGCGAACGCCGATGACGCCGGACACGCCGAGCATGGTGGCGGGGACGACGGCGCCGGACGCGGGACAGATCAGCATGGACCTGCTGGCCACCTACGGCCCGTGGTTCGCCGTGCTGTTCATGGCGCTGGCCCTGGCCGCGGTGACGGTCTCCCGCATCCAAGATCCGCAGAAGTTGCGTGGGCTGAGCTTGTGGTTTCGCCTGAGATGGCGGCTGTACCCGGGCCCCGGCTTTGCCCGTCGGCTGGAGCTGTGGAGGCACTACGGCCGGCCTGCGGCTCAGAAGGCGGCGCTGCGTGCCCGCCCGTCGCTGGGCAGCCGCTGGAGGCGGCCCCTGCTGCATCATAAGGAGATCGCGATCTTCCTGGGCTGGGCCCAGGGATGGATTGTCCGGATGCGGGTATATGCGACGCTCGAAGACACCGTCCTGGTGCTCGCGCCGCCGAAGGAGTACAAGTCGGCCTGGCTGGCGGGGCGGATCATCGACGCGCCTGGGTCCGTGGTGGCCACCAGCATCCGCACCGACCTGGCCGAGGCGACAGCGGGGCTGCGCAGTCGGCGCGGCCTGGTCAATGTGCTCAACCCCGAAGGGGTCGGCCACCTGGCCAGCACCACCCGTGTCTCCCTGGTGCGCGGGTGTGAGGATCAGCAGACGGCGCTGCGGCGGGCGGCCCGGATCGTGTCGGCCTCCCAGACCGGCGGTATGTCCGACGAAGGCTTCTGGGTCGGGCAGGCCGCCATGGTGCTGTCGGCGATGTTGCATGCTGCCGCGCTGGCCGGGCTGGAGCTGCCTGTGGTCTACGGGTGGATCGTCAGTGACGACCCCGCCCCGGCCAACATCCTCAGAGTGCGGCGGCCTGGGTTGAACACCGAACTCCCGGCCGCGATCGTCAGCCGGTATCTGGCCACTCACGCTCGCACCCGCGATTCGGTGGCGATGACGCTGCGCCAGGCTCTGCGTTTCCTCGAGGACCCGGCGATCGCCTGGATGCTGAGTCCGGACCCCGGCGAGGCCGGATTGGACTTCGCCCGGTTCCTGCGCGGCAAGGGCACGCTGTACCTGGTCGCGGGGGAGGAGGTGAGCGTGACGGCGCCGCTGTTTTCGTGTCTGCTGGGGGAGTTGCACTTCTACGCCCACTTGTTCGGCTCGCGCCAGCCGTACGGCCGGCTGGACCCGCCCGTGCTGTTCGCGCTGGATGAGTTCACCAACTTTTGCCGGGTCAAGGAGCTGCCGGGCTGGCTGTCGACTGCGGCCGGGTCCGGGATGGCGTTCGTGCTGGCCGCGCAGTCTTACTCCCAGCTGGTTCAGCAGTGGGGCGAGCACGGCGCGCGGACCATCTGGAACAGCAGCAAGGCGAAGGTGTTCTTCGGCGGCACCAGCAACCCCGACGACCTGGAGCGGGTCTCGGTGTTGTGCGATGAGATCACCCTGTTCCGGTGGGAGGCCAGCATCGACGACGACGGCCGCCGCCGGCGCAGCCGCCGCGCGGAGACCGTCCGGGTGCTGCCGCTGGCGCAGGTGCGCATGCTCCCGGTGACCCGGGCGGTGGTCATCCGCCGCAACGTACGGCCGACCATCGTGCGCGCCGAGCTGGTATGGCAGCGGGCCGACGTCAAGCGGCGCAACCGCTCCGGAGCACCCATGCCGCTGCCGCGCCTGGAGTCCGGCGGCGCGGCCAGCTTCGCCACCACAGGTGCTGGTGTTGGAGCTGGTGGGGGTGCGGTCGACAATGTGGCCGCTCGGCGGCGGCTGCGTGACCGGCTCCGGCCCCGGCCCGCACGACCGTGGGACGCCAGCCAGGACGCCAGCGAGGACGGGTCAGCATGACCAACTCTGAAGGCGGTCGCGGTCAGCTGCCCATCTTCGGCACCGGCCCCCGAGACAGACCGGCAGGCAGCACGGCAGGTGGTACGGCGGAGGCGCGCGGCGACGCGGGGCAGGAGGGCATGCTGCAGCTGGTCCTGGCCTTGGCCGATCAGATGCGGGAGCTGACCGCGACCGTCGCCGACCTGCAGGCCACCCAGGCCAGCCGCCCCAGCCCGGGCGCGGGGCAGGCGGGTGCGGCCGGGTCGGGCAGGCGTGAACCGGAGCCTCGGCCGTGGTGCTGGCTGCGGATGAGCCACACGGATAAGGCCGAGCGGCTGAGCGAGCTGGCCGACTGGGTCCGGGAGGTCCTCATGGCCTGGCCGGCAGCGCAGCGCGCCTACACGCCGTGCTGGAGCTGGCACTGGGACGTGGTGGAAGATCTGTCGATGCTGTATCTGGCCTGGCAGACGGCCTACCTGTGGCCCGGCGCCGGAGTGCGCGAGGTGGCCGACTTCCTCGACCGGCTGCTGCCATCGGCGCTCGTGCGCGCCTCCGATCGGCTCAAGCCGTGCACGCACGGCCATCAGCCCGACGGTGAACGTCGTGACGACGCGGACCTGGTGGACCAGGCGGTGAATGGGCTGCGCCGGCTGCCGCAATTGAAGGGGCAGGGCGAGCTCGTGTAAGGGGTCCCATCCTCATTTCGGTGCGGGATAGCGGCTTGGGCCTTGGGCGGTCGGCCGGTGGAGTGGTGCGTGGTTGGTGCGCAGGGTGTGGCAGGAGGCCGAGGTTGTGTGCGCGTCGGGGGCGCTGGACTCCGATGCCCGTGTCGTGCAACACCGGCCGTGTCACTGCAAGCCCTCCGGCGTGGGCTGGAGGTGTGCGGGCCTATCCGAGACCTTGACGGCGTCGACCCTGGTCACGTGCCTGCGTCGAAGCTCTGCCGATCCTGGACAGCATGGCTGAGGTCTTCGTCTAAAGCAATTGCGCGCCCAGCGCACTGTGGTTCTCGCGCAGAGCGAGGTGTGTGCCCGATGGCATCGCCAGGGTCGAAGCTGACCAGTGCGCGATCACCGCCTAGAACCTCACCCGCCGCCCGGCTACACCAAGTACGGCAGCGACCTGGCCGCCTGAGCCGCACGGCCCTGTCCAGCGCCTGACAACGAGCCCTACTTGATCCCGTCAGGGGGCAAGCAGGGCTCGTTCGCTATGTACTGGGGTCCGCGAGAGACCGCGTCCGCTCTCACGCCGCCTCCTGCGGGGAGGGTGGCTCTGGCGCTGGCGGTTCTGAATGGCTCATGAGAACCTTCAGCACTTCGAGTGCTACGGCACTCTTTCGGCGGCGTGGCCGGCAGCTCTGATCGCCATGGAGGCGATCGCTGCAACTAGGCAAAGATAGATCGCGCTGATGGAGAGGGCCACGATAGCGAGTGGGCTATTACCCCCCACGCAGTTGCTCCTGATGCCAGGCCAGGTAGTCCGGCTAGGCGTACACCACCGAGGGTGTACGCATTCGGTCACCCTGTTCCTTCTTCTGCCTGCTGGCCAGTGCAGCCCAGGGCCGCTTCTCGCTATGGCCGAGCATACGAGCAGGGCATCTGGCGATGCGGCAACCCCCGTGGCAGATGCAGGGTCTGCCGCAGCCCCGGAGCTGAGGTTTGGGTCAGCCTCGAGACACGACAAGGAGTGTATTGGTGACCGGTCCTGGTTGAAGGTGGTCTGGACAAGCCGGTCGAGACCTTCGTGCTCGACCACCGCAGTTGAGGCCCCGTTCGAGTCCGCCCTAACCACGGGGAGAACTCGAAGAGGGCGCGCTCCGTGCCCGCCGTGGGTCGAGTATGGAGCGGCCGACTGCGAAGGGGAGCTGAACGAGCCGGGATGAACTTCCCCGGCCGAGCGGCTTCTGGGAGGCACGGCGGCCAGACGCTATGCAGAGGCGGCCGTCGTGCAGGCGTGATCCGGAGGGCTGCAGAACAAGGCCGCGGCGCTGGCCGCCGCGCCGGTCAATGGGGCGGAGACTGTACCTGACTGGTCGTCGGTGGCGCGCTACGAGCGGCCTGGCGGCAGGCTTGGCAGCCAGCGCCCGGGTACCACGGGAACACGCCGCCGGCGTAGCCGTCGATCGTCACCTTGGCGCCGCACAGGGCGATCGCCCGCACGCCGTGGCCCCCGACATGTGGCCCGTCCTTCACGGCGTGCTTGCCGCTCCGGCCAGAGGCGAGCAGGTGGTCACTCATCGGCCGCCGCCCAGCCGCGCCGCGACTGCGTCGGCCACCATCCGGGCGGCCTCGACCGGATGGCGAGCCACCAGCTCGGCGAGCAGATCCAGCTCGGCTTGCCGCTCATCCTGAGTCAGAGACAGCGACCGAGCCCACCGCCGCCGTTGCTGGCGCTGCTGCTGGCGTCGCCGGTCTGGCGGTTGCTGATCGCGCCAGGCCGACGTGAGGCCCCGCTGCTCACTCACGTGCTTCACCCCCTTGGACGTCGGGGACCAGGATCGAGATGGCCAGCACGAACCGGGCGATCACCAGTTGTCCCTCGTGAGCCTCGCCGCTGCGAACAACCCGGCCTGCACACCCCGCTGAAAGGCCCGCCAGCTCGTCCACGAGGTGATCACCATCCGAGGCCGGCCGGCGCACCGCTGATGCTCAGCGAGGGTCAGCGGGATGGTGATCCGGCACCGCTCAGACTGATCGCCTAGGTCTTCGGGTTCGTAAGTACCGTCGCTGACCCGTGCCAGCCACACATCCCAGTCCGTCACGCTGACCGCGACATCATGATCTGGGGCGGTGCTCTCCCGGACGCGCACCCGACTGCCGTTCCATGGATCGATGCGCGCCTCGACGCAGTTGCCCTGCGAGTTGGAGTAGCGCACCCAGCCGTCGGCGCTGACGATCCGCTTCATGATCTCCTGCCTTCCCCATCGGCCGGTGTCGAGTTCTGAAGCTCGGCCTTCAGCCGCGCCAGGAGCTCCTGTGTGGCCGGATGCTGCGAGATCTGCTCGAGCAGGTCGGCATCGGCCGCGTGCAGCAGGCCGTCGAGCCAGGCATCGTCGTCATCGGGGTCTGCGAGCTGTCTGCGGCCGAGGGGGTCAGATGTCATGACGAACCTCCGGTCTGAGCTGCTGGGCCACTCCTTCGAAGTCGGAGGAGTGCAGGGTCCGCAGGCAGGTGCAGGCCAGGTCCGGGCACGGCCCGCGCGCGTACCAGATCCCGGCCGCCTGCCAGAACGTGTGATCAGGGAACTCCACCCTGGTCGACGCGATGCGCGCCGCGGTGGCCCGGTACTCGGCCGTGTCGAGTTCGGCGAGCAGTTCGATGGCGCGCTTGCACAGCCGATCGAGCGAGCACGCCGTGCACGTGTCGCCGTGTTCGCGCCGACGGTCACGCGCGGCCTGCAGAAGCTCCTGTGCCGACGTCATGCCGTCTCCCCCGCGCCGACCAGCTCGCGGGCGTCTGGCACGGCTGGGCGCCACCCGACCGGGACCGGCAGGTTGTACGGCAGGCGCGTGCGCGAACGGCCCGCGCCCGGCCACGCGTCGGGGAAGTCCGCGCGGTCGGCCAGGGCCCACGTCGCCGACTCGGGCTCGCCCGGACTGCCCGGCAAGACGATCAGGCCTCCACACGGAGGACTGGGGGGTGCGCCCGAGCTGAGACCCGATGGGAGCGCGGGCGGCCCGTGGTCGGCACCCGGCGGGCTCACCACAGCGGGCTGGAGGAGCTGAGGCGAGACCTCGGCAAAGGTGGTGAGATGCTCGGGGCCCTCGATGGCTGCGTCGAGATGCCCTGTCTGGGTCTCTCCCTCGATAGGGGCCCCAGCTACTTCTACGGTACAGCCTGACTCGGCTCGGATCTCTTCAACCGTCAGGTCGGCAGCCTGGACGCGGTCGATGACCTCAGGCAGCAGCTGACACGTGCGTGACGGCGCGTAGGTCCAGCCGTCCGACTTGGGGCCGAAACGCCAGCCCCGCTGCTGGTACAACGCCAGCCGGGCCCCGACCTGACCCGGCTCAGGAACCTGATAGGGGTGCGGCTCGGTGGCGCCGCAGCCAGTGTCGTCGTGCTCCATCGGAGGGTGGCCGCACTTTCCGCAGCCGTACGCCAGCGGCGGGTCTACAAGGCTGTAGCACGGCTCAGGCACGGACGGCTCGGCCGGAGCGGCCTGCTGCTTGCGCGCGACCTTCGGCCTGGGGAAGTCTTGCAAGGTCGGCCGGAACGAGCGGACGGCTCTTGTGGCCGACTGCTCCTCAACGGTTAAGGCGGTCACAATGCGCGTCCATCCTGGATGCGCCCGACGCGGGCGGCCAGGTCCAGGTCGGTGGAGCGAGATGCCCATCGCAGGAACTCTCGGTGCCAGAAGAGCGGTTCATCACTGGCCTCGGTGCGGGCCAGGATCCAGATGGCCGTGCAGGTGAAGCGCATCGCTTCACGGTCGATGTCGCCAGCAGCGAGCTGCTGGCGGCAGGTCCGGCCGGCACAGGGTTCTGCCTGCTCGCAGCGTCTGGCCGAGGTATCTCGGCGAGGTCTAGGGTTGTCCACGGGTCAGGACCTCAATTCCTGATCAAGGGCCCGGTACGGCGTTCACAGCGCCTGCCGGGCCCGCCTGCTTTTCAGGCGTGTCAAGGCGAGATGATACCCACATCTAGCCGTAGCTAGCTAGGGTAATGACAGCTACATGCGGCTAGACGTCGCTACCCTGAGCATGCTGTATCTACGTAGTTTGCTCCCATGGCTGAAGATCTGCCGCCTGAGCTGGACCGACGCATACCGCTGTGGCCGCAAATCGCGGACTACATCAGGCGGCGGATTGAGTCCGGAGACCTGACTCCGGGCGATCGAGTGCCCGGGATCCACGCGATCATGGAGACTTTTGGCGTCACCAATTCCACGGCGCAGAAGGCGCTTCGTGCGCTGAAAGCCGAAGGGCTGGTCGAGACCTGGAGCGGTTCAGGAACGTTCGTTTCGGCTCCCAGTGAAGGCCAGGAACAGAGCGAGGCTGGGCAGTGACGCCTTGGCGTACAGACGCCCAGACGTTCGGGCGTCCACCAGGTACCGTGACGATATGAGCGCACAGCCCCACGACCCGGTCCAGGAGCCTCGCGTGCCGAAGACGGCCGACGGGATTGCCGGAGCCTTGTCGCCGACGCGGCGCATGGATTTCTACCGCGAGCTCGGGACCGCCCAGCTGGAGCAGGCCGAGGCAGTGCTGCGCAGGTGGTGGTGCGAGGCGATGCTTGATACCGACCCCGACGCTGACCGTATCTACCAGTCTGCGATTGGTGGCAACCTGCGCAAGGCGACGCTGGCGGAGGTCGAGGCCAGCCGGGCGGCGAAGGGTTCGCCGGTTGAGTGAAACCGAGCCGGAGGGCTGGCCGTGCTACTTTTCCGATGAGGTGGCTGAGCTCATGGCCGATCCGCGTACCAGCTCTGCACTGTTCTCAGCGATCGCGGCCTTGTCCGTGAGGATCAACGAGACCCGCGGTGGGGTGCCCGGGGCCACGGTCAATGACCGATGGCCACTGCAGCGGCGGGTCCCCCTCGGAAGCGATGGCGACCTCGGCGTTGCTGAGTACGTCATCCTCGCCGAGGCCGCTGAGCCGCATTGTGTGATCACACGCGTTCAGCCGTACTGAGCTACTGGGCGATCATTCACTGCCCCTTCTTAGCCAGGCCCGCGTCGAGCGCGTACTGGAACGAGGCGCCACGCACGCCCAGGCTCTCACCAACATCGACCGGGTTCTGGCCGAGGCGATCCCCCTGCGCGTCGCGCATGGTCGACGTGTTGGACAGGCAGTTGGGCGAGCAGGCCAAGCGGCTGCCTACCGAGGTCGGGGTGACCGAGATCGGAGTCGATCGGGTACGGCACCTGGGCCGGGCGGACGAAGCCGGCTCCACCATGACCGATTGGGTTCAGCAGCTGTGCGGCTCGTGCGGCATGACGGTGGCAGGGGTCGTTGGCGACGGACAGGTTACTCCCTGCCCGATGGCGCGAATGCTGGTGGCCGGCAACGTCCCCGACCAGCCGCTCGCGAGCTACTGGGTCTGGTCCGCGCTGATGCGTCCAAATCCGTGCTCTGGTGCCGGTCCAGGCCGGATGCGAGCCGCCCTGCTGGCCCGGCTGCGATCCTGGCGCAAAGCGAGGTGGCGGGGATGGCGGCGCCGCCCAACCCCGACAGCGTGTGCAACCACAAGCTGCGCCCGAAGCCCAAGGACTCCGGGTGCCGCCCCAAGCGCAACTAGGGAGAGCATGGACTCCACACTCAAAGATCCGAACAAGGTCCCGGGGCCAGCTGCTCCCGCGGCTGTGCGACCTGCTGGTCGCCGGGCGACATCCTGAACCAGGGCGGCGAGGACCGGGCCTGGCTAGAGGCGCTCCACGCGGTCCCGCGCGACCCGTTCACCCCTGTCAGGGGTGGGCGCACCGCGGGAACTTCGACGCCGTCATTGACCGCGACCTCGATCCTGACGGCGCCTGCTCACACCCGGTCGCGATCACCGGTCCACGACTTGGGCAGATACAGCTCGCGATCCACCAAGGCGCGTCCCGCGCCGCTCGCATACGCCAGGAATACCCGAGCTGGCAATTTCGATCCGGCCGGCCGTCCCGGAGTATTGGCGCTGCACTCCAGCCGACTTATCGCCCTTCGTGATGAACCCGGTCTCGTCCACGATCAAACACGCCATCTCGCACGCCGAGCTGCCAGCGGCTGCCTGCCCAAGGGGTTGGCCTCGCCCGCCGCCTCGGCCAGGGCCCAGCCGTTCTTGCCCTCGATCGGGGCCAGCAGCCCCAGACATAGGCACGCTGCCCGCTGCCGCGGCTCCACCCGGCCGAAACGGCCGGCTACCCGCGCGAACGAACAGGACATCCAACCCGCCGCCCAGGCTGTAGTGCCATGATCCATCACAAGCGCTGCAGATTGCCAACTAAGATCACAAAATGATGCTGGAGTACTAGTCCGTCATGGCGCTTGGAATCACCTGACGGTCTCGTTTGTCCTCGGGAACGGACCGCCGGATCAAGACGACCCCCAGCCATGACCTACCGAGGGCGGCGCAGAGACCGCCGGGCACCCCGACGACGATGCGAGGACGCGTGAGTAACAGTAGCCACA
>NZ_JBITGL010000040.1:0-15892 GCF_044456985.1 Nonomuraea sp. NPDC050663
ATCGTGATCTCCACGACCAGCTCGGGTGTGGCGCAGGCCTGCAGCATGGGCACGCCCTCGCGCACCTTGAGGTACTCAGGCAGCGAACGGCCCGCTTGGCGCATGAACCACACCGGGGTGTGGTCGACGGGCTGGCGGCGGCAGGCGGCCAGGAACGCGCTGGTCGACTTGGGCATCGGGTCGATGGGCGTGCGGTCCCTGGTCTGGGGGTCGGCGCCGCTTGTGCGAAGGGAGGCAATCATGAACGGCCCCGGGATCCGGTCAGGTCGTGGGCGATCTTGGCGGTGAGGCGGTGGAGGGCCTGGGTGGCCAGTTGTCGGGCGTCCGGGTCGCTGATCTTGCGGGTAAGCCACGCGGCCTCTCCCGCTTCCAGGTCGGCGAGGTGCTGTCGCAGGGCGAGCGTCGTGGCGAGCGAGCTGGGCGCGGCCAGGCCCTGAACAGTGGCGTCGACCAGCTGCTGGACGGCCTGGACGGTCGTGGTGGAGGCCTGTCCGGCCAGGCTGGTACGCAGCGTGTCGAGCGTCAGTAACCGGACGTTGCGGCGGCCGCCCAGGGCGGGATCCACATCCCCCGGCAACGCCAGATCGATCACGGTCAGTGGTGTCACCCGGGCCGGGACCATCGGCGGGGTGACGATGTGGTGGCGGGCGCTGGTGGCGCTCACGACCACATCGACGCGGCCCAGGTGGATCGGGAGCATGCCGAGCGGTGCGGCGCTGGCGCCGACCTGGTCGGCCAGGCGGCGGGCGTTGTCCACGTCGCGGCCGGCCACGATGATCTCGCCGACGTCGGCGCGGCGCAGGGCGGCCACCGCGAGCCGGGCCATCGATCCGGAGCCGATCACCAGGGCTTGCTGACCGCGCACCGGTCCGGCCACCTCCAGGGCCGCTCCGACCAGCGATCCGGCGACCTCGTCGATGCCGTGCTCGCGCTTGGCGGCCCGTCCGGCCTGCAGCGCGGCCTGAACGACCTGGTGCAGGACCGGGCCTGCCGACTGCAGGTGCTGGGCGGCCTGGTAGGCCTGGCGAAGCTGGCCCACGATCTGCTGGTCGCCGATCAGCAGCGAGTCCAGCCCGCACGCCACCGTGATCAGGTGCCGGACCGCATCCTCACCCGACCAGACGGTGGCGTGCTCGGCCAGCTGGCGCACCGGCAGTCCGCATCGCCGGGCCAGCAACTCCAGGACAACGCCGTCGCCACCAAAGCCCGTGTCCCCGCTGGCGCTGCTGCCTGCAGCGCTGCTGCCTGCAGCGCTGCCTGCAGCGCTGGTGTCTGCGGCGCTGGTGTCTGCGGCGCTGGTGTCTGCGGCGCTGGTGTCTGCGGTGCTGCCTGGGCTGACGCTGCGGTCGGCAGTGTAGATCTCCAGCCGGTTACAGGTGGCCAGCACGAGCACCTCCCCGAAGAACGCGGTCAGGTCGTGGCGCAGGCCGGTCAGGGCGTCGCCGGTCAGGGCGAGGTGTTCCAGGAAGGCGAACGGCGTACGCCCCTGGCTGAAGGCCACCACAGCCAGGGGCGTGGTCGTGGTGCGCGGGGCCTGCCCCGCTTGGACGGCGCCGACGAATGGTCGGCTGGGTAACGCGCGGTCGGGCAGGTAGCTCTGCTGCAGGGTCGACGACATTTCGAGGTCCTGTGATCGTGAGAGGAGCGACGGGCCAGGGGTGGCTCAGGATGGCCGCCTGGATGAGGGGTGCCTCACCGCGGCCGCATCCCCGAGCGGTGAGGCACCCGTGCCACCCGCCGGGCAGGGGCGTGGGCGGGCGGGACAGGACTCCAGCTCGCGCGTGAGCGAGGGGTGGAGAACTTCGAGGAGGCTGCGATCATGGCTGTGGCTCGCCGATGGCCGGATGCCGGCGCGCTGAGCAGCGTTTGGCCTGTTCATGCTGCGCCCTGTTCTGTGCGGGCCTGCCGACGTTGACGAGCGGCCACGTACAGGTCGGTGTAGCTCGGGCGGATCTGCGCGCGCTGGGTGATGGGCACGCGCCAGGCGATGCGGACCGATTCGCCGTCCCCGTGGCGCAGGCCGGTGCCGGTGACGAGGAAGTCGATGCCGTCGCCGTCCAATCCGACTGCGGCGGCGCTTCGGCCATCGGGCCGCTGTCCGAGCTCTTGCACGATGAGCAGGCTGTCCTCGGCGTGCTCGCTGTTGAGGCGCCTGAGTACCTCCGCCTCGACCAGGGCGGGAAAGTGCGTGCTCATGACGCCTCCGCCGGGCCCACCGCCGCGGCCGTGACCGGCTCGCTGGCCGGGCTCTGCCCGCTGGCGTGGGCGACGGCAGGCCGGGTGATCGTGCTGTGGTGATCGTGCCGGTTCAGGCTGCCCCAGGTCTGGGCAGCGGCCGTGACGGCCGCGGTGATGCAGGCGCTGATGCCGACACCGTCGTAGGCGGTGCCGCAGACGGCGAGGTCGGGCACGCCGGCCAGTGCCCGCCGGATCTGGCGGACGCGGTCACGGTGACCCACGACGTACTGCGGCAGGCCGGGATGCCATCGCGTGATGTGGGCGGCGATCGGGCGTCCGCGCACGCCCATGGTGCGCTTCAGCTCGGCGGCGGCGACGGTGATCAGGTCCTCGTCGGTGCTCGGCGGCGTCTCTGCTGCTCGCTCGGCCAGACGGGGCAGCGCGAGGGACAAGCGCACCAGCATCAGCTCCGGGGAGGCTGCGGCGAGATGGGGCCACTTGACGAAGCTGAAGGTGACGGCCTTGACGGCGCGTCCCTCGACGGCCGGGACCAGGTAGCCGCTGACGGCGGGGGTGGTCGGCCAGTCCGAGCGCAGGAAGGCCAGGCTGACGATGGTGATACCGACGTGCTGCAGGTCGGAAAGGGCGGCCGCGGCGGCCGGGGCGTGCTCGGCCACCAGGCTGCTGGCCGTCGGGGCGGGTGTGGCCACGATGATGGCGTCGGCTTCTATCGCGCGTCCTGGGCGCCCGTCGATGACGACGTTCCACCGCTGGCGTCCGCCGTTGTGGTGCGTCTCGGGGTGGCGGTCCAGACGCCGGACCGGGGTGCGGGTGTGGATCTGGACGCCGTGGCTGGTGCGCAGGTGCTCGGCCAGCACGTGCGGGAGCGTGGCGAGACCGCCCTTCAAGGTCATCATCCGGGCGCCGCTGGGCAGGCTGGTGCCGGGCTGTTCGGCGATCACGGGTGTGGGCAGCTCGGTCGCCGCTGGCGTGATCGTGCCGCCGCGGCCGTGTTCGTCTCCTGCCGGGTGGAGCAGATGGCCGGAGGAGGCGATGATCGAGGACTCGCCGGCCAGGGCCAGGCGGTACAGCAAGGGCAGGGTCGCCTCCAGGGAGAGCTGATCGGGGTGCCCGCCGTACACCCCGGCCAGCAGCGGGGAGATCAGCAGGTCCACGAGTTCGTCGCCGATCCGCTCGCGCAGGTATGGCCCGAGGGGCACGTCGCCGACGAGCGGGCTGGCGGGCGCGGTGAGGTCGGCCTGGGCTCGCTGCACGCCGTGGGTGCTGATCAGCCCGGTGGCGATCAGTTCGCGCAGGGCTCTGTCCCCTGCCGGGATGCCCATGACGTGGCTGGTGGGCAACGGGTGCAGCGCCCCGTGGGTGTGGATGGCGGCGCGCAGGGCGGAGGAGGCTGCCAGCTCGTCGGCCAGGCCGATGTCGGCCAGCAGCTGTTCGGCGTCCTCCCCCGGCCTGATCAGCAGCGACTCGGCGCCGACGTCGATGACGGGACCGGCCGCCATGAGGGCAACGCTGTCGAGCTGGCCTCCGAGCCGCTCGGAGGCCTCCAGCACCGTGATGGCGAGCCTGTGGCCGGCGCTCCGAGCCCGGCGGGCCAGCTGCCAGGCGGCCGTCAATCCGCTGATCCCGCCACCGATGATGACGACGTGGGCGGGTGCCGACGAACGCATCACCGGTCACCGGCCCGGCTGATGACAACGGGCGGCAATGTCGTCGCAAGCGGCGGCAACGCAAGATCTGCAGGCATGACCATAGGCTCCTGACGTGCGGGTTCGAGGCGACACATGGCGGCGAGATGTCCCACGTTCGCTATTGCGTCCCATAAACGTCAATGGACGCTCACGTCACACAGGCAGCGTTTTGCCCTGCACCAATCTGCGAATGCATTTCCACTACATGCCGACATGCTGAATAGAGTCGTGTCGAAAAGTGCATTATGTGCGCATGCCGGTAATTGGGTGGCGAGATTCGCCCGAGGTGGGCCCAGGATTTCGGGTGTGCCGTCGGCGGCAGATCAGGTCGGATGCCTGGTAGTGGCAAGTGTGGCTTCGTGCCGCTGGGCCCCCGGGCGGCAGGTCGGACGCACCCGCCGCGAGGACGCGTCCGCATAACTCGCGATCTTGACAAAGTGCACAAGAGCTGTGCATTACGCACACGGATCGGTCATTGATCGGGTCGGTGCGCGTCAGAAAAAATGGCGCGAATGACCAGAAAAATTGCTCTGGAGGCGCTGGATCCGTGGATGGCGCCGCCTGCGCAGGACCTGCCGCAGTGGCGTGCGCGGGTGCGTGACTACATCGGCAGCAGTGACCACATTCGGGAATTGGCGCAGAGCCTGAGTAGCGGCAAGGCCTCCATCGTCCCGGTGGCGCCTGGCTCTGGTCTGTCGTCGGCGGTGCTGGCCAGCCGGGTTCTCGCCCGCGCGGAGAAGCAGCGGCTGGCCGACGCGGCTCTCTACTACGTCAGCGCCGATATGACGGCTCTGGCGCTGGCCGCCGCCTCCACCGCTCCGCGCGAGCCGGTTAGTGAGCGGCGTCTGCCCGCGCCGGTGGGATGGATGGTTTTCACCGCCCCGATCGGCAGTTACACGATCGACCTGCGCCAGCAGCTGCCCGGCGGCGCTGACGGCGCTGACGGCGCTGACGGTGACCCGTTGGAGGTCTCGACGCCGATCGTGGCGGTGTCCTGGTCGCTGTGGAGGGCGCGCGAGGCCGTCGCCGCGCCGGAGGGGCGGCTTCGGTGGCTTCGCTACCAAGACGGGGACATCAGCGAGGTGGCCGACGACTTCGCCGCGGTGTGGATGACCTTCTGGGCGCCCACCGGCAGCGTCTTCAGCGCCCTGCCTGCGGCCACGGTGCTGAGCGCGGCCGGTCCGCGCGGGCGGCCGCTCACCGCCGGGCAGGCGGCGGCAGCGTCAGCGGCCAGTCATCCGGTGTACTGGGACGACGAGATCATGCTGCCGATCGGCGACCGCTTCCGCCCGGGGGCGTTGCAGACCTCGACCACCAGCGGGTGGAGTCGCGTGGTCTACACCGCATGGCAGCTGATCGCGCAGAGCGGGGGTGACGATCCGTTGATCGAGACGCGAGAGATCGCACGGGACCGGGCCGGGCGACGCCGGGACGCCCGGACGGGCATCGCAGGCCCGTCCACCGTGAAGATCGTCGATGTTCATCGGCGGCATCAGCCGCCCGCCTCAGCCGCCCGTCAGGACGCGAAGGCCTCACAAGGCCGGAGAGCGCCGCAGTGGAGCTGCCGGTGGCCGGTGGCCCCCTATCGGCGTAACAGCTGCCTCAACCCGCATGCCCATGCCAGTGGGGGCTGCACGCACGAGGAGACGATCGTGCCGGGCCACCTCAAGGGGCCGGCGCATCTGCCGTTGCGGGAGACGGTCCGGGTCTGGGCCAGCCAGCCCACCCCACTCGACGACCGAGCAGGCTAGGCACGCCGCGGCAGGCGCGGCAGGCGCATCAGCGGCGCGCGCCGCGGCGGCTCCGGCGAGCGCGGGTCACAGCTCGCCGCTGGCGGCCAGCACGCGGCAGGCCAGATGGAGAGTCAGCCGGTCGCTGTGGTCGAGCGATCCCCCGAGCAGGGACTCCGCGGTCGTGACCCGGGCTTTGACGGTGTTGCGGTGCGCTCCGAGTGCTACGCCGGCGCGCGTGTAGCTGCTGCCGTGATCGAGGTAGGACACCAGCGTGGTCAGCAGCAGCTCCGCCTCGGGATGGTGCAGGATCGGCTCCAGCAGGTAGCGGGCGTGATCGCGGAAGGCCGGATCGGTGTGCCAGGTCGACAGCAGCCGCTGCGGCCCGATCGCGTCCATCGTCTCCACGGTGCCCGCGCTTCGCATGGCGGCTGCCATGGCGGCCTGCCGGGCCTGTCCCAAGCTGACGGCGATGGAGTGCGGCCCGACGCCGGGGTTGCCGACGCCGGCCACCAGGCTGTGGGTGGGGTAATCGGTGTTGAACTCCTTCACCGTCGCCTTGACGCGCTGCAGCAGCTCGATCTCTTCACGGTCGGTGGGCTGGGCGCTGTAGGTCGCCCAGTACGACCAGCCGTCGCCGCGGGTGAACAGCGGACGGTCGATCTTCTGGCGGTGCAGCACGCTCTGCAGGTGGGTGGAGATCTCCGCACTGATCCAGCTGTCCATCTGCCTGATCCAGCTGTCCATCTGCGTGGGCTCGCGCCGGGTGGGCCAGGTGAAATGCACGCCCAGATGCCAGCCGTCCAGGGGGATCCCGGCGTCGCTGGCCTGCTCGGCGACGTGGGCCGGGATCCGGCTGCCCTCTTTGAGGTAGAGCAGCTCATGGAAGAGGGCGTTGAGCACTTGCTGGTCGTGCTCTGCCTCCAGGCGCCGGGTCAGGAGCTGAACGGTGAGCGCCTGGGCTGCCAGGGGCAGGACGGCACGCGCCGTCTCATGCCAGACCGGCCCGCCGTTGACCGCTTCAGCGGCCAGCCAGAAGGTGCGCCGTCCAACGAACAGCGGCAGCGCGGCCCACACGTAGCCCTCACCCCGGTCGGTGGCGATCGCCGGCTGCAGCATCACGTCCTTGACCGGCACCAGGCGCAGCTCTCCTTCGACGATGCCGCTGTCTCGGGCGACCAGCGCGGCTCTGCCGTTCAGAGCGTCGGAGACGACGGCCAGGGCGCGGCCGATCGAGGTGCCGACGGCCAGTTTGGCCGACGCGGTGATCACCGCTCGGGACAGGGCGACGGCCGGTTCATGGATCAGGGCAAGAACGGTGGCGGCCAGGGCAGGCGCGGAGGAGGCGTGCGGCTGCTCGGGCAGCATCACCACCGGCAAGGCGAGCTGGTTGGCCAGCCGGACGATGGAGGGGGCGACCACCTGGCGGTGCCCGACGACGATGAGCAGCCTGCCGCCGCGGCTGTGCAGGCGGCGCACGAACACCTCGATGAGGTGCTGGCTGGCCAGCCCCGAGCGGGTGGAGACGTCGATGACCGCGGCGGCGCCGCCGGGCAGGTTGGTCAGGTCGGTGTTGTCGTGCACGAGGGCGGCGGTGCGCAAGGTGGCGTCGAGGCCGGACTCGCCGCCGACCACGACGTGCCCGGCGAGCGCGGGGTGGTTGAGCAGATCCCGAGCGGTGATCACGAAAGGCCTCCGAGCATCGCGGGCCCGCTGGCAAAGCGGCCGGCCTGGTCGGTGGTGGAGTCCAGGACGCGCAGGCCGAAGGCTCTGGGCGCGACCAGGGGCAGGGCATGCGGGGCGGTCCACGCCGCCGGCGCCGGCAAGCGCAGCACCTCGACGTGGTGACCGGTGGCCAGCTGGTCGGCGGCGATGGGGTGCCAGGTGCGAGAGTCGAGCACGGCGATGATGTCTGGGACCTGGATGACGATCTCGCCGTCGTCGATGGCCAGCAGGTATTCGTCGGCGACCTCGATGCGCAGACTGCGGTGCAGGTCTCGCTGATGGTGGATGACCACGGTGGCCCCGGTGCGGGGTCTGGCGTGGCGGGAGATCGATTCGACGGTGCCGAGGAAGACGCGGTCGGCTCCGTGGTCGGCGATGGCGGCGGCTCGGGCGCGCATCGCGTGCGAGTTGCCGGGCTCGGCGCGGCGCGCGTGCAAGAAGGCGCTTCCCAGGTCAAGCGCGCTGCTGATGCTCCCCAAGATGGCGTGGTCGCGGACCTGCTGGCTGGTCATGGGGTAGATGGCGGTGGCGGCCCATCCGCCGAGCGAGGTCAGCGCGGAGCGCAGCAGCCGTTCGGCGTCGGCGTTGCTGGCCGATCCGGCGAGCAGGACGTGGTTGCCCGATGGGTCGGCCAGCGCGGCGGGGGTGGCCGAGACGGTGGGCACGCCCACTTTGATCCCGGCGTTGAAGGTGACCTGGTCGATGCCGGGGAAGGCGCGGCCCATGCCGTCCCCGTCGACCAGCGGTAGCCCGGTCCAGGCAGCCGCGGCGACGGCGAACAGCAGATTCGCGCCGCCGGCCTCGAACCCGATCACGGCCTCCGGGCGGCGCTGCAGGTGTGTACCGACCGCGTTGACGGCTTGGACGAACTCGTGGCCGGACGGCAGCCGTTCCAGCATGACGGTGATGCTGCCGGTGGCGGCCACCGGCACGATGAGAGCGTCCTCGGGTAGCTGGTCGGCGGTGATGAGCGGCACGGGCCCGCGGTGGGTGAGCACGTGCCGCAGCATGCTGGTGACGACGGTGGTGTCTCCCCCGCCGCCCGATCCCAGCAGGGTGGCGCCGGCGGCGAGGGCGTCGACGTGGTCGCGAGTGATGAGCATGGTGGGGCTTTCTGTCTGGGGCGAGGGCCCGGGGCCGACCGTTGGGTGATCGGGGCTGGTCGGCCCCGGGGTGGTGGTGGTCAGATGCGTGACAGCAGGTCCTCCAGCGGGGTGTAGGTCTCGGTGAGGCCGAATCCGGCGGGGCCGAAGGTGGCCAGCGCGTCGGGGGTGCGCATGATCGGCGGGGTGGAGATGCCGTAGACGGTCAGTCGCTGGCCGTACGCGAGCGACTCGGTGGGGACCGGCGCGCCGGTCTCCGTGCTCAGGGTGCAGATGAGGTCGGGGACGATCGCGATGACCCGGCCGTCGAGGCGGGCCACCAGGTGCTCGTTCTGGAAGGTGAGCTCCAGCTGGTTTCCGGGGGAGCCTCCGGTGGCTTCCAGGCGGGCGCGGCCGCGGGCGAATCCGTCGACGGTGCGGCGTTCGACGTCGACCACCTTGCCCTGGAACAGCACCGCTCCGAGCTTGTAGAGGGTGGAGGCGAGCATGCTGGTCAGGGCGTCGAACGGGTCGGCGTGTTCGGTCCGGGCCCGGCGCAGCGTCTCGCCGATGCGACGGCACAGGGTGAGGGTGCCGTGCACGGAGGTGGCGCGCACCTGGCCGGTGTCCATCGGGTAGTCGCTGATGTAGGAGGCGCCGCCCATCTCGATGGTCAGGACGCGGGCCAGGTGTTCCATGCGTTTGTTGTCGCGGCCGGCGTCGATGATGCACACGTCGCCGTGGTCGGAGGCGATGGCCATCGGCGAGCCGGGCACCCCCAGCACGCCGAAGGTCTGCATCTGCAGTTCGGGGAAGGCGCGGCCCATGCCGTCGGCGTCGACCACGGGCAGCCCGAGCTGGGCGCCGAGCATGAGCGGGATCATGCTGTTGAGCCCGCCGCACTCGGTCGGCATCACTGCGTAAGCCGTACGGCCGAGGTGCTTCTCCAGGGCGCGGAAGGCCGCGATGTTGCCGCCGCCCGAGGGCAGCTTCTCCACGAACACCGTGGGAGCGCCCATCATGGAGGAGGGGAGCACGAGCGCGTCGTCGGGCAGTTCGTCGGCTCCGATGATGTGCACGCGGCGGCCCGCGGCCATCTCCTGCTCGACCAGCAACCTGCCGATGTAGGGGTCTCCGCCGCCGCCGGTGCCGAGCACCGCGGCTCCCTCGGCGAGGTCGTGCAGCATCCGGGTGGTCAGGTCGTAGCCCATGAGTAGAGCTCCTTCCTGCCGCGCGTGCGGCGGGTAGAGCCCTGAGCGGCGCCGAGGGCGGGAACGGGCGGGGTCAGTTCGTAGCCCACTGGCCGGGCTCCTCTCCGGCCTGGGCGCGGGCCAGGTCCAGGTCTCCGACGGCGCGGGCGATGACGCGTACGGCGTTGCCGGGCAGGTAGTTCACGTGGATCTCGTCCACGTGGACGATCTGGACGGTGGCGGGGACGGCACCGGCGGAGATCGCCAGGTCGGTCGCCTCGGCGCGGGCCAGGTCCATTACGTCGTCGCGGGTCATCTGCGGGCTGGTGACGAACAGCCGGTCGACCTCGCCGCCGATCTGGCCGATGGCGGCGCCGATGGCGTTGGCGACGCCGTGGTGCTTGGGGATGCGCACCTCGGGGACGTCGGGCAGGGTGGAGGGCATCAGGATGCTGCCGCCGCCGACCACGACGACCGGTAGCGGTTCGGCGGACAGGCGCATCCGGTCGATGAGGTGGGCGACGCGTTCGGCCATGAGTGTGGTGCCGCGCCGGACCAGGTCGCGGCGAAGGTGGCGGACCAGGGAGGAGTCGCCGATGTCGGCCAGGCCGGCGGCCACGGCGAGGTCGGTGGCGGTCAGGGTGGAGCCTCCGAATACCAGGGCCTCGTCGGTGAGCCGGTAGCCGACCGAGTCGGGGCCGATGCGCAGCGGGTTGGTCTGCACGCGGCTGCCGCCGCCCAGGCCGACGGAGACGACGTCGGGCATGCGGAAGTTGGTGCGTACTCCCTCGATGTCGACGTCGGTGCCGGCTTGGCGGGGGTAGCCGCCGGCCAGGACGCCGACGTCGGTGGTGGTGCCGCCGATGTCGACGACGGCCGCGTCGCTCAGCCCGGCCAGGAACGCCGCCCCGCGCATGCTGTTGGTGGGGCCGGAGGCGAAGGTGCGGACCGGGTAGCGGCGGGTGTATTCGGCGTCCATGAGCGTGCCGTCGTTCTGCGACAGGAACAGCGGTGCGTGCACGCCGACCGCGCCCAACGCGCGGGTGAAGGCGTCGACGATCTCGTCGGCCAGGTCCAGCAGGCAGGCGTTGATGATGGTGGCGTTCTCCCGTTCCAGCATGCGGATGCGGCCGATCTGGTGCGACAGGCTGACCCGCAGGTACGGCAGCTCGGCCAGCAGGATGTCGGCGGCCTCCAGCTCCGCTTCGGCGGTGACGGGCGAGAAGACCGAGCTGATCGCGACGGTGGAGATGTCGTGGGCGGCCAGGTCGGCGGCCACCCGTTTGAGCTCGTCGGGCCGCAGCGGGTTGATGGGGCGGCCGTCGAACTCGTGGCCGCCGTGACACAGGTGCACGCTCGGCCGGATGGCCGAGACGAGGTCGGGTGGCCAGTCGAGGATCGGCGGCGTCGCGGCGGTGGCCGGTAATGCCAGCCGGACCACGCCGGTGCGGGCCAGCCGCCGGCGGGTGACCAGCGCGTTGGTGAAGTGAGTCGTGCCGATCATGACGGCGGTCACCCGTGCTCGCTGCAGGCCGCTGGTCTCCAGCAGCCCGGTGAGAGCGTTGACGATCCCGGTGGTGACGTCGAGGGTGGTCGCGGTCTTGATCTCGGCGGCGACGTTCAGGGCCTGGTCGAGCAGGACGGCGTCGGTGTGGGTGCCGCCCACGTCGATCCCTATTCGCACGGTTGTGTGCTCCTTCGGATGTGGGACGCCGGGTGCGTGGGCGTCCCGGGGTGGGGAAGTCGCGGTGTGGGAAGTCAGGGTGTGCTGCCACGTCTGCGGAGACAGCTCAGGCGGTCCGCCCACGCACCGGACGTGGGCGGACCGCCGAGCGGTCGACGAGGAGGGGCAGCGCACAAGGGGGTCAGGGAACGGGACGGGAGGCGTCGGCGCGGCCGGTGAGCCCGGCCTTGCCCGCCACGGCGTACAGCACGAACGCGGCCAGGAGCGCGTTGAGCGCGGGGATGCCCCAGGTGACGAAGTGGCCGATCAGCGCGGCCGCCACCCAGACCACGATCGCGGCGGGCACCAGCCCAGGCGTGCGCGCGGGAAGTTCGCCGCGCTCGCGGGAGGCGTCCAGGTCGGCGCGCCAGGTACGGACCACGAAGTACTCGGCCACCATGATGCCGGCGATCGGCGGGACGGCCACGCCGAGCAGGATGAGGAAATCGATCAGGTGGTCGGCGATGCCCAGCGCGGCCAGCGCGGTGCCGATGACGCCGAGCACCACCGTGACGGCGGCGCGACCGGCCCGCATGCCGAACGCGGTGTGCAGGGCGTTGGTCACGCCGAGCCCGGCGGCATACAGGTTCCAGTCGTTCGTCTTGAGGGTCGCCGCGATCAGGATGACGGTGCCGATCACGCCGGAGGTGGTGGTGACGATGGTCACCACGTCGCCGGTGCGCAGCGCGTGCGCCAGCAACACTCCGACCAGGGCGAGCACGTACTCCCCGAGCGAGATGCCGACGACGGTCTGCTTGACCACATCGGCGGCGTTCTTGTTGAAGCGGCACATGTCGGGCGAGATGACCGCGCCCACGATGAACCCGCCCGCCACCAGGGTCGCGCCCTGGGCAAGGCTCAGCACCGGGCCGGCGGGGGCCGAGGCGACCAGCTCGCCCAGCGGGTGCTTGCCGAGCTCGACGACGATCGCCCAGCCCGCGAGCAGGAGGAAGGCCGGGACGGTGATCCACGCGGTCCAGGCCATGCCGGCGAAGCCGGGCACCACGATGGCGGTGATGGCCAGGCCGCCGATGATCGCCCACAGCCAGGCGGGCCCGCCCAGCAGCGCCGCGACCCCGGAGCCGAGCACGGCGCTCTGCACGCCGAACCAGCCGAGCAGGCACACCGCGAGCACCAAGCCGACCAGGCCGGAGCCGTAGGTGCCGAAGCCGGTCCAGCGGGCCAGCAAGCTGGTGGACAGGCCCTCGCGCATGCCGGCGATGCCGATCGCGATGGCGACGATCTCGAGGATCACGGCGCCGAGGGTGACGGCCAGGACCGCCTGCCAGAAGGTCATGCCCATGCCGAGGGTGGCGCCGAGCAGGAACTGCGAGAGCGCCGACAGCAGGCCGAAGCGCTGGATCGCCACGGTGGGCCAGCCGTAGCGGGCCGAGGCCGGGACACGCTCCAGGGCGTAGTCGTCACGGGCCAGGCCGGTGTCCGGGGGTAACGCGCTGGTGCGAGGGGCTGGGGGGTGCGTCATCCTGCATCCCTTCAGGGAAACGATCAGCGGGCACGTGCGACGGTATGGCCCAGACCTCCCGGCGGCCAGCAGCGTTTTGCACTATCCCATCCACAGTCATGGCATTGTGCACAGAGTTATCCCGAATCGGGAATGCGATGCTTGTGACGCGAGCCCGACGTGCGGCGCGGCCCCACTCACCCGGTGCCGTACGGTCGCCCCCCGCGCACCTCCCGGAGCGGCGAAACGGTACGGCTGTGGGGGCCGCGCTTCTGCCGGGCTTCTGCCAGAGGCGGCTCACCCGCGGGGGTGGGCGTGCCGTCCAGTAGGGATGGAGGTGCCCGACAGAGTCTTGTTGTCAGCCCGGATTTCGGCCAGGAACTCCTGAGCCCGAGCCATGATGATCCCCTCGACCAGCAAGCGTCCGAGAGGGACGTCGAGCAAGACTGGTAGTGGTTGGCTAGCCGTTCAGCGGCGCGGTGTACGTCAAGGGCGAAGGTGTGCAAGGGCCGATCCCGGTTCCCGTCTGGGTCAGGCACATGCAGCGCACCATCACACCATCACACCGTCACACCGGGCCACAAGTCCGGTGTAAACACAGACGAGGGCGGCTCCGGAGACCGCCTCGAAGAGGGAAGCCGTGATGTTCCGCGCCTCCAGTAGGGCGACGAGAGCACGGTCCTGCTGGAGGGCGCAGCAGACGGCTCCCCGGCGTCCTAGGCGGCGGCGAAGGTCCGCTGGAGAGTCAGACGGTGACGGTAAACCTAGGGTCACATGTTGTCATTGATGCTTTGCGTTTTCGGCATGACTGACGTATCAAATGCCTGTTCAAGACCGGTCTACGAGCCGAGGGCGACGAGCGCTGCGAGGCGCCGATCACCAGGCACAGGCCCAGCAGGATGACGGTCAGGTCGTAGAACCAGACGCCCTGCTCGTACTCGTTACCGGGCGCCAGCCTGCGCGCGATCAGCGCGAAGAACTGCATGACCTCGCCCAGCACCACCGGGTACTCCACGTGCTGGTCGGGCGGCACGTCGGCGAAGTAGGGGTTCTGGGTGGCGAGCTGCCGCGCGAACTACAGCGGGAAGATGTCGGTGTAGCAGAAGTTCGTGTAGGTCGTCTGACCCGCGTTTGTCATTCGTCCTCACGGGTCGATTCGGGCACACTCGCGGCTCCGGCGGGTGGCGATGGCACGGTCTGGCCACCCATTGTGGACGGATCTTCGTTCGTTGCGTCGCCGCCACCCTCATCGAATTCGCCGCCGTCGCCACCGTCGCCGTACTCAGGCACGCCGTCGTCCTCGGTGCAGATGCCGAGCACGCAGTTGTCCATGCTGCCGTCGTCGCCGAAGGGGTCCTCGGTCTTCTCGGGCTTGGGCTCGGGCTTGGGCGCCAGGTTGTTCGGCACGCCGGTGCCGGCCTTGACGGGGAAGTCCTCGACCTTCCTGCCGTCCATGGCGGCGGCCATGAAGTCGTGCCAGATCTGCGTGGGCAGGCCGCCACCGCCGATGGAGCCGGGCAGCGACACTTCCCTCCAGCAGACCTGGTACTCGGGGTTCTTCTTGTGGATGAGCGGGTTGCCGTACTTGTCGTACTTCAGTTCCTTCTTGCAGTTCGTAGTGAACGGCATTTCCTTGTACATGCCGACAGCGGTCGAGAGCTGCGGAGTGAAGCCGACAAACCAGGCGTCCTTGGACTCGTTGTTCGTACCGGTCTTGCCCGCCACCGGGCGGCCGATGTTGGCGGCGCCACCGGTGCCGGCCTTGACCACCTGCTGCAGCGCGTAGGTCGCGTCGGCGGCCACACCCTCGGTGAGGACCGTCCTGGAGGCCTTGCTCTCCTCGCCGACCTTCGTCTTATCGAAGGTGGTGATCGAGATGACCGTGTGCCAGGGGGTGTACTTGCCGCCGTTGGCGAAGATGGAGTAGCCCGCCGCCTGCTCCACCGCGGTGACCGAGGCGCTGCCGATGGTCGTCGCGTACTTGTGGTGCTCGATGGCCCGGTCGACGCCGTTCTGGCCTTGGGTGACCGTGGCCCGCTCGCCGACCCCGGCGGCCTTGGCGATCTCCGCGATCTTCTCCAGCCCGACCTTCTGTCCCATCTGCACGAATACCGTGTTGACCGAGCTCGCCGTGGCCTTGGACAGGTTGATGGAGCCGAAGTCCTGGCCTCCGGCGTTGCTGATCGGAGTCGTGCCCTCAGCCTTGATGGTCTTCATGCCCTCGATGTAGCTGTCGAGGGACCAGCCCTGCTCCAGCCAGGCGGCCAGGACGTACGGCTTGAAGGCGGACGCGGCCTGCTTGACCGTGTCGAAGGCCCGGTTGGTGTAGTTCTTCGTGTAGTCGTCGCCGCTGAAGAAGGCGACCACGCGGCCGTTCTTCGGGTTCACCGAGGCCACCGTGGCGTGCACGGCAGGCCCGAAGGTGCGGGTGCGCTCGTCGACGACCCGCTTGGCCTCGAGCATGAGCTTCTGGTCGAAGGTGGTGACGACCTTCAGGCCGCGCGACCGCAACGCTTCCTCGCTGATGCCGTACTTGGACTCCAGCTCACGCTCGACGATGTTGAGCATGTAGCCCTTGAGTCCGGTGTAGGCCTCCTTCGGCTTGAAGTCCTTGAACTTCAGGTCCTCGAACTTGGCGTCCTTGTACTGGCCGTACTCGGCCGCCTCGATGGTCTGCAGACCGCCGATCACGTAGTTGAAGCGCTCCTTGGTGAGCGCCATGTTGCCCTTGGCCTCCGCCTCGTCGAAGCGCGAGGGGTTCTGGATGCGCCCCGCCAAGTAGGCCGACTCGGGAACGGTCAGTTCCTTGGCGGGCTTGCCGAAGTACGCCTTCGCCGCCGCCTCGACCCCGCTTGCGCCTCGTCCGAAGTAGATCGTGTTCAGATACTGCCAGAGGATCCACTCCTTGGGCTTGCTCTTGTTGAGCTTGACCGCGACGAAGATCTCCTTGATCTTGCGGCTGGGCGACACCTCCGTGCCGATGCCCTCGTAGTACCCGCGCGCCATCTGCTGGGTGATGGTCGAGGCGCCCTGGATCTGCTGTCCGGTGGCGGTCATCCACACCGAGCGGGCCAGGCCGCTGAAGGAGATGCC
>NZ_JBITGL010000041.1:0-12027 GCF_044456985.1 Nonomuraea sp. NPDC050663
GAAAGCTACGTGGCCGGGCTCCACCTCCGAGGCTCAATCATGTGGTTGAAACTCCTCGCCTCAACCACATGATCCGAACCTCAAACAGCTCCTAGCGGGCGTGCACCTCGGTAATGCGCTCGGCCAACTGGGCGTCGCGCACGGCACGCGGCCCAGGCGTCGCGCTGCGGCGGGCATAGAAGGCGGCACGGGAGACTCCCAGCAGCTCGCACGCCCGCTTGACGCTGTGGCCGCCCGGCTTCTCCGCCTCGATGAACGGATGCTCGCTCACCGGGTCTCCTGTGAGAAGGAAACCGCGCTCGCTTGAGCACGTCGACGTCCTGGCGAAGACGCTGGTTCTCTCGCCGCACCGCCTCCAGTTCCTGCCGCTCGCCGCTGGTGCGCCCGTCCCGCTGGCCGACATCCACTTCGGCCTGACGCACCCACAGTCGCACCGCAGTCTCGGTCAGGTCGAAGTCCTTGGCCACCTGCCCGACCGAGCGGTCACCGCGCTGGCACAACTCGACAAGCTCGGCTTTGAACTCCGGCGTGAACGAGCGGCGAGGACGAGGCTTCTTCCCCATGCTCTCCATGATGGACATCCTTTCGGGGACAAGCCCCTGATCTCGGATGTCAGTCAAACCGGATCAAGCCCACTCTTCGATTGACCTTCTCTGCGGTGACACCCTGAACGAGTCGACGTCTCATCATCTCTTACTGGTCGCGGCTGCTGCCGGCTCGAGAACTCGATAAACGGTGGCGCGGCCAATGGAGAGAATCTCCATTGGTTGGTCGATGGAATAGCCGTCGGTGGCGTGCATCCGCACGAGTTACCAGAGAAGATCAACAAAGTAGCACCAGAAATCCGTTCCAACCCCAGAAACTCCTTTTCTTCTCAGAACTCGTTCCTATGCACGTTCGTGTAGTTCGACCGTCGACATTGACACGCCGTACATCCGAAGTTCCAATCTACTTACCTGGCTCATCCACACCTAGCTCCGATGGATTTCTACATGGCGATTCGTTTTCCCTGGTCAAAGGGTGTCGACGCGACCATCCGTTCCCGGCATCTCCGGCACGGGGTTCCTTGTCTGCCGGTGGACCTGGACGGACATGCGGTGGCTGCGACCCGGGTGCTCGACCTCCACGGGATTCCACTCCATACAGTCCTCGGCGAGGACTCGTTCACAGGCGGACGTCTCCAGATCTTCACCAATCTGGAAGAGGCGAAGTCTTATCAGCTCCAAGCAGCCTCGGCTTCGGAAGCGGTCTCCATTCCCGGCGCCCCTCGCCCTCCCGGATCGCCGATCGTGGGCGGAAGCGGCTGCAAAATCGCTGGCGGGGGGACGAATCCGCTGCCTGCGGACTCCGGTGTCGTGGAATTCTGGGAGGATATAGACTTACGCGGCTGCGGCTGGCGCCTCACGGACACCACCTCTGGGGTGAGCGATCTGTCTAAGGCCTGGGCGTGCGGCTTCCTCTGGTGGGGCTGGAAGAACGCCGACCTGAGGATCTCGTCGGTCGACGTAATGACCTCATACTCTGGGATCACCTTGCAGATCACGCCCTTTCCAGAAGACGGAACCCTCTGGCTGTCTCATCGAACGCGGGTGAACAATCTCGGAGACCTGGGCTGGAACGACCGAGCAAGATTCTGGCGCAAATGGTGCTTTGCGTAGACGCCAGCGCATCCGATGCGCTAGATAGTAATCGACTGTGCACAGATGGCCCGAGCTAACCGCCCTGTCGACCGACTGTGCAATCAGCAGACTAGATGATATCCCTGCTCTCAGATCTTCTAACAGAATGATCGTTGTTGTGCTTTGATCTATCGCTGACTGGGTGAGAGGAGCGCGAGCGGCCAAGCTGAGGCCGTGGGAGATCAGCGACGAGATGTGGGAGGTGATCATGCCGTTGCTACAAGCCCGTACTGAATCATGGGCAGGAGGTGCGTGGGGTCGACGACCTAATCAATTCTGGATGCTGTACACGCGTAAAGTGGTATCAGCAACAGCGAGGATCCTTGAATCCGGACTCCAGCAGGTTGCCCAAACGGTTGCCGCCTGGCCCTCACGGCTGAGGTCAGCGAGTAGTGCACCGGTTGCTCCGTCCCAGATGGTGACTTGGTCCTGGCCGCTGGCGGCGAGCCAGGCATGGTTGGGACTGAAGCACAGGTGACCAACATCGGACCCGCTGTCGATCTCAAGAAGGAGTCGGTTGTCGCTGTCCACGTCGTAGAGTCGGATCCAGCCGGAGTCGCCACCTACACCTAGCCAGCCACCAGGATGGAACGCGACGGCTTGGACGACGTCGTCGTCACACTCGACTTCTGAGCGGGAGTGCTGACCGTCGAGGTCCTCGATGGAGAAGCGCCCGAACGATCCCAGTGCCAGCCGGTCTGCCGCTGGATGGAAAGCCGCGCAGGTTGCCTTGGACACTTCATCGTCATCGGCGTCCCCCAGAAACTCGCCCGTTTCGGCCAGCCACAACTTGACCGTGAGTGAGCAGTCGAATGTGAGAATCAGGAAGGCATCGGGACTGTAGAAGGCGCGATCGATCGTGTCGCCGTGCGGTAGCTGAAGAATCTCTTCGCCTGTTCCCAGGTTCCAGATCCGCGCAGTTCCGTCGGAGACGGCCGTGAGCAGGAGATCGCCCTCCGGGCTATAGGCCACGTCCTCTATGACGAGGTCGTCTCCCTCAGCGTTTAGCTGCCCGAGGTCTCGGCCGTCCATGGGGTCCACGAAGCGGATCGTCCCGTCGCTGCATCCCACGGCAATACGGGTACCGTCAGGGCTAAAGGCAGCTCGCGTGCAGTAGCCGGATTCATGCGCGTACACGAAGCGTAGTGCCGTCTCGCCAAAGACTGGCCGAGCTCGCTCATTCGGGTCGGCCAGGCGCAGTTTCAGAGCCCGGAATCTGCGTCGAATACGAACCAGATCGGTGACGGCTCCAACCATCTGGACCATGTCCCCAGCCAACCCAGCCCAACTTGCCAGATTGGTCACCTCGGCAGAGTCTCCCATGTCTGCGGAGTCCTCAGAGATCAGGCTGTACTGGTCCACAAGGTCGGCCAGCTGCTGAGCGTATCCGGCGAGGGTGTCCAGCTGGCTTTGGCTGAGCCCTGGCACGCCACCCGTCGGGGGCCCGAGATAGACCCTGTGTGTTCCGCCTGGAGTGTGCAGGTCGCCGGCCGAGCGCATGTCCAGCCAGGTCACGGTGAGATCCTCCACCGCGTACGCGAATAGGACGACCGTGTCGCCGTCCTCGTCCTCAGCGGAGAAGGAGAGCACTCCCTCGTCCACCGAGAGCAGGCCACACACGATTGTGCCTGGATCCAGGATCATGGTCCGATTCTTCGGATCCCACCATGCTGGTGCGAGGAACATCGAAAGCGTCATGTCTTCACAGTCCGCCTGGGTCCAATCTGTGAGGAGCCATAGTTCTATGACTAGAGCAGTCCGAACGCGGCAGTTCACCCCGCGGGTCGCGGGCGAATACACAGGCCTCCCTGGGCTCTGCGCCTGCCGAAATTGCGTCCGTGCAGTTCAAGCGGCGTGTGAGTAGTCGTGGAGGATGCCTTCGAGCCGGTCGTGCCGGCCGATGTTCGATGGTGCGCGTCGGATCGGTGATCGGGTCAGGGGACTGCGCGAAGTGGAGCCGCCTGGCCAAGGGCTCGATGAGCGCGATGCTCGTTGGAGAACGTCTCCTACTCGGCCAGCACGTAGCGTAGGTGGCGTTCGTCCAGAGCAAGCACCGGTCTAGGAGCGCGCTGCGGCAGGTCTGCACCCGACTCTCCATGATGGAGTTCATCCGCGGCATCCGGATGCCGGCGAGCACGGTCTGGATACCGACTTCGGCGAGGATCTCCTCCATGAGAGCGGGGAACTTACCGCCTCGGTCACGGATCAGAAAGCGCACCCTGCAGCGCGCATCCTCCAGGTCCATGACCATGTTTCTCATCGCTTGAGTGACCCAGGCCGCGGTCGGATCGGCGGTAGTGCCAAGAGGCTTTTCCAACTTGATGGCGCTGGTCAGGGCAGGCGCGTGGGACTGCTTGAGAGATGAGGAAGGCTCCCAGTAAGACAGCAGTCGACCAAGATCTGTTGTCCTCACCAGGAGTCCTGGGTGTTGTCTTACCCTGCCGCGATTCCGCTGTCCACTCGCACGCTGTCTCGCCTGGCCGATCTGCTGCGGGGCCGGCGGGCCGAGCAGCGCTCCCGCTGGCGCCGCCTGCACGCCGCTGACCAGGCGTTACTCGTCCTGGCGCATCTGCGTAACGGCGACACCTACGCCCGTCTGGCAAGCGGTTTCGGCATCGGCACCACCACCGCCTGGCGCTACGTCCATGAAGCCCTCGACCTGCTCACCCTCCTCGCCGACGACCTGAGCGCCGCCATCGGGAAAGCCACCCACCTGGCCTACGCCATCCTGGACGGCACCCTCATCCCGATCGACCGCTTGGCCGACGACAAGCCCTACTACTCCGGCAAACACCACCGCCACGGCGTCAACGTCCAGGTCCTGGCCAACCCGGCAGGCCGCCTGGTCTGGGCCTCACCCGCGCTGCCCGGCTCTACCCACGATCTGACCGCCGCTCGCACAACAGGCCTGGTCGACGCCCTCACCAGAGCTGGCATCAAGACCTTCGCCGACCGCGGCTACCAGGGTGCCGGCGGCACCATCCGCACCCCGTTCAAGCGGCATCGCCACCGCCCACGCTTGTCCCGCAATCAGAAGTCGGTCAACCGCGCCCACGCCCGCATCCGCGCCATCGGCGAGCGCGCGGTGGCCACCCTCAAGGCCTGGAAGATCCTGACTCGCCTGCGCTGCTGCCCACGCCGAGCTACCGCGATCGTGCAGGCCATCCTTGTCCTTCAGGCCGCTGAGGACGGCCGCTGATCAAGATGGAAAAGGCTCCTGATATCGATGATGCTTCAAACGCAATCACTGAGAGCAATTACGTATGTTGACCCGTCTCTCTCCTGGCCATTAACTGGGTGCATGGCGAAGGAAAGGCCCTGGTGGAAGCGGGCACTGCCAGTCGGCTCGTTGACCTCGCTTGCGATCGGGGCCACTGTCGCCTTCGTTCCCTCCACCTCCATAACTTGGCACATGGGCATCATCGTTGCGATGATTGGCATACTTCTTTCTGTGTGCTTTGAAATATATTTTGAGCACATTCAAGACAAAGATTCCATGAGACACTTGGCCAAGTTTTCTTCCGTGCCGACATCTATGCGAAAGTTCGTCTTTGAGCTTTCTCCCAAATGGGAGGAGATCGATCGCGCAGGACTGATACACCTCAAGAGAGTGAGAGATTCTTTAGCTCTAGAATTGCAAGAGTACGCTAGAGACATGGCAGAGAATAGGCATATACGCACCGAGAGAGGAAAAACATATAGCTGGAAGCATGTTAATCATACTGCATTTATGAAATACAAGGCTGTGCACTGCGGAAACCTTCCCTACTGGAACTCCAAGTTGGGTTCTGCATATCTGAACAGGCAAACATTAGCTAAGTCGGAGAAGCCAAGCCTTGAAATAGAGCGAATATTTGTCATTTATGGAGATGAGAAACTCGACGGCATCATCGATCCTGCTCAGGTGATCAACATATTGCGCCCACACGTCGAAGCAGGCATAAACGTCTGGCTTCTGCTGTGGCGACAACTCGGAAGGCAAGACCGGGCAGAGATCGAGCCCTATGTGCACGACTGGGTAGCAGCCAAAGACACATCTGGAACCTGGCTGGTGAGCGCACGCGACAACTCGCCTCATGGACAGTTCACTGTGGAAGGAGACTATGAGAGGCTTTCGTATGACGAGGGAGAAGTAAGGCGCACCCTTAACGGCTTCGATAAGCTAAGGGACTGCTCCATGACCGTTGAACGCGAGAATCTTCCGATGCTGGAAGCGTTGCTCTCCTGGCAGGCGGGCTCGTAGGCCGGGCACCTTTGTAGTTGAGGCATACCTGTGCCGCTTCAAAAGTCGAACACAGGGTCTGATCTGGTGTTTCTTCGGATCAGCTGGGCGGCTCGGTGGTACTCGTTGATGGCTCCGCTGAGCACTCTCCGGCGCTGAACCCGGCCTTCCAGCGACACCACGACGCCCTCGTCTTGATCAGGTGGGCGTTGCCGGCGGGACTGGTGCGGGCGGTCCGCGTTGTAGTGCTCGACGTACTCGTTTAGGACCGATCGAAGGTGGCGTTCGTCGTAGATCAGCATCCGGTCGGTGCATTCGGCTCGGACGGTGCGCACCCTGTGGGGCTCAATAATAGGATTCGGCGTCTGACCTGTGTGCTCTTCGTGGTGTCAGCTGGCGATCTGGTACTCGTTGACGAGGCCGCTGAGGATGGTTCTGCGGTGGATCCGATGGCTGGCCAGGTCGACTCGGGGTGGCGGTCCGGCTTCTGCTTGCGTCGGGCTCTTGAGGACGCGCAGGCCCGCGTCGGCGAAGACCGTGTCGAAGGCTTCGGCGAACTGGCCAGCGCGGTCGCGGATCAGGAACTTGATGTTCGTCGTGTCGGTGTCCATGAGGAAGTTGCGGGCGGCCTGGGCGGTCCACGCCCGTGTCGGGTTGGCGGTGACACCAAGCAGGTGAGCGCGGCGGCTGCGGTTTTCGAGCAGGACCAGGGCGTAGATTCGTTTGAGGTTGACGGTGTCGACGTGCAGGAAATCGACGGCGACGATGTGCTCGGCCTGGGCGGTCAGGAACTGCTTCCACGTTGGCCCGCTGCGGCGCGGAGCGGGGTCGATCCCGGCCTGGCTCAGGATGTTCCACACAGTCGAAGCGGCGATCTTGTGACCGAGGCAGGTCAGCTCGCCGTGGATCCGCCTGTGGCCCCAGGCGGGGAATGTCGGCGGCTACCCGCAGCACCAAGGCCTTGACCGCAGCCGCGGTGGGTGGCCTGCCAGGGCGGCGTCGCCTACTGTGGTCCCACTTGTTCGTCACGAGCTTGCGGTGCCAGGCCAGCAGAGTGGCCGGAGTGACTGAAAAGATCTTCGCCCAGCGATGGCGGGCGATCAGGTGTGAGCGCCGTCAACCACAAGCGATCGACCGGCTCGTAGCGCACCCGCGGGACCTGACGGCGCAGGACTGCGTTCTCGTGCCTGAGCACCAGCAGTTCTGCCTCCTTGAAGGCGTCCTTGCGAAACAGCATCGCGGGCAGGGACAGAAGACGTCGGGTGACGGCGTACACCGTGGACAAGAACACGAAAGATGATCCCAGGCACCCGGGCCAGCCGCTTAACGACCTGAGGGAGCCCCCGGTCCCACGGAGCGAAGGACTCCCGCGTCGGCGGTAATTCGTGTTTTGAGCCCCACAGGATAGGCGTTCGCTCCACGAGCGTGAAGTCGTCGCTCACTCGCCGATTTCGCGCGCCAGGTCGTGGGCGGTCTGGTCGAAGGCGCGGATGCGGGCGGTCTCGCGTGTGCTGAGCCAGATCAGCGCCCATTCCAGGGGCGGGGTGTCGCTGAAGGGTACGTAGGTGATGTCGGGGCGGATGTAGTACTGGGACGACCGGCCCCCTTCGGGGTAGACGCCCTTGCCGGCGGCGACGAGCGCGAGCATCCCGACAAAGGTCTCGGCGCCTGGGACGTGCCGAATGGCCCGGCCGCTGGGGGTGTGTTTGGGGGAATGGTATTCATCCCAACTGTCCGCGATGGCGCTGGGATTTTGTAGCACCTCGACGTCGGCGAGGTCTTCCAGGGTGAGCGACGTACGGCGCGCGAGGGGGTGCTGGGAGGACACCGCGAGTACCTTCGGCTCGGCGAACAGCGCCTGCCCGACGGTGAGCTCGGGCAGGTCGGCGGGCAGGCGCGTCAGGAGCATGTCCACCTGGCCGGTCTGCAACGACGACAGGCCGTTGTTGAGCTGTATTTCCACGATCCGCACGTCGCAGTGGGGATGTCGGAGGCAGAACGCGTCACGCACCGTGTGCAGGACGCCGGCCGCGTCGGATCCGTAGTAGCCGACGTGCAGGGTGCCGGTGATGCCGCGGCCGGCGGCGATGGCGTTCTGCAGGCTCTGCTGGACCTGATCGTAGGCGGGTTGCAGTTCGTCGCGTAGCTGCCTGCCGATCGGAGTGAGGGTGACCTTGCGGCTGGTGCGCTCGAACAAGGCGGCGTCGATGGCGCGTTCCTGTTTTTTGATCGACTGGCTGACGCGTGCCTGGGTGAGGTGAAGCCGTTCGGCGGTCCGGCCGAAGTGCAGCTCCTCAGCCAGGGTCAGGAAGATCTCGATGTCACGTAGCTCCACACTGCTCCAGATTCATAAGTGCGGCTTATGGATGGTCGTCCAAGTTTGGCGTTGATGCCCCTCGTAACGCCAGTAGAGGATTTGTTCATCCGAAAGCCCTTATTTCGGAGGTCAACAGCAGAGGGAGATATGAACATCATCGCCACGACGGTGTCGCTGACCGTGGAGGACGTCGCGGCCTTCAGGACGTTCTTCACCACCCACCTGGGTTTTCTCGAAGTCATGGTCGATCAGGGGGTTCGCCTCGCTCAGCCGGGACGGCTCGGCCAGTGACGTGGTCCAAGTGGTGCGTGGCAGCGAGGTGTTGCCCGCGGGCGCCGCGGTGAGAGCCGGCGCCTCCGGCCCTCACCGCGGCCTCGACGGTCAGCAGATCTGGGTGGTCCAGCAGGGTCGCCTCACCTGGTGAGGAGTTCGTTCAGGGAGCTTCGACGAGGCGGTCGACGTAGTCGTGGGCGAGAGGAGCAGGTGCGGTCGAGCCAGCGGCCCCGGCATCCCGGTGCTCCACCTCAACGGCCAGTTCACCACCCGGCTTGCGGCACGGCGTGTGGAGCGAGCGCTGCTGATGGGCTGGTCCTAGGGAGCGGTCCTGGTCGACGGCGCCTTCCCCTACGACTGGCTGGATGAGGCCACGGAGCAGCGCATGCGCAAGCTGTTTCGGCGGCTGAGCTGGTTCATGCCGCTGCTGCGCCCAGCAACCACGGAGCGATCCTCAAAGGGAACTCCGCCACCACCTCCGCCACCACCGTCCACGCCATCGCCGACCAGACCGTCGACACCGCCCATCCCTGATGATCGCCGATCTTCAACCGGTGCACAGATGCACCCCTGGAAGGGAACCTCATGAGAAAGATCGTTGCGAGCGAGTTCATCTCCCTCGACGGCGTCGTGGAAGCCCCGGAGGCATGGCACTTTCCCTACGTGGAAGAGGAGATGCTGGCCGCCGTACAACAGGTGTATAGGACCGCTGACACCCTGCTGCTCGGCCGCGCCACCTACGACATCTTCGCGGCAAGCTGGCCCAACCGCGACGGCGACCTGGCCGATGCGATCAACGGCCTCCGCAAGCTGGTGATCTCAAAGACCCTGCAGACAGCGGAGTGGAACCACGCCACCATCATCCGGGGCGACCTGGCCACCACCCTGACGAAGATCAAGCAGGAGCCCGGCCGCGACATCGCGGTCGCGGGCAGCATCACGCTGACGCGTTCACTGCTCGCCGCCGGGCTCCTCGACGAGCTCCATCTGCTCGTCCACCCCATCATTCTCGGTTCGGGGCGGCGGCTCTTCGACGACCTCGACGAGGTGCCGCTCACCCTCACCGCCTCCACCGTCCTGAAAACGGGCGTCCTCGACCTGCGCTACCAGCCCACGAAGGGAAACTCTCATGAATGAGCCGAAAGCCCATACCCTCGACGTGCCCGGCGCCGAGCTTCACTACGACATTCGATCGGCCGAGTCCCTGGACGCGCCGGCCTTGTTGCTTATCGGATCGCCGATGGATGCCACCGGGTTCACCACCCTGGCCGGCCATTTCCAGGACCGCACGGTCGTGACCTACGACCCACGCGGGGCGGGCCGCAGCACACGCACCGACGGCGCCACGCAGAACACACCCGACGAGCACGCCGACGACCTGCATCGCCTGCTCGGCGCGCTGGATGCCGGGCCGGTGGATGTGTTCGCCAGCAGCGGCGGCGCCGTCAACGCTCTCGCGCTGGTGGCCGCTCATCCTGAGCAAGTCCGCCTGCTGGTGGCGCACGAACCCCCGGCTGCCCAGGTCGTGCCGGACCGGGAGCAGGCCCTTGCCGCCGTCGTCGACGTTCACCGAACGTATGTGCGTGCGGGGTTCGGCGCGGGAATGGCGAAGTTCATCGCGCTCAGCTCCATCCGCGGCCCCGTCCCGGCCGGCTTCCCTGAGCAGCCCGCCGACCCCGTCGCCTATGGCTTGCCGACCGCGGACGACGGATCGCGAAACGATCCGCTGCTCGGCCAGAACATGATCGGCGCCACCCACTACCAGCCCGACTTCGACGCCCTGCGCGCCGTCTCGGCCCAGATCGTTCTGGCCGTCGGCGCCGAATCTGTCGGCATCCTGGTCTATCGGGCGGCTCAGGCTGTTGCCGAACGGCTGGGCAGCACCGCTGTCACGTTCCCCGGCGACCACGGCGGGTTCCTCGGTGGCGAGTACGGCATGACCGGTGAACCAGACGCGTTCGCCGCCAAGCTGCGTGAAGTGCTCGCAGGACGATAGGCCCGCACGTCCCGGAAGCTGCCGTGCCCGATGGGCGTGCGGCCACAATCGTATCCGCCGTGGCCGCACGCCTGCCAGCTCATTCAATCAAGGAATGCATGTGTCAATCTGACCGCGGCGAGGGCCCTCGCCGCGGTCACGGTCGTGGCCGCGTTGATGGCTCCCGCTGCCCCGCTGCTCCCGCGGTCGCCGTGCCGGAGCTCGAGATCTCTGGCGAGCGCACGCAGCCTGTCTTCTGGACCATCTGGTAAAGATCGCCGAGTACCTGTAGTCGAAGAGCGCCCCGGCGGGCGGCCAGAAGATGAAGGAGCTGGAGCAGTTCCTGCTGGACCGGGCGATGGAGCGCGCAAGCCGACCTGCCCCCTCGAAAGGGCGGCGTCGTGGCTCTGCGCCCGCAGGCGATGTCGGAGACCGACACCATCCGGGAGGCCTTCGAACCCCGCGCCGAAGCCCTGGGCATCACCTGGGAGCAGCAACAGCAGGTCCTCGCCGGCCGTACTCACGCACATCGCCTCATGACGCTGGAGGAGATGGCGGACATGGTAGCCCTGATGGCCTCCGACCAGGCTCGCGGCATGACCGGCACCATCGTCAACCTGACCCTGGGCAGCCTCGACGACTAAGAGCTCCTAACAGAATGATCTTTGTTGTGCTTTGATCTCTCGCTGTAACCGGGCGAGAGGAGCGCACGTGGCCAAGCTGAAGCCGTGGGAGGTCAGCGACGAACTGTGGGACGTCATCAAACCGTTGCTGCCGCAGCGTCAGCGCCGTTTCCGGCATCCGGGACGCAGACGGCTGGATGACCGGCTGGCCTTAGAGCTGCTAACGCAATGAGGTGAAGCGTCGTCAGCAGATGAGGGCGCAGGCCAGCTTGAGGAAGGCCTCGTGGATGTCGGCGCGGACCTCCCAGCGGATGCGCAGGCGGCGGAAGGCGTGGAGCAGGGCGAAGGTCTGCTCCACACCCCAGCGTTGTTTTCCCAGGCCGGAGCCGTGCTCGGTGCCGCGCCGGGCGATGAGTGGGCGGATCTGCAGCTCACGCACCAGGCGGCGGTATTTGTCGTGGTCGTAGCCGCGGTCGGCCAGCACGACGTCGGGGCGCTGGCGGGGCCGGCCGCGCTTGCCGCGCACCTTCGGGATGGCCTCCAGCAGCGGCCGCAGTTGGGTGACGTCGTTGCGGTTGGCGCCGGTCAGGATGACCGGCGCCAACCTGCGCCTGCGAAAATACGTCCGTGCAGGCCAAGCGGCAATCTACGCACCTGAGGTAGTTGCCTCAATCGAGCCAGGTGACACGAACGATCAGCACAAGATGCAGGTGGTCGGCGACGATGAAGTGCAGGAAGCCCCGGCCGCCGAACAGATCAAGCGTTCGCAGGCCTCCCCCATGGAGTGTCCCCCTGCCCGCACCGGCCGCGTCTCGTCCCAAGATCACGAGCTGGTCGGCTAGCTGTACTGACCACAGAGGTTGAGTACAGGGGATGATCGTTTTGGCATGAGGAAGGGCTTCCGGGTTCGGTGTGGATTGCGACATCTACCCCTGAAC
>NZ_JBITGL010000042.1:0-11043 GCF_044456985.1 Nonomuraea sp. NPDC050663
TCCTCCGCCCAGGTCCTCGCACCATCGATCATGCTGGCCACCGGAGTCATCACCGGCATGCTGGCCCTGTCCCTGACCGCCGCAAAACTACGACGCGACATGTGAACCACCCAACGGCCGGCCCTTGGGGGCAAGGGTCCCTCCGAGTGCTCCGTCTCCGCCGGACCCGAATCCGCGAGAGCAGACCACAGGACGGGCAGGGCCACAGCTAAGGGTCCATGCATTGCCGTGAAGTATGCGCACCACTTGCAATGCTTACGGCATATAGTATATCTCTTATGGTGAACAGCCCTAATCTCGGGCGATCATGGTTCATACGACACAGCCCTGCATCCCCCGGCGATCACAGCGGGTTCGCGACCTACCTAATTGCAGCTACCAGACGCCAATCGCACTCTTCCGGAGATTGCTATGCCTACGAGGGCGCAAGATCCTGCCGATGGCTCGGCGACGAACACTCCTCTGGCCGGAACCCTGCTGAGGCAGTGGCGGGAGCGAGCGATGCTGACGCAGGAGGAACTGGCCATCCGGGCCGGAATCAGCGCCCGCACCATCGGTAGACTAGAAAATGGGGCGCTGCCCCGCCCCAGCGGTACATCCTTGCGGCGTGTGGCCGAAGCACTTGGTTTGAACGACCGAGAACGAGTCACGCTGGCCCAAGCCGCCCGAGGCACCCGACTCCTGGTGGAAGCAGAACCGCTCGCCGTGCCATCAGCTCACGCGTGGACGCCACGGCAGTTGCCCGCGGACGTCCCCTTCTTCGTCGGACGGACAGGTGAACTCGCGGCGATCATCAACCCTCAAGAGGCATCCAGCGTGCCGATCATCACGATCGACGGCATGGCCGGCATAGGCAAGAGCACGTTGGCAGTGCACGCTGCACACCAGTTGGCTCCGCGCTTTCCTGACGGGCAACTGTTCATGAACTTGCACGGCCATGCGCAGACGATGGACCGGGTGGACCCGCAGGATGCGCTCGCGCGAATCCTAGGCACCCTGGGCGTGCAGGGAGAGCAGATTCCCAGACACATCGACGATCGAATTGGGCTGTATCGCAGCCTGGTGGCCGACCGCAGAATGCTGTTTGTCTTCGACAACGCCGCAGATGAAGACCAGGTCCGACCTCTTCTCCCGGCTGGTTCAGGCAGCCGGGTACTGATCACCAGCCGCCGACGCCTGACGGATCTGGACGGCAGCCACACGATGTCGCTGGATGTGTTGTCCACGGCGGATGCGCTCGCCTTGTTCACCCACACCGCCGGACGGGAACGTGTGGCCGGCACCTCCGCAGAGTTGCTGACACTGACGCTGGAAATGTGCGGACACCTGCCGCTGGTCATACGGATGACCGCAGCGCGGTTGCGGTCGCACCCGGCCTGGAATGTGGCGCATCTGTTGGAGCGCCTGAGCGAACAGGACCCGTTGACCGAAACGGAAGCCGAGCAGCCAAGCTTAAGTACCGCCTTGGAGCTGTCCTACCGCTATCTCACCAGCGACCAACGGCGTACCTACCGGATCTCCGGGCTGCATCCCGGGACCGATGTCACCGCCGAAACGGCCGCTGCCCTCCTGGACACCAGCTCTGCCACGGCGCGACGACTGCTGGATCAGCTCCTGGAGGTCCATCTCACTCAGGAACCAGCGCCCGGGCGCTACCACATGCACGATCTGGTCAGAAACCACGCCGCACAGGTAGCAGTCCGCGAGGAAAGCGAATCGTGGCGACGAGCCGCCTTGACGCGTTTGATGGATCACTACCTCCGGACTGTGACGGCAGCGATGGACGCGCTCCACCCCTACGAAGTCGAGGCTCGGCCCAGGCCACCCGCATCCACCCCTCCTAACCTGTTCAACCCAGCGCGAGCAGCCAGCTGGTTCGAAGCAGAATGCAGCAATCTGCTGGCAACCGTGCGCCGTGCCACCGACTACGGGCGGCCGGACTTCGTCCTGCACATATCTGCCACATTGCATCGCAGCCTGCGTGCTCAAGGCCGCTACTACGACGCGGAGCTACTGCTTCGCCAAGCGCTCACCGTAGCGCGCACCACGAAGAATCGCCCTGAGGAGCTGAACTCGCTGCTCGGACTTGGTGAGGTCCGCCGTGGCCAGGGGCAACTCCAACAAGCCTTCGACTACTTCGGCGAAGCGCTGGAGATCGCTCGTGTCATTGAGCAAGCCGTCGGAGAACTCGTGGCGCTCACGGGTCTGGGTCATATCTGCCGGCGGTGGTGTCGATTCGAGGACGCGCTTGAGTACTTCGAGCACGCCCTGCAGATCGCGCGGCACGTCGACCACCGTAGCGGCGAGATGGACGCATTGATTGGACTGGGGTGGACCTACCGCATTCAAGGCCACGACACGCGATCCTGTGAAGTCTTCACCGAGGCTCTGGCACTGGCGCGAGTTCTCGGACACCGTGCTGGCGAATTGCAGGCTCTGGGCGGGATCGGGCACATTCTTCGCCTACAACAGGACTACGAAGGGGCTCTACGGCACTTCACCGAAGCCCTGGGCCTGGCCTGCGCCATCGGTCATCGCAGTAGCGAGCTCGATATCATGATCACCTTGTGTGAAATCCACCGGCTGCTTGGCCGTCATGATCAGGCCGCCCACGGATATAGGCGCGCACTCAAGCTCGCTCGGGAAATCGGGAACCCCAACTGGCAGTTCGAAGCCTTGCAGGGGATAGGACGATTGTCCACCACTCTTCATGATCCCAAGGACGCGCTCATCAGACATCAGGAGGCCCTCTACTTGGCCATCAACCTCGGCCAACTAGACGACCAAGCGCGAGCCCTCGACGGTCTCGCCTACGCCTGCTACGCCTTGCACCATTACGACGAGGCTGCACAATACTGGCAACAGGCGCTAGACATTCTGACCAGCCTCAAAATCGACCAGACCGACGACGACGAAGCGAGCACCACGACCATCCGCGCGCGCCTCACTCAACTGAGCAAACATCAACGACCTTGAGGGCCCTTCTTCGAACGGCACACGGATGGCCGCTGAGCTGATGAAGTGTCCTTGTGGTGTCGGCTTCCAGGCGATGCTGCCGCGCTGGTAGGTGATCGAGCGGACGAGTAGCCAGGTAGGCATCCTGGCCCGAACTCGATCAGACTGGCGGATTGCCCGAGCTGCAGCGCTGCCTCCAGCAGGGGGCGCAGCCAGCACGGCGGTTGGATGGTGGCGCGGCGGTGGGTGGTCAACCCGTTGTGTTGATCGTGCTGCAGGCTAGCGGCAGGCGTGTCGAGCCCACCTGCCAGCGGCGGACGTTCGCCGAACAGATGCTTGGCTCGAACATCCGATACGGGCGCAGGGCGCCGCTACTGATGGTGATCTTGCGGGACATCGCGGTGGCGCTCGCAGAGCGGACCGGAGGCCCGTTGGCCGAGAAGCTGGGTGTCATCGTCTCTCGTTTCACGATGTTACGGCTGCCTATGGCCCTTCCAGATCCTGCTGCTGCATCGATGCCGCGCGCTACTCGGCATCGATGTTTGCCCTCCAGCGCGGCCAGAATATGGCGCGGTGCTGGGAGCCGGGCGCACCGCTCGATCTCCTGGGCGGGGTGGGACGCCACGACCCTGGCAGGCTGGCTGGCCATCCATCCGCTTTCGAGGTGATCTGCCGAGAACGCTCTCGCTCCAACAGGACGGCGCCCTACCGGGGGCACAAGAGGCACTCCAGGCGGCCGACCGGTTCCATCTGTCGCAGAACCTCGCCATGACTGTCGAACCATGCGCCGCGGCCACCGTTCCTGTCGGCGCCTATCCGACCCTGGCCGGAAGGTCGACACCGTCACAAATGTAGGCCAGATTCCAGTACGTAGCCCTCGTCGTCAGGAGTGGCAGAGACTGCATCGGCAACAGGTGCGCGAGGCATGGCAGACGCGGGGATCGCAACACGCCTGCCCAGCTGATGTCCAGAAGATGTCCGTCCAGCGTCCTGGGCAAGCGCCCCTCAAGGCCCCAGACTCCTACGAGCGTGGGGGATCGTGAGTGCCATGCCGGGACGGCTTCGTCGACCACCACACCCCCTAAGACACGCCTCGACCGCGAAACCTGGAGGAATTGTTCGTGCGGAAAGTCAACTTTGCACTTCTCAGCGTGGCTATAGCCGTCAGCGCGCTGGTCGCCGCGAGTTCACCTGCCTCCGCGGCCGGCAAATGGTGCAACGCCAGCACATGCATCAAAACGTATGACAACGGCACATGGCACGGCAGAGTCGAGGTCCAGATCATGGTCCGCGCCAACATGACGGTGCATGGACGGGTCTGGAACTCCAAAACCGGCTGGGCGAAGAACACGCGCGCCGAGAGCTTTACCGGCACCCGCACCTACATCGGCTACACCTACCCCCAGCGAAACTTCCCCGCTGGCTCGAAGCTCTGTGCACAGGGCTACCAGCACCTAGGAGGGAACAAGTACAAGACCCTGGGCCTGCCCTGTGTGACGATCACTCGGTGAGATCCCTGACACGAGGATCCAAGTGCAGGGCCAGGCGGATCTGTCCATGTGATCCGTGTCGCTCACCGCAAGACAACCGCGCGTGATCAGGACATGAGTCCCAAGCTACCCCACACCTGCTCAGGTCCCCATTGGTGCGGCATGGGCGTATGTCCGCGTGCTTGCCCGGATCACGAGTGCGCAATCTGCTTCCCGCCCGAGCTACCCCACACCTGCTCAGGTCCCCATTGGTGCGGCATGGGCGTATGTCCGCGTGCATGCCCGGATCACGAGTGCGCAATCTGCTTCCCGCCCGAGCTACCCCACACCTGCTCAGGTCCCCATTGGTGCGGCATGGGCGTATGTCCGCGTGCATGCCCGGATCACGAGTGCGCAATCTGCACCTCGCTGTGGCCCGACCAGTCCGACCAGGCTGCGACTGGGAACGGCCGTGTCCAGCGCTTGATGGCTTTCCTGCGGCGGGGGTTGGCGCGTCTGACCAGGCACATACCCTGAGTATCCGGAGAGGTTCCTGCTTTTCCGCCTGACTCACCGACACGAGTCTCACGTGTCGGCCGAGCGAGCCGTGTGTGGTGAGCGTCCATGTCGGGTCGGCGGACGTCGGGGCTCCCACTGGGCGGGTTGTGTTGGGTGAATAGGGTCGACCGCACGGTGTCCCTACGTGATCATGTTGACGTGACGCATAGCGGCTATTTGAGCGCGGTGCGGTGATCTACTTTTGTTCTCAGGACCTCGCCTGGCAACCACATTCGCCCATCAGGCGGGGTTCTGTCTGCAGGGGGCTGTTGGCGTACGCACACGTGCGCCTTAACCGCCCTCGTCTCGTTGTTTTGCGAACGTGCGCCGGCGACGCCTGAATATTCGTCTTTCCTTTGTGCGAGAACGCCTCCCGTGACGATCCGCATAAATCGACTAGGGCGTGCCGGTGGGTTCGTGGGCGGCCTCATACTGGGATATGATCGTGCTGGAAATTCGGCCACGCTCGTTGACCGGAAGGTTGTTCTCCTTCGCCCACTTGCGGATCTTCTTGGATTCTCCGCGGCTGAGCGCCTGACGACTACCGGTGGCCTTACTGATCCGTTCAGCGTGCGGCTCCTGCGACTGCTTCACTGCACGTCCATGCTGGATGTAGGGCGCCAGCGCCTTCCGCAGTTTGTCCTCGTTATGGCTGGACAGGTCGATCTCATAAGCGTCGTTACCGATGCTGAATCGCACAGTGCTCTCTGCATCGCTACCGTCGATGTCGTCGACGAAAGTGGTCACAGTATGCATGGCCATAACTGGCGCCCCCATGTATGCGCGGCAAAGAAGTTATTGCACAGCATGGCGCGTTCTTCGCGCTCGCGCAACTTGTCCTGCTCGATTAAGAATTGTACGCATTGATCCTGAGCGCGACTTGTTGCCATCGTGAACCGTGCAGCTTCGCCGGTAACGGCGACCTCATGTCCACACCCATCGGTGGCTTTGCCGCCAAAGAACTCAGCGGCACACTCCAGCTTTCGTTTCGCTCGTATGAGGTCGGGTTCAGTTAATACATGGCGCTGCCCCCAGCCATAGGTGATCATGACCTAGAGAGTCGTACACCTGGCTCGCATCACCGGATCTTCCGCAGCAGCACGCATCGCTAGGCATTGGTGTCGGAGGCGCTCGTCCCCGTCCTCTCGCGCCGACTCCGGGTGAGCCGCCTCGTCCGCGGCTTCGGCGACCTGGCCGCCGGCCACCTCGTTCATCGTCGCAGTCGCCGAGCCCTCCGAGGCGGCCTTGCCGCCGGGGTCCTTGTCCGGCGAAGCAGTGCGCCGGGCGATCAGCGCGAGCATGCGCTCGATGGTCTCGGCGGAGAGCCGGAAGGCGGTCTTCGCGGTCAGGGCCGTTCGGATCGCCTCAGCGCTCGCCGCTCCAGATCACACAGGTGGGTGGCCAGCCAGTGCGTCAGTCGTTCGACATCGGCAACGCGGTCCCGCAGCAGGTCCCATCCTGGACATACCGGCACCAGCATGTCCCCAACCCGGCGAAGTGGCGATGCCGGCTGGCAGCTCGGCACTTCGAACGGGGTTCGTACGCGTAGATGTCCGGCTGTGATGAGTCGCTCTCACCTGCCGATGCTTGTGCCACCGGGTGATGTCGAAGTGATCTGCTGCGCTGGTTTTGAGGCTTGGGGCCTGCGCAGGGTGAGGGCCACCGCCGCACCGACGAGCGTCAGTGCGGCCGCCAGCAAGCCGGCGGTGCGTAGTCCGTCGGTGGTAGCGGCACCCGCAGGGCCGGTGTTGATGACGGCGACCAGGACGGCCAATCCGACCGCGCCGCCGATCTGCTGGGTGGTGGAGGCCATCGCCGAGGCGATGCCTTGACGTCCTGGCGCGACGCCGGTGGCGGCGGCCACGAACATGGCCGTCCAAGCGATGCCCTGCCCGAGGCTGATCATGACGATGCCGGGCAGGAGTACGGCATAGCCGCCGTGGGGGGACATCGCCAGCCCGAATGCGATCATTCCGGCGGCCCCCAGCCCCAGGCCAGCGAGCAGCGTGGTGCGGGTGCCTGTCCGGATCAGCATCCGTGAGCTCACATTGGTGCCCAGCAGAGCCATGAGGCCCCCGGGGAGGAAGGCCAAGCCCGTCGCCAGCGCGTCGAAGTCGCGCAGGTCTTGAAGGTAGACGGTCAGGATGTAGTACTGCGCGCCGAACGTCCCCATGAAGATAAACGTGACCGCCATGGCGGCGGTGAGACTGCGGTTGGTGAACAGTCGCAGCGGCATCAGCGGCTCGGCGGTGCGAGCCTCGATCGCGACGAACAGTCCAAGTGACGCCACCGCCGCGAGCAAGCTACCCACGATGGTCAGGCTGCCCCATCCCGCCTCCGGCCCCTGAACCAGCCCGAAGACCAGCAGTGTGGACCCCAGCGTGGCACTGAGCGCGCCGGGGAGATCGAAACCGCCGCGCCGGTTACTACGAGGTTCGGCGGGAACCAAAACAAACGTTGCAACAATGGCGACGGCGGCGAGGGGAACGTTGACGAAGAACACCGACTCCCAGCCCAGGGCATCGGTGAGAACACCGCCCAGCAGGGAGCCGAGCGCGAGCCCGACACCTCCGGCGCCGCCCCAGACCGCCAAGGCTCGGCTGCGCGCGGGCCCCTCAGCAAACGTGGTATTGATCAGGGACAGCGTGGCCGGCAACAGCAAGGCGCCGCCGAGTCCCTGTACGGCCCTGGCCGCGATCAGCAAACTGGGAGAGGTCGCCAGCCCGCCAGCCAGGGATGCGATGCCGTACAAGGTCAGCGCGACAGCGAGCATCCGGCGCCGCCCCAGCAGGTCGGCGGCCCGCCCGCCCAAGAGCAGGAACCCGCCGAACGCCACGGCGTACGCGCTGACTACCCATTGCAGCGTCTGTGTGGAAAACCCGATCTGGCGGCCGATCTCCGGCAGCGCCACATAGACGATGTTGTAGTCGATGGCGCTGATGAACTGGGCGAAGGCCAGCAACGCCAGCAGCGGACCGCCCCGTGATTTCCTGGATCCAGGCATGAGAGACTTCCTCCTGCAGAAGGAGAGAGTGATTGACCACTCACTCTTCGTTGACAAGAATGGGGCCGCTCATGCGACCCGATGACAACTCAGCCGAGCAAAGTGCGCGCCCACCGCGCATCCAGCGCGGCCGCATCGACGCCGACGAGAACATTGGCCAGCAAGCCGTCACCAAAGAACCGGCGGATCTGCTCGTCGGAGGCGCCCGAGGCCGCGCGCACATACTCGACCTGCTTGGCGTAACACGCCCGTACCGCTTCCCGAATCGCCGGCTCGCTGCTCGCGCACGTGGCATGCAGAAGCACCATGAGCAGATCACGATCGGCGATCAGGTTCGTGTACGCCGCGGCCATCGCGGCCAGCACCACAGCAGGCTCGGCCGTGGCGGCGGCCGCCGCACCATCAGCATGGCATTCGCGGATCCGCGACGAACAGTGGTCTACGACCGCGACGAACAGCGCCTCCTTGTCGGGAAAGAGCCGGTACAGATACGCCTGCGAGATGCCTGCAGCCTTGGCAACCTCGGTCGTGGTGGTGCCGTAGTAACCACGTGCTGCGAAAGCCCTGATCGCCGTGCGCAGGACGGTGTGGCGTCGCTCCTCCGCTGTCGACAGCCGACGCGAACTCGTCATCGTCATGTGAGTAATAAACCACTCACACTTTGCACGGTCAACTTCCTCCAGCTTCTTGGTCGAGCGCCCTCCCTCGGGATGGCACAGATGGCGGCTGGTGGGGCAGGTCCTACATACCTCAAATGAGGGCCCACGGAGGAAAGGGCGCTGAGTCGCAGATGTGGAGCAGGGTGAACGGTCCCAGACGGTCGTTCACCGTTGCAGGCCGCCAGACAGCAGAGCCAAGGGGGGCAGAGCTCCTGCCCGCTCGTGGCGGGCGCCTGCCATACGCCATGCTGAGACCGGCCGCGAACTGGTCGGAATTGTACGGCTCGTACGAGGAGATGGAGAGGGCCAACCAGCTCGAGACGGCGAAGCGGCCGGATCTTCGTCGACAAGGCGTCCGGAAAGATCAATCGACGCTGGGCTCCACAAGACCCTGGGCTATCTCCGACCCGGCGCCGCTAAGCCGTCTCGCAGATCGCCGTCCGGCTCGGCGTCGGCCGTGCCACGATCTGCCCTCACCTCAATCCTGACAGCCAGCGTGAGGCGCGGGTGGGCCAGCATCCAGGCATGCACCACCGGCGCTTTGTGGGGGACAGGTTGTCACAGAGGAGATGGACCGCCAGGCCAGGGTTCGACCTGGCGGTCCATCTCGTGCAGGTAGTCGTGGAGTCGACGGCGCAGTGGCGGGCCGACAGCTTTCCAATCACCTTGCCGGTGACGGTGTCGAACGCGTCGAACAAGGCGATGGTGCCGTGCCTGACGTAGACGAAGCTGCGCCGCTCGGGCATGAGCCGCCGCCGGGCCCCAGCTCTCCAGCGTCCGCCGTTCCTGCTCGATAACACCGGCGGTGAAAGTCTGCTGTCCGCCATCTCTCCAGCAGACCTCAGCGGCCAGCAAGCGTCACCACAGCTCCCAAATCAGGGACGACACACCTCATGTGGTGACCCTCATCCTCAGCTCTGTAGGAGCAGAAGTCGCGCACGCGACTAGCGCTGGCCTGCGACAGTGCAAGAGCTTGAGCTTGAGCGCCCGTGGCGGCTATCGCGTGGAACTGGAATCGACGTGTGGACACAGACGAGTTGTGAGCACTGATCTCGAATTTTGGTTGCACGCGGCCGAGGGGAGCAGCGAGGCCTTCGGAGCCTTGTTCGACAAGTACGCGCGCGATGTCTATAACCACTGCTTCCGCCGTACCGCGGACTGGGCGGCCGCCGAAGATCTCACCTCGGTGGTGTTCCTGGAGGCGTGGCGGCGGCGAGGCGAGGTGCAAATCCGCCATAAAGCGCGCTCCCCTGGCTGCTCGGCGTGGCCAACAACGTTCTGCGTAATCGGCGCCGGTCTCTGCGCCGTCACAGGACCGCACTGGAACAGCTCCCGACCCAGGTCTACGAGCCTGACCCGGCCGAGGACGTCGCCGGGCGAATCGACGACGAGCACCGGATGCGCGAGATCCTTGCGCTGATGGCTCAGCTGTCGCCGGCGGACCGCGAGGTCCTCGCCCTGTGCGTCTGGTCGGAGCTGACTTACGAGGAACCGGCCGTCGCTCTAGGCATCCCGGTGGGCACGGTGCGATCGCGACTGTCCAGGGCTCGAAGCCGCCTGAAAGACCTCCTGGACAAGGAACCCCAACCGCAGCTCGGTCACAGATGGAGTGAGCGCCTTTCAGCGCTCCGCAAGAAGGGAGAGGAGCTGTGAGAAACCACAGGCTTCCAGAAGAACGGGACCTTCCTGCCGCCCGGCACATACTCAGAAAGGCACACCTCGTGACCATGATCGAACAGGAACCCGCATCTGTACCGGTACGCTGGCGCCGTCGCTGGCTGGGCTTGGCCGGTTTGGGAACCACGGTCGCCGCCGCGCTGGCGATCGGCGTACCCGTGCTGCTGGGTCAGGGTGCCACCCCGGCCAACGCGGTGATCCGCGAACCGGATGGGTCCATCAAGATTTACATCAGGGACTACAGGCATCCTGAGGTGATCGAACGCCAGTTGCGCAACCTCGGCGTGCAGGCGAACGTGATCTTCCTGCCAACCGGCAAGCAGTGCAAGGAGCCACGAGGCACGTACCTGCCGGACAATCGTGCCTTGCTCACCACCGAACCGCCAGCTGAAGGGGAGGATGCCTATTGGAGGCTGCATCCGGAGCAGATCAAGCCGGGACAAACCTTCGTCTACACCATGTGGTACGAGGAACACGGGGACAACCGCATGGCCAGCGCCCGCTTCTGGGTGGCGACCGGCCCAGTAGCGCCCTGCGAAGTCGTTCCCGGCCGCCCGTGATGCAGGAGGGCCCCAAGGGCGGTATCGGCGGCTAATCCCGCACGCTGTCGCCGCTTCCTGAAAACTGGTTCAGGCACACATTCCGTGATCAGGTCAGTCTCCGTGGAGGATTCGTTTGCGGAGAAGGTCGGGGTTGGCGCGGCCATACATCTGCCTCTTGA
>NZ_JBITGL010000043.1:0-10654 GCF_044456985.1 Nonomuraea sp. NPDC050663
GGCGGGCGCGGCGGGGCGGCCTTGTGGTTCCTTCCCGCCCTGCCCCCCCCCCCGGGCCGCGGGGGGGCGGGGGGGGGGGGGTGGGGGGGGGCGTACCGGGGGGGGGGGGGGGGGCCCCCCCCCCCCCCCCCCCGCCGCAGCCACCCAGCCGCCACCGCCGCGTGCGGCGGTCCTGGAGATTCACGCACTGGCTGTACCTGGCCGTGCCGCTGGTGCTGCTGGTCGTCTTCACCTATGTGCCGGTGGCCAACCTCATCTCCTACAGCCTCACCGACTGGGACGGCCTGTCGAAGAGCAGCCGGTTCGTGGGCCTGGACAACTACACCGAGCTGTTCACGCGTCCCAAGCTCTTCCAGGTCTTCTTCGTCAGCCTGTTCTACCTGGCCGGCGCGGTGGTGCAGATCGTGCTCGCGCTCTACTTCGCGGCGATCCTCAGCGCGAAGGTGCGCTTCCGCGCCTTCTTCAAGGGCATCCTGTTCTTCCCGTATCTGATCAACGGCGTGGCGATCGGCTTCGTCTTCCTCTACTTCTTCCAGCCCGGCGGGACGCTCGACACGGTGCTCGGCCTGTTCGGCGCCACGCCGCAGTTGTGGCTGGGCGATCCCGACCTGGTCAACACCTCGCTGGCGGGGGTGTCGGTCTGGCGATTCCTCGGCGTCAACTTCGTGCTGTTCTTCGGCGCCATCCAGGCCATCCCGACGCACCTGTACGAGGCCGCCGCGCTCGACGGCGCCACGAAGTGGCAGCAGTTCCGCCACATCACCCTGCCGGCCCTCAAGCCGATCATCAGCATCACCACGATCCTGGCCGTGTCGGGCTCGTTGTCGGTCTTCGAGATCCCGCTGATCATGACCGGCGGTTCCAACAACAGCACCACGTTCGTGATCCAGACGCTGAAGCTGGCCTTCCAGTTCGACAAGGTCGGCCTGGCCTCGGCCGCGGCCATCGTGCTGCTCGGCCTGGTGCTGCTGGTGACGTGGCTGCAGCGCGTGCTGGTGCCCGACGAGCGGGTGGAGATGACATGAGAAGAGCTGCCGCCGCCTTCCTGAAGTACCTGTCGCTCGTGCTCGCCACCGCCGTCGTGATCCTGCCGCTGGTCACGATCCTGCTGACCTCGTTGCGGACCGAGCGCGAGATGGCGACCGACGGGCCGTTGTCGATGCCTGGCGACTGGTCCAACTTCGACAACTTCGCCACCGCCTTCGTCGACGGCAAGATGCTGCCCGCGCTGGGGAACACGACGTTCATCCTGTTCTTCTCCGTCCTGGCGACCGTCGTCATCGGCTCCATGACGGCCTACGCGGTCGACCGTTTCCAGTTCCGGCTGAAGAAGCTGGTGCTGGCGGGATTCCTGGTCGCGGCGCTGGTGCCCGGCATCACCACGCAGGTCGCGACCTTCCAGATCATCGAGGGCATGGGCGCCTTCAACACCCGGTGGGCGCCGATCCTGCTCTACATGGGCACGGACATCGTGTCGATCTACATCTTCATCCAGTTCATGCGGAGCATCCCGACCTCGCTGGACGAGTCGGCGCGCCTGGACGGCGCCAACTCGTTCACCGTCTACCGCCGCATCATCCTGCCGCTCCTCAAGCCCGCCATCGCCACCGTGGTGATCGTCAAGGGCGTCGTGATCTACAACGACTTCTACATCCCCTTCCTCTACATGCCCTCGCGCGACCTCGGCACGATCTCCACCTCCCTGTTCCGCTTCAAGGGCCCCTACGGCGCCCACTGGGAAGTGATCTCGGCCGGCACCGTGCTCGTGATCGTCCCGTCGCTGATCGTCTTCCTGCTGCTTCAGCGCTTCATCTACCGGGGTTTCACCTCCGGCGCCCTCAAATAGGAGAACCATGACGACGGTTCTGGCCATCGACATCGGCGGGACCAAGTTCGCCGCCGCACTCGTCGATCGTCGAGGCGCCATGGTCAGCCGTACCGAACGGGCCGTGGGGCCCGACCCGACGGCCACCCTGAGCGGGCTGATCGACGAGATCGCCGGGCCGGGCGTGGCGGCGGTCGGCATCGGCTCGGCCGGGCCGATCGAGGCCGGCACGGTCAGCCCGGTCAACATCCCGGCCTGGCGCGGCTTCCCGCTCGCCGACGTGGTCTCCGGGCTGCTGCCCGGCGTGCCCGTGGCGCTCGCGGGCGACGCGCAGTGCATGGCGCTCGGCGAGTGGTGGAAGGGCGGCTACGACGGCGGCTCCCGGAGCCTGCTCGGCGTGGTCGTCTCCACCGGGATCGGCGGCGGGCTGATCCTCGACGGCCGGCCGTACACCGGACCGACCGGCAACGCCGGGCACATCGGTCACATCGTCGTCGACCACGCGGGCGAGCCGTGCCCGTGCGGGGCGACCGGCTGCCTGGAAACCGTGGCGAGCGGCCCGAGCATGGTCCGCTGGGCGCGGGCCAACGGCTGGACCGGTCTCGACGCGCGTGAGCTCGCGACCGATGCGGGAAAGGGCGTGCCCGTCGCGCTCGGCGCGTTCCGGCGCGCCGCGCAAGCCCTCGCCCGCGGCATCCACACCACGGCGACCCTGCTCGACGTCGACGACGTCGTCATCGGCGGCGGCGTCGCCGGCGCCGGGCACGTGTTGCTGACCCCGCTCCGCCAGGCCATCGCGGCCCAATCCGGGCTCGCCTTCGCCCAGCGGGTGCGGGTCGGCCTGACCACCCTGGGCCGTGAAGCCGGTCTGTACGGCGCCGCGGCCCTGGCCTATTCGTCACCACCCCCACGAGGAGGAGCAGCATGTCACACCCCCCATCCCGCCGCCTCGCCACATTCCTGGTCGCGTTACTGACCACCGCGGGACTGACCACCGTCGCCGCCCCGGCGGCGCGGGCCTTCCCCGCGGCCTCGCGCCAGGACGTCATCAACTACCTGACCTCCATCACCGGCAGGAACATCGTCTCCGGCCAGCACAACAAGGAGCCCGCCAGCCTGCCGGGTCAGTACACCCAGCAGGTCAGGGACATCACCGGCCAGTACCCCGGCCTGTGGGGCGGCGACCTGATGTTCCGCCCCGAGGACGTCGCCAACCGCCAGCGCGTCGTCGACCAGGCCAAGCTCGAATGGGCCAACGGCTCGCTCGTGACGCTGACCTGGCACGTGTGCACGCCCACCGGTGCCGGCACCTGCCAGTTCGAGGGCGGCGTGAAGACGGGCATCTCCAACGACCAGTTCAGCCAGATCGTCACGAACGGCACGGCGCTCAACACCGCGTGGAAACGGCGGCTGGACGAGGTCGTCCCCTACCTCCAGCAGCTCAAGGACGCCGGCGTCCCGGTGTTGTTCCGCCCGCTGCACGAGATGAACGAGGCGTGGAACTGGTGGGGCAACCGCCCGGGACCCAACGGCGGCGCCCGCCTCTACCAGATCACCCGCGACCACCTGATGAGCAAGGGCCTGACCAACCTCATCTGGGTCTGGAACGTGCAGGACAACCCCGCCGGCAACTGGGCGGCCTACTACCCGGGCTCGTCCTACGTCGACGTCGTGTCGCTGGACGTCTGGTACAAATCGCACCCCAGCCAGGGTGATTACCAGCAGATGCAGAGCATCGCGGGCTCCAAGCCGATCGCGCTGGCCGAGATGGGGAAGGTCCCCAACGCGAGCCTGCTCGACAGTCAGACCCGATGGAGCTACTTCATGATCTGGTCGGAGCAGCTGCGCGGCGACAACACCAACACCGAGATCCAGAACGCCTACTTCCATCCCCGGGTCCTCAACCAGGGCGAGGTCAGCCTCTCCGCCCAGCCCAGAACGGGGCAGATCACCGGCGCGGGAGGCAAGTGCGTGGACGTCGCCGGCTCCGCCACGGCCAACGGCACCGCGGTGCAGCTCTACGACTGCAACGGCACGGGCGCGCAGCGCTGGAGCATCGGCGCCGACGGCACCGTCCGGGCGCTGGGCAAGTGTCTCGACGTGGCCGGTCAGGGCACCGCCAACGGCACCCTGCTGCAGATCTGGGACTGCAACGGCGGCGGCGCCCAGCAGTGGTCGGCCACCTCGGCTGGCCAGCTGCGCAACCCGCGGTCGGGCCGCTGCCTGGACGTGCCGGGCGGCAACACCGCCAACGGCACCCGGCTGCAGATCTGGGACTGCAACGCCAACGCCTGGCAACGCTGGACCCTGCCGGTCTAGCGCCTCAGCCCTGCTCCGCCGTGCCGGGCTTCCCGGCGACGGACTCCTGGTAGAGGTCCGCGTAGGTGCGCGAGTCGCCAATCAGGTCGTCGCAGAAGGCGGCGACGTCGTTCCCGAGCAGCTCCAGCACCCCTTTGCCCGACGCGGCGCCCTCCTCGAAGAAGTCGACGAGCCCCGTCAGCAACCGCCCGTCGGCCAGGCCGACGGGCCCGACCTTGAAGAAGTACTTCTGCATCTCCTTGTAGACGATCTGGTAGTCGGGCGGGAGGGCCTTGACCCGCGCCATGTGTGCCCGCCATTGCTTCTTGCCCTCGATGATGTCCTGGATGCCCACGTCAGCCTCCCAGCCGGCCCAGTTTCCTTGCGACGTTCCTGTTCAACTGCTCGCGCCACCGGTCGCGGTAGTTCCGCGCACCCTGCCCGCCGACCAGCGCCGCGCAGAAGCCCTCGATGTCGTCACCCATCACGTCGTCGATGCTCTGTCCGTCGGACGCCGTCTCTTCGAGCAGCCCCAGGACGCCGTCGAGGATCGGCATCAGGTTGCGGCCCGTGAAGTCCCCGTAGGGGAACATGTGTGCCTTGATCTGCTCCCACGCCGCCCGGTAGCCGGGCGGCAGGGCCTGGGCGCGGGCCTCGAAGGCCTTCCACTCCCTGGTGAGATCGCTTCCCGTCACGGTTTCCCAGAAGTTCATCTCCTGCCTTCCCCTGTGGTCTCGTCAGGCGCTCGTGTCGTGTCGCGACGCGTCCTGGACGGCGCGGGCGAAGCGGTTGCGTTCCTGGTTGCGCCACTGCCCCGCGGGATAGTTGGCGGCGAAGGTCTCGGCGAACTCCGCGGGGTCGTCGCCGAAGAGCGACCGGACCGCGGTGCCGTCGGCCACGCTCTGCTCGAACAGGTCGGCGAGGTCCTCCCAGATCTCGACCGAGCCGTCCGTCAGCGCGAGGTGGATCAGGTACCTCTCCGTCGCCTCGGCGGCGATGCGGTAGTTCTCGGGAAGCCGCTGCACGCGCGCCTTGTATTGCCGCCAGCGCTTCTTCTCCTCGAGTGATCCGGTGACCAGCTCGATGTAGCGGAGAATGCCCTTCTTCTGCTCGCCCGGTTGGGTGGCCATGGCTACTTGGCTCCTTCCTGGAGTTGCTGGAGTCGTTCGGTGAGAAAGCGCCAGGTCTTCCAGAACTCTTCGAGGTAGGCCCGTCCCTGGGCGTTGAGTGAATACACCTTGCGCGGTGGGCCCTTCTCCGAGGGGACCTTCTCCACGTCGACGAAGCCGCGCTGCTCGATCCTGACGAGCAGGGCGTAGATGGTGCCCTCGGCGATTTCGGAGAAGCCCTGCTCCCGGAGTCGTGCCGTGATCTCGTAGCCGTAGGCTGGCTGGACGGACAGGAGCGCCAGAACGATGCCCTCCAGTGTGCCCTTGAGCATCTCCGTCAGCTGTTTGCCCATGGAGCACCTCCTTTCAGCTATTAAGCATCACTGACTACCAGTAAACGGTATCACTAAGTAGCGGCTGACGCGTATGGAGGTCGTCAGAATTCCTCCCGGACGCGTAGGGAAGTCGTCAAGAACAGCCAAATGCCCCAAAAGTGCCACTTAGCTGATCGTGTGACCGCCTGACCAGGGCGGCCGGATTCGAGCTGAGGAGCTGCACATGGGTGACGTCATCTTCGTCGCCCTGACGATCGCGATCTTCGTGATCTTCGGGTTCGTGGTGAAGGCGGTGGAGCGGCTGTGAGCGCCGTCAACGCCATCGGCCTGTCCGTCGCCATCGTTCTGGTGATCTTCATGATCGCCGCGTTGTTGTTCCCGGAGCGGTTCTGACCATGGGCTGGACCTTCATTCTCTCCCTGATCGTCGCCCTCGGCCTGGTCTACAGACCGCTCGGCGACTACATGCACCGCGTCTACAGCGGCGCCAGGCACAACGTCGTGGAGAAGGCGATCTACCGCCTGCTCGGCGTGCGGCCGGAGGCCGAGCAGCGCTGGGGCGGCTACGCCCGCGCCCTGCTCGCGTTCTCGGTGATCTCGATCCTGTTCGTGTACGGCATGCAGCGGCTGCAGGACAAGCTCTTCCTGAGCCTGGGATTCGACGCGGTGCCCGACCACATCGCGTGGAACACAGCGATCAGCTTCGTGACCAACACCAACTGGCAGGCCTACTCGGGCGAGTCCACGATGGGCCATCTCACCCAGATGGCGGCGCTGGCCGTACAGAACTTCGTCTCCGCCGCCGTCGGCATGGCCGTCGCGATCGCGCTGGTGCGCGGCTTCGCCCGCAGGGGCAGCGACACCATCGGCAACTTCTGGGTCGACCTGGTGCGCGGCACCCTGCGCATCCTGCTGCCGATCGCCTTCGTCGGCGCGCTGGTGCTGGTCGCGGGCGGCGTCGTGCAGAACTTCACCGGCCCGCACGAGATCACCACCCTCACCGGCGGCACCCAGAACCTGACCGGCGGGCCGGTGGCCAGCCAGGAGGTCATCAAGGAGCTGGGCACCAACGGCGGCGGCTTCTACAACACCAACTCCGCCCACCCCTTCGAGAACGCCACCGCCTGGACGAACTGGTTCGAGATCTTCCTGATCCTGCTGATCCCGATCTGCATGACGCGCACGTTCGGTCGCATGGTGGGCCAGCTGCGGCAGGGCTACGCGATCCTCGCTGTCATGTCCACCCTCGCCATCGCGAGCGTGGTGCTCACCAACGTCTTCGAGCTGGCCGGCGACGCGACTGTGCCGCAGGCGGTCGGCGCCGCGATGGAGGGCAAGGACGTGCGCTTCGGCGTCGCCAACTCGGCCACCTTCGCCGCCGCGACCACCTTGACGAGCACCGGCGCGGTGAACTCCTTCCACGACAGCTACACGCCCTTCGGCGGCATGATGACGCTGGTCAACATGATGCTCGGCGAGGTCGCCCCCGGCGGCGTCGGAGCCGGTCTGTACGGCATGCTGATCCTGGCCGTGATCACCGTCTTCGTGGCGGGGCTGATGGTCGGCCGCACCCCGGAGTACCTGGGCAAGAAGATCGGCGCCCGCGAGATCAAGCTCGCCTCGCTGTACTTCCTGGTCACCCCGGTCCTGGTGCTGACCGGCACCGCGGTCGCGATGGGCAACCAGGCCGGGCTCGCGGCGATGCTGAACGACGGCCCGCACGGCTTCTCGGAGATCCTCTACGCCTTCACCAGCGCCTCCAACAACAACGGCTCGGCGTTCGGCGGCGTCACCGTCAACACCCCCTGGTACGACGTGGCGCTCGGCCTGTGCATGGCACTCGGCAGGTTCCTGCCGATCATCTTCGTGCTCGCCCTGGCCGGATCGCTGGCCGCGCAGAAGCCGGTCCCCGAGTCGGCGGGCACGCTGCCCACGCACCGGCCGCAGTTCGTCGGCCTGGTCGTCGGCGTCACGGTCGTCCTGGTCGCCCTCACCTTTCTCCCCGCGCTCGCGCTCGGCCCGATCGCAGAAGGACTGCTCTAGTGTTCACCGTCGCGTCGCTGCTCGACGCCTTCAGGAAGCTCAACCCGTTCACGCTGTGGCGCAACCCGGTCATGCTGATCGTCGAGATCGGCGCCCTGTTCACCACCGTCCTGGCCATCGTCGAGCCGAGCCTGTTCGCCTGGGCGATCGTGGCCTGGCTCTGGCTGACCGTGCTCTTCGCCAACCTCGCAGAAGCGGTCGCGGAAGGCCGCGGCAAGGCCCAGGCCGCCACCCTGCGCGCGACCAAGCGCGACACGACGGCGCGCCTGCGTTCGGGCGGGACGGTGGCGGCGACCGAGCTGAAGCAGGGCGACGTCGTCGTGGTCGCCGCCGGTGAGACCATCCCCGGCGACGGCGACGTGATCGAGGGCATCGCCAGCGTCGACGAGTCGGCCATCACCGGCGAGTCCGCCCCGGTCATCCGCGAGTCGGGCGGCGACAGGAGCGCCGTCACCGGCGGCACCAAGGTCCTCTCGGACGAGATCGTCGTCAAGATCACCCAAAAGCCCGGCGAGAGCTTCGTCGACCGCATGATCGCCCTGGTCGAGGGGGCCAACCGGCAGAAGACGCCGAACGAGATCGCCCTCAACATCCTGCTGGCCGCGCTGACGATCATCTTCCTGGTCGCCACCATCACCATGCAGCCGTTCGCCATCTACGCCAAGGCCGAGAATCCGGGCATCGCGGACTCCCTGGCTCTCACCGGCGACGGCGTATCGGGGATCGTCCTCGTGTCGTTGCTGGTCTGCCTCATCCCCACCACCATCGGCGCGCTGCTCAGCGCGATCGGCATCGCCGGCATGGACCGCCTCGTGCAGCGCAACGTCCTGGCCATGTCGGGCCGGGCGGTCGAGGCCGCGGGCGACGTGAGCACGCTGCTGCTCGACAAGACCGGCACCATCACCCTGGGCAACCGCCAGGCGGCCGAGTTCGTCCCGGCCGAGGGCGTCACCGAGCAGGAGCTCGCCGAGGCGGCCCAGCTCTCGTCGCTGGCCGACGAGACCCCCGAGGGCCGCTCGATCGTGGTCTTCGCCAAGGAGAGGTACGGCCTGCGCGAGCGGGAACTGCGGGGCGCCGAGTGGGTGCCGTTCACCGCCCAGACCCGCATGTCGGGCGTCGACGTCGACGGCCGGCAGATCCGCAAGGGCGCCGCCACCGCGGTGATGGCCTGGGCCGGAGCCCCGGGCGAGCAGGTCGGCCAGGTGGTCGACGGCATCGCCGCCTCCGGTGGCACGCCGCTCGTGGTCGCCGAGAAGGACAGGGTCCTGGGCGTGATCCACCTCAAGGACGTCGTCAAGCAGGGCATGCGCGAGCGGTTCGACGAGATGCGCCGCATGGGCATCCGCACCGTCATGATCACCGGCGACAACCCGCTGACCGCCAAGGCCATCGCCGACGAGGCGGGAGTCGACGACTTCCTGGCCGAGGCGACCCCCGAGGACAAGCTCGCCCTGATCAAGAAGGAGCAGGAGGGCGGCCGCCTGGTCGCCATGACCGGTGACGGCACCAACGACGCCCCCGCCCTGGCCCAGTCGGACGTGGGCGTCGCGATGAACACCGGGACCAGCGCCGCCAAGGAGGCGGGCAACATGGTCGACCTCGACTCCAACCCGACCAAGCTCATCGAGATCGTGGAGATCGGCAAGCAGCTGCTCATCACGCGCGGCGCGCTGACGACCTTCTCGATCGCCAACGACATCGCCAAGTACTTCGCGATCATCCCGGCGATGTTCGCGGCGGTCTACCCCGGCCTCGACGCGCTCAACATCATGCGCCTGGACTCGCCGCAGTCGGCGATCCTGGCCGCGGTCGTCTTCAACGCCCTGGTGATCGTCGCGCTCATCCCGCTGGCGCTGCGCGGAGTGCGCTACCGCCCTTCGAGCGCCTCCAAGCTGCTGTCCCGCAACCTCTGCATCTACGGCCTGGGCGGCATCATCGCGCCGTTCATCGGCATCAAGCTCATCGACCTGCTCATCTCAGGGATCGTGTGATGGAACGTCTACCCGGCTGGATCCGCCAGCATCTCGCCGCCGTCAGGGCCGTGGCCGTCCTGACCGTGATCCTCGGCGTGGCCTACCCGCTCGCCACCACCGGCGTCGCCCAAGCCCTGTTCAACGGCAAGGCCAACGGCTCGCTCATCGAGAAGGACGGCAGGACCGTCGGCAGCGCCCTCGTCGGGCAGCCCTTCGAGGGACACGACGAGTACTTCCAGCCGCGCCCGAGCGCCGCGGGCGACGGCTACGACATGCTCTCCACGGCCGCCAGCAACCTCGGGCCCGAGGACGTGCTGGACACGCCCGACCGCCCGTCGCTGCTCACCCAGGTCTGCGCCCGCTCCCAAGCGGTCGGCGAGCTGGAGGGCGTGAGCGGCGCCCGGCCGTACTGCACGGGCGACGGCGTCGGCGCGGTGCTGAAGGTCTTCCCCGACCGGGCGGTCAGCGTCAACCAGGCCTGCCCCGCCCGGCCCTTCGTCGCACAGTACGAGGGTCTCATGGTCGAGTGCGGCAAGCCCGGCGAGGACTACGCCGCGGGCCGTACGGTCCCCGTCCGCGGCGACGCCGCGGCGGTCGTGCCCGCCGACGCCGTCACCGCCAGCGGCTCCGGCCTGGACCCGCACATCTCGGTCGCCTACGCCGAGCTGCAGGCCCCGAGGGTGGCCAAGCAGCACGGACTGGACGTGGCGCAGGTCCGGGACCTCATCCAGGAGCACACCACCGGCCGGGCGCTTGGCTTCATGGGCGAACCCGCCGTCAACGTGCTCGAACTCAACCTCGCCCTGGACCAGTGAGCAGAGGCCGGCTGCGTGTCTACCTCGGCGCCGCTCCCGGCGTCGGCAAGACCTTCGCGATGCTCGGCGAAGGCCGCCGGGCACAGGAGCGCGGCAGGGACGTGGTCGTGGGGGGGGGGGGGGCCCCCCCCCCCCCCCCCCCCCCCCCCCCCCCCCAACCCCGGGGGGCCGGGCCCCCCCCGTAGCCTCGAAGAAAAACAGTGACTCGCGCTAAGACGTGTGCTCTTACGATCTCCTCCGTAGCGTGGTCGCATAAG
>NZ_JBITGL010000044.1:0-5388 GCF_044456985.1 Nonomuraea sp. NPDC050663
AGTGGACATCGTCCTTGCCTTTCATGCGACTGCGCGGCGCTGGTGGCCTCTTACACACACAGGTCGAGCCGCAGCCAGAGAAATCGACACCACACGCGGAGATGTCACATCCAAGGTCAGGTCTGGCGCCGCCGACCTGCCCCGACTGCCCTGGCTGTCCCCCGGCTGTCCCGGCTGTCCCGCGGCTGTCGACCTGCCCCGGGGGGCCCTGCCGTCGCTTCCGTTACCGGGCCGCCGGCGCCCTGGGCGCCGGGGCTGGTTACTGTTCGGCCGCCTTGGCGTTCAGCACGGCACGCTCTGCCTCGTTGCCGCACAGTTCGGCCGCTTTCAGGTAGTCGGCGCGGGCCTGTTCCCGGTGTCCGAGCCGGGCCAGCAGCCCGGCGCGTACGGCGTACAGCAGGTGAGATCGCTCCAGCGTCCCGGCAGCGGCGATCTCATCCACGAGCTGCAAACCGACTGCCGAGCGAGCGGGGTTCGTGGCCGACCGTACTAGACATCGTCCGCAGACCTTGCGCCTACGGGCAGCGCTGATCTGGCTGTGTCAGTGCGGAGCAGCAGCAGATGCTCACAAGTTCTGGCAATACTCCGCGATCTTCGCTCCTGCGGAATGTTTGGCGCGAAGCGACTGTGCTGACAGCTACCAACGTAGGCCCAGGCCCTGGCATCCACAGGGCCGCTGTCAACCTCAGCAACAACGACGAGTGGTCTGGGGGTGCGCTGCTGGCTCCCAGCAACGTCCACTGCTGGTTCTCAGCCAACGACCACCACTCTGGTTGCCTTACCGCACACTGCGACCTACCTGCCGTCAACTTTGACCTGTACGGACGCGACCTCGCCGGCTCGCAGTCCTAAGCGGGACGCCAGCAAGATGACCGCGCGGTCCGGCAGCCCAGCGCACCCACCGGTCACAGTCAGGCCGAACCGCCGCGACCTGATCCGCCTCGCCCCCGAGGGCGACAGCACAGTGACGCAGCCCATCTACGGCTGCAGTGTCAGGCCAGGTGCTACTAGCAGCGCTTGATCGCGGATCGTGGCCAGAGCAGGTGGTTGAGCACCGGCTCGGCACGCAGGTGGTGTGGCAGGAGGCGATCACGCCGATGGAGCCGGTGATACCGACCGAACTACTTCGGAGACCTCGACCACTCAGGGGCATCAGCCCGACGCTCGCCCTCTCACCGGCTTCGATGGGGGAAGGAGCATTGCCACAAGATCGTCATAAGAGATGACTAGAGCGGCCAAGACCATGGCCACGAACCCGGACAACATCAAGGCGGTCGGATTCCGGATCGTATCTTCCAAAGCCGTAGCCAGCACGGTCGCCGCGACGCCCACCGCGGTGATCGACAACAGGATCGCGTTACGCACCAGATGCCGCCGGCCTAGTGGCTGCGCTGATATACCGAAGCACCGGCAGCTTGCCGACGTACGCTGCTGCACAACTGAGCTGATCGCCGCAGTGAAAACAATCAGCAGCGCAGCCCCGCCGCCTAGACCCACAAGCGCAGTGGCGTTGACCGTCAGCAGCGCCGCCACAGTCAGTTCGCATGCGATCACTGCCGCGGCAACGGCGGAACGCCAGCGCGGTTTTACGCCGAAAACCCCAACCGAGGCTCGAAATTCAGCCAAATTACGCCGCCTACTTAACTTGCCCGCCGCCGCAGCGAAGAACACAACCGCAAGTAGCAGCCGGCAACCAAAGGCAATGTAAGCGATCAACGCTCCGACTTCTTTCCGGGCTCTGGCAGGACAGAAGGTTCCCGTGAGTCCGTCTTCCCCTTCTCTCGATAGAGGTGACACTCCGGGCCGCGACATTCATGCAGAAGCTCGATCTCTCCCTAGAGAATCGTTGATCTTTGCTGCTGGTCTCGAGAGGTGACGCCAAGCCCCGTCCTCGACTAAGAGGCTGCCTCCCACCACCTTGATTAATCAAGGACGTGACCTGACGGGTCCCTTTAGGCCTTACGCAGTGGCCATTCGGTGGGCCCATATTTGCAAGCAGGCACGATGATCAAAACAAAGAATGCAAAGATTAAAGTGCTGCCGGACCCTACCTCTACCCCCCTATCCTGGTATGCAGCAGACCCCCCACTTCGTATGACAGTTAGAGTAGGTAGTAAACCATCTACGTCCCGACGAGCATGCACTGCTAGACAAGCACCCTTGCCAATGCTCGCATGCTCCTGCACTGGCGACCGCCTTGGGGGCGAGGAGCGTGAGCAATCTATCGCCTATCACTGCTAGACCAGCCCGCATGCCTTTGCTGCCTTCCGAATTATTGTCGGACGCTCTCCACGAGTCTTGCACCATCAGCGATATGCGTCGCCTCCTCGTGCAATCCTCCCTTGACATTATGATTGATGCCAATGGCACAAAATCAAGGACACAGGGAGGACTTTTGCTGGACATTCTTTCTAGGGGCTGGCGCCAGCAAAATGGGGGTGCTAGTCGGCAGCAGCCGCTTCAAGCTAATGCGGACGGGGACGGTCGCGGGAGGCAAGACGGTCGCTGAGAGGATGAGAGCGCTACGCCCCAGGGTGAAGCGTTCTCACGCGAGGAGGACCTTGCATGGTCCTCGGTAGAGGTGACGTCGCGGATCTGGCGCAGGACTCGATGCTCCAGCGGCCGAATCAGCTCGACTCGAGGCCAACCCTCAACTTCCCGTCGCTACCATTCACACGCTAGCCAGCAAAGGGGTGAAGAACGGTCATCGGCTCTGCCTGATCTGACACGCCGGGACGAGCAAGTCCCACCTGCTCCGCGCCGGCACCGAGGCGGCCATGGCCCGCGTCCGGAGTCAAGTACATCCCTGGCTGCCAACGCGTCACGAGCTAGTCGACGCCGCCGACGAGATGGTGCTGACCAAACCATCGCCTGCTGCGGCCGTTACGACCCTGCTCGGCGTCAACGAGCTGGGTTACATAGAACTCGACAGACGGGGCGCTGACCTGCTCTCCCGGATACTGACCGAACGGGAGGACGCCGCCGGCGTGGCCAATCGCCTCCAACGACAGCTCCGGCGGCTGGACCAAAGACCCTTCACCGAGCCCCGGCTCTGCGCCGCGATGGTGGACCGGCTTACCTTCAACGGCACCCGCTCCTATCGGTTGGCTCAGGCCGCCCTCGCCAACAACCTGACCTGTGACGCCGCCGCACCAAAGTGGCTCCAATGTCGCATCGCCGACACAGGAGGTTTACGGCCCCGATCGACACCCACCACGATCGCCCAACAGCCATCTGAAGGCGACCACCGCGGCCCCGGCGACCTGTGGGGCAATTCCACCAGCGGCTTCCCACCACCCGAACCCCTCCAAGCACCTAGCCGCAGGTCCCGAACCGCCACGAACCGGGTTCGAAACCCTTGAAACAACAAGATCCCGCCTGATCGCGATAATCAGACGGGGTCTCGTCAACTTCAGCCCAGCATCCGAGAACGCCCAGCTGGCTACTGTGTGGGTCTAGGAGAGAACCCCCTACAGACCCCATCGCGATGTTGATCAGTAACCGTGCAGGTGAGCGTCATCAACCTCCTCGGCACGCCCTCGGCCGTTCGACGGCTCGCGCTAGCGAGGCTGGGTTAGGAACGCGACCATGGCATCCCGTCCCCGCGTGCTGGGCTCCATCAACTGGACGATGTGCGGCGAGCCCGGGGAGACGACGAGCTTGCGCTGCAGGGCCCGCTCGGCCACCTCATCGGCCCACTCCCTTGGCGTAGACAGGTCGCGATCACCATGCAGCAGCAGCGTGGGCACCTGGATCTTCGCGTTCGCTGGCGGCTCCTTGCTAGGTCGGGAGACAGGCCACATCAGGCAGCGCCACACAAAACCTTGACGGGTAGCAGTCGCGCGATCGTAGGGATAGGTATCCTCCGGGCGGAGGCGCCTTGTAGCCCGCTCTAGTGGGGCCGGGCGTTGCATCAGCGGCGTGGCGGCGTCGCCCCATGGGAAACGCATGTCCGCACAGAACGTTGCGTTGGAAAGGCCCCAGCTGAACCACTCATAAGGCATCGGCTGCCCGTCGGCGAGGTTGGCGAGCAGCTTGTTCAGGTCGGCCGGATTACCCTGGCGGGCCGCGTGCATCGCCTTGATGATTCTCGAGTAGTTGGGGTCTGCGAATCCTCCGGCCACCATGAGGTCGAGCAGTTTCACCCCGTCTCCGCGCTGGCGCACCAGCCATGCCAGATCCTTGACGGGATCCCAATCGCAACCGCTGACCGCAGCGCAGGCGGCGCGAAGCACCTGCCGGTGCGCCCGCATTGGAGCGAGGTTCAAGGTGTCGTCTCGTTCAGGGTCGGCGAACGGCATGGGAGAGTCGAGCACGACCATGTTCACATTCCCTGGCCTCGCCAGGGCGTAGAGCGCAGCCGTGCGCGTGCCGTAAGACAGGCCGTTGAGGGACATCTTCTGGACGCCGAGCGCCCGCCTGAGCAGCTCCAGGTCAGCCAGAGTGTCCTCGGTCCGGTAGAACTGACGGTTTGCCCCGAGAAGCTCGCCGCATGCCCTGACTGCCTCTCGCGAGGGTGCGACGATGTCGGAGCTACGGTACTCCTGCTGGAGCTTGGGGCACTTGAGCGCGTTCGCGCCGGTTCCGCGCTGGTCAATGCTGACCCAGCGGTAGAAAGCGTTAAGCGCCGGCGTCCGGTCTGCCAAGGCGCCGACGAACATCTCCGACGGCTGGCCGGGGCCGCCGTTCAGCATGAGCAGCACCCCCCGAGGCGCGTCCACATTCTTGGCGGCGGCCACCTGCAGGTCCAGCGTGCCGTCGACCCGCCCACTGTGGTCGAGCGGGACCGTGAGCGTGTAGCAAGCGAAGTCAGCGTCGGTCGGGCAATCGCCCCTGGGAACCAGCTTCGGGCTGCCCGTCGTGCTCATCACGCCGCTTACCGTGGCCTGACCGATTCTCGCCTCCGCGAGCAGGATGGCGGTGGCCATTGTCCCGGTGGCCAGCACCACGGCTACGAACGCGCTCAGGCGCCCGCGAAAGCGGTGTTTCTCGATCACTGTTCCTCTCCTTGCGTGAAAGAAGGCATTCGTGGTTCATCAAACGTTGTCCGTAGCCCCCGAAGAGGGCGCTTGTGCATGCGGGCGCAGCGGGCGACCGGCGCCCGGTAGCCGTCGCCTCCTCGATGACACACCCCACGCCTCGATCTCTCAGCGGAGTTCAGCGCGTTGGCGCACGCGTTGTTCCAGCACCGGTGCAGAGGGGGCTGTTTGCCATAAGAGATATACTATATTCCATAGGCATTGCAAGGGCATCTCATGCCTGCCGTCAGCATGGAGACCACCTCACAGCGCAGTCGATTGCGCGGCGTCGTCCGACGGTTGTCAGCCAGTTGGTCGGGTTGTCCGGGATGCCGCTGGTGGACCAGCTGACCAGGGCTTCGGCCAGGGC
>NZ_JBITGL010000045.1:0-3897 GCF_044456985.1 Nonomuraea sp. NPDC050663
CGGAGTCATCACCGGCATGCTGGCCCTGTCCCTGACCGCCGCAAAACTACGACGAGCCGCGTGAGGCCGTCCCGAGGACGCGGGACCACGCCCCACCTGCAACCGTCCCGGCCCATAGCCGAGAGCCGCGGCAACCGGCCGGCCCCCGACGCGGGCGATGGTGTCGGCGCGCAAGTAGAACTAGTCGTCTTGCTGGAGCTGTGCTCGGGTCAGCGCCTCGTAGCCGGAATTCACCAAGGGGGCCGGGCCGATGTTGCCCGCCTCGGACACCAGCAGCGCGACCACTGAGGTGGACAGTCCTTCATCCAGGTGGTGTCGTCGCGGAGGTGGACGAAGGCGTCGAGGAAGCCCCATCCAGGCGCGTTCCTCGAATAGCAGGTCCGGCAGGTCGATTTTCTGAGTATCTTCTCGACCCGCCCTCGCAGCCAGGTCAAGAACTTCGGTTCGCCGAGGTTGTCGACGATCAGCCTGTCATCCGGCACCTCGACGGAGATCTTCGCCGAACCTGCCTCGTCAAGGCGTTCGGCGAGCCGCTCCCACCGGCGTCCAGACCGCGCACCAGGGCGCTGGGCTCATCGAGGGGCATGTCCAGGCTCAGCCCGGCCAGCAGCACGTCCTCCTCGACCGCGTCCCCGTCGGGCCCCGTCCAGCAGATGGGCCAGGGGTTGGACCGCCGCTACGAGCGCCGGGCAGACCGATTCGGGTCCTTCGTTGCACTGGCCGGCGCCTCATCTGCTATCGCGGATCTCCAAATGAGACGACTTCTTAGTCCGTCAGGAGGTCTTACGTACCTCTTCGACGTCCCGCTCGCAGAAGCGGCCCCACCAGGCCCCGTTGCGGGAGTCTGTCCGCTCGCTGCCGTGTTCGCCGTAGCCGGAACCGCACAAAATGTGGATGAGGCAAATCTTGTGCGGTTCGGGATACGGCGAACACTGACGAGCGGGCGACTAACCCAGGGCTGTTGCGCTGCGTTAGAGGCCGCCGACACTCCACCAGAAGTTGATCGAGGAACCCTGACCTGCCCCAACAAGCTTGTTTGCACCGGTACAGTTAGTTCCGGACCATGCTCTTTGCGGGGCTAGGGAAAGGTTCCGCAGATAGTCGTAGGAACGCGAGATGGCTCTGCAGTTTCCAGGCGCGATGGGCCGGAACTTGGCGACCAAGGAACCATTATTGTAGACGCACACTTCGCCCGTGTTACATGTCGGATCCGCGAGAGCCTGTGGCGCCGGAATTGCGGTGAACATAAGTGCTGCTGTTCCCACGGTCATGGCGATGCGTCGTCCGATGGTCATACTCAACTCCTCAGCTCGATTGTTTCCCCCACTTTCTATTGCTGAAGATCGCGCAACCAGGACAGGGCTCAGACATCATCTGGACATCTCAGGGCGACGCGTGATCGGTATGCAGATCTCGCCGTCTGCGTGACGGCCCTAGCCCGTCACGCAGACGAGCACGAAAGGTTAGGCGAGCGAGGCGGCCAGGGAGTATCTGACATATTCGGCCTGTCGGCACCACAGCATTGACTCGCCGTCGATGACAGGCGCCAAACGGCTGGCTATCTTGAATCGCGCCGGCATCGGTGGAGAAGCTGTTGCTGACTTCAGTCGCCGGTTGGGGTGGAGTTGGGGCTAGTGATTGTAGGCGGTCAGTGACCGTTCACTGGTGCGTCGGTGTTCCAGTTGTGCCAGATAGCGGCATTGAGGGCGAGAACACGCTGGCTGATGCGTGCCCATAGGCCGTCTTTGTGGCGTTCGGGGCAGCGTTCGTTCTTCAGCGCCCAGATGATCGCTTCGATGTGTCGGCGTAGGCAGGAGGGGAAGGGCGGGAGCTCCGCGGGTTCGTCTTGGCGGGCCTGTTGGATCAGCCGGCGGCCCAGGTCGGCGGCTGCCTTCTCGATACCGGTGCCGACAGATGACCGATCCGCGCCGCCGGCGCCTGTAACCAGTACCGCTCTTGATCGCATCGCAGCAGTACTTGTGCCACCGCCACGACCACTACCTCGGCCGAGGTCAGCATTGGTGGACGACCTCGCCGCCCTAGACGTTCCCGCGAAGGCAGAACGTGATCGTCCAGATAGACATACGGGGCGAGTAGAAGGGCGTCTAGGTCAGTTTTCACACACCGACCATGGACGCCTTCGTGATCAGCTGACCAATGCGGCCTGGGTGCGGATCGAGTCGTTGCTGCCTGCCCGACGGGCGCAAGGCAGGAGGTGGCTGCATCGCCGGAGTTTCCTGAACGGGATCTTGTGGAAGGCCACCAGCGCCCCGTGGCAGATCTGCCCGACTGGGTACGGCAAGTGGAAGAGTCTCCCTGAGCGCTACAGGCGCTGGGCGGCCGGTGGCACCTTCGACGCCCTGCTCCAGCATGTGCAGGTACACGACGATGCGTTCGACCGGCCGAACTGGAAGGTCAGCGTGGGCTCCGCCACCGTGCGCGCCAGCGCGCGACCGGCACGCCCGGGCGGGACGAATCAGGCGCCTGGGCGGTCTCGGGACGGGCTGACCAAGCTTGCACCTGTCCGCCGACGGACGGGGCCTGCGCCTCGTGGCGCTCATCACAGCCAGCAACATCAGCGACTGTACCGTCTCGCCCGGGGGATGAAGAGGATCGCCGTTGCCCGGACCGGTGCCGAACGCCCCCGACCGGCCTGATCGTGTCATCGCCGACAAGGCCTACAGCTCCCGAGCCCTTCGCGCTCGCGAGAGATCAAGGCCGTCATCCTTGAACGCGCCGACCAGCAGGCCGGATGCCAACAGCGGGCGGCCGCCGTGGCCGCCCTCCCGCCTTCGACCCGGCTGCTGTCTACCCCTGTGCGACGTCATCGAGTGTTCCCTCAACAAGCTCATGCAATGGCGCGGGAATCGCCGCCCGCTACGACAAGCTCGCCTGCGACTACCAGGCGGCCATCACTCTGGTCGGTGCCTTGTTACGGATCAGACTGATCTACCGGACATGGCCTAGTGGTTGAACCAGTCGACCCACTCGGAGGTGGCCCATTTGACGTCGACCACGCCTTTCTATGGTCGGCGTGGTGTTACGGCTGCTGAACTAATGCAATGTAGCCACGGACGAACTGGCGTTGCACCGCTGCCAGGCCAGCCGATGACCGAGCTGCGATTATGCTGTGGCTCTGCAAGCCGACACAGAGGATGAAGGAGCTTGCGGCCGGGTTCACGCATATTGTGGGTGCTCGCAGCGAGCTCCTCTTACACGTAGGACACTAGATTAGGCCAACGCAGGGGGAGCTCGCTGCGTAAGCAAACAACGGCGAGCTTAGTGCGCAAGGGTGCGCTTGATTCGCTTGATTCCTTGCTTACGATCCTGGTGGCCGCACATATCCGGAGATGTGCAGATTATCGGCCCCTGATGTATGAGTTATCGGGTTGATTACCGTTTGTACTACCTTGTTGTTGTGGTTGCCGTTGATCGTGGTGATCATGCCGTTGGCATGGACGGATTCCACGATGGAGACATGGCCTCCGACCACATTCGCTGGCGCGCCATAGACGACAATATCGCCCGGCATCGGGTTTCCTCGTGCTCCCGGCGGGCGAGGCACGAATAGGCCTTTCTCGACACCCCACCGGCCGACGCCACGGGCGACATAGGTATTGAAGAGATCGGTCACCCCGGCTTCTCGCCACACCCAGCGGGTGAACATCGCGCACCAGTCATCGCAGAGTGGACCGTATTTCTGGCAGTAGTTGCTGTCGCCGGACACTCCGATCTCTGCCTTGGCGATCGCTACGATGCGTGATCGGAGCGCTCCGGGTGAGGCGTCGGGTTGCTGTACGGAGTAGAGGGGGGCGTCGGTGGTGGTGCCGTAGGCGAATTGTGTGTTGTGCAGGCCGGCGTTGGCGGTGTTGCGGAGGTACCAGATGGTGTCGCGTC
>NZ_JBITGL010000046.1:0-1728 GCF_044456985.1 Nonomuraea sp. NPDC050663
GGTTCAGGCACACATTCCGTGATCAGGTCAGTCTCCGTGGAGGATTCGTTTGCGGAGAAGGTCGGGGTTGGCGCGGCCATACATCTGCCTCTTGATCATTTTGATGCGGTTGACGTGGCCCTCGACTGGGCCAGAGCTGTAGGGAAGGGTCAGGCCGGCGCGGGCGGCGTCGTAGTCGCGGCGTAGGCCGTTGGCGAAGGAGCGGAGTTCGGGGAGGTCGTCGTTCTCGACGGCGTCCATCCATGCGTCGAGGTGTTGGCCTTGCCGGTCGAGCATCATCACCGCGAACGCCGAGATGTGGGTGCGGAGAGCGGCCAGGGCCGGGTCGGCCTGGGTGAACGCGTCGAGTTGCCGTTGCTCGTCCTGCGTGAGGTGGGCGGGGTCGCGAAGGAGCCAGCCGGTGGCTTTGCGAACGGTGGCCGGTACGGGCGGTCGTGGTGCGGCGGGAGTGGCGACGCGCCAGGCGCGGACGTAGGCGCGGACGGCGCTGCTGCGGATCTGGTGGCCTTGGTCGCGGAGTTCTCGATGGAGTTGGGCAGCGTTGGTGCAGCCCTCGTTCCAGCGGCGCAGCAGGTAGGCGGCGTGTTGGTCGAGGATCTTCGGGCGGCGTCCGGTGCCGGTGTTGACCAGAAGTTCTTCGGGCGTCGTGGCGCGGGCGAACTTGCGGACGGTGTTGCGGGCCAGGCCAAGGTCCCTAGCGATGCCCTTCAGGTCGTGACCTTGCTCGAGGAGTTTGTGGATGGCGGCGTGGCGATGGCGGATGCGTTCGGCGAGCGGTCCCGTTCGCAGATCGGCCTGCGGTCCGGGGTGTGGTTCGGCCACCGGCGTTACGACTCCTGAGGCGGCTTTTGCCGGGTCGCGAAGATGGGTGCGGTGACGGGCGACGACGCGTTCGGCTGCTTCGCCCAGGTTGCGCCACATGTGCCAGCGATCAGCGACCTGGATCGCGTCAGGGGCGCCGCGCGCGGCGCCCTCGGCGTAGGCGCCGGCCCGATCCCGGCAGATGATCTCGACTCCGGGATGTGCTTTCAGCCAGGTGGCCAACGTGTCGGCCGTCCGGTCGGGAAGCACGTCGATGGGGCGGCCGGTGGTGAGGTCGATGAGGATCGTGCCGTAGGTATGGCCGCGGCGGAGCGCGAAATCGTCCACCCCCAGCACGCGAGGACCGACCGTCGAGGCCGCGTCGGGCAGACCGCGGATCATTCTGATCAGCGTCATCCGGCTCACCGCCGCGGCGATCCGCTCGCAGAGCCGAGCGCCAGCCCTGCCGCCCAGCGCCAGCGCCACCTCCCGCAACAAGCCACCCAGGCTCGTGCTGCGACGACCATAATGGCTGGTCAGACCGGGCACCTGCTCAGCGAACGTCTTCCTCGGACATGTCGGATCGACGCAGAAGAACCGCCGGACCTCAAGATGGATGAGCACCTCCTGTCCGCCGATTGCGGTATCGGCCAGCTGCCGCTCATACCGGCTGTGGACCCGTGAAGACACCACGTCGCAGCCCGGGCAACCCGCTATCACCGTGCCAGTTCTCGCCCAGACCCGCACCGTCCGTCCCGATCTGAAGACCTTCTCTACCAACAGCCCGCCCAGATGCGGAAACAGAACCTCCACCAGGCCTGAGATCACCACAGCCGCGATGCTCTTGATCAAGACCGCACCTACCGACCGGAACAGCCGAACCGTGACCTACCCGCACGAACCGATCACGGAATGTGTGCCTGAACC
>NZ_JBITGL010000048.1:0-1604 GCF_044456985.1 Nonomuraea sp. NPDC050663
TCAGGATGACCCGGACTGATCTGGCTAGCGGCGCTCGGCAGCGCGGTCACCTGAGTGACCGTCACCAGCGCCACAACCCCCGCTAACCAACGCGACATGCGTCTCAGGTACCTGTTTGCGTGCAGCATTGATGGATCCTTGTCTGTTCGGAGAATCGGTGGGCCCGAGGCAACAGGGCTTCTACTGCGCGAGCCGGTACACGCCCTGGGCGATAATCCACTTCGTCAACCACGCCTGGGCCGCCGTTGCGGCAACTAACTCCTCGCGGCCCGCATACGTGTCCTCGCCTGGCGTCTGATACGTCCGCCCGTCGGCGGACCGTCGCTGCATGTCGAGTACGCGCTGGCCATGCAGCTGTTCCCAGTAGCCGCCCTTTTGGCTGGCCAGTCGGTCAAACCCAAACGCGGCGGCCTGCACATCGAGCAGGGTCGGCTGAATGCGGCGATCGGTTCCCCAGTCGTTGCCCTGGGGGTAGTAGATGTGCTCGGAGTTATCGACGTAGACGGTTCCGCCCGGTTGCCGCACGGCTCCGCCGGGCGGGAAGGCGCTACCGGCAACCCAGTTGCGGTCAACCAGCGCGTCGTAGACGACGTCTGCGTTCCACATCGCGGATCGCGGCGTTGCTTGACCGGCCATCGAGTACACAAGTGCGGCCTGGGCGTTCAGGCTGACGGTCGTGGAGTAGTCAGGATGCACTCGGGAGTGATTGACGATCACGCCGTCCTCGTCGATGTTCGAGCCGTCGAGCCAGTCGCGGATCGGCCTGCCGTCCACGACGGTGGTGCGCGTCAGGTCCGACGGCCGGGAGAAGGCCGATAGCATCAGCTCCCGGTTTTTGTTCATCCAGGCTGTGTGGTGCGGATGATCGGGCATCATCGCGGTGGCCAGCTGGAGCACCATCGCATTCCAGGCGTTCTCTTCGGCTTTGGTATCACCGGGCGACGTAATGGTTCCAGCGGCGTTGCGGTAGTAGGGCACCCTGTAATCGACGAATCGGTTCGCTTCATGCTCCACCATCCGGGCGACATGGGCGCGGTCGTCGGCGCTCAGCTGGTCCCACATCAGCCATCCGGCGAAGCCGGCGTATGCGGCCCACATGGCCGACTGCCAGGCGTCGCCCCATCCGTTGACAGAATTGGCGCGGTGCCGGTAAGCGATCGAGCCAGCTAGGAGCGCTGTTCTGCGGGAGGCCTCGGCAGCAGGCACGTCGCCTGCCGAGGCCGCGTCGTACGCCCCGGTTCGTAGCGCGATGGCCAGCGCGAGTGCCTCGTCGGCTGGTCCGCGGACGTGCATTTCGCCTGTGCCGCCCAGGTTCAGGTATGTCTGAGCGCTGGTAGGGAAGCCCTTTGCCGGCCACCATGTCTTGAGCCCGTATCGCAGTGCGTTGCGCAGGATCGCCGCCATCCGCACAGAGTTCGCGTCAGTGGGCGCCGGATGCGTGAATCGCGACCAATCGATGGGGGTGACGTTGGGCGGCGGGCCCTCCGGTATCGGCTCGGTGGCGATGGCGTAGAGGGGGGCGTCGGTGGTGGTGCCGTAGGCGAATTGTGTGTTGTGCAGGCCGGCGTTGGCGGTGTTGCGGAGGTACCAGATGGTGTCGCGTC
>NZ_JBITGL010000049.1:0-1176 GCF_044456985.1 Nonomuraea sp. NPDC050663
AGCTGGTGGGGGCCGCAGTGGCCAGGGGGAAGCGACTGTTTACTAAAAACACAGGTCCGTGCGAAGTCGTAAGACGATGTATACGGACTGACGCCTGCCCGGTGCCGGAACGTTAAGGGGACCGCTTAGCCAGGGCAACCTGGCGAAGGTGAGAACTTAAGCGCCGGTAAACGGCGGTGGTAACTATAACCATCCTAAGGTAGCGAAATTCCTTGTCGGGTAAGTTCCGACCTGCACGAATGGCGTAACGACTTCCCCGCTGTCTCAACCGCAGACCCGGCGAAATTGCAGTACGAGTAAAGATGCTCGTTTCGCGCAGCAGGACGGAAAGACCCCGGGACCTTCACTACAGCTTGACATTGGCGTTTGGAACGGTTTGTGTAGGATAGGTGGGAGACTGGGAAGCTCAGACGCTAGTTTGGGTGGAGTCATTGGTGAAATACCACTCTGGTCGTTTTGAACGTCTAACCCGCGCCCGTGGATCCGGGTGGGGGACAGTGTCTGGTGGGTAGTTTAACTGGGGCGGTTGCCTCCTAAAGGGTAACGGAGGCGCCCAAAGGTTCCCTCAGCCTGGTTGGCAATCAGGTGTTGAGTGTAAGTGCACAAGGGAGCTTGACTGTGAGACTGACGGGTCGAGCAGGAGCGAAAGCTGGGACTAGTGATCCGGCATCGGCGTGTGGAAGCGGTGTCGCTCAACGGCTAAAAGGTACCCCGGGGATAACAGGCTGATCTTCCCCAAGAGTCCATATCGACGGGATGGTTTGGCACCTCGATGTCGGCTCGTCGCATCCTGGGGCTGGAGTAGGTCCCAAGGGTTGGGCTGTTCGCCCATTAAAGCGGTACGCGAGCTGGGTTTAGAACGTCGCGAGACAGTTCGGTCCCTATCCGCTGCGCGCGCAGGAGACTTGAAAGGGGCTGTCCCTAGTACGAGAGGACCGGGACGGACGAACCTCTGGTGTGCCAGTTGTACCGCCAGGTGCATGGCTGGTTGGCTACGTTCGGAAGGGATAACCGCTGAAAGCATCTAAGCGGGAAGCTCGCCTTGAGATGAGGTCTCCCACCCCGTGAGGGGGTAAGGCTCCCAGTAGACGACTGGGTTGATAGGCCGGAGGTGGAAGCACAGTAATGTGTGGAGCTGACCGGTACTAATAGGCCGAGGACTTGACCACAAAGCTA
>NZ_JBITGL010000050.1:0-1121 GCF_044456985.1 Nonomuraea sp. NPDC050663
GGTCGAAGGTGGGGCTGGCGATTGGGACGAAGTCGTAACAAGGTAGCCGTACCGGAAGGTGCGGCTGGATCACCTCCTTTCTAAGGAGCACTCTCATCCCGCGTCCGGCGAATGCCCGGTCGGGGGTGACAGCTCACTAGTGGAGCACTGGCTAGTCAGCCGGAGCGGATCGCTCGGCCGCAAGTACCGCCCCGTAAGGGGAGTGGGAACGAGGTCTTAGAGGGGTTCGGTCCGGGTCTGCAAACACACTGTTGGGTCCTGAAGGAACGGGCAACCGGTTCTTCGGAGACAGGACCAGGGGAGCTTCCCACGTGGTGGGGTGGCCGACCTGGTTTGCTGTTTGTTGTTTGAGATTTGCATAGTGGACGCGAGCATCTTTGTGGCCAAGTTTTTTAGGGCACACGGTGGATGCCTTGGCATCAGGAGCCGATGAAGGACGTGGGAGGCTGCGTTAAGCCTCGGGGAGTCGCCAACCAGACGTTGATCCGGGGATGTCCGAATGGGGAAACCCAGCACCAGTCATGTGGTGTTGCCGCCGTCTGAATGTATAGGGCGGTTGGTGGTAACGCGGGGAAGTGAAACATCTCAGTACCCGTAGGAAGAGAAAACAACAGTGATTCCGTGAGTAGTGGTGAGCGAAAGCGGATGAGGCTAAACCGTTGACGTGTGATAGCCGGCAGGCGTTGCGTTAGCGGGGTCGTGGGACCTTTCAGGAGGATCTGCCGGTCTTCCAGACAGTAAGAAATCAACGAGGTAGTTGAAAGCTCTGGGAAGGGCTGCCGTAGACCGTGAGAGCCGGGTAGGCGAAACTTTGTTGACTGTCGAGAGTGTTCCCAAGTAGCACGGGGCCCGAGAAATCCTGTGTGAATCTGCCAGGACCACCTGGTAAGCCTAAATACTCCCTGATGACCGATAGTGCACGAGTACCGTGAGGGAAAGGTGAAAAGTGCCCCGGTGAGGGGTCGTGAAATAGTACCTGAAACCGTGTGCCTACAAGCCGTAGGAGCTTAGCTGGGCTTGCTCAGCTGTGATGTGACTGCGTGCCTTTTGAAGAATGAGCCTGCGAGTTATGGTGTGTGGCGAGGTTAACCCGTGTGGGGGAGCCGTAGCGAAAGCGAGTC
>NZ_JBITGL010000051.1:0-1106 GCF_044456985.1 Nonomuraea sp. NPDC050663
CTAGGAGCTGTTTGAGGTTCGGATCATGTGGTTGAGGCGAGGAGTTTCAACCACATGATTGAGCCTCGGAGGTGGAGCCCGGCCACGTAGCTTTCCGGGGATTTGTCGTAGCGGGTCGCCAGCCCCCGCCACGTTTTGATCTTCTGAAAGCAGCGTTCGACGGTGTTGCGCTGCCGATAGCGCTTGGGGTCGAAGCCGACGGGCCGCCCGCCGCTGGAGCCCTTCTTCTTGCGGTTGGCCTGCTGATCGGTCTTCTCCGGGATGATCGCGGCGATCCGGCGGCGACGCAGATAGGCGCGGTTGGCCTTGGAGGAGTAAGCCTTGTCGGCGGCGACCGCGGCAGGGCGGGTACGCGGCCGACCGATGGGAGCGGGGATGCGGATCTTGTCCAGGACGGTGCTGAAGCGTGAGCAGTCACCGGCCTGGCCCGGGGTCAGGACGAAGGCCAGCGGGAGCCCGGCCGCGTCGACCGCGGCATGGATCTTGCTGCTCAGCCCGCCTCGGGAGCGACCGAGCTCGGCCCGCCGGGCCCGGGCCTTGCGGCGCCGCCGACTGGTGGCGCGATCGTGGCCGGCCGATGAACCCGCGTCGCCCGTCTCGGGTGTGACCTGCGGCGCATCACCCGCCACACCGGCGGCTGCTGCAGCAGCGGAGCCCCCTTTTCCTCGGTCAACGCCTGCTCCAGCGCATCCAGGGTCTCCCCGGCGATCGCCAGTCCGGCCGACTCCTGATGCGCCCGCACGATCGTGGAGTCCACGCTGACCATCTCCAACCCGACCTGCCCACGCGATGCCGCCTCGGCGATCAGCGCGTCCATCAGGGCCTGGAAGACCCCGGCTTTGGTCCAGCCGTTGAACCGGGAGTACAGCGTTGACCAGGGCCCGTAGCGTTCAGGGACGTCACGCCAGCCAGACCCGGTGCGAAACCGCCACAAGATCCCGTTGAACTGATCCCGCGCCCGCCGCGGCAACGGCCCGGTCGCCGCCACCGGCAGATGCGGCTCGATCAACGCCCACTCAGCATCCGTCATATCGAAGCGCGCCACATCCGACGTTCTACCAGGCTGAGCCACCCCTACCAAGATCCGAACCCCGAACAGCTCCTAG
>NZ_JBITGL010000052.1:0-1045 GCF_044456985.1 Nonomuraea sp. NPDC050663
TGTGATGTGACTGCGTGCCTTTTGAAGAATGAGCCTGCGAGTTATGGTGTGTGGCGAGGTTAACCCGTGTGGGGGAGCCGTAGCGAAAGCGAGTCTGAAGAGGGCGTTTGAGTCGCATGCTGTAGACCCGAAGCGGAGTGATCTAGGCATGGGCAGGTTGAAGCGCGGGTAAGACCGCGTGGAGGACCGAACCCACCAGGGTTGAAAACCTGGGGGATGACCTGTGTTTAGGGGTGAAAGGCCAATCAAACTCCGTGATAGCTGGTTCTCCCCGAAATGCATTTAGGTGCAGCGTCACGTGTTTCTTGCCGGAGGTAGAGCACTGGATGGCCGATGGGCCCGACAAGGTTACTGACGTCAGCCAAACTCCGAATGCCGGTAAGTGAGAGCGTGGCAGTGAGACTGTGGGGGATAAGCTCCATGGTCGAGAGGGAAACAGCCCAGATCACCGACTAAGGCCCCTAAGCGTGTGCTAAGTGGGAAAGGATGTGGAGTCGCAGAGACAACCAGGAGGTTGGCTTAGAAGCAGCCACCCTTGAAAGAGTGCGTAATAGCTCACTGGTCAAGTGATTCCGCGCCGACAATGTAGCGGGGCTCAAGTACACCGCCGAAGTCGTGGCATTCAGTCCTATGCGGACTGGATGGGTAGGGGAGCGTCGTGCAGCCGGCGAAGCAGCAGAGTGATCTAGTTGTGGAGGCTGTGCGAGTGAGAATGCAGGCATGAGTAGCGAATCGAGGGTGAGAAACCCTCGCGCCGGATGACCAAGGGTTCCTGGGCCAGGCTAATCCGCCCAGGGTAAGTCGGGACCTAAGGCGAGGCCGACAGGCGTAGTCGATGGACAACGGGTTGATATTCCCGTACCCGCTTCAATGCGCCCATATCGAACCCTCCGATGCTAAGGGTCCTTAAGTCCCTCAGATGTCCCTTCGGGGGCTATGGGGTGAGGCTGAACGCCCGAACCGAAGAGGTAGTAGGTAAGCGATGGGGTGACGCAGGAAGGTAGTCCAACCCAGGCGATGGTTGTCCTGGGGTAAGCATGTAGGG
>NZ_JBITGL010000053.1:0-1031 GCF_044456985.1 Nonomuraea sp. NPDC050663
TCCCGGTGTCCGAGCCGGGCCAGCAGCCCGGCGCGTACGGCGTACAGCAGGTGAGATCGCTCCAGCGTCCCGGCAGCGGCGATCTCATCCACGAGTTGCAAACCGGCTGCGGGGCCCTCGGCCATCGCCACGGCAGCTGCCCGATTGAGGTCGATCACGGGAGAGGACACGAGCTGGCCTAGTGCCTCGTACAGCACGACGATGCGGTCCCAGTTGGTCTCGGACACAGACGGGGCAATGGCGTGGCACTCAGCGATCGCGGCCTGCAATCCGTAAGCGCCAAGCCCTCGCCCGGCGCTGGCCGCCAACTCCAGCGCGGCGCGGCCGCGCTGGATCGCCGCGCGGTCCCAACGGCGGCGATCCTGGTCTTCCAGCAGCACCGGCCGCCCGTCTGCGTCAAGTCGGGCAGGGAAGCGGGCAGCTGTCAGCTCCATCAACGCAAGCAGCCCGAGCGCTTCTGGTGCCTTGATCAACCGCACGAGACCACGCATCAACCGCAGCGCCTCTCGGGCGAGATCAGTTCGGATCCAGGTCTGGCCGTGGGTGGCTGATGACCCTTCGGTGAAGATCAGGTAGAGGACGTTGAGTACCGAGCTCAGCCGTGCGGGCCGCTCGTGGGGTTCGGGAATGGCGAAGGGCACTCGAGTGGCAGTGATCGTCTTCTTCGCCCTGGTGATACGGGCCTGAATGGTCGGGACCGGTACAAGCAGCGACTTGGCGATCTCATCAGTGGTGAGACCGCCGACTACCCTTAGAGTCAACGCGACCCGTGACTCCTTGGAAAGGACCGGGTGGCATGCGGTGAAGATCAACGCGAGCTTGTCGTCGTCGATGGCATCCGGATCGAACAGCGCGTCGGCGGCCGGTGTCGTCTCGTCGAGTTCGCGGGCGAGCACGGCGTAGCGTTCGTCGGCGGCGGCGCGGCGGCGGAACGCATCGATTGCGCGGCGTCGTCCGACGGTTGTCAGCCAGTTGGTCGGGTTGTCCGGGATGCCGCTGGTGGACCAGCTGACCAGGGCTTCGGCCAGGGC